>OZ255840.1:2419573-3024467 GCA_965277795.1 Lapillicoccus sp.
CAGAGTCGACCTCGAGGAAGTTCGTGTTCGAGCCGATGCTCCCGGGTCCGGCGGTGCCTGCCGTCAGGACCAGGTTCACACCGATCACGTCTGCGGCGTCGTCACCGGTCGTTGGCGGGTCGGCACTGCCGGTCGGGGCGTCGACGATGGAGGCCGGACCGGTGAGCCGGACGTTGTCGTCGAAGGACTTGATCTCGCCGACCCGCAGATCCCCCACCAGCTCGGTATCGGTGATGTAGCCGCTGGTGTGCATGTCGATGTTGCCGGTGAGGTGGACGTCGCTGTTCGCGACGATGTTGACCCGGTGCGTGTCGGTGATGTCCGACGGGTTGGCGGCGTCCACGGTGATCGACCCGGTCGGCACAACAGTGCCGCTCTCGAGCCGGCTGAACGCATACGTCGTGTTGATGCCGTGTCCCTTGGCGGCGTAGGCGCCCTCGTTGTCGGAGCGGGTGAACGGGATGTCGGGGTAGTAGAAGTTGTAGAAGTTTGCGGTGGGGCTCGGGCCGGTCGACGAGACGAAGACGAAGCCGGCCGTGCCGCTCCCGGTCTCGTACACTCCTCGCTGCAAAAGGAGGTTCAGCGAGTCGCCCGCGACGAGGTCGCCGATGTCGACGGTGTACGCCGCGCCGGGCGTCAGCGCCGGGTCGACGACGTTGTGGTCGCGCAGCCGGGTCAGCAGGTCGAGGTAGGCGTCGCTGCCGGCTGTCGCGTCGAGCACGACGGCATGGTCGTGCCAGGCCACGAGGTCGAGGTGGAGGTAGAGCGGTCCACTGCCCATCGACGTGCCCGCCACGAGGTGAACCACGTTGGATCGGATCAGGGACGTGTGCGTACCGTCGTACGAGCTTGCCCCGCCCCTGGTGGAGGACGACGAGATCGGGCCGTAGAGGCTGGTCACCCGGGTCTGTCCGACGGGGTTTTCGATGGTGCCGTTGATCAGCAGGTCGGGGCCCGAGGGGTCGGTGTTGGTGATCGTGATGACGGTGGATCCGACGGTGTCGCGAATGGCGAAGTGCGTTGTGGAGGAGCCGCCGTTCGGGGAGTTGAGGGTGACGGTCGGCACGGCGGTGCGGCTGATCGGGTCGATGTCGTTGATGACGAGGTTGCGTGCGGACTGGTTGAGGACCAGGACCGACGCCCAGCTCATGTCGAACGTGAAGGTGCCCCAGTAGTGAGTCCCTGCAGCGATCCCCAGACGGCAGGCGTCGCCGTCGGCCCCGCCGACGCACGAGCCGCCGTCGATCGTTCCCTGGTTGGAGGTCATCCAGATGTCTGCCGAGCCCGTGTTGCGCAGGTCCTGCACGACCAGGTCGGAGGTGAGGGATCCGACGGTCGAGCCTGGTGCCGGGTTGGTCACCCCGTTGACCGTGACGTTGACGGCGCTGATGACACGGCCGTCGCTGCCGACAACGAGGCTGGGACTCGCGCCGGCGTTCGCGACGACGTCGCTGTTCCAGTGGATCGCGCGCGCGAAATTGTCGCCGTCGTTGCTGTACTCCTCCGCCTGCACGTAGAGGACGAGGAACGACCTGCTCGGCACCACGACCAGTGGACCCCCCGCCAGTCGTGGCCCCGCATACACGGTCATCCCTTGGTGGGCGAGGACGAGGTCGGTCAGATTCAGCTGCCCATTGCTGTTCTCGTGCGACGGGCCGATGCAGTAGCAGGTGGCGTCGGGGTTGCGGGACGCCCGGTTGTCGTGGCTGATCGCCCGGACGTCCACGCCATACCGGCCCGTCACGGATCCTCTGCTCATGCTGTCGCCGTCGAGCAGGGCGACAACCGTCGAGGTAAGGGCGTAGTTGGCGTTCGACGTCGCGGAACCGAAAAGCCCCCCCGTCGTGATGTGCGGGTTGACCGAGCCGTTGCTGCTGGTCTGGGAGAGCAGCGCGACCGTGGCGCCCGTGACGTGAGCGTTGGCACCGACGACGACGGCGGTGTTGTCGGTGAGGTTCGTGTCGGCGGTGGCCGTACCGACACCGATGAGGCCGCCACTGTTGCTGCTCGCGTCGGCGGTGGTACTCAGGTTCGTTGCCGCGCCCACGCGGACGTTCCCGCCGGCCGCGATGGTGACGCCGGACCCGTTCACCTGGACTCCGCCGGAGTCGCCCGAGATTGAGTCGGGGCCGGTCCCGATGTAGGCCAGCGTGTGGTTGGTCCCGGTGATGTTGGTCTGGACCTCGGCGACCGAGATCGCGCCGCCCGACCCGTTGCTGGTGGCTCCGCTGGCGTGCGTCGTGACCGCCGCCGTCACCGTGACGTCTCCCCCGGCCATCACGCTGCTCGCCGCGATGAAGGCCTTCGCGGTCGGGTTCACGTTGGTCATCGCCGTCGGCCGGCGGATGTCGAGCCCGCCACCACCACCCCCGCGCGCCGAGCTGCTGGACTGGCCGTCGCCTGGGGGCGGAGAAGCGACCCGAAGGGAGGTCCCGTCCGAGGCAAGCAGCTTTTGGCCACCATTGTGGCTGGTGTCGAAGCCGCCGGTGAGGCGCAGGTAGAGCTGCTGAGTGCCGCTCGCGGTCGCGAGCACGACACCCGCCGCGGACAGTGTGTGCTGACCCCAGAAGTCCCCGAGCACGTGGGTGGCGTCGAGGGCGATGTCCGTGACACTGCCCGGCGGGCGCAGGGTGATGTGGCCGGCGTCGACCCGGTGCACCTGGTAGGTGCCCCCGTCCGCGAGTCCGGCGACCGGGGCGGGACTGATCGCCTGTGGCACTGAGCTGTTCGGGTCCCCCGCGGGGCGGCTGATGGCCAGGGTGGCCACGGCGATCTTGATCGGGTCGCCGTTGCCGTCCACGCCGCTGGTGCACGAGTGGTCCGCGTCCCAGCCGACAGCCGCGCAGTAGCTCGACGCGAGCTGGATCGTGAATGCGTCGACCCGGTGCACGTAGTAGACGCCGCCGGCGACCAGGCCACCGATAACGGTCCCGCCGCTCTCATAGACGATCTTCTGGCCGTTGCTCAAGCCGTGCCCGTTGACGATCGGCTGACCGGAACCGTCGACGGTCTCTGTGTGGCCGAGGTAGATGTTGTCCGCGGCCGGGTTGTCGGGGTTGTTGGTGTCGATGCCGGTCCCTGACGTGTTGACGTCGACCGAGTTGGCGCGGAAGGCCAACGGCTCGGGGACGGTATAGGTCACGAGGTCGCCCTCGGCGAAGCGGGTCGTGCTGACCTGGCCGCCCGCCACGATCCCTTCGAGAGCCAGCGCCGGCGCCGTCGCGTCCGCATACGTACTGAACAGCTGGATGGTCTGGCTGTCGATCACCCGCACATAAAGCACCGCGCCGTTGCCGAACCCCGCGCCGATGCTGGAGCCATCCGTGCGGTAGACCACCGCGTCACCAGTCTCGAAGTGGTGCGGGCCTGAGAATCGGATCATCCGGCGGTCGGCGTCCACGCCGCTCGCGCCGACCTGAAGCGTCGTGGCATCGACCTCCGCACCACTGAAGGTCGCGCCCAGCCGCAGAGTGTTGTCGTCGGCGACAAGGACCCGGTAGAGGTGCCCGCTGCGCAGTCCCCCGATGACGGTGTTGCCGTTGGCGTCGTAGAGCACCTCGTCACCGCTGCTGAGCCCGTGGACGGGGAACACGACGACGTCGTCCGGCACCGGCCCACCGTGTGCGGTGAAGCCGGCGATGAAGTCGTCGAGCGCCGTTCCCGGGGCCGCGATGGAGTCGGACACGGCTGTGACGCTGACCGAACCGCCCGCCTGCACGGTGGTCCCCGCATCCAGGTAGGCCCGCACGACCGGGGCGGAGTTGGCCGTGGCATACGAGACACCCACAGCGGCCGCACCGCCGCCGCTGTTGCTGCTCGACGCATCCGCCTCTGCGCGCTGCGAGAGGGCCTTGACCGTCAGCCCGTTCACGAGCTGGTCGCCGAGCGACACGCTGACGTTGCGACCCAGGTACGCCTGCACACTCGGTGCGCTGGTGGAGCTCGTCCGGGTCAGTCCGTTCGCGACGAACCCGCCGGACCCGACGCTGGAGTTGGCCACGGCGACGCTGGCGTCGGTGGCGGCGACGCTCAGGCTGGCCGGACGTCCGGTGCTGTTCCCGACAGCTGCCCCGTCTGCGACATGGGCGTCGGCCATGCCCCTCGTGGACGCGTTGGCCGTGAGGCCCGCAGACCCGACGAACCCGCCGGCGCCCCCGCTGGAGCTGCTCGCGGCCAACGCCCCGCGGGTGACCACGACCGTGACAGCTGTGCCAGGTGAGGAGATCCGGGCGCTGCCGAGGATCACCGCAGAGTCGACTGCTTCGGCGGCGTTCGTGCCGATCTCGGCGTCGGCCTCGGACAGGCCCACGCCGACGACCCCGATGCTGAGGACGTAGATGTCGGCGCTGGCGGCGTGGGTCGCGTCCGCCGACACCACCAAGGAGGTACCGGAGAGCATCGCCCCGCCGAAGGTCGCGGCGCTACCGCCGGCGTCGTTGGCGTCGGCTCGTAGGTCGGACACCGAGATCCCCCCACCCCCACCTCCGTTGACCGAAGCGTTGACCGCGTCCACAAGAGTCGCGGACACCCGGGCACTCGCGGTGCCAAGGTCGAGGCTCGACCCCGCGAGAACGGTCGCGGTCACCTGGGCGGCCTTCGTGACCTCCGCCAGGACCGAGGCACCCGAGCCTGCGAACAGGCCCACGGCGACGGGGGTGGAGCTGACTTTCGCCGTGTTGGTGCCAGCCGCGTCGACGCTCAGCCCGGCGCCTCCGGTCACCGAGCCTGCGAACTCGGCGGTCACGTCGCCCTCGACGCGCGCGGTCGGGAATGAGACACCTATCGCGAGGATGCCGCCGCTACCTGCCGTGGAGGTCGCCTCGGCGAGGTTGGTCCCGGTGGCGGTGAGGGAGGTGGCACCCCCGATGGTGAATCCTCGCCGAGGAGCCCGCGAAGGCGCCCACCTGTGCGGAGATCCCGATGTGAGCGTAGCTCGCCGAACCACTTCCGGCGGCCGCGCCGAAGGCCACGGCGAAGGTGTCCGCCTTGGAGTGGTTCGTGCCGGTAGCCGACACCGCAAGGCTTGCCGCCGACACGATCGCCCCGTCGACGCGGGCCTTCGTCGGTGCGTCCACCGTTGCGGCAGCGACGAATCCCGAACCGCTGATCAGGCCCCCCGACCCGCCCTGGGCAGTGGCCTGTGCGTAGTTCTGGTTGCCGGTCAGGTAGCTGGTGACCGTGACGGCACCGGACGCGGTCACCCGGCCGGTGGCGCCCACCTGCGCGACGGTGGCTGCGTCGGGCGTGACGTCCGCTCGGGCGTTGGCCCCAGCGCCACCGGCAAGGCCGATCGAGACGACCGTGGTGGTCGACCGAGCCACGTTCTCGCCGGTGGCCGTGATCGCGAGCGTTGTCGATGTAACGGCCCCGTCGACCGTGGACAGGACCCTGCCGCCCACCGCGGCGGTCGGCAACATCACGGCGATGGAGATGGCCCCGCCGGCACCGCCGTTGCTGGCCGCGGTCGCGGTGTTGACCCCCGCGGCCGTGACGCTGACCACGCCGGCGGTCACGCCTGCCGTGGCCGCGACCTGAGCCGTGACGTCGGCGTCGGTGGTGATGAGTGCGTCGGACGAGCTGCCGTTGCCGGTGAAGAGGCCTACCGAGATCGCGACGGCTGTGGCGTCAGCAGTGTTGACACCCGTTGCCTGCAGGGTGACGCTGCGCGCCGCCAGGACCGTCCCGCCGGCCGAGGCCAGGACCGCGCCCTTGATCCGAGCCGTCGGGATGGTGACGGCGATGCTCAGTCCGAACGAGGCGGTCCCGGCGTCCGAGCTGGCTGTCGCGACATTAGGCCCGCTGGCCGTGATGGTGACGGCTCCCCTCACGCGGACCGTGCTGGTAGGGGTCGTGGCGGCCGTGACGTCTGCATTCGTGCCGATCTCGGCAAGCGAGGCGGCGGCCGCGCCCGAGGCCAGGCCGGACAGGCTGGCGGCCACGGTCGACGCGGTGACCGTGTCGGTCGCAGCGGAGGTGATCGACAGCGAGTCCGCTGTAAGGATCGTCCCGGCGAAGGTGGCGCCCACGGCGGCGTCGACCGACGCATACGAGACCATCACCGTGCCGGCGGCGAACGAGCCACCGGAGCCACCAGAGGCGGACGCGGTGGCCGAGTTGTTCGCGCCCTGCCCGTGCGCGTCGAGCGTCACCGCACCCGTGCTGGTCAACGACGAGGCGAGACCGACGTTCACGGAGATGTCCGCCCCGGTGGTGACCAGCGCCTGCGCGTAGGCACCGCTCGCGCCGACACCGAGCGACACCCCGACGACCACCGCTCTCGAGGTCGCGGCGTTCTCGGCCGCCGCCTCCATCGCTATCGACGTCGAGCCGCTGACGTCGCCGTCGACCTGGACCCGCGTATGGCCGGATACCTGGGCATAGGGGAACATCAGCGCGAGTGCCAGACCGCCACCCGCCGCGCCGCCGGGAGCGTTGGCGGTCGCCTGGTTCCACGCCACAGCCGTGACGGCGACCCCGCCCGAGGTGGTCACGTTGCCGCTGGCCAGCATCGCTGCCTCGGTGTTGCGGGCGACGGTGGCTCGCGCGATCGACAGACCCAGGGCGGCCCCGGCTCCAGTCGAGACGTTGAGGGTGTCGGCGACGACATTCTCATGGTGACCGGTCGCGCTGACCACGACCCCAGATGCGCCGATCACGAGGGTGCCGTGCGCGCCCGACTCGGCCCTGGTCACACCGGAGTAACTCACCGCCGCGACCGCACCGCTCAACGCGGCTCCGATGCCACCCTGCACGGAGTAGGCCCGGTCGGTCGGGACGAAGGTGTCAGTGGCAGCCACGTCGAGGCCGCCGATGGCCCCTTCGGCCCCGATCGCCACGTCGCCGACGGAGGCGACTGTGTCGCCCCGGACCGTCGCAACCGCGACCGAGGCGCCGACGGCAACTCCGCCGAGGCTGACACCGAACGTCTGGGCTGAGACGGTGCGGGTCGCCGTGGCGTCGACGTCGAGCAGCACGGCCGCCTGCAGGACTGCGGCGCCGGAGTCGACGTGGGCCCGTTGCGAGCTCGAGTCGTCGATGACCACGACCTGGCCGGAGATCGTGATCGCTCCGACAGCGCCGGCTGCCGCCAGACCGTAGACGTCCTCGACGTAGACGGCGTGAACGCCGACGATGCCGCCGGCACTCACCCGCCCGGTCGAGGCGATCCCGGCGTCCGTGGACAGCCCGATGGTGAGGATGCCGACCCCCGCGCCGAGAGCCCCCAAGCCCACCGCCGCGACGCCGGCCACGCTGACGACACCGAGACGGTCGCTCGCACGCACCTGGACGTCTGCCCCGGCGTGGATCGAGCCGTAGACCGTGGCCGAGGTGCCGTTTGGTGGCGGCGGCTGGGTGAACGGTGTCGACGCCACGGAGCCGCCAGGGCGAGACGCTGTCACGGTGCTCTGGGCGGCGGCCGTCTTCTGGGACGCGCCCACGAGGACGTTGTCGTCGCCCAGTTCCCAGTTCGTCGGGTCGCCTGCCGGATCGGCACCGCTGACGGCGATGTCATTGCGCGCGACGAAGTAGTGCCCGCCGGACTGGACGAGATCGCCCTTGTGGTACCCCTGACCCGCCGTCCAGGTCGGCACGGTCGCGGCGCCGCCGAGGACGCCGCCCCATCCGCCCGAGCCACCGCCGGACCCGCCCGACGCGACGGTGTTGGCGGGTCCCGTCGCGTTGCCGGCCGGGTTCTGGTCACTGCGCGCCCACCAGGTGTTGTCGGTCGGGGTGTGGCCGCTGTTGTCGGTGCTCCCGCTGTCCCCCTGGCGTGCGGAGTAGGTCGCGCCCCCGAAGGTGACGACGTCACCGGCGAGATAGCGCGTGCCGCCCGACCACGCTCCCTTGGCAGGGCCCTGGTCGTTCTGCTGGTAGGTCTTGGTGGGAGTCGCCCCGACCGTCCAGACCGAGACGGCGCCGGCGACGCCGACGACTCCACCGCCCAGGCTGGCGACGATCGTGCGGATCTGCTTGCTGGCCAACGCGTTCAGCTCGACGGTGCCACTCGACCACAGGTCGCTGCCGGCACCCGTGTATGCCTGCACGGTCACGTTGGCGATGCCGACGTCGACGCCACCGGCGATACCCACCGCGCCCGCACCGAGTCCCCCGGCGATCGTGAGGGTATGCATGGAGTCGGTCGCGGTGACCGAGATCCCCTGATTCGCAGCGATTCCCGCGGCGATTCCTGCGATGCCGCGGTTGACGGTGGTGCTTCCGGCGACGAACGCCTTCACCGTGACCGTGAACAGGGTCACCGCGATGCCACCGGCGACACCGACGAACCCGATGCCGACGCCCGCCACCAGACCGAACGCCCGCTCGCTCGAGGCCGCCTGGACAGCCATCCCCCGGAATGCGGCCTTGGTTGCGAAGGACCCGTCCCCGCCGATCGTGCCGTCGTCGACGCCGACCAGGCTCGCACCGCCGCCGCGGACGAGGACCACAGTGGACCCACCGAGGTATGCCTCGGTGTCCTTGGTCACAGTGGCGACACCGATTCCGGCGCCGATCCCTGCATACACACCGGCACCGAGCGAGGCGGCCACGAGGGTGAGGTCGGTGTCGTCCGAGGCCGAGACCAGGAGGTTGCCGTCGGCGCGCACTGTGGTTCCGGTGCCCGTGTGCGCCTGGGTCGACAGCGTGAGAACCGTCACCTGGACCGCACCTGCGAGACCGGCGTCGGCGCCGATGGCGGCGGCGGCGGCCACCGCGATCATGGACTGAAGGCTGGCGGCCGTGAGGACAACGTCACCGGCGGCATTGACGACGGCGCCATCGCCGATGACGGCGGTGGTCGTGACGGCGATCACGCCGACAGCCACGCCTGCACCGGCGGCAACCGACCCGCTGCCCGCGGCGGAGGCGGCGATGCCGAGCTGGTGGAAAGCGTTGTCGGCGTGGACCAGGACGGACTGCGCGCTGCTGGCGCCGGAGTCGTTCGTCGCGCAGGCGGCGTCGCCGGCTGCGCAGTCCACCTGGGCGAGCGATCCGATGCTGGCGCTCGTGGTGATGTTGACGACCGAGACCGATCCGGAGACGTTGACCGCGACACCGCCGCTCACTCCGCCGCTGACGCCGACCGCGTTGACGGAGTCACTGTTGGTCGCGGTGACGGCGACACCGCGGAATCCGCTGCGGGTGGCGAGGGTCGCGGTCTGCGCGTTGGTGGCGCTCGGGTCGGGGGCGGGCTGACCACCCGCCGCAGCGATGCTGTGCGCCGTGCCGGTGCCGCCGCTCAAGGCGAGCGCAGTGCCGGCCTTGGCGAGGTCCACGGTGGCCGCGAGCCGGATTCGCTGGGCGCCGAACGGTCCGTTGCCGGCGAGGATCACGTAGTAGGTCTGGCCGTCGACCAGGCCATTGATCGGTGTACCGCCACCCGCGGTGTAGACGACGGCGTCGCCAGTGGCGAGCGGCTTGACGTTCTGGTTCGAGTCGGTGAACCGGTAGGGCAGCGTGATCGCGCCGGAGGCGTCGAGGTCCTTGGCCGGGATGAACCTCGGCGAGGAGTCGGACGACACGTTCGGGCTGGTGGTCGGGACGAACCGCTGCGACTCGCCCATCAGCAGGCTCGGCAGCGCGAGACCGGTGATCGGGGGGCCGCGCGGGGCGGCCGAGAGGGTGAACGAGGTGGGGCTGACGACGTTGACGTAGTAGGTCGCGCCGTTGGTCAGGCCGGTGACAGCAGCCCCGCCGCCGATGTCGTAGACGACCTGCTGGCCGGTGGCGAAGCCGTGCTGGAACGGCATCGTGAATGTCGTTCCGTCACCGCCGAGCCCCTGCCCGATCGGGTTCCCGTCGGAGAATCCCCGTGGGTCGAAACGCAGGTCGCGCCCGGTCAGTGAGTACCCGCCGGTGTTGACCGTGTCGTGCACGACTCGTGCGTCCTGGGCCAGCGCCGTCACTCGGGCGGCGGTCCCGATGCTGGCCGTCGTCGCCTTCGTGATGACCGGCACAGCCGCCGCCGCTCCGACGGCTGCCGACCCTCCCACCGAGATGTTGCCCGCCACGGCATTAAGCAGCAGGTGTTCGTCGGCGGACACGATCACGTTGCCCCCGGCGATGACCAGCGTCCCGGCACCGAGGCGGGCGGACGTGGTCACGGAGATGATCGGCACGGCGGCGTTGATCGTCACGGCAGCGGTGCCCCCTGCCGCACCGCCAACGGAGATGGACTTCAGGTCCTCGGCGGAGGTGGCGGCGACGACGACGTCGCCGTTGGCCTGGATCCTCGAGCCGTCGTCGACTGCCGCCGTGGTGTTCTTGGTGATGACCTCGACGTCGGCCCCGGCGCCGACCCCGGTGGTGCCACCGAGGGCAAGCATCCCGGCACTGGCGCTCATCGTCGTGCCGTCGTGGGCCGTGACGACGACGGACTGGCGGGGCGAGGTCGCGACCGATCCTGGGTTGGCGCAGGCAGGCCCGACACAGTTGACGCGAGCGGCTGCCCCGATACCGGCGGTCGTCGTGTCGGACAGCACCTCGACGGTGGCAGAGCCCGCGATTCCGGCGGTGCCGCCGGCGCTTCCACCGATCGAGATGAGCATGAGGTTCGCGTCCTGGGAGGCTGTGACCGCCACGCCGGTGGTGCCGGCCGCCGAGACGTCGACCCCGTCGCCGAGGGTGGCCTGGACCGTCGAGGAACGGACCAGGACGGCTGCCGAGATGCCGACCCCTGCGTCGCCTCCCACGGCGATCTGACCGGCATAGAGCTCGAGCCTGTCGGCGGTGTCCTTCGCGGCGACGGTGAGGTCACCGCCAGCGCGCAGGGTCGACCCGGTCCCGACCGTCGAGAACGTGCCAGTGCCGGTGCCCGAGTTGGCCACGACGACGATGACCGAGCCGCTGACCGCAGCCTCAGAGGCGGCGCCGAGCTGGATGGCCAGACCGAAGAAACGCTCGGACGAGGTTGCGGAGACGGTCGCGTCCCCACCGGTCGCCAAGGTCACCGTCTGGCCGACGTCCGCCCGCGTCGTCGAGTTGATGACATCGACGATCAGGGCGATGCCGACCGACGAACCGCTGGTCGTCGCGGCGAGACCGCCCGCGACGTCGACGAGGTGGGTGCCAGCCGTGGCGGAGACGGTCAGCGTCTGGGTAGCGTCGCCCACGACCACCTGGTTGATCGCCGCCCCGTCGCCGATCGCGGCTCGGGTGGACAGGTTCGCGATCGTGACGGTGACCGAGCCCGTCACGGCGGCGTCGCCGGTCCCTGCGGCCCCGGACATGACCAGCGAGGTGAACTCGGGCAGCTTCGAGGGGTCGATCCGCGAGATGCTCGGGTCGGGGTGCAACGGGTCGACCGAGGACTCGGCCGTGACGGAGGTCGCGGTGGCGACGTCGACGCCGGTACGCGTGCCAGCCGCGGTGCCGGACTGGATCTCTGCCGCGGTGGTGAACGACAGCACGGCGACCGCGACGGCGCCGCCGACGGCCGTGCCGCCCTGGGACACCCCGCCGGAGAGGGCGAGCATCTGCATGCCGACAGGGGTCGCCGCGTGGACGGTGAGACCCGCCGTCGACGTCAGGTGCGCGCCAGCGGTCACCGTCGCCGAGGTCCGCAGGCTCAGCACCTGGACGGCCACCGAGGCAGCCACGCTGACCGACGACTCGCCGCCGGCAGCGGCGACACCCCAGGCGATGAAGGTGTTCGTCGCGGGTGCCGGGGTGGTCGCCTCGACCGTGATGCCGGCCGCCGTGACCGTCGCGCCGGCTCCGACCGAGGCCGCGTTGGTCACGTCGGCGACGTTGAGGCCCACCGCAGCACCGATCTGCGCGTCGCTCTGCTTGGTGTCCAGCGCGGTGCCGATGGACTTGGCGGTCGCGGTGGTGGTGCTCTGCGAGCGCACAACAACCGTGCCCGCAACGGTGAGCGCCAGGTCCCCGCCGATCGTGGCGGTGGTCGAGGACACGACCCAGTTCACCCCGACCGCCGCAGCCACCCCTACCCCGCCGCCAGAGCTGCCAGACTTGCCCGACGCCTGCGAGTTGCCTTGCTGGGCAGTGTTGTTGGACGAGGGCAACGTACCTGTGCCGAGGTTCTTGGTGTTGGGGTTGCTGCCATTGACCTGGCCGTCGGCCTTGCTGTCGGCGTTCTGGTCGGTTGTCGAGCTGCCCCGCGCGCTGGCGTTCGCCTCGTCCGCGCTGGTCAGCACAGAAGTCGCCATGACAGTGACAGCGGCCGCCTTGCCACCGCGGGCCAGAATGGCCGAGGTGGTCCGTCTGAGGACGATATCGATGACCACGACCGCGCCCACCGCGACACTGCTCCCGGCGGCGGTCGCGTCACCCTTCATCCTCGACGTGTCCGTCGTGTGGGTGGCGGTGACCGTGACGGTGCCGGTGGGCGACAGCGCGGTGGCAGAGGTGCCGACGGTCGCTGTCGCGCCCTCGTCGAGGATGACCGCGAGGGCGACAGCGGGGGTGATCGCCTTGCCGCCAGTCGTTCCCGCCTCGACGGTCGTTGTCACGGTCCGACTCGACGTCGCCGCAACGGTGAGGTCGTGACCCCCGACGACCGGCGCCCCGTCCCCGACCACCGCAGCGACCGCGGAGACGCTGAGGATGTTGAGCGCGACGGAGGCGCCCACGCCAACGGCATCCGACGCCACGGTGGCCTTCGCCTTCGCGGCGGCAGTGTCCGCCTCGGTACTGGTGGCCGACACGGTGAGGTTGGCGGTCGGGGTGAGCGTCACGCTGGCACCGGTCGGCACCGCTGCGCTCGTGTGGTTCGCCACGAGGTTCATGGCGAACGACCCAGCCACGCCGACGGACGTCGCCTTGCTCGCACCCGAGGTCGAGGTCGAGGTGATCGTATGCGTCGTGTCCACGGGGCCCCCGCCGCTCGGGGCCACCGACGTCATACCCGCAGTGACGGTCAGCCCACCCACACCCCCGGCGGCCGTCCCGATCCTCGAGGCTCCAGTCGTGGCCCGGTTGGTGATGTCGACCAGGTTGATGGAGACACCTGCGCCGACGCCGACACTGGCCGTGGTCTTGGTGTCGCCCTTGGCTGTCGCGACTGCATCGGTGTTCGCCGACGAGGTGAGTGAGACGGACTCTGCGGTGACCTCGGTGCCGTCCCCGACTGACACGTCGGAGCTCGTGGTGACGATCTGGATGACGATGGCCCCGGCCAGGCTGAGTGACGCGCCCCCGTCGTCGGATGTCGACGCCTTCGGGGTGGCGGTGCTTGACGACGTGGTGCCCGACGGGCTGTTGGACGACTGCGTGCCCTTGGCCTCCGTCAGCTGGGCGTCGGCCTTGTCGTTGACGTTGGAGCTGCCGCCGCCCGACCTCGTCGCGCTCTCCTCGGTTTCACCGTCGGCGGCGGCTTCCGCCTCCCCGGCGGCGGAGAGCGAGCCGCTTGCGCCGAGAGAGACCTCGGTGCCGGCGTGCAGCGAGCGGGTGCTGGCGGCCCGGACGCGGTGGGTCGGGACCGCGAGGACGAGCGAGATGCCGACGCCGACCTTGCTGCCCGCAACATCGCCGGAGGCGGACGACTCGAGCTCACCCCTCTGATGAGCCGAAGCCTCGATGGAGCCGGTCGTTGTCAGTGCGGGTCCGTCGAGCAGGACCGCCTCGGTGACGACGTTGGAGACGACCACCGAGACGGTGGGGCTGATGGCCACCTGACCCGCGGAGCCGCCCTTGGCCGTCGTCGTCAGCGCCACCTCGGCCCCCGCATCGACCGTGAGGTTCCTCGCCCCGCTGACCGTGGCTCCCCTGTTCGCCTGCCCGGTGACCCCGTCGATGCCCGAGCGGGTGGTGTCGTTGACCAGGTTCACCGAGACCGAGGCTCCGATGCCGACCTTGGCGGGAGCGTCCTTGACCTCGAGTGTGTGGTCGGTGCCGGTCGGGGTCGGCGTGTTCTTCAGGTCGATGGCGGTCCCGCCGCTGCTGGTGCTCAGCTGGTAGACCCCAGGCCTCTTCACGATGACGAAGTACTCGGTCCCATCGGTCAGGCCACCGACCGGTGCACCGCCGCCGGAGTGGTAGACCACCTTGTCGTTCGTGGCGAGCGCCGTGCCGTCGGCCTTGACGAGCGCATGAGGCAGGGTGACCGTGTCTGCGGCGTAGTCCACTGCCGTGGCCGGCTCGAACGAACGCTCCGCGGCGAGCGCCTGCGTCGTGCTCACGACCGAGGAGTCGGCAGTCATGGCGACGTCGCCCGCGGTGGTGACGACGAGCACTGGAGGCGCGACGGCGTCGTGCCCGGGCAGCAGCATCGCGGTGGTCGTCACGTCGACGATGTCGAGGGCCAGCGAACCGTTGATGTTGGCCGTGGTGCTGTTCGAGGCACCGGAGGTCGCCTTGGCGAGGAACGTCTGAGCCGTGTCCGAGACCGTCGGTGTCCCCACGCTGATGGGAAGGACCGTCGCGGTGAGTCTCACGCCCGCTGCGGTGACGCTGACGCCGGCACCGACCGTCGCCCGGTTGGAGACGATCACCCGGTTGATCGCGACAGCGGCACCGATACTTGCCGTTCCGCCCCGGGTCGAGGCCTCGCCGTCCGCCGTGGCACCGGCGTCGGTGTTGACACCGGAGTCCAGCGTGAGGGTCCCAGCTGCGGTGACGCTCACCCCCTCGGGGAGGGAGGTGTCCGACGTCGCGTGGACGAGGTTGAAGACGACGGCGGCCGCGACGGAGATACCACTCGCCCCGCCGTTGCCGTCGGAGTCCGCGGTCGAGGCGGTCGGGGTACTCCCGTCCTTGGCCCCGGCTGCCCCGTTGCGCGAGGCGGCGGAGCTGGCACCTGACAGCTGGGAGTCACCTTGCCCGTTGACGCCCTGGCTCGTGCCGTGCGAGGAGCTCGCGTCGTCGGCGCCCGCAGCGCTCGCCGTGGCGGAGCTGACGGTGGCCGAGCTGCCGTGGGCGGTGAACGTCACGTTGCCGCCCGAGGCCAGGTTGCGACGCGTGCCGGCCTGGGTCGTGTGGTTCGCACTGAGGATGGCGACCGAGGCACCGATAGCGGCCTTCGACCCCGCGGTGTCCCCCTCGGCCGTGGTGGTCGCCGCCGCGGTCTGGGTCGCGGTCACCACGACTGCGCCGGTCGCGCTGAGCAGAGCACCACTTCCGAGAAGCGCGCTCGTGGTGACGTTCGAGATCGAAACCGCAACGACGGGGGTGATGGCGTCGGCGCCCTGCGACCCGTTGCGAGCCGTGTTCGACATCGTGTCTGTCGTCGCGGCGGCCAGCGTCATCGCGCCCGAACCCGTCAATGAAGCGCCTTCTCCGACGCCAGCCGAGGTCGTGTGGTTGACGATGTCGATGCCGAATGACGCACCGATCCCGGTCCCCTCGGCTGAGGTCGAGGTGTCCAGCCGGTGCTGCTCGCCGGTTGCCTTGCCGGCGTCCAGGGTCAGGGCGGTGCCGTTCGTCGCGTCCGCAGACGAGGCGGCCAGCTTGAGCCTGGTCTCGGTGTCGGAGGTCGAGACGACGATCGCGTAGTAGGTGCCTCCGTCGGCGAGGCCGCCGACCGGGGTCCCACCGCCGGCGCTGTACGTCAAGGCGGTCCCCGTGGTGATCGCGCTCGTCCCGGTTGTGAGCTGGTACGGGAGGGTGATCGTCTGGTTGTCTGCGCCGACGGCCGTGGACGGGGTGAACACGTCCTGGTGGGCGAGCGCCGAGGTGGTGCTGGTCGATGTGGAGGTCGCGGTGAGCGCGACGTCGGTAGGTCCTCCGGTGCCGGATCCCAGGTCGAGCATCGCACCGTCGGCGATGGTGGCGCTGCGGTCGATCGTGACGACGTTGAGAGCGAGGGAACCTGCGACGGCGAGAGTGGTCGTGTCCCCGGCGCCCGAGATGGCGGTGCTGGTGTAGCTGTCCGTCGTGCTGGTCCCGGTCGTGCCGGTCGTGCCTGTGGGCATGAGTGCCTGGATGACCAGGGTGGGTCCGCGAATGGTGGCGGCTCCGGTGACGAAGGATCGTTGGTCGACGTTCGCGACCGTCACGGCCAGGCCCACCCCGACGGAGGTGCTGCCTGACTGCGCCTTGACGGCGCTGCCGTCGGCCGAGCTTCCGAGCTTGTTGCCCGAGGCCGAGGAGATGGTCACGACGCCGGCTGGGCCGCTCACGAGCAGGCTGGTCGGGCGGGGCGACCCCGTCGACCCGATGTAGGCCTGGGTGTCGGACGTGACGTGCGTGAAGGCGAGCGCGGCCGCGACGGGGATGGACTGGCTGGCGCTGCTCCCGGCGGGGGTCGCCTTGCCGTTGCCTCCGGCCAGGCTGTCGGCCGTCGTGGTGGTGCCGTTCTGGTCCTTGTTCTCGCTGGCTCCCCCAGCGCTCGCCGTGGCGGTTGCCTGGACCGCGGTGTCGGAGATCGCCGAGACGGTGATGGAGGCAGCCGACGTGGTCGGACCGCTGCTGTCGATGAACGCCTTGCTGGTGATGTCGACGACGGCGATCGCGACGGCTCCGCCCGACGGGGAGTCCTGGGCGTCTGCTGACGCCGTGACGTTCGTGTCGTTGACAGCGCTCACGGTGAGCAGCCCACCCGCGGTGATCGAGGCGGTACCCGAGACCTGGGTGACTGCGCTGGTGGTGACGACCGGCACGGAGAGCGCGGCGTTCAGCTTGCTGTCGGTCGAGCTCGAGAGTCCGGTGGTGACGCCCTTGGCCGTCATCGACACCTTGGAGGCCAAGGTGACGTCCCGCAGCGCAGCGATGAGCGACGCCCCGGTGATCACCACGGTGGCGCGAGCGCTCGCCGTGATCTGCGACACCGGGCTGCCGCTTCCGGAGGTGTCCGGGCTGGAGGTCGCGGTGGCCGTGATGAGTATCGTGCCGCCGCGGATCCGTGAGCTGGTGATGATCACCTGGGCGTTCGTATTCGCGTCGAGAATGATGCCGAGCAGGCTAGTGCCGCCGGCCTCGTCGGCGGCGGTGATCGACACGTCCGCGGCGCCGACGTCGATGGTCCGGTTGGAGACGGTCAGCCGCTTGGACTTGAGCGTCACCGGGACGCCGGGCACGTTGAGGTCGCCGTCGAGGGACAGGCTGGTCGAGCCCGAGATGGAGATGCTCGTGGCGTCGGCGAGCACGAAGCTCACCGGGGCGTCGCTCCCGGTGACCGTCACGATGCCACCGCTCACCGTGACGTGGACGTCGCCGGATTGGGTGATCACCACGGCGCCGGTGAGCTGCTGGGATACGGCTGAGGCTGCTGCGATGGCGGACGGAGCCGACGTGGCCGACGTGGCCGTCATGGCCGTCATGGCCGTCGTAGCTGTCGTAGCTGTCGTGGCCGTCGTGGCTGGCGCCCTCCCGGAAGAGGTCGGGCCCGTCGTGATGGTCGTGCCGGTCGCTTCCGGGGTGGTCGCAGCGCTCGTGCTTGCAGCCGCCGGGTTCGCAGCCGCCGTGGTGGCTGGCGCGTTCGTGTCGGTCGGCGCGGTGTTCGACGTGTCGGCGGCCGGTGGCGTCGGCGCGTCCGCGGGTGCCGTGGGTGCCGCGGGTGCCGCGGGTGCCGCGGGTGATATGAGCGGCTCGGCCGAAGCGGGTGGGACCGCCGGCGCTGCGGGTGGCGGAGTCGGCTCGGCAGACGCCGGTGGGACGGCTGGCGCTGCGGGAGGTGGAGTCGGCTCGGCAGACGCCGGTGGGGAGGCGGGTGCGGTGTCCGGCGTGGGGTCCACGAGCCCGCCGGTCTGGTCCGCAGCCGGGGCATCAGCGGTCGACCGGGCGGCAGTCGACGAGGCCGAACCGCCTGTCGCGACCCATACCTGCTGGGCGGGTGCCTCGGGGCTGCTCGGGGCTGGCGCGGTCGGTATCGGTGGCGGTGTCGGGGCGGGCGGAGTCGGGGTGGGGGTGGGCATGGGGACAGGGGCTGCGGTCGGTGTCGGGGCCGGCGTGGTCGAGGCCCGCCCGGAGGTGCAGGTCACGGAGTTGCCGTCCGCGGACCGGACGCACTTCATCGTCGAACCGGTGCTCGTATCGGTCCCCGCGCCCGGTGGTGCCTCGATATCGGGGCTGTTGGGCGATGGCACGGGCGTCACCGTGAGAACCGGCGGCGCCGAGCTGGTCCCCGGCTGCAACGTGACCGCCGGCGGACGGGTCGTCGTGGTGGTGCTCGAGCGGCGGGTCACGCGGGTGCCCGCGGTGCTGGAGGTTCTCGCCTTCTTCAGCTGACCCAGGGCCGTCTGCCCAGTCGTCTGCCCAGTCGTCTGCACGGTCGCATCGATCTGCTGCTGGAGCTGAGCGATCTGGACCCCGAGCTGGCCCAGCATCCACATGCCGTTGAGGAGCTCGACGGCCCGGTTGCGTTCCGGTCCGAAGGCGACGACGGCGGCGGCCTTCGCAGCCGCCGCGCTCGGGGTCGAGGGGGACGCAGTCTCGGACGAACCCGAGAACAGCCAGGGAAGCAGGCCGACCGCCAGCGCGCAGGTGAGAAGGGCAACCAGGAGCCGGGCCGGACCACGTCCCGCCCAGTGTCCGGCGCGTCCATGCGCACGGACCAGGTCGCCTCGACCCACAATGCTCCTCACCGACACGGCGAAGGGGCGCGAGAAATGTCGGCCCCGAACCGATCTGTCTCATTCGCCCGGAAATCTAGACCCTCACGGAGCCGGCGGGCATAGCCCATTGGAGTCATTGACGGACAGATCTCAGAGGAGTAAAAGCACTTGGCGACAAACGCGAGCACTCGCACCTCATGAGTAGCGTGTCAACTGAAAACGCATAGACATCATCGCGATTGGCGATCGACGTATGGCTGTCAACCCGCCTAAGGGGTCAGAGTGCGATGCCGACGTATTTGGTCTCGAGGTACTCCGCGATCCCCTCGAACCCTCCCTCGCGTCCGAAACCGCTCTGCTTGACCCCACCGAAGGGCGCCGCCGGGTTGGACACGACGCCCTGGTTGACGCCGACCATGCCGTACTCGAGGGCCTCGCTGACCCGCAGTGCACGGCCCAGGTCGGCGGTGAAGAGGTAGGCGACCAACCCGAACTCGGTGTCGTTGGCCATCCGCACCGCGTCGTCCTCGTCGGCGAACACCGTGATCGGTGCCACCGGACCGAAGATCTCCTCCTTCTGCATCCGCGCATCCGTCGGCACGTCAGCCAGGACGGTGGGCTGGAAGAAGTGCCCCGCCCCCCGCAGCGGCTGCCCACCGGTCAGCACCCGGGCGCCCTTGGCGACGGCGTCGTCGAGCAGCTCGCTCACCTTCTCGACCGCTGTGGCGTCGATCAGCGGACCCACCGTGACACCCTTCTTCGTGCCCTTGCCGACAACCGACGCGGCCATCCGCGCCGCGAACCTCCGCGAGAACTCCTGCGCCACCGACTCGTGGACGTAGAACCGGTTCGCCGCGGTGCACGCCTCCCCGATGTTGCGCATCTTCGCCAGCATCGCCCCCTCGACGGCCCGGTCCACGTCGGCGTCCCCGAAGACCAGGAACGGCGCGTTGCCACCCAGCTCCATCGAGACCCGCAACAGCTGCTCAGCCGACTGCCGCACCAGCCGGCGCCCGACCGGCGTCGACCCGGTGAACGTCAGCTTACGCAGCCGCGGGTCCCCGATGATCGGCTCGCACACCTGCGCCGTCCGGGACGTGGTGATGACGTTCAGCACCCCGTCGGGCAGCCCGCACTCGGTCAACAGCTGCGCCAGCAGCAACATCGTCAACGGCGTCTGCTGCGCAGGCTTGACAACCATCGTGCAGCCCGCAGCGATCGCCGGACCGATCTTGCGGGTCCCCATCGCCAACGGGAAGTTCCACGGCGTGACCATCAGCACCGGCCCGACCGGCTGCCGCATCGTCATCAGACGGGTCTTCCCGTCCGGAGAGACCGACCACTGCCCGTGCACGCGCACCGCCTCCTCGGAGAACCACCGGAAGAACTCCGACCCGTAGGCCACCTCACCGCGCGACTCGGCAAGCGGCTTACCCATCTCCAACGTCATCGCCAGCGCGAACTCCTCGGTCCGCTCCACAATCCGCTCAAACGCCACCCGCAGGATCTCCCCGCGCTCGCGGGGCGCGGTGCCCGCCCACCCCGCCTGAGCGGCAACCGCAGCATCCAAAGCCGCCCGACCATCCGCGACGCTCGCATCGGCAACGCTGGTCAGCACCCGTCCGGTCGCCGGGTCCTCCACCTCGAACCTCACCCCATCACTCGCGTCACACCACCGCCCCCCGATCAACAGCTGCCTCGGCACAGACGCGACAAGGGCGGACTGGGTCGGTGTCGTTGCGGGACTCATGGGTCTTGTCCTTTCTGATGGGCTCTGATGGGCTCTGATGGGCTCTGATTGGCTCTGTCAACGGTCGAGCAGGGGCTGGTCCGGGTCGTATGCCGCACTGCCGGACGCGTCCCGGCGGCGCCGCGCGATCGCGGAAAGGGCTTCGAGCACCACCCGGTTGGCCAGCGCCGCGGTGATATCCGCATGGTCGTAGGGCGGGCTGACCTCGACGACATCCATCCCGACGATCGGGAGCTCGAGGCAGAGTCGGCGCACGCTGTCGAGCAGCTCCCGGGCGCTGAGTCCGCCGGGTTCGGGTGTTCCCGTGCCCGGTGCGTGCCCCGGGTCGCACACGTCGATGTCCACCGACAAGAACACGCCGTCACAGTCGTCCATCGCGATGACCGATGCCTCGGACAGGCACTCAGCCAAGCCGCGGCGTCCGATCTCGGTCATCTCGTAGGACCGCATTGCTACCCCGGCCATCCAGTCGAGGGTGTCCGGCGGCGGCCAGTAACCCCGCAGACCCACCTGCAGGAACCGGTCACCACGAAGCGCCCCGGACTCGATGAGCCGGCGCATGGGCTGTCCGTGACCCCACAGCGACCCGAACTCGATGTCACCGGTGTCGGCGTGCGCGTCGAAGTGGATCATCGACACGCGCCCGTGCCCCAGGACGTTCGCGACGCCCTTGGCGTCCGGGAAGGCGATCGCGTGGTCGCCACCGAGGATGAGCGGGATCGCACCCGACCGGGTGACCTTCTCGACTGCGGCCTCGAGCCTGGGGAGCGCGCCTTCGATGTCACCCGAGTACATCTCGACGTCGCCCGCGTCGACCACCCGCAGGTCGCGCAACCCGTCGGTGCGCAGCGCGAGCGAGGGCCGCGACCCGTCGTGAGGCAGGTAGTCGGTCGTGCGGATTGCCTGCGGTCCGAACCGGGTGCCGGGGCGGTGCGAGGTGCCCCCGTCGAACGGTGCTCCGAGGATGACGACGTCACACCCGGCATACGTGCTCTCGTCGTCGAGGTCGCAGCGGTCGACGCCCAGGAAGGTGACGTCAGGGCCGAACTGCGCGCCGTAGCGGGTCATGCCGGCACCCTATCGCCGGCTCATCTGAGACAACGAGAATCGTTGTGTCGCAGCATTTTGTTAGTCCAGTGCTCGAAAGGTCCCGAACCGGCCAGGTTGCTGCTGTTGGCGTCAGGTCTGCGGTGGGGCGCCGATGCCGGCATCCCGGGCGCGGTCGATCAGGGTGGTCCGGTCGGGCAGGCGCAGTTTGGCGAGGATGGCGGAGAGACTGTTGCGAACGGTCTTTTCTGAGATGGCGAGGGTGCGGGCGATGGCGAGGTTGGTTCGGCCTGCCGCGACGAGGTCGACCACCTCGCGTTCCCGGGCCGTGAGCTGGGGGAATGCGGTCGCGGTCGAGGAGCTGCTCGAGGGTGCGAGAGTGACGCCTGGGCCGAGGACGAGTAGCCCGTCACCGACGGCCCGGATGGCCGAGGTGACAGCGGAGGGTGAGGACTCTTTCAGCGTGTAGCCGCTGGCTCCGGCTTGCAGTGCTGCGGCAACGAGGGCGTCCTCGTCGTGCATGGTCAGCACGAGCACACGCCGAGTGGGGTTGGCTTGCCGCATGCGACGGATGGCTTCGATACCGCCGATACCCGGCATACGCAGATCCGTGACGACGACGTCGGGGTCGTGCTCGGCGACGGCCTGGAGCAGGGTGTCACCCGATGCGGCCCGGCCGACGAGCATCATCTCGGGGGCGTCGGTGACGAGCTGGCACAGGGACGCGAGAAACAGGGGGTGGTCGTCGGCCACGACGACTCGCAGGAGCGTGGTCGGGTCGGCCACGTCAGACGTGTCGCCTGGCCGGCGTCGTGAGCGCAGGCTCGCACTGAGCCGAGGGCACCGGTGCGGACTCTGCGGACCCAGGGTGGAGGGACGCCAGTGCCGGTGACGGTGGCGCCTCGGAGCTGCGGTGGTCTGGGATCAAGGGCAGCACGGCGCGCACGATCGTGCCGCCGCCGAGGCTGGGCCGAGTGATTTCGAGTGTCCCGCCACAGTTCTCGGCTCGTTGGCGCATCGAGGTGAGGCCGACGCCGGCCGCCGCGGCCGACGGGATGCCGCGGCCGTCGTCCTCGACCTCGATGACCAGCCGTGGGCCGTCGGCGATGCCGAGCCGCAGGGTGAGGTTGGCGGCGTCGGCATGGCGGCTGGCGTTGGTGGCCGCCTCGAGCCCGATGCGGTAGGCGGCGACCTCGACGGCATCGGGGATGGTCAGATCCCAGCACACTTCGGCGATGTCGACCGAGGCCCCCATCGCTTCGGCGTCATGTGTCAGCGCGGAGACCAAGCCCGTTTCTTCGAGTCGAGTCGGGATCAGGTCGTGCACGAGGCGACGGACCTCGCCGACGACACCGCGGGTCTCGACGGCAAGGTGTTCGAGCGCGACCCGAGCTGCCGCAGGGTCACGCTCAACGGTGTCACGCGCCCGGTCGATACCCCAGGCGACGCCCGCCAGCGTCGGTCCGAGGCCGTCGTGCAGGTCGGTGCGGATGCGGTTTCGTTCGCTGTCGCGAAGGGCCGCTAGCCTGCGCTGACTCGCGACCAGAGCCTCGCCTGTGACGATGGCCTGCACGGCGGCGCCCAGCTGACGAGTTACCTCAGAAAGCAGGGCTCGCTGCCGCGCTGATATGCCGTTGTCTCCGGGTTGTGGTGTCACCACGAGCGCGCCGACCGGGTTGCCGGCAAAGGTCAGCGGGAGCCAGATGTCGTCGTCGCGACCCGCCGCACCGCTGGTTGCCAACGTTGTCTGGTGGACGTCGCGGACTCGGACACCGGCCAGTCCCACCGTCTCGCACAAGGTCTGAGCCGTGACCGCCAGAACGTCACGAGGACGGGCGGCGGCCTCGAGCCGACCGCCCAAGTGGTCGAGCGCCGCGAGGGGGTCACTGATTGCACCCCAAACCAGCCGGGCCACCTGACGTTGCGCGAGATCACGCAGCAAGAGGGCTAGTAAGGCGGCGAAGGCGACCGCGATCACGTCAGGAAGGACACCGTCGGCGACTCGGCGGATCGTTGCCACCAGGACGAGGTACGACACGACGACCACGGCGGTCAGTAGCCCATACCGCAGGGCCCGTTCCAGAACCTGTCGCGGGTCGAACAGCCCGAAGCGACTGATCGAGACCCAGGCGCTGACCGCAAACACCAGGAGCGCCGCGTGCTCCGCCACGTAGGCGGTGGTAGCGGCACCGGTGCCTCCAAGGACCAGGCACGACAAGAAGCTCACCGCGACCAACCAGGCGGCGTAGTGCAGCAGCTGCAGCGCCCGTCGCGTCGAGGACGCCGTGTCGGCTGGCAGCTGGTCGATCGCGGCTCCGACCGACAGGGCGGCACTCACGATGACCACGTTCTGGCCCAGGTACACGACCAGGCTCAGGCCGCCGAAGACGTCGTCCCACGATCCGGCGGCTCCGAAAGGATTCCGAACCTGGTCGAAATGGGAGAAGGTCGGGCTGAACGCCCCCACCAGCGACACCGCCATGAGGGCGAACGTGCCGACCACGCATACTCTCCACCAGCGCCCGGCGGGCAGACGTCCGGTCAGCAGCAACGGCGCCAGACCGGCCAGGGCGAGCTGGCCGCAGGTGGCCATGGAGGACACGAACTCGGCGGCAGCCGGGTGTGGTAGCGCGGCCTGACCCACGAAGGCAGCCCGCGCGTATGCGTCGAGAACGAGCTTGACGACGGTGACCGCCCCGGCCATCACCAGGAGCCACCCGATTGTGGAGTGCCGATCCGAGCGGACCAGGGCCCGGCCGACAACGGGAACGGCCACGAGTCCCGCCGCGGTGACCACGGCAAGCACGATCGACGGGTCCGAACCGCGTGCCACGATCAGGGCCAGGCCGGCGGCGGCCACGACCACCGCCGCCCCAGTAACCGATGTGACCAGGGCGGCGGCCGCCGATGAAGCCTGGGCGGAGGTGATGGGCGACGAGGCTGTCGGGCCCATCCGCGTCACGCGGGCTGCCGTTGTCATGCAGACATCGTCGTCCCTGAGGGTGTCGTTGACCAGCGTTCGACGGGAGCGGGGACCGCTGTCGACCCCCAGGCAGCACGGACGACCACGACTGCACAGCCGGCGAGGACCGCGGTGAACCAGCCCCAGCTCAAAGCCTGCCAGGTGTTGACGTCGCCGTCCGTGGAGTGAGTGAGGACCTGTAAGGGCAGCGCGGCCAGGAATGCGCCGGCCAGCAGCCGGGGCACAGCGTGAGAACGCCACAGCGCCAACCCCAGCACAACCAGACCCGGGGCCTGACCCACGACCGTGATCAGCGAGAGGTGCCCCAGCCAGCTGTTCTGGAAACCTTGCACGATGCTGAGCGCCTCCGATGGAACGGTGTGAGCCGGCACGACCGCCTGCATCACGTTGCCCACCGCGCCTAGCGTGCCCAGAAGATAGCCCCCGGCCAGCAGACCCCCTCCCCAGCCAGCCAACCTCGGTGCGGCAGCCGATGCTCGCCAAGCCAGCACCAGCACCCCCAACCCTAGAACCGGCAGGGCAAACTGCAGTGAGGCGGCGACGGCTGCGCGGACCGGTTGCGCGGCGGCCTGCGCCAGAGCGCCTGGCAACTCCGGCGCGGTGACCGGGGTCAGGACGTGGAAGCCGACGTTGAGGGCCGCCGGAAGAACAAGACAACACGCGGCGGCGACCGCGACGGCACGAGAGACCGTCCGCGGCGCAGAGTAATCAGACATGGAGCCTCCAACTCGAAAGTCGGGCCCCAGCGGCCCGGCTACCCCACGGTCAGCCCCCCGATGTCCCGGGCGCCAGGGACATCTGCGACCGGACGTCGGGATTCTCGTCAGCCGCATCCGCAGCGGCGGGCGTGTGCGCCAGGCAGAACGCGCTCCAGATCCCGCCTGAGCAGATTGCGCCCGGAGGTCGGTGACAGACGTCGACTTGCTCGACCGGCAAGGGTGCCATCGCCTCGCGGTGCTCAACCGCGGGTGCTGCCATGCGTGACTAGGAGACTGCTAGGACTCGATGTTGGCCATGACATGCTTGACGCGGGTGTAGTCCTCGAACCCGTACATCGACAGGTCCTTGCCGTACCCGCTGCGCTTGAACCCCCCGTGCGGCATCTCCGCCACCAGTGGGATGTGCGTGTTGATCCAGACGCAGCCGAAATCCAGCGCCTTGCTCACCCGCATCGCCCGCCCGAAGTCCTTCGTCCACACGCTCGACGCCAGCCCGTAGTCGACGCCGTTGGCCCACCGGATCGCCTCTGCCTCGTCGTCGAACCGCTGCACCGTGATGACCGGCCCGAAGATCTCGTCCTGGACCACCTCGTCGTCCTGGCGCAGCCCGGAGACAACGGTCGGCTCGAGGAAGAACCCGTCGCCGAGGCCACCCTGGCCCGACACACGATGCCCACCGGCGCCGACCGACGCGTGGTCGGGCAGCCGGTCGAGAAATCCGGTCACCCGGTCGAGCTGGCCCGCGCTGTTGACCGGACCGAACAGCGCGTCGTCGTCGTCCGGCATACCCACCTTGGCCGACCGCGCCGCATACTGCGAGAGCGCTGCCACGAAGTCGTCGTGGATTCGCGGCGCCGCGAGCACCCGGGTCGCGGCCGTGCAGTCCTGACCAGCGTTGAAGTAGCCGGCGATCGCGATCCCCTCGACCGCCTTGTCGAGGTCGGCGTCGTCGAACACGACCACCGGCGCCTTGCCACCCAGCTCGAGGTGCACCCGCTTGACCTGGCGCGACGCGCTCTCGGCCACCTCCATACCGGCACGGACCGAACCCGTGATGGCGACCAGCGCGGGAGTCGGGTGCTCGACGAGCGCGCGACCGGTGTTCCGGTCGCCGCACACGACGTTGAAGGTGCCCGGTGGCAGGAACTCGGCCGCCAGCTCGGCGAGCCTGAGCGTGGTCTCGGGAGTCGTGTCACTGGGCTTGAGCACCACCGTGTTGCCTGCGGCGAGCGCCGGACCGACCTTCCAGATCGCCATCAACATCGGGTAGTTCCACGGGGTCACCTGGCCGACGACGCCGATCGGCTCCCGCCGGACCCAGGACGTGTGGCCCTTGAGGTACTCCCCGGCCGCCTTGCCCTCCAGCACGCGAGCCGCACCCGCGAAGAACCGCACCTGGTCGACCATCGGCGGGATCTCCTCGCTCGCCGTCAGCGCCCACGGCTTGCCGGTGTTTTCGGCCTCGAGATGCACGAGCTCGTCGGCGTGCGCCTCGATGGCGTTCGCGAACATCAACAGGGCCTGCTGTCGCTCGCTCGGGGTGGTCTGACCCCAGGTCTCGAAGGCGGTCGCCGCCGACCGGTATGCCGCGTCGACGTCCGCGGCGTCGGAGACCGGCGCGGTGGCCACCACCGACCCGGTGCTGGGGTCGACGACCTCGCTGCGGGCGTCCCCTCGCGGCTCGAGGTAGTCGCCCCCGACGAAGTTGCGCAGGGTCCGGGGGGCGTTCGTCGAGTTGCTCACGACATCAACCAACCACGGATTCCCTTGCCGATCCAGTACTTGACGACGGATATCGTCGCTAACACTTGTGTTTTTGGCCCAGTACAGCCACGATCGACGGTATGCCATCCCGTCCACCCGCGCTCGACGACGTCTCGAAGAGCATCATCGAGCGGCTCCAGGACGACGGACGCCAGCCGTTCGCGACCATCGGTCGAGCCGTCGGGCTCTCCGAAGCGGCGGTCCGGCAACGTGTCCAGAGGCTCATCGACGCCGACGTCATGCAGATCGTGGCGGTCACGGACCCGCTGCAGGTGGGGTTCACCCGGCAGGCGATGATCGGGATCCGGGTCTCGGGCGACACCGCCGAGGTGGCCGGGTCGCTGTGCGACATGCCGGACGTGTCCTACGTCGTCACGATCGCAGGCAGCTTCGACCTGCTGGTTGAGGTCGTCTGCGAGGACGACGACCACCTGCTCGACCTGCTCATGGGCCGGATCCGCACCCTCCCGGGGGTCACCGCCACGGAGACCTTCGTCTATCTCAAGCTCAACAAGCAGCACTACAACTGGGGAACACGATGACCACGACCACACAGACCGCAACCGAACCGACCAGCGACCCGACCAGCGCCGCACCGACGCCAGAGCTCGGGCTCACCCCCGCCGGCACGCGGTATGCCGACGCCGCCCGCGACCACCTGTGGGGCCACTTCACCCGGCACTCGGTCTACGAACCCGTCGAGTTCGGCGGCAAGGGCGGGAGCATGCCCGTCATCGTTCGGGGTGAGGGGCACCTGATCTGGGACGACCGCGGCAAGGAGTACATCGACGGCCTCGCCGGCCTGTTCACCGTTCAAGTGGGACACGGCCGGGTCGAGCTGGCCGAGGCGGCGATGAAGCAGGCCTCGACACTGGCCTACTTTCCGATCTGGTCCTACGCGCACCCGCGGGCCATCGAGCTGGCCGAACGGCTCGCGGCCTATGCGCCCGGGGACCTCAACCGGGTCTTCTTCACCACCGGTGGCGGCGAGGCGGTCGAGACCGCGTGGAAGCTGGCCAAGCAGTACTTCAAACTGACCGGCAAGCCCACCAAGCACAAGGTCATCAGCCGCGCGGTGGCCTACCACGGGACTCCGCAGGGAGCCCTCTCGATCACCGGCATACCGGCTGCCAAGGAGATGTTCGAGCCGCTCGTCCCCGGTGGCCACAAGGTCCCCAATACGAATATCTACCGCGGGCCGGAGCACCTGCGTGACGACCCCAAGGCGTTCGGGCGGTGGGCCGCGGACCGGATCGCCGAGGCCATCGAGTTCGAGGGTCCTGACACGGTTGCCGCGGTGTTCCTCGAGCCGGTGCAGAACTCCGGTGGCTGTTTCCCCCCGCCTCCGGGGTACTTCGAGCGAGTGCGGGAGATCTGCGACCAGTACGACGTGCTGCTCGTCTCGGACGAGGTGATCTGCGCGTTCGGGCGAGTCGGGTCGATGTTCGGGTGTGACGAGTTCAACTACGTGCCCGACATGATCACCTGCGCCAAGGGGATGACCAGCGGCTACTCCCCCATCGGCGCATTGATTGCGAGCGACCGCCTGTTCGAGCCGTTCCGACACGGGACGACGTCGTTCTCACACGGGTTCACGTTCGGCGGTCACCCGGTCTCGGCGGCCGTGGCGATGGCAAACCTCGACATCTTCGAACGGGAGGGTCTGACGCAGCACGTCCACGAGAACGCCCCCAAGTTCCGCGCGTCGCTCGAGACGTTGCTGGACCTGCCGATCGTGGGCGACGTGCGCGGCGAGGGGTACTTCTACGGGATCGAGCTGGTCGCCGACAAGCAGACCCGGGAGACGTTCGACGACGACCAGGCGGAGCGGCTGCTGCGCGGATACCTGTCGAAGGCCCTGTTCGACGCCGGCCTGTACTGCCGCGCAGACGACCGCGGCGACCCGGTGGTCCAGCTGGCGCCACCACTGACGATCGGCGAGCCCGAGTTCGCCGACATCACCGCGCGGCTGCGGTCGGTGCTCGAGGGCGCACTCGAGCACATCTAGAATTTCGTACGCCGCGGGCGCCGGCGGGCGACATACTCGCCGGATGTCTCCCAGTGAAGCGACGAAGTACCCCGACATGTGGGTCGACCCCGATGACGACCCTCGAGACACCGGCGTCACGGCCGCCGACGAGAAGGCCAACCTGGTCGACTACCTCCGGTCCTACCGCCTCACGCTCGCAATGAAGTGCGAAGGTCTCGACGCGGTCCAGCTCGCCGCAAGGTCCGTTCCGCCGTCCACCCTGTCCCTGCTCGGCCTGGTGCGACACATGGCCAAGGTGGAGCAGACCTGGTTCCGGATCCGGATGGGCGGGCAGGACGTGTCGCGGCACTACGTCGAGCACGACCGAGACGGAGACATCAACGGCGCGGTAGCCGACCCCGAGGTGGTCACTGAGGCATTCACGTTGTGGCAGGCCGAGATCACGCACGCCGAGGAGCTCGTAGCGGCAGCTGACGACATGGGCCGTACGTTCTCCTACGGCGACGGTGAGTCGGTCTCGGTACGTGACCTGCTCGTGCACATGGTCGAGGAGTACGCCCGGCACTGCGGCCACGCCGACCTGCTACGCGAATGCGTCGACGGACGAACCGGCCAGTAGCTCACGCGCCCCTGAAGGTCAGCGCGATGACGAGGTGAAAACGTTCTGCGCGGCGGGGAGGGCGGCCGTGACCGACGCGAGGAGCGCGTGCCCGCGAAGCCCGACGGCGGCAGACCCGAGCTCGACCGCGATCAGCGGTTGGAGCGGGAGCGTGAGCACCGTCGCGAGACCTTGAACACCCGAGCAGGGCCGACCAGTGTGCCGATCAGGGTGCGTTTGGTGTCGTCAGGACAACATCAGACGCACGATGATTCGCAGCTGGATCTGCAGCTCGATCCGCAGCTCGATCCGCAGCTCGATCCGGGGTCAGGGGACGGGGGCGCGAACGGCTCACCTCACTGGTGAGCAGTGATCGAACCGACGGTCATCAACGTGACCCACCGTGGAAACCAGGGAACCAGGGAACCCGGGAACCAGGAACCCGGGAACCCGGCCGGTTCAGGCCTGAGGACGCAACACCGGAGTCAGCGTCTCGAGCACGGAGGCGTCTTCGATGGTGGGCGGAGTGCCTGGCGACCCGCCGTCGGCGATCTCGCGCATCGTTCGCCTGAGGATCTTGCCCGACCGCGTCTTGGGCAGGGCCGCCACGATGTCGACCTGCCGCAGCGCCGCCACCGCGCCCACCTCGCTACGAACCAGCGCCACCAGCTCGGACCTGATCCGCTCGCCGTCAGCAGCGACGTCCACGCCCGCCTTGACGACGACCAACCCGCGCGGCACCTGGCCCTTGAGCTCGTCGGCGACGCCGATGACGGCGCACTCCGCTACGTCGGGATGTGCCGCGAGCGCGGCCTCGAGCGATCCGGTCGACAGGCGGTGTCCTGCGACATTGAGGACGTCGTCGGTGCGGCCCATGACGAACAGGTATCCGTCCTCGTCGAGGTAGCCGCCGTCCCCGGTGAGGTAGTACCCGTCGAACGCCGACAGGTACGAAGCGACATACCGGTCGTCGTCGCCCCACAGCGTCGGCAGCGTCCCGGGCGGCATCGGCAGGCGCAGGCAGATCGCCCCCTCCACCCCAGGCCCGACCGGCTGGCCGTCGTCGCCGAGGATCGCGACGGCATACCCCGGCGCGGGCACCGACGGTGAGCCTGGTCTGATCGGCAGCGCCTCGATGCCGCGGGGATTGGTCGCGATGGGCCATCCCGTCTCGGTCTGCCACCAGTTGTCGATCACGGGCACCCCGAGCCGGTCGCTCGCCCACTGCCACGTATCGGGGTCGAGACGTTCGCCTGCGAGGAACAAGGTTCGCAGCGACGACAGGTCGTAGGACGCGGCTCGCGCACCGGTCGCGTCCTCCCTCTTGATGGCTCGGTATGCCGTCGGCGCGGTGAACATCGCGACAGCCCCATAGTCGGAGATGACCCGGAAGAACGCTCCTGCGTCGGGGGTTGCGACCGGTTTGCCCTCGTAGAGCACCGTGGTGCAACCGGTGAGCAGCGGCGCGTAGACGATGTAGGAGTGGCCGACCACCCACCCGACATCGCTGGCGGTGAACCAGGTCTCGCCCGGATGCACGTCGTAGAGGTGCTCCATCGACCACCGCAACGCGACCGCGTGCCCGCCGTTGTCACGGACGATCCCCTTCGGTCTCCCGGTCGTCCCCGACGTGTAGAGGATGTAGAGCGGGTCCGTCGCGGCAACCTCCACGCAGTCCGCGCCGGCGTCGGCAGCCGCCGACGCAACGAAGTCCGCCCAGTCCACGTCCCCGGGACCCAGCTCTGCCCGTCCCTGTTCACGTTGCAGGACGACGCAGAGATCCGGTCGATGGGTGGTCCGGCCGATGGCAGCGTCGACCATCGGCTTGTACTCCACGACCCGGTTCGGTTCCACGCCGCAGGACGCCGTCAGGACGACTGTGGGCTGTGCGTCGTCGATCCGGGCGGCCAGCTCCGCCGGGGCGAACCCGCCGAAGACGACCGAGTGGACGGCGCCGATGCGGGCGCAAGCGAGCATCGCGACGACGGCCTCAGGGACCATCGGCAGGTAGACCACCACCCGGTCTCCCTTGCCGACGCCAGCCCCGACGAGTGCCCCGGCTAGTCGGCGCACGTCAACGAGCAGCTCGGCATATGTGATCGAGCGCCTTGTCCCGGTGACGGGTGAGTCGTAGTGAATCGCGACCTGGTCGCCGCGGCCACCGGCGACGTGCCGGTCCACGGCGTTGAAACAGGTGTTGAGCGTCGCCCCGGGGAACCACCGGTAGAAGGGAGGCCGGCTGTCGTCGAGGACCCGGTCGGGCGGGACGATCCAGTCGATGTCGCGGGCAGCCTCGCTCCAGAACCCTTGCGGGTCTGCGAGGCTGCGGTTGTAGGCCTCTGGATAGCCACGCGATCCGGCCGCGTCATCGTTCATCCTGCGAGACTAGTGACACGATCCGGGGCGTGGAGATGCACTCGGTCGCCCAGCTGCAGACCTGGCTCGACGACGGTCGACCGCTCGCGGGTCTGCGGCTGCAGGACCTGGACCTCAGACCGGTCGCGGGACGGCTGGCCCGCGAGGACGAGCTGACCGGTCTGGTGGTGCTGGGCGGGACGGTGCCCGCGAACCTCCTGTCACACTTGCAGTCTCACGGCGCGATCGTCTTCCCGGGAGACCCCGACGTGCCGGTCGACGTGTTCCGAGCGCACCTCTACACCGGCCGTGAGCTCTACGCCGGCCTCGACGGACCCGGTGGCTACGCCTCGACACCGGACGCCCGGGCCTACGCGTGGTCGCGAGACATGCGGATCGCCGGAGACGCCTACGCCAGCCTGCTGAAGGCCATCCACGACGACTCCGTCAATGACGCCCTCGACGAGTGGGTCGAAGGTCGCCGTGTCGTCGGTGTCATGGGAGGTCATGCGGCAGAACGGGGTTCGACGCCGTATGCCGCGTCGGCGCACCTCGGTCTGTCCCTGGCCGGTGCTGGTCTGCTCGTTGCCACCGGTGGCGGACCGGGGGCCATGGAGGCCGCGAACCTCGGTGCCGCAGCTCCCTCAGCGGATGCCGTCGAGGCCGCGCTGGACCGGCTGCGATCGGTGCCGTCCTTTTGTCCCGACGTGGGCGCGTGGGCCGTCGCGGCCTTCGCGGCCGTCGCGGCCTTCGCACCCTTCGCACCCTTCGTACCCTTCTCGGAGCTGGGAGCCCGAGTGGTCCCCCGGGGCGGCTCCCCCGAACCCACCGCCCAGGCGGGGGCACCGACTGCGGTGCCCCGCTCGCTCGGAGTACCGACCTGGTTCTACGGCCACGAACCGCCCAACGTGTTTGCCGAGGGCATCGCCAAGTACTTTTCCAACGCGGTCCGTGAGGACGGCCTCCTCGCCCGGTCGAACGCGGGGGTGATCGTCATGCCCGGCGCGGCGGGGACGGTCCAGGAGGTCTTTCAGCTCGTGACCCGGCTCTACTACGCCGCGCCCGGTGCCGTCCTGCCTCCCCTGGTGCTGGTCGGGGTCGAGCACTGGACCTCGACCTTCCCCGTCTGGCCGTTGCTGCAGACCCTCGCCGCCGGGCGCGGCATGGCCAGCGCCGTACACCTCGTCGACGACCTGCGCGACGTCGTCGCGATCATCACGAACGGATAACGTAGTGGGCATGACTACCCGCCAGATCGGAACCGTCAGCGTCTCCCCCATCGGCCTCGGGGGGATGCCCATGTCCATCGAGGGCCGGCCCGACCGCGCCCGCTCGGTAGCAACCATCCACGCCGCACTGGACGCGGGCGTGACGCTCATCGACACGGCTGACGCCTACCACCTGCACGCCGACGACGACGGCCACAACGAGTCGCTCATCGCCGAGGCGCTCGCCTCGTGGAGCGGTGACTCCAGCGAGGTGCTGGTCGCCACCAAGGGTGGACACCTGCGCCCGGGTGACGGGTCCTGGACGATCGACAGCTCGCCGGCGCACCTACGAGAGGCCTGCGACGCATCGCTCAAGCGCCTCGGCGTCGAGGCGATCGGGCTCTACCAGCTGCACCGACCTGACACCAACGTCCCCTACGCCGAGTCGGTCGGAGCCATCGGTGAGCTGCTCGACGCCGGCAAGATCCGGATGGCCGGCATCTCCAACGCGAACCCCGACCAGATCCGCCTCGCTCAGAAGGTCCTCGACGGCCGTCTCGTCAGCGTGCAGAACCAGTACTCCCCCGCCTACCGCAGCTCGATCCCCGAGCTGGAGCTGTGCGCCGAGATGGGCATCGCCTTCCTGCCCTGGTCTCCCTTGGGCGGCATCTCCAAGGCGAGCGACCTCGGGTCACGGTTCGCACCCTTCCAGCAGGTCGCGGACGAGAGGGACGTGAGCCCCCAACAGGTCACGCTCGCCTGGATGCTGGCGACCGCCCCGGTCGTCGTCCCGATCCCGGGTTCGTCGAGGCCGGAGACGATCCGCGACTCGGCCGCCGCGGCCGACCTCGTCCTCAGCGACGACGAGCTGGCCCGGCTGAACGCAACCGACTGACCGTCGGTCATTCCCCGTGCGCGCAGATGGGTGATATCGGTCGACGTTCCGACCGATATCACCCATCCCCACGTGAAGACTGAGGCTAACCTCGACCCACCCCGCGACTCGCGCGTGGACTCACCCGATGGAGATGGAGATGCCCGATCTTGCCGGCTCGTCGCCGGGCGGCGCCCTGCCGTGGGCAGCCGCAGCAACCTCGGTCGTCATCCCGGCACCGACCGGGTCGGTGGGGACACGCTGATGAAACGGCTGCGTCTGGCCCCCGTCCCACGCGGACATCTCGCCCACCCCGGGCGCCCGCCGAGCAGCAGCAAACCGGTCGTCACCTCGAACCCGAGGCACGGGGCGTGGGTGCTCGAGGGCTCGAGACTGCTTCCCGTCGCCGCACGAAGCAGTGCCCCTGCGCCGGTCCCCTTCCGCCACGACGCGGGCAGCACGGTCCAATGAGCGACCAGACCCAACGCCTCGTCCGCCTCTTCGACGCAGTGGCGGACAGCTACGACCAGGTCGGTGTGGACTTCTTCGGTCCGATCGCCGCCGGACTCGTCGACGAGCTCAACCCGCAACCGGGTGAGCGCGTCTTCGACCTGGGCTGTGGCCGCGGTGCGGTGCTGCTCCCCGTCGCCCGGCGGGTCGGGCCGCGCGGGTCGGTGGTCGGCGCCGACCTGTCGCCGCGCATGGTCGAGCACTGCCGTGACCTGGTGGCGGCCGAAGGCCTGCCCAACGTCGAGGTGGTTCTCCTCGACGCCCAGCGCCCGGACGCTCAACGGTTGGGGTCGCCCGCTGACCTCGTCTCGTCCTCACTCGTGCTGTTCTTCCTGCCCGATCCCGCCGGCGCCCTGGTGGAGTGGCGGGGCCTGCTCGTTCCTGGCGGGCGGCTCGGCATCACGACGTTCGGGGAGCAGGACCCGGCGTGGTCCAGCGTCGACGACGTGTTCGACCCATACCTGCCACCGCAGCTGCTCGACGCGCGGACGAGCGGCGCGTCCGGCCCCTTCGGCTCGGACGCCGGCGTCGAGCAGCTCTTCGGCGACGCCGGGTTCGTCGACGTCCGCACCATGACGCGTCGAGTCGAGGTGCGGTTCGACGACACCGACCACTGGTATGCGTTCTCGATGTCGGTGGGTCAGCGTGCCTTCTGGATGTTCGTGCCGGAGGACCGGCGCGCTGACGTGCTGGCGGAGGCGAGCCGACGCATCCAGGCTGCGTGCGATGCCGACGGGTCGGTGACGTTCTGGCAGGACGTGCGCTACACCCTCGGCCGACGCCCTTGACCTCGTTGGATGTCCGAGGTCAGGCGGTCGACGCCGCCAGCTGACCGCAGGCCCCGTCGATGTCCTGGCCGCGGGTGTCGCGGACGGTCGTCGGGATGCCGGCTGCCCTCAGCCGCTCGACGAACTGCTGCTCGACACCCGGGCGCGACGCAGTCCACTTCGAGCCGGGGGTCGGGTTGAGCGGGATCGGATTGACATGCACCCAGCCGCGGCCGAGCGTGTTGAGCTTGCGCCCCAACAGGTCCGCGCGCCACGCCTGGTCGTTGATGTCGCGGATCAGCGCGTACTCGATGGACACTCGGCGCTTCGTCGTCTCGAAGTAGCGGCGTGCCGCCTCGAGCGTCTCGTCCACCGACCACCGCGTGTTGATCGGCACCAGCTCGTTGCGCAGCTCGTCGTCAGGAGCGTGCAGGGACAACGCCAACGTGACGGGTATGCCCTCGCCCGCGAGCCTGTCGATGGCGGGAACCAGACCGACGGTCGACATGACGATGCCGCGAGCCGACATCCCCAGCCCGTCCGGTGCGGGGTCGGTCAACCGCCGGATCGCGCCGATCGCGGCTCGGTAGTTGGCCAGCGCCTCGCCCATCCCCATGAACACGACGTTCGAGACGCGCAGCGGGGCGGTGCGCTCGTCGTCCGCACCGATACCCAGCTCACCACGGCGCAGGGATCGGGCGGCGTGCACCACCTGCTCGACGATCTCCCCGGTCGACATATTGCGCGTCAGGCCCGCCTGGCCGGTCGCGCAGAACGGGCAGTTCATCCCGCAGCCCGCCTGGCTGGAGATGCAGATCGTGACCCGGTTGGGATAGCGCATCGATACGGACTCGACGATGGCCCCGTCGTGCAACCGCCAGGCCGACTTCATCGTCGCACCGTCGTCGGCGGTGCGCTGGACGATCGGTGTGAGCAGTGTCGGGAGCAGGTTGCCTACCAGGTCGTCGCGGATCGCCTTGGGCAGATCGGTCATCTGCTCGGGTGAGTCGACCAGCCGCTCGAAGTAGTGCTTGGACAGCTGCTTGGCGCGGAAGCCCCGGTGCCCCAGCGCCTCCACAGCCGCTTTGCGCTCGTCCGGAGTGAGGTCGGCGAGGTGCCGCGGCGGCTTGCCTCGGCGCGGGGCGGCGAAGGTCAGCTGGCCGGGACGGGGTGCAGCAACGGTCGGCTCGGGTAGCGGCACGGGTGGGGCGGGCTGTTCGGACATCAGGAGGACATTCTGGCAGCCGGTGGCAGGATCGCCGAACCGACGAACACCGACTGCTCAGCCCCTGGCAGTCCGGCCGAGCCGGCCCCAGGGTGACGGTCAATGTGACGGTCAATGTGGCGGTCAATGTGGCGGTCAATGTGGCGACCTCTGTCCGGATCAATGTCCTGGTGGTGCTGGCCTGACCACATCAGACACACATCGATCGGCTCACTGACTGATACGCACCCCCGACCCGTCAGCCACCGCCGACCGGGACGAGCACGGCAAGGAGTGCCCAGACCACGGGCGCCGTCATCACCAATGAGTCGAGCCGGTCCATCAGGCCCCCGTGGCCGGGGAGGATGTTGGACATGTCCTTGATCCCGAGGTCGCGCTTGATCGTGGACTCGACGAGGTCGCCGGCCGTCGCGGCGACCGCGGCCACCGCCCCGACCAGCGCACCGACCCACCAGGAGCCGTGCAGGGGGAAGTGCACGCAGACGGCACCAACGACCATGCAGGCGACGACCGACCCGGCGAACCCTTCCCACGACTTCTTGGGACTGATCGTCGGCGCCAGGGGGTGGCGTCCCGTGAGGACACCGACGGCATACCCGCCGATGTCACTCGCGACGGTGAGGGCGACGTAGGTGAACAGCCTCCACGACCCGTCCGAGGGGGCGAGCAGCAGCGAGCTGAAACTGGCGAGCAACGACGGGTATGCCGCGACGACCGCCCCGCCCATGACGTCACGCGCCGCTCCAGCCACTCCGTCGGCAACCCGCCAGACGAGGATGGCGAGGCAGGTCAGGGCGAAACAGACGGTCAGCGCCTGTCCGCCACCGACGTAGGCAGCCACGACCATGCTCACGCAGCCGACCAGGCTCGGGACGACCGGGACGTCGAACCCACCGGCCTTGAGTGCTCGGCACATCTCCCAGACCCCGACGCAGACACACGCGGTGGCCAGGACGACGAAGGACCACTTCGGTACGACGAACAGCGTGATGACGACCGCAGCGCCCAGGCTCGCGCCGACACCGACGGCCGCCGGAAGGTTACGTCCCGCCCGGGAGGTCTTGACCGACTGCGCCTCCGTCGTGACCGGGGCGACGAGCCCGTCGCCGGCCTCGGCGCCGTCCTCCGGCGGGGACGCTGGGTCGGTCATCGCTGGGTCATCCGTCGGTCACTCGTCGGGCCTGTGTCGTCGTTCGTTGAACACTACGGTGGGGCGGTGCGCGGGGTCGTCAGACCTCGAGCAGCTCGCCCTCCTTGCTCTTGAGCAGCGTGTCCACGGAGTCGACGTAGCGTTTGGTCAGGCCGTCCAGGTCCTTCTCACCACGGGCGCCGTCGTCCTCGCCGACGTCACCGTCCTTGACGAGCTTGTCGAGGTCGGTCTTGGCCTTGCGGCGGACGTTGCGGATCGAGACGCGCGCCTCCTCGGCCTTGGAGTGCGCGAGCTTGATGTACTCGCGCCGGCGCTCCTCGGTGAGCACCGGCAGGACGCACCGGATGATGTTGCCGTCGTTGCTCGGGTTGACGCCGATGTCGGAGTCGCGCAACGCCTTCTCGATCTCGTGCATCGACGACTTGTCGAAGGGGCTGATGAGGATGGTCCGCGCCTCGGGGGTCTGGAACGACGCCAGCTGCTGCAGGGGGGTCGGCGCGCCGTAGTAGTCGACGAGGATCTTGTTAAACATCGCGGGTGTAGCCCGTCCGGTCCGGATGCTGCCGAAGTCCTCCTTGGCGACGTCGACGGCCTTCTCCATCTTCTCCTCGGCCTCGAAGAGAGTCTCGTCAATCATGGTTTCCGCCGCTTTCTCGTAGGCATGCCGACGCTCGGGCCAGTTGGTCAGCTCGGGGTGACGAGCGTGCCGATCCTCTCACCCTGCAGGGCGCGGGTGATGTTGCCCTCGCCCTCCATGCCGAAGACGACCATGGGCAGCTTGTTGTCGTGGCAGAGGCCGAACGCGGCCTGGTCGACAACCCGCAGTCCGCGTTGCATCGCCTCGTCGAAGGTCAAGGTGTCGAGCTTCTTCGCCTCGGGATGCAGCCGGGGGTCGGCGTCGTAGACCCCGTCCACGCCGCTCTTGCTCATCAGCACGACGTCGCACTTGATCTCCAGGGCGCGTTGCGCGCTGACGGTGTCGGTGGAGAAGTACGGCATTCCTGCACCGGCCCCGAAGATGACCACCCGGCCCTTCTCGAGGTGCCGGATCGCCCGTCGGGGGATGTAGGGCTCGGCCACCTGGCCCATGGTGATGGCGGTCTGAACGCGCGTCTCGATGCCCGCCTTCTCGAGGAAGTCCTGCAGCGCGAGACAGTTCATCACCGTGCCGAGCATGCCCATGTAGTCGGCCCGGGTCCGGTCCATGCCGCGTGCCTGCATCTCGGCGCCGCGGAAGAAGTTGCCGCCGCCGATGACGATGGCCACCTGCATACCCCCGTTGACCGCCACGGCGATCTGTTCGGCGATCTCCTTCACGACGGCGGGGTCGAGACCGATCCGTCCTCCGCCGAAGACCTCTCCGGACAGCTTGAGCAGGACCCGACGAAAGGTCGGGGCCGGGGCGTCGAACGTCACTCGGAACCTCCAGGAAGACACGGTGCGTCACGGATCCTGTCACACCTGGCAGCACCAGCGTCAGGGCACGGGGACGAGGAACTGGGTAGCCGCGAGCTCCCGGTAGAGCAGGTCGTTCCCGAGGAGCTCGGAGTGGGTGCCGACGGCGCGGACCCGGCCGCCCTCCATCACGAAGATGCGATCGGCCAGCATGACCGTCGACAGCCGGTGGGCGACGACCAGGACGGTGGTGGCGGCGGCAGCGTCGGCGACCGTGTCACGCAGGGCTGCCTCGTTCACCGCGTCGAGCTGGGAGGTTGCCTCGTCGAGCAGCAGCAGGCGGGGTCCTCGCAGGAGGGCGCGGCCGATGGCAACACGTTGACGCTCCCCGCCGGAGAGCTTCATCCCACGATGCCCGACGGTGGTGTCGAGACCGTCGGGCAGGTTGCTGATCATCGCGAGCAGCCGGGTGGTCCGCAACACCTGCTGGAGGCTCTCCTCGGTGGCGTCAGGTGCACCGAACAGCAGGTTCTCCCGCAGCGTGCCGGACAGGACGGGCGCATCCTGCTCGACGTAGCCGATCGATGCGCGCAGCTGCTCGAGCGGCCAGTCCCGCACGTCGATGCCGTCGACGAGGACCCGTCCGCCGTCGGGTTCGTAGAAACGTTCGATGAGCGAGAACACCGTGCTCTTGCCCGCCCCGGACGGCCCGACGAACGCGGACATCCCCCCTGGTGGGACCGCAAAGCTGACCTCGTCGTGCACCCTCGGCAGTCCGGCGTCGTACCGGAACCACACCCGGTCGAAGCTGACGGCGACGGGCCTCCTGCTGGATCGGGGCAGCTCGGCCGCTGGACCCGCCAACGTGGTCGACTCGACCGGCAGGGCCTCGGCCTCCTGGATCCGGGCGACCGCGGCGGCGCCCACGTGGTACTGCGTGACCGCGCCCGCGAGCTGGTTGACCGGCGAGATGAGGAAGAACACGTAGAGCAGGAACGCGACCAGGGTCCCCACCGTGATGGTGCCCGCCGCGACGCGGGCGCCTCCCACGGTCAGCACCGCGATGAAGGCCACCTGGATGGCCAGGCCTGCAGTGTTGCCGGCGATCGCCCCCCACTTTGCTGCGCGGACGCTGGCTCGCCAGGCCTCGGTGGCAGCAGCATCCAGCCGCTCCCCCTCGCGCGTCTCGGCGCCCGAGGCCTTGACCGTGCGGAACGCTCCGAACATCCGCTCCAGTGCCGCACCCATCGCACCGACCGACTCCTGGGCGCGCCGGGACGCCTGGTTGATCCGCGGCACGAGAACGCCGATCACCACGACGGCAACCCCCAGAGCGGCGAGCGTCACCGCGAGCATGACGAGGTCCAGCAGGGCCATCAGCACCACCGTGGCAGTGAGCGTGAGGATCCCGGTGACCCCTCCGACCAGCGAGTCGATCGTCACCTCGCGAAGCAGCGTCGTGTCGGCGGTGACTCGAGACATCAGGTCGCCGGGCTCGTGGCGCTCCACAGCCGACAGGCGCAGTCGCAGCAGGCGCGAGAGGAGCCGCCGCCGGGCCGCGAGAACCACCGACTCGGCGGTGCGGCGCAGGACGTATCCGCCGAGGGCACCGAGGGCCGCGTTGACCACCACGAGCACTGACATCAGTGCGACCAGACCCGTCACGGGTCCGTCTCCACCGAGGTTGCCGATCAGCTCTCGCACGACGAGCGGCAGGCCGAGGCCGCTGGCCGCCGTAGCCACGCTCAACAGCCCTCCGACCAGCAGCATCCGCCCATGCGGGCGGGCATAGGACAGCAGCACGCGCCACGTCGACACTGGCGACGAGGCGTCTGCGGCGGTCGCCTGCGAGTCCACCGCGTCAGCCTACGATCGCCCGCCCGGACCGGCTCGTCGCGGGCCCTACGACACGTCCGTCAGAGCAGCTCGACGGCGCGCCGCTCGATGGCGAGGCCTCGGGTGTAGCGGCCCATGAACGAGTCGAAACCCTCCACCTCGCTCGCATCCGCGGTGATCGTCTCGAACGAGCCGCTGTGGAACACCTTCCGCGCGAGGTACTCGCCGAGCGGCTCGTGATCGCGCCCGCCCCGCTGATCACGCAGGTATGCGGCCAGCAACGCCATCCCCCACGGACCGCCCTCGCCCGCCGACTCCCCCACCGACACCGGGGTGTCGAGGGCCGCGGCCAGGACGCGTTGACCGACGCCCACGGTGGTGAAGAAGCCGCCGTGCGCAATGAGGTTCCGCGGGTGGACGTCTTCGGCCCGCAGGACATCCATGCCCATGCGCAGTGCCGCGAGCGTCGCGTAAAGGTGGGTCCGGACGAAGTTGGCCAACGTGAACCGGCTGTCCGGTGAACGGACGACAAGGGGCCGCCCCTCCTCCAGGGAGGCGACGGGCTCGCCGGAGAGATAGTTGTAGGCCAGCAGTCCGCCGCCGTCCGGATCCCCGGACATCGCCGCGGTGAAGAGCAGCTGGAAGACGCGGCCGCTGTCCACCTCGACGCCGAGAGCAGCGGCGAACTCCCCGAAGACCGCCACCCACGCGTCGAGGTCACCCGTGCCGTTGTTGCAGTGCACCATCGCCACGAGATCGCCCGACGGAGTCGTCACCAGGTCCACCTCTCGGTGCATCGCGCGCAGCGGACGCTCGAGGACGACCATGGCGAAGATGCTCGTACCGGCGCTGACGTTGCCGGTGCCGACCTCCACGGTGTTGGTGGCCACCATGCCGGTGCCCGCGTCACCCTCGGGGGGGCACAGGGGCGCGCCGGGCTCGAGTGCCCCTGCCCGGTCGAGCAGCCGGGCCCCTGATGCGGTCAGCGTCCCCGCGTCCTGTCCGGCGGACAGCACGGTCGGGACAACCTGTGAGAAACGCCACGCAAAGCCCCGATCCGCGATGAGCTCCTCGAACCGGGCGACCAGGGCCTGGTCGAACTGCCCAGTCGTCGAGTCGATGGGGAACATTCCGCTGGCGTCCCCCACACCAACCACCTGACGACCGGTCAGCTGCCAGTGGACATACCCGGCCAACGTGGTGATGTGGGCGAGACGCCCCAGGTGTTCCTCGTCGTCGAGGATCGCCTGGTAGAGGTGAGCAACGCTCCAGCGATGGGGGATGTTCTGGTCGAACAGCTCGGTGAGCTCCCTGCTTGCCGCGTCCGTATTCGTGTTGCGCCAGGTGCGGAACGGCACCAGCAGCTCGCCAGCGTCGTCGAACGCGAGGTAACCGTGCATCATGGCGGAGCAGCCCAGCGCTCCAACCGAGGTGAGGGGGACGCCGTACCGGTGGGAGACGTCTGCGGCCAGGTCGGCGTAGCAGCGTTGGACTCCCTCGACCACGCTCTCGAGGTCATAGGTCCACAAGCGGTCGACGAGCTGGTTGGTCCACGCGTGGCTCCCCGTCGCGAGGGGCACGCTGGTCGGCCCGATCAGCGCCGCCTTGATGCGGGTGGAGCCGAGCTCGATCCCGAGGGCGGTCTCTCCCCCGACGATGGCAGCACGTGCCTGCGAGACGTCGTCGTCCTGGTGGGGCATGACGTGGCTACCTACCTCTGTCTCGTCGGGTCAGCAGAACGGGTCGTCGGGTCAGTAGAGGAGGTGGTGGGGTCGGTGGACGGAGGTGGTGCCGTGCTCGCCCGGACGATCAGGTCGGGTTGGATCAACCTCACCCGGTCACGGGAGCCGCCGTCGACCGACAGGATGTCGAGGAGCACCCCCACCCCGGCCCGTCCCAGCTCGTTGAAGTCCTGGCGCACGGTGGTCAGGGCGGGCGAGAAGTAGCCGGACTCGGGGATGTCGTCGAAGCCCACGATGCTCAGGTCCGCCGGCGCGGACAGGCCGCGCTCGTAGAGCAGGTGGAGGATCCCCAGCGCCATCTGGTCGTTGCCGGCGAACACCGCTGTCGGCGGACGGTCGGCCGCGAGCAGCTGGTGTCCCGCCGCATACCCGGACGCAGCGGACCAGTCCCCCTGCAGCAACGGCGGTGAGGGCGCGGCCCGGCTGGCGAGCGCCTCGCGCCAACCGCGCTCCCGTTCTCGTGACTCGAACCAGTCCCGAGGGCCGGCGACGTGCCAGACCGTCGCGTGGCCGAGGTCCAGCAGATGGGTGGTGGCGAGGAAGGCACCAGACCGTTGGTCGACGGTGACCGCGGGGATGTGCGGCGAGCCGGTGCCTTGGACAGCCACCAAGGGCAGCAGAGGCGTGGTCTCCGTGAGCGCGTCCGGTGCCGACAGGTGGGGGACGATCGCGATGACGCCGTCCACCGAACGCTGCACGAAAGCCTCGATCGCGTCGGTCATCGAGGCCCGGTCGAGCTGCGGCAAGGTGGCGATGGTGACCCCGTAACCGCGTTGCCGCGCAGCGCGTTCGATGCCCAGGAGGGCGGCACCCGGCCCGTACTGGCTGGTGTCGAGCGTGATGACGCCGATGGTGCCCGAGCGGCCGCTGACCAGGGCGCGCGCCGCGATGTTGGGGGTGTAGCGCAGCTGTCGCATCGCCTTTTTCACCCGGTCGCGGGTGGCGGCGTTGACGGCGCCGTTGCCGGTCACCACCCGCGACACCGTCATCGGCGACACCTGAGCGAGTCGGGCGACGTCGGACATCGTGGTCGGGCGGGTCTCGGTAGTCATCTCACCTGTCGCCTACTCAGTCGCTGTCAGTCGCTGTCATTCGCTGACACTGGCCGTCAGTCGCTGTCACTGACCATCAATGACGGTCATGCGGATGGCGCACCAGGAGATCGGCGGCAGCTGCGCCTGCAACGAACCGTCGACGACCCTGGCCGACTGGAGCCCCGCTGGGGCGACTCGGTCGGGCTCGTCCTTGGTGTTGGTGACGTGGGGGTCCCCGCCGCCGAGGACCCAGCTCTCGGCCACCTCGAGGTCGCCGAACCCGGTCAGCGCCGTGGTCAGGGCCAGCGTCTCGTGGATGTTGCGGTTGAGGGCGAACACCGTCACGTCACCGGTCTTCTCGTCGTACGTCGCCGCCGCATCGAGCTGCGGCACGTCGCCGTAACGCGACGTCGAGTAGGTGTCGCACTGGGGTTCGACCCGCAGCACCACGCCCCGAGCGAGCCGCGACGTGATCGCGAACGGGTGGAAGGTGGTCTGTCGCCAGGCAGGCCCGTCGGCCTCGGTCATCACCGGTGCGATGACGTTGACCAGCTGGGCGAGGCACGCGACGCCGACGCGGTCGCTGTGTCGCAGCAACGAGATGAGCAGCCCCCCGACGACCACGGCGTCGGCGACGTTGTAGACGTCCTCGATCAGCGGCTTGGCAGCGCTCCAGTCGTCTCCGGGACCCTCGTTCGCGAACCGCGACTGATACCAGACGTTCCACTCGTCGAACGAGATGTCGATCTTCTTGGGGCTCTTCAGCCGGGCACCGACGCTGTCGGCGGTGGCCACGACGCTGTCGATGAAGTGGTCCATGTCGACACCCGAGGCGAGGAAGCTGCCGAGGTCGCCGTCAAGGGGCTCGTAGTACGCGTGCGCGGAGATGTAGTCGACCTGGTCGTAGGTCAGCTCCAGCACCTCGGCCTCCCAAGCACCGAAGGTGGGCATCGCCGAGCTCGAGCTGCCACAGGCGACGAGCTCCAAACCCGGCTCTGCGCTGTGCAGCGCGCGAGCGACCTCAGCCGCCATCCGGCCGTACTCGTGCGCCGTCTTGTGACCGGTCTGCCAGGGTCCGTCCATCTCGTTGCCCAGGCAGAACAGCGTGACGCCGTACGGCTCGTCCGACCCGTTGCTCCGCCGTAGGTCGGACAGCGCAGTGCCCTTCTCGTGGTTGATGTACTCATGGGCGTCGAGTGCCTCCTCGATCCCCCGGGTGCCGAGGTTGAAGGAGTACATCACCTCGACGTCGGCGCGCTTCGCCCAACGAGCGAACTCGTCGATGCCCACGGCATTGGTCTCGAGGGTGTGCCAGGCCAGATCGCGGCGGACGGGACGATCGTCAGCTGGGCCGATCCCGTCCTCCCACCGATAGCCGGACACGAAGTTGCCACCGGGATAGCGGATGACGGACACCCCCAGCTCGCGGACCAGGTCGAGGACGTCGCCGCGGAACCCGTCGGCATCGGCAGTGGGGTGACCCGGTTCGTAGATCCCGGTGTAGACGCAGCGCCCCATGTGCTCCACGAACGAACCGAAGATGCGCCGCCGCACCGGGGCGATCACGAACGCCGGGTCGAGGTGCAGTGCAGCCGAGCTGGTCATGCGGTGGCCCTTCTCTGGTGAGGAGCACGGCTGGACACCCAGCCGACGGTGGCGCTGGTGACGATAACACTATCGAGAACATCTCGACGACAACCACCACAGAGTCTTGACTTTGGGGTAGCGCGCTGAAACTGTTAACGCAATCAATCCGTCGATGGCGACGGATGAAGGGATGTGGCTCACATGGATGTCGGCAACTCCAGCCCGCATGGTGTCTCCCGGCGCACCGTGCTCCGCGCGGCCGGCCTGACCGCCGCGGGTCTCGGCGCGAGCGCCTTGGTCAGCGGGTGCAGCAGCCCGGCTGCCGCCGGCCTCTTCGGTGGGTCGCTCGACCCGGGGATCGTGACGTTCTGGAACCTCTTCGGCGGTGGTGACGGCGTCCGGCTGCAGACGATGCTCGACGCCTACAAGGCCACCAACGGTGCCGGTTCGCTGACCGCCTCGACCTTCGCGTGGGGTGACCCCTACTACACCAAGCTCACCCTCGCGACTGTCGGTGACAAGGCCCCCAACGTCGCCGTCTCGCACCTCACCCGGATGCAGAACCTCGCCGCCGCCGACCTTCTGACGCCGATCACCGACCAGATGCTCGCCTCGGTCGGGCTGGCGGCGTCGGACTTCAACCAGAACGCCTGGAAGAACCAGCAGCGGGGCGGCAAGAACTACGCGATCCCCCTCGACACGCACCCCTTGGTGCTGTTCTACAACGTCGACGTCTGCCAGAAGGCCGGCCTGCTCGCCGCGGACGGGAAGCTCAAACCCATCGAGGGTGTCGAGCAGTGGGAAGCGGCCATGACTGCCGCCCAGAAGGCCACCGGCGCCTACGCGTTGGGCATCGCAAACGTGAGCGAGTACGCGACGCCGTGGCGGTTCTTCCAGACGCTCTACTCACAGATGAACGGCAACACCCCGTTCCTCGGTGACAGCGGTAAGACCCTCACCGTCAACGAAGACCTCGCGATCAAGGCGCTGGACTACATCGCGCGGATGAGCAGCCAGGGGTGGATCCCCAAGACGGCCGACTACGGCGGCGCCGAGACGATGATGTTCACCGGCAAGGCGGCGTTCTACATCGAAGGCGAGTGGGAGCTGACCACCGCGCAGGCGGTCAAGGACTTCACGTTCGGGATGGCACCCATCCCCCAGCTGTTCGACAAGAAGGCCGTGCAGGCAGACTCACACACCTTTGTCCTGCCCAAGCTGGACCGCACCCCCGAACAGCTCACCCGAGACATGGGGTTCGTCAAGTTCATGCTGGGCCAGAGCATGACCTGGGCCCAAGGCGGCCATATCCCTGCTTACCTGCCCACCCTCGACAGCGCCGCGTACAAGGCGCTGCTGCCGCAGGCCGACTACTCATCGGTCGCCGACTACACGGTGTTCGACTCCCTCGCCTGGTACTCCGGGTCGGGTTCCTCCTTCGAGAACGTCGTCGGCTCCAACATCGCGCTGGTCCAGCAGGGCCTGTCGACGTCTGCCCAGGCGATGGCGAGCATCCGCACGCAGCTCGGCCCCTACCTCAACGCGGCCAACCCGCTCTGACGTTCGATAGGAGACCCACATGGCCAGTCAGACCCTGTCCGGCGCCCGACCGCGCACCGCCGAAGAGACCACGGCACACACCACCTCACGGTGGCGTCCGCGCCCCGCGTGGTGGTTCCTGGCGCCGTTCGCGATCATGTATGTGCTGTTCCTGCTCGGTCCCACGATCTACATGATCGTCGCGAGCTTCTTCAACACCAGCCTCGTCCAGGCGGGGCTCGGCAGCTTCGCCGGGCTGGGCAACTACGTCGAGATGCTCACCCGCCCCGACTTCCAGTCCGCCCTCTGGCACACCGTGCTCTTCGCGATCCTCACCACCCCGCCACTGGTGATCCTGTCCTTCGTCTTCGCGGTGCTCGTCAACCGCATCCCTCGCGGTCAGGTCTTCTTCCGGTTCGCGTTCTTCCTGCCGTTCATCCTGCCCTCCGCATCGATCGCGCTGATCTGGGTGTTCGTCTTCACCCCCGACACCGGACTGCTCGCCCTGGCGCAGAGCTGGTTCGGCATGACGCCGACCGCCGTCCTGGCGAGCCCGACCTGGGCGATGTGGGGCATCGCCGCCGCGACGGTGTGGTGGACCATCGGCTTCAACTTCGTGCTCTACCTCGCCGGGTTGCAGGAGGTGCCGCGCGAGCTGTACGAGGCCGCCGCCATTGACGGCGCAACCCCCTGGCAGCAGATCCGCTACGTCACCATTCCGATGCTGCGCAGCACCACGACCCTGGTGATCCTCCTGCAGATCATCGCCAGCCTGAAGATCTTCGACCAGGTCTACCTGATGACCGCAGGCGGGCCCGGGCAGTCGACCCAGGTCTCACTCACGTTCATCACGGGAGTCGGCTTCACCGACAACCGCATCGGCGCGGCATCCGCGGCCTCGGTGCTGCTGTTCATCGTCATCATGGTGATCGCTGCCGCCCGGCAGGGACTCACTCGGATCCAGGACGCGAGGGCTTGACATGGCAACCACGCTGGCCGACAACACCGGCATCTCCGCCGCAGCCCCGCCAGCCCGCCGCCCTGGCTCAGGCACGGGGACGGGGACCGAGACGGGGTCGCGCGCGTTCACGATCATCAGCCGGATCGTCGTCATCGCGTTCGCGTTGCTGTGGCTCGTCCCGACTCTGTGGGCCATCCGGACCTCGCTGGTGTCCAACGACACCGCGTCCCTGGGCGCCGAGGCCGTTCTCAAGGACACCAGTCCGACCCTGCACTCCTACTCCGTGCTGTTGCAGAGTGGCGACATCTGGAACTGGTACCTCGCCAGCGCCGTCACCTCGATCGTCACGGTCGCTCTCACGGTGCTCTTCGCGTCGATGGCCGGATATGCGTTGTCCCGCATGGAGTTCCGCGGACGACGGGCGATCTTTGTGTTGATGGTCGTCGGGATCATGGTCCCCACCCAGGTGCTGATCGTGCCGATCTTCCGTGAGCTGAGCGCCATGGGCCTGCTCAACACCTACTGGTCGGTGATCCTGCCCCAGGTCCCCGCCGTCGTCGCCGTATTCATCTTCAAGCAGTTCTTCGACGGGCTGCCCAAGGAGATGGAGGAGGCCGCTCGCATCGACGGCGCCGGACCATGGCGGATCTACCGGTCGATCATCATGCCGCTGTCGATGCCGGTGATCTCGGCGGTCGGGATCCTCACCTTCGTCACGGTCTGGAACAACCTCATCCTGCCGCTGTACACCCTGACCAACCCCAAGCTGATGACGATCCCCGTCGGGCTGGCGACGGTCCAGGGTTCCTACGGCCAGCGGCTCGCCGACATCCAGGCGTCCGCGATCCTCGGCGCCCTTCCGCTGGTGATCATCTACTTCTTCTTCCAGCGCCGGATCATCGAGGGTGTCGCCGGCACCGGGGTCAAGGGGTGAGCGCAGGGCTGTCCAGGCTGGGTTCCTCAGTTCGTGGTGAGGTGCAGCGCGCGCGTGACGAGGTGTGCGCGCTGCACGCCGAGCTGCCGAGGTGGGAGCTCGTCGTCTGGACCGCGGGCAACGTCTCCCAACGAGTCCCCGGTGCGGACCTGTTCGTCATCAAGCCCTCGGGCGTCTCCTACGACACCTTGACGCCCGAGGCGATGGTGGTGTGCGACCTCGACGGCCTCCTGGTCGACGGTGACTACCTGCCCTCGTCGGACACGGCAGCGCACGCCTACGTCTACACGCACCTGCCGCACGTCGGAGGGGTGGTGCACACCCACTCGACGTATGCCACCGCGTGGGCCGCGCGCGGCGAGGAGATCCCGTGCGTCCTGACGATGATGGCCGACGAGTTCGGGGGGCCGGTGCCCGTTGGTCCGTTCGCGATCATCGGCGATGACTCGATCGGGCGAGGGATCGTCGAGACTCTGGGCAGCTCACGCAGCCCCGCGGTGCTGATGCGCAACCACGGTCCGTTCACGATCGGTCCGGACGGTCGGGCAGCGGTCAAGGCGGCTGCCCTGGTCGAGGAGGTCGCGCGGACGGTGCACATCGCCCGGCAGCTCGGAGAGCTGCGACCGATCGCCCAGGCTGACATCGACACGCTCTACGAGAGGTATCAGCACGCGTACGGCCAAGGCCCCGACGGCGATCGTTGATCCTCTCGCCACGCGAGGGTGGCGTCGTCGGCGCCAGGTGGGGATCCGGGCAGGTGCACGCCGAGTCACGCAAGCCCGCTCATCTGGCGCAGCACGAGGCCGGTTCGCAGCTTGGGGGTGAAGTACGTCGACTTGGGCGGCATGAGAAGCCCTCGCTCGGCGGTGCGTCGGATCTCGTCGACCGACACGGGACGGATCAGCACTGCGGCGCTGGCGCGAGCGTCGCGAACGGCGGCAACCACGTCGGGCAGCCCGTGCTGATAGGCCACCTCGGCGGTCGAACCCGCCAGCGCCTGCTCGAGCCAGACCCCGTCCAGGGCGCGCGTTCCCTCGAAGGCGCCCGGTCGTGGAACCAGCCAGTCCCAGCCGTCCGGGCGCAGCAGGACGAGCCGCCCGTCGATCCGCATGCGTGTCAGCACCTGAGGACCGATTGCCTCCAGTCCGCCGGCGGCCGGCTCGAGAGAGAACCAGCGGTCGAGCAGACCCGCTAGGTCGTCGGCGGTCACCCCGGTGTAGAGCCGATGGATGGCCTCCACGCTGAGCTGGTCGGCGACCAGCTCGCCGACGAAGGCGAGGGTCCGCTCGGCGTCGCTGTCGCTGCGGCCCGTAGCCGCGCGCACCTCGTCGCGGTACTGGCGGGCAACTGCATACCGGTGGTGGCCGTCGGCGATCAGAGCCGGTCCGGAGCCGATCGCCTGTTGGATGTCGGCGATTCGTTCGGGGTCGACGACCCTTTCGACCACGTGCTCGACTCCGTCGACGCTGCACGAACCCACCGGTTCGCCGAGCTCGGCGAACAGTCCGGAAAGACCCGCGTATCCGTGAAGGCACCACACGGGAGAAAGGTTGGCTGCCGTGGCACGGGTCAGCTCCAGGCGGTCGGTCGAGGCTTTGGGGGTGGTCCGCTCGTGGGCGAGGACGTCGCGGGAGCCATCGTCGGCCACCTCGAGCGCGCCGATCACCCCACTCAGCTCCCGCGGCTGACCGGTAGCGTCGGTGAACCGGCGGCGGTAGATCGAGAAGGAGGGCAGGTCGTCGGCGACCAATGTCCCATCGGCCGCCCACTCGCGCAGGTGTGCGGCGGCCACGTCGTACCGGTCGTCGCCGCCACGCGGCACGTCGACGCGCGCAATGTTGTGCCGGTCGCGGGCGGCGAGCACCTCGACGTCACGATCGGAGAGCACGTCGTAGGGCGGCGCAGTCACGGCGGCCAGGTCCGCTGCAGATGCGTAGCGCGTGGCTGGGAAGGGCTCGAAGGACGGCACAGTGCGTCAGCCTGTCAGGCGAACGACCTGCCGACCACTCCCGCTGGCGGCGGGTCTCTCAGGTCACCCGACCGACGACGATCGTCACCGGGGTGGGGTAGTGCACGATGACGGGCCCACGTCCAGCGGTATGCCGGCCACCCGGGTGGGGTGAGCGGCATACCGAGTGGTGCGAGTGAACCGCCAGTGAAGCCAGTGTGACCGGGTGTGACCGGGTGTGACCGGGTGTCAGGACCCGACGCGGAACCGGGCGAAAGCCTGAGCCTCGGCCTGAGCGTCCTTGAGGACCTGGCCCACCGACTTCTTGGGGTCCTTGGCGAACGCCTGCTCGACGAGCACGTTCTCCTTGAAGTACCCGTTGACCCGTCCCTCGACGATCCGGGAGAGAGCAGCCTCCGGCTTGCCCTCCTCCTTGGCCGTCGCCTCGGCGATGCGGCGCTCGTTCTCGACCGTGTCGGCCGGGATCTCGTCGCGGGTCAGCGCGGTCGGGGAGAAGGCTGCGACGTGCATGGCGACGTCGCGCGCGACCTGGTCGTCGCCACCGGCGATCGCGACCAGGACGCCGATCTGCGCGGGCAGGTCGGGGCTGGTCTTGTGGAGGTATGCCGCGACGGTGCCGGTGTCGGGGGCGAGTCGGGCCACCCGCTTGACCTCGATCTTCTCGCCGATGCTCGCGTTGGCGCTGTCGATGAGCTCTTGCACGGTCTGGCCGTCGGCCAGCGTGCTCTGCAGCAGGGTGTCGGCGTCGGCTGCGCTGCTGTCGACGGCCTGCTGCAGCACCTGCTCGGCGAGCGCGATGAACGGCGCGCTCTTGGCGACGAAGTCGGTCTCGCACAGGATCTCGACGAGCGTGCCGACGCCGTTCTCGGCCTTGGCGGCGACCAGACCGTTGGAGGTCGTGCGACTCTCACGCTTGGTCACACCCTTTTGACCCTTGGTCCGCAGGATCTCGGTGGCCTTGACGTGGTCGCCGTCGGCCTCGTCGAGGGCCTTCTTGACGTCGAGCATGCCGGCGCCGGTCTGCTGGCGCAGCGTCTTGATGTCAGCGGTCGTGTAGTTCGCCATGTCTGTCGCTGTCTCTCGATTTCTGACTGAGGTGATGGGCGTTCTGCCGCCCGGTTCAAGGCTCACGCCGGGCAGCGTGATGCCCGGCCGGGCCGTCTTCCGCGAGGACGACGACCCGGCCCTGGGTGGTCACTCAGGCGTTCGCGGGCTGCTCGCTCGCTGCGCTGACCTCGCTCGCGTCGGCGTCCGGCGCGGCGACCGTGGCGCCCGGCTGGACATCCTCGGCGTCGATCTGCTCGCCGGCCGTCTCCGCGGCCTCCTGCGCGATGTCGGCGTCGGGCGTGACCTCGGGGGCCAGCTCGGGAGCCGTCACGGTCACTAGCTCTGGAGCCGTCTCTGGAGCCGTCTCGGAAGCGGTCTTGACGGCGGTGTCGGTCGCCTCTAAGGCGGTGTCGGGCACTGTCTCCGGCACTGTCTCGGGCTCTGTCTCGGGCTCTGTCTCGGGCACTGTCTCGGGCTCTGTCTCGGGCACTGTCTCGGGCTCGGTCGTCGCCGCGGGGGCGACGACACCGGCGTCGGCAGCAGCGGCCTCCGCGTAGAGCTCGCGTTCCCATTCGGCCAGCGGCTCCTCGGCCCCGACGGCCTCGTCGCTACCATTCGCCCGGCCACCGGCACGGGCGATCAAACCCTCGGCGACGGCATCGGCGATGACCCGGGTGAGCAGCGTGACGGAACGGATCGCGTCGTCGTTGCCCGGGATCTTGTAGTCGACCTCGTCCGGGTCGCAGTTGGTGTCGAGGATCGCGATGACGGGCAGACCGAGTTTGCGGGCCTCGTCGACGGCGAGGTGCTCCTTCTTGGTGTCGACGATCCAGACGGCCGACGGGACGCGCTGCATGGTGCGGATGCCGCCCAGTGTCTTCTCGAGCTTGATCCGCTCGCGGCTCATGATGAGCAGCTCCTTCTTGGTGCGGCCCGAGCTCGACTCGTCGGCGTGGATCTCCTCGAGCTCCTTCAGGCGGGTCAGCCGCTTGGAGATCGTGTTGAAGTTCGTCAGCATGCCACCGAGCCAGCGGTGGTTGACGTAGGGCATCCCGACGCGGGTCGCCTGGTAGGCAATGGGCTCCTGAGCCTGCTTCTTGGTGCCGACGAACAGAATCGAACCACCGTGCGAGACGGTCTCCTTGACGAACTCGTAGGCGTTGTTGATGTACGTCAGCGACTGCTGCAGGTCGATGATGTAGATGCCGTTGCGCTCGGTCATGATGAAGCGCTTCATCTTGGGGTTCCAGCGACGGGTCTGGTGCCCGAAGTGGACGCCGCTCTCGAGGAGCTGGCGCATGGTGACAACGGCCATGCCGTGGTCCTCCTGAAGATCGTTGGGTCGGTTTCGTCGGTGAGCTCCCCCGGAGGGGCCACCTGCCTGGCACCTGACGCACACCCATACCGGACCTCGCAGCTCAGTGACTGCTCGGTATGCCGGACCACACCGGGTGCACGCCCCGCCTCGTGAAGAATGCTGAGGTGGGATAGAAGGCGCGCGAATTCGGCCCCCAGGGGTGGAGACCGTGCTCCCATGGTAAGCCGCACCGCCCGTCACACGGAAATCGCCTATGGTGCACCCCGACCGCCCGCCACCGATGGAGCCTGACCAAAGCATGAGTGCATGACCGCATGGCTGACGGCGGCGCCGTGGTTCGTCCTCGTGGTCGCGATCGTCCTGGTGCCTGGACTGGCGATCGCGTATGCCGCGGGGTTGCGCGGTCCCGCCGGCTGGGGGGTCGCGCCGGCGCTCGGAATGACCTCGCTCACCCTGGGGACGGTGCTGGCGCCGTTCCTCGGACTGGTCTGGACGCCCTGGTACGTCGTGCTGGCGGCGCTGATCGGGGTCCTGGTGGCACTCGCCACCCGAGGGTGGTCGGTGCCTCGGGCGCGCTCGTCAGGCGCTGCGGAGGCCGTAGGTCGCACCCGCACCGACCCCAGGCGCACCCGCTGGACCGCGCTGGCGGGCGTGGCCGTCGGCGCCGTCACCGTCCTGGTGGCCGCGGTCCCCGGTATGGGTTCGCCGGGCGAGCTGGTCGACAGCACCGACGTCGTGGCTCACCTGAACCGGATCCGCCAGTATCTGAGCGACGGCAACCTCTCCTCGCTGGGATCGGGCGGGAAGGCGGGCTACCCGAGTGGGTTCCACGACGTCGCGGTGACCGCTGCGCAGCTGGTTCCCGGCCTGGCCGCAGGCGACGGCATCGTCACGGCCGCGAACCTCACGGCCCTGGCAGCTGCGGCGGTGGTCTGGCCGCTGGGCCTGGTCGCGCTCGCTCGACTGTCCTTCGGACGCTCGTCGGTCGTGCTGCTCTCGGCGGGACTGGTCGCGGGCGCCATGACGACGTTTCCCTACATCCTCATGGGATGGGGGGTGCTGTGGCCCAACCTCTTTGCGACAGCCCTCCTGCCTGGTGTACTCGGCCCCGCACTGGTGGCGGTCGGAGTCGTCGGGCCTGTCGCAGGACTGTCCCGGCGAGGCGCTGTCGTCAGCACCATCGCTGCCCTGCCCGGGCTCACGCTGACCCACCCGAACGCGCTGGTCGCACTCGTGCTGCTCGTCGTCCTCGCGTTTGGCACCCGGCTCGTCCTGCTCGTGCAGCGAGGCTCGGGAGTCCAACGGCATCGCGCCGCTGCGCTGCTGACCACGCTCGCGATCGTCGTCGTCGCCGGCCTGCTGGCCGCGCCGCGCCTCTCCCGCCAGGTTGCGGACACAGCGAGCTACGACTGGGGGGCGTCCGAACCGTTCGGCGCGAGCCTGCGCGACGTGGCGCTGCTCGGGCTGCAGGTGGACCGGATGCCCTGGGGGCTGCTCGTGATCGTCGCGCTCGGCATGGTGGCGTGTGCCCGGGTCGCCCGGCTGCGCTGGGTCCTGGTCGGGTGGGTCGCCTGCATCCTGCTCTTCCTCGTGGCGGCGACCGGTCACCCCGGGTGGGGAGCGCTCGTCACCGGGTACTGGTACAACGACAAGGTCCGGCTGGCCGCGCTCGCGGCGGTTCCGACGGCCCTGCTCGCGGTCGCGGGCACCCAGTGGCTGGCCCGAGGCGTCGAACGTGCCTTGACGAGCTTCTCTCCCCCGGCCGGGGGGACGACCCGGCAACCGCGGGCGACGCGAGCGACCGCCGTGGGGGCCGCCCTCGTCCTGCTCCTGCTCGTCACCGGCGGGGCCAACCACGACAAGGCCTACGACGTCGTCGACCGTTACTACCACCCGCCCGAGGTCACGCACCGGCTGCTCTCGGCGACCGAGCAGGCTCAGCTGGGCCGCCTCGCAGCCCTCATCCCGCCGGGCGTCGTTACCACCGACGTGCCTGCCAACGGGTCGGCGTTCCTCTTCGCCTTCTTCGACCGACCCGTGCTCTTCGACTCGCTGCTGCTCGACCCCGACCCCGACAGCGCCCTGATCGGCCTGCACCTGAGGGAGGCGGCCACCAACACCCAGGTGTGCGACGCGTTGCGCCGCGCCAACGTCCAGTACGCCGTCACCGGACCCGTGCGGTACTGGCTGAGCCTCAGCGACCGAACCTCGGGGATGGCCGCCCTCGCTGGCGTGGACGGTTTCGAGCAGGTGGGTGTGCAGGGGCGATACCGGCTCTACCGCATTCAGGCGTGCGGGTTCGACCCGTCATGGCTCCCGGCGGGGTCCTGAGGCTGGGGGCGGCTGTCACGGCATACGGTGGCGGCATGCCCGACCTCGTGGACCATCCGTTGCTCATCGAGCGGATGCGCGGGTTCGGGACGACGATCTTCGCGGAGATGTCGGCGCTCGCGACGCGCACCGGTGCGATCAACCTCGGCCAGGGGTTCCCGGACACCGACGGGCCGGTGGAGCTGCTCGACGCGGCGGTAGCCGCGATCCGGGGCGGGCGCAACCAGTACCCGCCCGGGCCCGGCGTGCCCGAGCTGCTTCAGGCCGTCGCCCGGCACCAGCGGCGGTTCTACGGCATCGAGCTCGACCCGGCGAACCAGGTCCTGGTCACCGCCGGGGCGACCGAGGGCATCGCCGCGGTTGTCCTCGCCCTCTGCGAACCTGGCGACGAGGTCGTCACGTTCGAGCCCTACTACGACTCGTACGCCGCGACGATCGCCTTGGCGGGCGGCGTCCGCCGCACCTCGCTGCTGCGCTTTCCCGACTTCGCGGTCGACGAAGCGTCGCTGCGGGCGGCCTTCTCCGGCCGAACCCGTCTGGTGCTCCTGAACAGCCCACACAACCCCACCGGCAAGGTCTTCACGCGCGCCGAGCTCGACCTCGTATGCGCGCTAGCCCGCGAGCACGACGCCTGGGTGGTGACCGACGAGGTCTATGAGCACCTGACCTTCGACGGGGTGGAGCACATCCCCGTGGCGACGCTCCCCGGCATGGCGGAGCACACGATCTCGATCTCCTCGGCCGGCAAGACGTTCTCCGCGACGGGCTGGAAGGTCGGCTGGGTGACGGGACCGGCGGGTGCGGTCGCGGCGGCCCGGACCGTCAAACAGTTCCTCACCTACGTCGCCTCCGGACCGTTCCAGCCGGCCGTCGCGCTCGCCCTCGGCCTTGGCGACGAGGTGTATGCCGGTCTGAGCGGGTCGCTTCAGGGCAAGCGGGACCTGCTCTGCCAGGGCCTGTCGGACGCCGGCCTGACCGTGTCGCGCCCGGCGGGGACCTACTTCGTCGTGGCCGACGCCGCGCCTCTCGGCGCCCAGGACGGCTTGACGTTCTGCCGCGAGCTGCCTGGCCTGTGTGGTGTGGTCGGGGTGCCGGTATCGGTGTTCCACGACGACACCGACGTCGCCCGCACGCTCGTGCGGTTTGCGTTCTGCAAACGCGACGAGGTGCTCGTCGAGGCCGTTGGCCGGCTGCGCGAGCTGGGCTCAGCCCGGCACTGACCTTCGGCCCAGTTTGACGGCGGGTGGGTGCGGGCGGCGGAAGGCGTCGGGGGCCCGAGCAGCACGCGTCAGAGCCAGTCGTCCACACCCCGGGGCCTCTTCGTCACGTCATCCACAGGGCTGACGACTGCGATTGGCCCCAGTCCCGGCGGCGACGAGGCTGCACCCATGACCGCAGCCCACCGGCCCACGCCGAGCACGAAGGCCCTTGTCCTGGTGGTCCTGGGAGTCATGGTGGCGACGCTGCTGATCCTCGAGCCCAGCCCAGCAGCCGCGGCGCGACCCGTCGACCCGGGGGGTCAGGTCGGCGACAGCGCTCCGCTCCCGGTCGTCACGAGCCCATCAACCGGCATACCGCCCCCCGGCGTCGTGGTCCCAGCTGGCCGGGAGTGGGCCTGGCCGCTGGCCGGGCAACCGCCGGTGGTCCACCCGTTCGACCCTCCCGCCTCACGCTGGTCGGCCGGTCACCGAGGAGTCGACCTGTCCGCATCGGTGGGCGACGCAGTCGTCGCAGCGGCGGCGGGCACCGTCACCTTCGCCGGGACGATCGCGGGGCGTGGGGTGGTCGTGGTCGGTACAGGTGCGGGGCTACGAACGACCCTGGAGCCGATCGAGTCCCAGGTAGCGGTCGGCGACGTGGTGGTGCGCGGTCAGCAGATCGGGACGGTGGGTGGGCAGCCCGGCCACTGCGCTCCGGCAACGTGCCTGCACTGGGGAGTACTGCGCGGCGACACCTACCTCGACCCGCTGGCCCTGCTCGGTCTCAGGCACGTGATGCTGCTGCCGCTGGACCGGTCGTGACCTCCCGGTCTCGCGGTCCAACCCGCCTCGGCCCGCACGGCGCGGCGCCACGCTGTGGCCGCACGCTGTGGCCGCACGGCGATGCCGGTGAGGTCTGGTGAGACCACGCCCAGGTCCACACCGTCGGTGACCGCGTGACCGGTCGCCCTCAGCGCACCGTTCGGGACGTCGACCAGGGCGACAGTGCCAGCACCGCGCGGCCACAGTCGGAAACTGCCAGCAGCACTCGGCAACACGCGGAAATCTTTGGCAGCCATCGGCAACACTCGGCAACATCGGTCCCGGCGCGGGGACGGCTGCCGTTGGCCCGACTGAAGGGGTCGAGTTTGGGGGCGCCGCCGTCACCGCACGTCGCTCGTCCCTGTGGCCCACGTTGAGGAAGGCCCGGAGGAGCGGTCGAGACAGGCGCCGACGCAGTCCGCGTCACGCTCGTGGGTGTGCCTGCTCGTAGGAGCGTCTCAGCCTGTCGATGGAGACGTGCGTGTAGATCTGGGTCGTCGCGAGACTCGCGTGCCCGAGCAGCTCCTGGACCATCCGCAGATCGGCACCCCCTTCGAGCAGATGAGTGGCGGCGCTGTGTCTTAGTCCGTGCGGACCCAGATCTGGCGCTCCCGGCACCTGTGCGAGCATCCGGTGTACCAGGGCACGGACCTGGCGGGGGTCGACCCGTCTGCCTCGGCTGCCGAGGAACAACGCCGGACCGCTCTCGTTCGTGGCGAGCTCGCTGCGACGAGAAAGCCAGCACTCCAGAGCCCGGCGGGCCGGCAGCCCGAACGGCACCGTCCGTTCCTTGTCGCCCTTACCGACGACCCGGACCACGTCGTCGCTGCGGTCCACGTCGTCTACGTCGAGTGCGGTCAGCTCTCCGACCCGGATCCCGCTGGCGTAGAGCAGCTCGAGCACGGCTCGGTCGCGAACGTGCACCGGGTCGTCGTCGTCTGCGGCCACTGCCGCAGTGTCGAGCAGGCGCGCTGCTTCCTCCTGACGCAGCACGCCTGGCAGCGACCCGGACCGGCGTGGCGCCACCAGTCGCAGGGAGGGGTCCGCCGTCGTGCGGCCGGTGCGTGTCGTCCAGCGGAAGAACGTGCGAGCGGCGGCGGCCCGTCGCGCCACCGTGGACCGGGCCGCGCCGGCGCTCGACTGCGCGGCGAGCCAGGCCCGCAGGTCCGCGAGCCGGAGCGACTCGACGTCGTCGACGCCGTGCTCGGCGGCGAACTCCAGGAGGGCGGCCACGTCGGACCCGTAAGCCCGCTGCGTGTGCTCGGAGCGCCCACGCTCCGAGCGCAGGTGCCGCACGAATGCCGCCGCCAGCTCCGAGCGCTGCTGGAACGTCCCCACCGGCCCACCGTCCCAGACAAGACGTCGCGCGCCTAGCACCCCAGCCGAGCCGCGACCGAGATGCCGACCGTGCCGCCGTGCCGCCGTGCCGCCGTGCCGCCGTGCCGCCGTGCCGCCGTGCCGCCGTGCCGCCGTGCCGCCGTGCCGCCGTGCCGCCGTGCCGCCGTGCCGCCGTGCCGACGTGCCGACGTGCCGACGTACCGACGTAGCCACGACCGAGCCGTAAGTCGGGTGTGTTCACCGACGCCCCGCCGCGGGTTTGTGCCAGCCCCCCGCGTCCTGGATGACCAGCCCGTCGAGCAGGAGCCGGCCGAGCGCGGCCTGCGCCGCGCTCAACGGAACTCCGGCCGCTGCGGCGATCCGGTCGACGTTGGCGCCCCGCCGGAGCGGGACGCCCGAGAGGAGCGCGGCATCCTGCGGGTCAAGCAGGTCGATCGCCGTGATCGGCGCACTACGGCGGGGGGCAGCGTCGACCCCCATCGAACCGATGAGGTCGAGGACCTCGTCGACGTCCGTAACGATCTCGGCCACCCCCTCGCGCACCGCTTGGTGACAACCTGCCGACACCACGGAGGTAATCGGGCCGGGGACCACGCCGACCGGTCGTCCGCAGTTCGCCGCCGTGCGGGCGGTGTTGAGAGCACCTGAACGGAGCCCGGCCTCGACCACCACGGTCCCGCGCGTCATCGTCGCGATCAACCGGTTGCGCAGCAGGAACCGAGCGGCGGTCGGCGCAGACCCCGGGGCCGGTTCAGAGACGACCGCGCCGACCTCCATCAGGCGGCGGAGCAGCTCGTCGTGAGCCACGGGATAGTGTCGGTCGACCCCGCCGGCCAGCACCGCGACGGTCGGCCCGCCCACGGCCAGGGCACCTCGATGCGCCGCCACGTCGATCCCGAACGCCGCACCCGAGACGACGGTCCACCCCCGTTCGGCGAGGCCCGCTCCGAGCTCGGACGCGACGTGGTCCCCATAGCCGGTGCAGCTGCGCGCCCCCACGACTGCCACAGATCGGTGGGCCAGGGTAGACATCTCCACCGGTCCACGGACCCAGAGACAGAGCGGCGGCTCGGGGTGGTCGTTCACCCCCATCGGCCACTCCGCGTCACCCGGGCAGAGCACCCGGGCGCCCAGTGCTGCGGCGGCCTCGATCTCCGGGGGCCCCTCTCGCCGGTTCGCGCGGGTCCGGAAGATCTCCGGAGTGCATGGGTCTCCGTCCAGGACGAGGGAAAGTGCCACGACGGCGCCATGCTTGGCGACCAGTCCGGTCGCGCGCGGATCCCCTGGTTCTGCCAGCCGCGACCATGTCGCGCGTGCCGCCCGCTCCTCTGGACCGACGCGCCCTGAGAGCTCGGTCACCGTGTCACGGTGCAGTGGCGCTCGCTCACCTGCTCGCTCGCCTGCTCGCTCACCTGCTCGCTCGCCCGTTCTCTCGGCTGGGCACTTGGCTTCCTCCTGCCTTTCGTCTGTCATGCGGCTAAGGCATCCGGTTGGCGCAGGCAGAGCGCAGCGCCGATCTCGTCGCCGGTCGGACGGTCAACGCCGGACAGGTCGCTCAGGGTCCAGGCCAGCTTCAGGCAGCGGTCATAACCGCGCAGGGTGAGCTGCCCCCGGTCCAGGGCTCGGTCGAGCGCGCGAGTCACGTCACGTGACAGCCGGTATCGACCGGCGCGGAGCAGCGGCCCCGGGACATGTGCGTTCAACCGCCATTCGGTTCGGCCCCATCGCTCGAGCTGGCGCGCCCGCGCGACGGCGACCCGCGCCGCCACCTCGGCGCTCGTCTCACCCGGGCTGAGCACCAGGGTGGCTCTGGACGGAGCCGGGACGAACACCTGGATGTCGATGCGGTCGAGCACCGGCCCCTTGAGGCGGCCCTGGTAGTGCCGCTGCTGCAGAGCCGAGCACCGGCATTTGGTGCCCTTCCCGAACCCGAGCCCGCACGGACAGGGGTTTGCGGCGATGACGAGCTGGAAGCGGCAGGGGAAGGTGAACGCGCCCGACGCGCGGGCCACTACCACCTGGCCCGACTCCAGCGGTTGGCGCAGGCCTTGGATGACCGATCCGCCGAACTCGGGCCCCTCGTCCATGAACAGCACCCCGTGGTGTGCCTGGGTGATGGCGCCGGGAAGGACGCGGGTGCTGCCACCTCCGAGCAGGGCGGCGAGCGAGGCGCCGTGGTGCGGTGCGACAAACGGTGGGCGGCGCTGGAGGCTGCTCGACGCACCCAGTCGACCGAGCACGGAGGCGACGGCACTCACCTCCATCGCCTGTTGGTCGTCGAGCTCCGGCAGCAGCCCCGGCAGCCGCTCGGCAAGCATGGTCTTCCCAGTGCCCGGTGGCCCCACGAGATAAAGGTGGTGCCCACCGGCAGCAGCCACCTCGAGAGCATGCCGCGCCTCGGTCTGGCCGATCACGTCCACAAGGTCGGGGGTCTGTGGTGGGTCGTGGTGCACGATCGGAGGCTCGGCGACCGGCGTCGGTACCCTGTGCTGTCGTAGCTCGTGATAACGCGCGACCAGCTCGGACAGGTGAGCGACGGGATGGATCTGGACGTCACGGATCAACCGGGCCTCGGGGGCGTTGGCGATCGGTACGACGACGTGGCGCACACCGGCTCGGGCCGCTGCCAGGACCAGCGGCAGCACGCCGACCACCGGACGCACCGCCCCGTCGAGAGCGAGCTCACCGATATGCACGACGTGGGATGCCACCTCGGGTGCGATCTCACCGCACGCGACGAGCGCGGCCACGCTGATGGCCAGGTCGAACCCGGACCCGAGCTTAGGCAACGACGCCGGCGACAGGTTGACCGTCACGCGTCGGTTGGGGATCGCGTGACCGGAGTTGGACGCGGCGGCTTTGACGCGGCCGGGTGCCTGGGTGCAGGAACGGTCGGGGCTCCCGCCAATCGTGAAGGCGGGCAGTCCGCTCGACACGTCCACCTCGACATCGACGACGAACCCGACGATGCCCTGCAGCCCGACGGCACGCGTACACCCGAGAGTCACGACAGCACCCCTACCAGGTGCTCGATCCGACACGGGCCGCGGCGGGGGCGCAGGATCCCGATGACGTCGACCCGCACCTCCTGAGCCCAGCCACCCGTCGCTGGCTCTGCGTGATCCGCGTGCCCCGAGTACACCGTGTGCTTGGAGGGTTCGGCGAGGCAGGAGTGCTCGGCGAGCCAGGCACCGGCAAGCCGTCTCAGCCGGGCGAGCTTGCGGTGGTCGACCGCCTCGACCGGGTCGCCAAAGGTCGTGCTGCGACGCGTCTTGACCTCGCAGACAACCAGGCAGGTGCCGTCGCGCGCGACGATGTCGACCTCACCCAGCTCGCAGCGCCAGTTGCGGTCCAACACCTCCAACCCGAGGTCCGTCAGATAGCGAGCGGCCATCCGCTCGCCATAGCCGCCCACGTCGTTCGCCGTCTGCCACGGCATCCCTGTCGTCTCCATGCCGTCACCCTCGCGGGCGGCGGCGGCCAGGTCACGCGGTGGGCACGGACCTGGGGATAGTGGGACGAACGGTCACTACCGTGTGGACAACTTCGAGAACGCCCGAAAGCCCGAACGTCAGGACGGCAGCTCGAGGTCCGACTTGGGCAGCTCCTCGATATTGACGTCCTTGAACGTCACGACCCGTACCGTCTTGACGAACCGCGCCGGCCGGTAGATGTCCCACACCCACGCGTCGTGCATCGTCACGTCGAAGAACACCTCGCCGCCGTCGCCGCGCACCTTCATGTCCACCGAGTTGCACAGGTAGAACCGGCGTTCGGTCTCGACGACATGCGAGAACAGCGTGACGACGTCGCGGTACTCCCGGTAGAGCTGCAGCTCCATCTCGGTCTCGTACTTCTCGAGGTCCTCGGAGCTCATCGGTGACCCATGCTCACAGCTGCCTGCTCCCCTACGGCTCCCCGCGATGTCGGCGCACCCGCCGGCTCCGGGGTGGGCGCCGTCGGTTCGACCAGTTCTATCATCGCTGGCAGTCGCCACGAGCGACGGTGCTGGACGCACGGACCGTGCGCCGCGAGCGCCGCCATGTGCTCGGGCGCGGCATAGCCCTTGTTGACCGCCCACCGGTACACCGGGTGGTCGTCGGACATCGCGACCATCATCGCGTCCCGTTCGACCTTGGCCAGCACGGACGCAGCAGCGACCGACGAGCACGCCAGGTCCGCCTTGATCATCGTGGTCACCGGCGGGACGCTCGGCCCGCCCTCGGTCGCGAAGGCGAGCAGCCCGAGCTCGTCGGGCGGGGTCAGCCAGTCGTGGTTGCCGTCGAGGATCACCAGATCGGGCACGACGCCGGCCTCGCCCAGCGAGGCGAGGGCACGCATACCGGCAAGCCGCAGGCCTCCCATGATCCCGACCTCGTCGATCTCCGCGGGGGAGGAGTGACCGACCGCGTATGCGTAGGCCCACCGGCGGATCGGGCGCACCATCCGCTCGCGGTGGGCTGGGGTGAGCAGCTTGGAGTCCTTGACCCCCGCAGGGGCGGAGCGGCAGGACTCGTCGATGACGACGACGCCCACGGAGACCGGCCCGGCGAGCGCGCCGCGGCCGACCTCGTCCATGCCGGCGAGGACGCGGTGCCCGTCGCGCTGCAGGGCGCGCTCGACCCGCAGCGACGGCTTCTTGCTCCGGACGACGACCACAGGACAGAGTTCGGCGTCAGCCGGTTCCGCGGGTCGAGCTGGGTTGGGGCACCGGGCCGCCCGACGAGGGGACGTCGGCGAAGATCCGTTCGGACACCGACAGCCAGCGCACGTGGTCGATCGGCCAGACGATCATCACGGCACGCCCGGTGATGTCGTCGATGGGGACCGACCCGGTGGCCCCGGTGCCGTTGTCGTGGAACCGTGAGTCGGACGAGTCGCTGCGGTGGTCTCCCATCACCCAGACCTTGCCTGCGGGGACCCGGATGTCGAACGGGGGCTTCCCGCCGCTCGGGAGGTCACCGTTCTTGACGTAGGTCTCGGTGATGGGCACGCCGTTGACCGTCAGCTGGCCGTTCTGGTCGCAGCAGACCACGTGGTCGCCCGGCAGGCCGATGACCCGCTTGATCAGGTGGTCGTCCGAGTCGTCGGGAAGGAGCCCGACGAACTGGAGTGCGTGGTGCAACGACGCCCGCGAACCGGTCTCCTGCGTCTGGGGCGCCGTCCCGAGCCAGTTCCCCGGGTCCGTGAAGACCACGACGTCTCCACGGCTGAGGTCGAACGGGCCGGGTGTGAGCTTGCTGACGATGACGCGGTCGTCCTTGACCAGGGTGTTCTCCATCGACCCCGACGGGATGTAGAACGCCTGGATCAGCCAGGTCTTGACGACGAACGAGAGCGCGATCGCCATGACGGCGATGATGAGGATCTCCTTGACCCCGCCCCAGAGGTTCTCGAGGAACCCCTTGCTGTCGTCGAGGTCGTCGAAGTCCTCGAAGTCATCGACGTCCTTGTCCGAGGTCGATCGGGCCCGCTCCCCGGCGCTCACCCGCGACGCACCGTCGTCAGCCACGCGCGTCGGGCCCGGCAGTGAGGGGGCTTGGCGACGTTGGCTGTCGAGTCACTGACCTGCTCCGGGCGATCGAGGGATGAGGGCGAGAGGACCGGGCTCTCCAAGGGATCCGAGGCGACCGGGCGGCCAGTATCGCACCGTCGCCTGTCCGATCACGTCATCCAGCGGAACCATCCCGCCGCCGGGTCGTCCGAGATAGGAGCGCGAGTCGCTGGAGTCGCCGCGATGGTCACCCATCACCCAGAGGGAGCCCCGCGGCACGGTGACGTCGAAGGTCACGTCACTTGGCCGGTCCCCCTCGGCCAGGTATGACGTCTCGTCCACGGGGGTCCCGTTGACGACGATCCGGCCGGAGCTGTCGCAGCACACGACGTGGTCGCCCGGCAGTCCGACCACGCGTTTGACGTAATCGGTTCCGGTTCCCAGCGTCAGCACCGAGGCGAGTGCGTCGAGGACGTCGACGAACGGGCTCGAGGTGACCGGCGGGCCGGAGGCGAAGGCGGAGGTCCCGTCGAACACGACGACGTCGCCGCGGTGGACGCTCCCGCTGTGGACGAGCCGGCTGGCAGGCGCGAAGACCAGCACGCGGTCACCGGGCTCGATCGTCGGCTGCATGGACCCGCTCGGGACGGAGAACGACTGCACGACGAAGGTGCGCAGCAGGAACAGGAGAACGAGCGCTGCGGCCACGTACCACCACCAGCCGCCTCGCCGACTCCGCCGGCTTCGACCCCTCGGCTGGCTGGCCGGCTCCGGACCGCTCACCGAGCCGGAGCCAGGTCGCGCGGCGGTCAGTTTGCGGCAGAACCCTGCGATACGGCTTGCGACGCAGATGTCGCAGACGCGGCAGCAGCCTTCCTCGCACCCTTGACGGGGACGGAGTCGCGCTTCTCCTTGATCTTGGCAGCCTTGCCGCGCAGGTCGCGGAGGTAGTAGAGCTTCGCGCGCCGCACGTCACCGCGCGTGACGACCTCGATCTTGTCGATGATCGGCGTGTGCAGCGGGAAGGTCCGCTCGACACCGACGCCGAAGGAGACCTTGCGGACGGTGAACGTCTCACCGATCCCGCCGCCATGCCGACGGATGACCACACCCTGGAAGATCTGGACCCGCGAGCGGGTGCCCTCGACGACCTTGACGTGCACCTTGAGTGTGTCACCGGCGCGGAAGGCCGGGACGTCGGTGCGGAGTGAGGCGCTGTCGACGGAGTCGAGCTGGTGCATGACTGCTTCGCTTTCTTCGGGTGCCACAGGTCACCGCGGGTTTGACGCAGGCCGCGACAGGTCTGCGTATGCATGGAGTGCGCTCCGGTCGGCCTCGCGTGAGCTGCTGCCCACGCTCCCCCTGCGGCAGGGGCGCGTCTGCGACCGGACGCAAGGGCCGAGTCTGCCAGACCAGGGCGTCCGGGGCGAAATCCGAATCACCGCAGAACGCGGTCAGCCGCCGTCTCCTCGAGCGGGGGCGGCCTTGACCAGGTCGACCGTGCCGGAAAAGCGCCCCTCCCCCGGGACGACGCGGTACCCGGCCTTCTCGTACATCCGCAGGTTCCGCTGCGACCGCGCACCGGTGTTGACCCAATATCGACGCGTTCCCTCGGGTGCCGCGCTCTCGGCATACGCCAGGAGTGCCCGGCCGATCCCCCGGCCGTGCAGGTCCGGGGCGACCATGAGCCGGCCGGTCTCCCAGACGGTTGCGTCATTCGGCGCGCAACGTCCCCGAACCGACCCGATGAGCCGACCTCCCGCGCGCACCACCCACGTGCGCCACACGGTCAACGACGTCGTGACCTCGGCGAGGGTCTCGACCAGAGGCGGGATCTCCCAGCTGTCGGCGCTTCGACCTTCCGGCACCCAGCAGGCCCGCTGCAGCACGACAAGCTCCGCTGCATCGGAGGGCGTTGCCAGCATCGGAGCGAGGTCGCCGGGGAGCACACCCGCCGATGCGTGTACCAGGTCCGGTCGCCGCGCGGCTGTGCGCGACAGCCGCTGCTGGTGACGCCAGTGCGCGATGGCGCCGTGGTCGCCCGACAACAGGACCGGAGGGACCTCACGGCCGCGCCACGACGCCGGTTTGGTGTAGGCGGGATACTCGAGCAGGCCGTCCTCGTGGGACTCCTCGACCAGCGACTGCGCGTTGCCGATGACCCCGGGCAGCAACCGGGCGACCGCCTCGACGACCGCCAGCACCGCGACCTCGCCTCCGTTGAGGACGTAGTCACCGAGGGAGACCACCGTCACGGGCATCCGCTGCGCCGCGTCCTCGACAACGCGTTCGTCGATGCCTTCGTAGCGTCCGCACGCGAAGGCCACCCACGGTTCACGCGCCAGCTCGCGGGCCATGGCCTGCGTGAACGGGGTGCCACCGGGCCCCGGGACGAGCAGGTGTGGGACCCCCTCACCGGACTTCAGCAGCGCGTCGACCGCCTCGCCCCAGGGTTCGGCCCGCATCACCATGCCGGCGCCTCCGCCGTAGGGCGAGTCGTCCACCGTGCGGTGCCGGTCGTGGGTGAAGTCGCGTAGGTCGTGCACACGGACGTCGAGCAGCCCCTGGTCGCGAGCCTTGCCGATCAGCGACAGCCGCAGGGGTGCGAGGTAGTCAGGGAAGATCGAGATGATGTCGACCCTCACGCGTCGGCCCGGGTCCCACGCTGGCGCAGGCTCACGTGTTGAGCTCCAGCAGGCCGTCGGGCGGGTCGACCACCACTCGACCGGACGGTACGTCGACCTCCGGGACGATGGCCTCGACGAACGGCAGGTATGCCGACCCGCCCCCTGCCAGGGCCACGACCAACAGGTCCTGGACCGCCCCGGTCTGCAAACCGCTGACCGTGCCCACCTGTTGGCCGTCACGGGTGACGACTGTCAGGCCGACCAGCTCGTCCTCGTACCAGCCCTCGTGGTTGTCGTCGTCCAGCCGCTGCTGGTCGTCGTCGTCAACGTCGGTGAGCAGCCGGGTCCCCCGCAGCGACTCGGCGCCGGTTCGGTCCGGGATCCGCTCGAACGCCAACAGCCAGGTGCCGTTGTGCACCCGTGTCGAGCGCAGGGTGAGCGACCTCGGCACACCGCTGCCCGGTGTTGCCTGCGTCACGAACGTCGCGCCGGTGACCAGCCGCCTCCCAGGGTCATCGGTGTGCAGCTGCACCGTCACCTCGCCGAGAAGCCCATGCGGCTTCCCGATGCGGGCGACGACCAGCTCGGCTCCGGACATGTCCGCAATCCTGTCAGGAGGCATCGTCGGCGCGCGACAACCGGCGAGCCGGCGCGAGAGTGAGGTACGTGCGGTGGGCACGCGGGGCGGCGTGGGACCTTGGCGTACGTGTCCGCGTGGGCAAACGCGTGAGCACGGACTCCGTGACGTCGACCCCCTGCGTCTGGCAACCGTGGCCGCGCTTCCGAAAAAGGTGTGTGGGCGCCACGAGACCGGCACAAGGAAGGCCCGCCCGACGACGTCTGACGGGCCGACACCTGCCGCCTGGAGGAGGCGAGTCTCAGTTCTGCTTGTCAGTGTCGACGATGTCGACGCGAACTGAGCCGCCTCCGGCGAGGGCACCCACGACGGTCCGCAGCGCCCCGGCTGTGCGACCGGATCGGCCGATGACGCGACCCAGGTCGTCAGGGTGCACGCGAACTTCGAGGAGCTCCCCGCGGCGCAGCTCCTTGCGGCGCACCACCACGTCTTCCTCGTGGTCGACGATTCCCTTGACGAGGTGCTCGAGAGCCTCCTCGAGCACCCTCAGGCCTCGCTCTTCTCGGCATCGCCGGCACTCGAGGAGGTGTCCTCGGGGCTGTCGGCCGCGTCGACGCTGATGACGGACGCGGCACCTGAGTCGGTGTCCGCGGCGACCGGGGTCTCCTCAGCAGACGTGGCCTGCGCCGTCTCCTGCGTCGTGGGCTGCTCCGTGCTCGCCGTGCTCTCAGTGCCGTCAGTGCCGTCAGTGCCGTCAGTGCTGTCAGTGCTGTCAGTGCTGGGCACGATGTCCTTGGCTGCGGGGGCGGCCGGGGCCGTCTGAGCGGCAGGCGCTGCCTTCTTGGCCGGTGCTGCCTTCTTGCGAGGCGTCGGGTCCTTGACGTCGAGGCTGCTGCCACCCGCAGCCGCGATGGCCGCCTCGTACAGCTCTCGCTTGCTCCTCTTGGGGGCCTTGACCTTCAGCGTTCCTTCGGCGCCCTCGGTGCCGTTGAACTTCTGCCAGTCACCGGTGACCTTGAGCAGCGCGAGTGTCGCCTCGGTCGGCTGTGCCCCGTTGGTCAGCCAGTGCTGGACCCGCTCGGAGTCGATCTCGATGAGCGACGGCTCCTCGGTGGGGTGGTATTTGCCGATCTCCTCGATCGCCCGGCCGTCGCGCTTGGTGCGCGAGTCCATGACGACGACCCGATAGAACGGTGCACGGATCTTGCCCATGCGCTTCAGGCGAATCTTGACGGCCACAGTCGTGGTCACTCCTGTTCCTGTGTGGTGAGGATCGGCGAGACCGCAGGACTACAGGGGGTATGCGGGGAGCCGAGACTCGGGGGTAGGCATCCAGCCCGGGCGATAGCCCAGCCAGACGGGTACAGCCGCTCATTGTGCCAGAACCGCGAGGACGGGCGGACCAGTCGGCCTAGCGGTTGCGCCAGGCGTCAGGCGCGTCGACCAGCGCACGCACGTGCGCGGGAAGCGAGCCGGCGAGGACGTCGGCGATCGTGGTCTCGTCGAGAACGGTGCGCAGGCTGGCTCGCACCGCGACCCAGACGGTGGGTAGATGCTCGGCCGCACCGGTGTAGCTCGTGTGCTGGGGACGCAGCCCGCGTACCTCGGCAAGTGGTCCACCGACCACCCGGAACACCTCACCGAGGGTGATCCGGTCGGCGGGCACGGCGAGGGTGTAGCCCCCCTGTGACCCGCGCTGGCTCGCGACGAGCTCCCCCCGACGCAGATCCCCGAGGATGGCTTCCAGGAACTTGCGCGGCAGCCCCTGCCGGCGCGCGAGCTCTTCGACGGAGACGGAGACCTGCTCGGGCTCGGCCGCCAGCGCGAGGAGAGCACGGACCGCGTAGTCCGTCTTGGCCGAGATGTCCACGCGCCGATTGTGGCGCAGCGTGACCGTCCGGGCCCTGCCGCCGGGCCGTCACGCAGTCGAGAGACCCTGCGAGTCACGCGACCGCCGGTTCGCTGTCGTGCCGGCTCGGCGCGGCCGAGGTGCCAGGAAGCACGGGCATACGCGTGCAGCGGGCCCACACGGTCTCGCCCGGTCGCAGCCCGAGCGAGGCGATCTCCCCGCGGGTGAGCTGCGCCGAGAACTCCTCGCCGGTCGCGTCGTCCTCGAGTAGAACGCGTACCTCGAAGCCGAGCCGCACGATGCGGACAACGGTGGCCCGGACCTCCTGCTCGAGTGCCACGCTGGCCTGCCGGTCCAGGACGATGTCGTGTGGCCGGACCAGCCGGCCGGCGAGGCGGGACACGGAGCCGAGGAACGACATGACGAAGTCGTTGGCCGGGCGGTCGTAGAGGTCGTCCGGCGTCCCGACCTGCTCGATGCGACCCCGGTGCAGGAGGGCGATCTGGTCTGCGACGTCGAGCGCCTCCTGCTGGTCGTGGGTGACGAGCACCGTGGTCACGTGCACCTCGTCGTGCAGGCGGCGCAGCCAGGTACGCAGGTCCGCGCGGACCTTGGCGTCGAGAGCTCCGAAGGGTTCGTCCAGGAGCAGCACCTTGGGGTCGACTGCGAGGGCCCGGGCCAGCGCCATCCGCTGCCGCTGGCCGCCGGACAGCTGCGCGGGGTATCGGTGCTGGAACCCGTCGAGGCCCACGATCTCGAGGAGGTCGTCGACGCGGCGGGCGATCTCGACCTTGGGACGACGCCGGATGGACAGGCCGAAGGCGACGTTGTCCCGCACCGTCATGTGTGTGAACGCCGCGTAGTGCTGGAAGACGAACCCGATCCCCCGCTTCTGCGGGGTGACGTGCGTGACGTCCTGACCGCCGATGAGGACCACCCCGCTGTCGAGGTTGTCCAGACCCGAGATGGCCCGCAGGAGTGTGGACTTACCCGAGCCGCTAGGGCCGAGAAGCGCGGTGAGCGACCCGGTCGGGATCACGAGCGAGACGTCGTCGAGAGCCTCGAAGTCGCCGAACGACTTGCGCGCGTTGATCACGGTGATCATCGGGTGGACCTCTTCCGGTCGAGCAGGGTCATGAACACCAGCGTGATGATGGCCACCCCCATGAGCAGGGTGGCCGCGGAGTAGGCACCGAACGTGTTGTGGTCGTCGACGTAGCGCGAGTGGACGAGCAGGGTGAGGGTCTGCGAGACGCCCGGGAAGTTGGAGGACACCATGATCAGGGCGCCGAACTCGCCGAGGGAGCGGGCGACCGTCAGCACGACGCCGTAGGTCAGACCCCACCGGATGGCGGGCAGCGTGATCCGCGAGAAGCTCTGCCAGCCCGACGCGCCGAGGGTGGCGGCGGCCTGCTCCTGCTCGTCCCCGATCTCGTGCAGGACGGGTTCGACCTCCCGGACCACGAACGGCAGCGTGACGAACAGCGTGGCCAGGATCATGCCCGGCAGTCCGAAGATGACCCGGAACCCCGCCGAGTCGAGGCCGCCGAACCAGCCGGAGACCCCCCACAGCATGATGAGCGAGACCCCGACGACGACGGGTGAGACGGCGAAAGGCAGATCGACGCAGGCTTGCAGAAGCCCCCGGCCCGGGAACCGGCCGCGCACCAGGGCCAACGCCAGCGTCACACCGAAGACGACGTTGAGTGGCACGACGACCGCGACGATGAGCAGCGACAGGTTGAGGGCCGAGATGGCGGCCGGCGTGCTGACCGAGGCGACGAACGCGCCCAGACCGTTGCCGAACGTGCGCCACAGGATGACGACCACGGGCAGGAGCAACAACAACCCCACGTATGCCAGCGCGATCGTCCGCGCTGTGAGTCGCTGCGCACGGGTCAGCGTCACGGGGAGCTCTGTTCCCGGCGACGCTGCATACCGGCACCGAGCCGCAGGACGAACAGCGTCGCGAACGCGATGCTCAGCAGCGCGAGGGAGACGGCTGCGGCATTGGCCGGGCGGTCGATCTCGATCTGCTGCTGGATGTACTGCGAGGCCACCTGGGTGCGCCCCGGGATGTCACCGCCGATGAGCACGACCGAGCCGTATTCGCCGATGGCGCGCGCGAACGCGAGGCCGCCGCCGCTGATGATGGCCGGTGCGAGCGTCGGCAGGACGACGCGGTGAAAGATCGTGAGGCTGCTTGCCCCCAGTGATGCGGCCGCCTCCTCGACCTCGCGATCAGCCTCGAGGAGCACGGGCTGCACCGCACGGACCACGAACGGCAGCGTCACGAACGCCAGCGCCACTCCCAGTCCCCATGCCGTGGCGTTGAGCTGGACGTCCATCGGGCTGTTCGGGCCGTAGAGGGAGAGCAGGACGATGCTGGCGACGATGGTCGGCAGCGCGAACGGCAGGTCGATCACCGCGTTGACCAGGCTCTTGCCGCGGAAGTCGTCGCGCACGAGAACCCAGGCGACGAGCGTGCCCATGACCACGTTGACGAGCGCCACGACCACCGACACGAGGACGGTGACGCGAAGTGCGGCCAGCGCATGGGGGGCGGTGATGGCTGCCCACAGGTTGCCGAGGCCGCCCCCGAGAGCGCTGAACGTCAATGCTGCCAGTGGAAGCAGCACGATCACGCTCAGCCAGACGACCGAGATGCCGATGCCGAGCGGGCCGACGGATCCGGTGACTCTCCGCAGCCGCAGGGGCGGGCGACGCGTAGCGCGGGCGGCTTCGTCCCTGGACGGCGGGCACGACCAGACGGCCCCGGCCACGCTGTCCCGGTCGATCGTGCTCTGTGTGGTCGATTTCATGACGGTCGGCGTCTCATGTGGTCGCGGCGTCGTAGATCTTGGCGATAGTGCCGGTGTCCTTGGTGAACAGCTCGTTGTCGACGCTCTTCCAGCCACCGAGGTCCGCGATCGTCCACAGCTTCTCCGGCGTGGGGAAGCTCGACGCGAACTGCGCTGCGACGTTCTGGTCGACCACGCGGAAACCCGTCTTCGCGAGCAGGGTCTGCGCCTCGGTGGTGTAGAGGAAAGCGTTGAACGCCTTGGCGGCAGTGAGGTTCTTGCTGGTGGAGACAACAGCCGCCGGGTTCTCGATCCTGAACGTGCTGCTGGGCACGAAGTGCTCGACGGGGTCGCCCGCCTTCTCGAGGAAGATGGCCTCGTTCTCATAGCTGAGCAGCACGTCGCCCTCACCCTGGAGGAACGAGTCGCTCGCTTCGCGGGCCGACTTGGGCTGGGTCTTGATGTGCTCGCTCACGAGCGAGTTGAGGTAGGCGAGGCCCGCAGGCTTGTCGGTGCCCCCGTTGCTCTTCGTCGCATACGGAGCGAGGAGGTTCCACTTGGCGGAGCCGGAGCTGAAGGGGTTAGGGGTGACGACCTCGACGCCGGGCTTGAGCAGGTCGTCCCACGTCTTGATGCCCTTGGGGTTGCCCTTGCGCACGACCATGGCAACCACCGAGCCGAACGGGATGCCCTGGTGGGCGTTGGCGTTCCAGCTGGCGTCGACGAGCTTGGCGTCGATTAGGCGGGTCATGTCGGGCGTGACCGAGAAACTGACGAAGTCGGCGCCGGCACCCGCCACGACCTTGCGCGACTGGTCACCCGAAGCGCCGTAGGACGCCTGAAAGGTGACGCCGGCGCCCGCCGGAGTCTTGTTGAACGCGGGGATGAGGGCGTCGAAACCAGGTTTCGGCACGGAGAACGCGTAGAGGCTGATGGTGCCGCCCGCGCCGACGGTCTGGGCGGCCCCGGCGGTGGCGCCGCTATCGACTACGTCGCTGGAGCCTCCACTGCAGGCGGCGGTCAGGGCGACGACGGCAACGGCAGAGGCGAGGAGTGCCGGGCCACGGACGGCGCGGCGGAGCATGCTGGTCATGGTGCTCCTGACGGCGAGGGCTGTCGTGCGTTGGATCGCGTGAGGGGGTTTGACTGCGGTGGTGGTAACTAGGTAATTCCCACAGGAGAAGTAGGTTACGACGAGTCTCGCGAGTTTCGCCGGAACGCGTCCGGGCATCCGCATGCTGGAACGCCGACCTTGTCAGCCGGACGGTGGTCGACCCGCCAACGCAGCGGCCCGCACCTGCAGTGCGAGGCGGCCCAGTTCGCGGTCGGTCAGAGGCGCCCTGGTGTCGACGCGCAGCACTGGACCGAGCCCCAGCGAAGGTGGAACGTCGGCCAATGCGACGTCGCACCACACCTCTGGGACGGTTGCCGGGTCGATTCCCGCGCGCCGCAACCCATCCGTGACGTAGCGCTTCTCGCCGGGCCGGAACCAGCTCTCGACGACCGCGCCTGCCGGCGAGTGGGCGAGCAGCACCCACCGCGCCTCGCTGGCCCCCGGGTCGACCGCGGGGCGTCCAGCACCCTGCTCGTCCAGCGAGTCGCCTGGCAGCGCGTCGGCGACCGCCTTCGTGACGAGGTCCTTGGAGAGCAGCGGCACAGCGAGCTCCGCAGCGAGTCGCTCAGCTAGCGTGGACCTCTCCGACCCGGGAGCTCCGTCGACGATCACGACGATCCGTGGGCCGGTCCGGGATGACGTCGCCGAGGGCGGCCACTCGCTCTCCAGCAGGGCGTACCGGTCGTGGTCGCGCCACGCCTCCTGTCCGGACGCGTCAGGCATACGCAGGTATGCCGGGGAGTAGCCCTCCAGCCGAAACCCCAGCTGCCGCAACACCATTGCTGAACGCACGTTGCCCGGTTGGACGTTGACCTCGAGACGGTGCAGCCCCATACCGCCGGGTTCGGGAGCGAAGGCCAGGTTCACGGCCAGGGTGAGCCCTTCGGCGAAGAGTCCCTGTCCCGCATACGGGTCGAACGCGTCATAACCCAGCGTCCCGCAGTCCGCTCGACCGCGAACAACGTTGGTGACGTTGACTTTTCCGACTAGGTCGTGGTCGCCGACGGGCTGCCGCGCATGGATCAGCAGGGTGCGTTGGTGTCGCGACGACGCGCGGATGAGCGAGGGCAGGCCGAAGACGTCGACGGGGTTCCAGTCGCTGATCCGTGGCCGTGACATGCGGTTGGCTCTGATGTATGCGGCCTCGTCGGTGGGCATCGCGTCCCCGACCCATACGCGCTCGCCGGCTGCTCGGATCGGGCGAGTTTCCGTCATCTCACCGTTGACCCACCGTCGACCCACGCAGCACGATCGCCTGCGGTGAGCCGAGTACGCGCAGATCCTCGCGCGGATCTGCTTCGTAGACAGCGAGATCCGCCGAGGCGCCCTCCTCGAGCCCGGGGCGGCCGAGCCACGCCCGCGCACCCCAGCTGGCCGCGGTGAGCACCTCGACCGGACTGAGACCGGCCGTCAGCAGCTCCAGCGCCTCCTCGGCGACCAGTCCGTGCCTCAGGCTGCCCCCGGCGTCGGTACCCACGTAGACCGGTACGCCTGCGTCGTGCGCAGCCGCGATGGTCTCGAAGCGGCGGCGGTGCAGGTCCAGCATGTGCGCGAAGTAGTTCGGGAACTTCTCGCGAGCCGGGGCCGCCAGCACCGGGAAGGTGGCGATGTTGACCAGGGTGGGAACGATGGCGATCTGCTGGGCGGCGAACGCCTCGATGGTCGAGGGCTGGAGACCGGTGGCATGCTCGATGCAGTCGGTCCCCGCAGCGGCGAAGTCCTCGAGGGACTCCTCGCCGAAGCAGTGCGCCGTGATGCGGGCACCTTCCTGATGTGCCGCAGCAACGGCTGCGACGACCGTGTCTCGCGGGAACGACGGTGCGAGGTCACCGGTCTCCCTGTCGATCCAGTCACCGACGAGCTTGACCCAGCCGTCGCCTCGACGGGCCTCGAGGCGTACCAGCTCGACGACGTCCTGGGGCTCGACCTCGTGGGCGAAGTTACGGATGTAGCGACGCGTCCGCGCGATGTGCCGGCCCGCCCGGATGACCCGGGGCAGGTCGTCCCGGTCGTCGATCCAATGGGTGTCGACCGGGGTGCCGGCGTCGCGGATGAGCAGGGTGCCGGCGTCGCGGTCGGTGCAGGCCTGCTGCTCGGCCGTCTGCGCGTCCACCGCTCCCTGGGGTCCCAGCCCGACGTGGCAGTGGGCATCGACGAGACCGGGGAGCACCCAACCGTCGAGGGTCTGGACGCCCGCACCGCTCGAGGGTGGCGTGAACGTGAGGCGCCCACCCACGACCCAGGCTTCCGGGCGTTCCTCGTGCGGCCCCACCAGGATGTGACCGGTGAGGTGCAGCACGTCCTTGGCCATAGGGGAAACCTAACCGAACCCCTCGCCCCTCCCTCCCCACCCACCCGCGTTCGACACGATCATCCTGCAGATCGGCTGGCATCTGGTGCCGCCCTGACGACACCGGATGGCACCCCACGTGCAGGTCGATCGTCGACGTGACTCAACGTCGGGGTGACCTTGGGGGTGGCCGTCACTGGTGGCCGGGGTCGCGCGGCGGCTCGGGCGTATGCGCGTCGGATCCGCTCGACCACCCGCGTCGGGTTGCGTCGGATGGACGACGGGGTCACCCCAACAACCTCCACGCCTGCGGCCCGCAGGTCCTCGTCGCTGTCGACGGTCGCCTCCCAGTCCAGGTGTGCACCGTGGAACTCACGAGAGTGGACCATCACGGCGAGTGCGACGTCGTCGACCCACAGGTCCGGCGTGGTCAACCGCCGGCCAGCGCCGTCCGAGAGGCTGGGGTTCGCCCAGGCGAAGGGGACCTCGGTCGGGCGAAGCAGCGCACTCAGCTCTGCCTCCGGGACCGACCACGCACCCGACGCGGCAGCGTCCACGGCTGCGACCAGTCGGCGACTACCGTTGCGCGGCCGCAGACTCACCCAATGCTGGACGTCGTCGAGCCGGACCAGTCGATCCTGGACCGCGGAGATCACGAGGGCGTGCGCTGCACGGTCGTCGGCGCAGTCCGCCGCCGCGTCGACCACGGCTCGAGGGCGGCACGACAGGGTCAGGCAGCCCCGCTCCACCAGCCGTTCTCCCGTGATGACCGTCGCCCGGACGTCAACCCAGGCCACCCTTCGCGATCGCCTCGGCGCGGGCACCAGCACCTCGATGGGCAGGCGCGCCTCGCAGAACGGGATTCGGTAGAAGGCCGCCGCCGTATGACCAGCAAGCCAGCTCCCTGGTCCGGCATACAGCAGAGCCGCCACGAGCCGCTGGTCGTAGGCGGGAGTCCCGTTGTGCAGCATCACCACTCCGGGGAGCAGCACCGTCCACGATGATCCGAGACGCCACCTCAGGGCGGACCGGCTGACCCCACCCTGGAGGAGCTGCGCACGGCTGAGGACCCCGAGCTGAGCGCTGGCCAGGGAGACGAGAGCGGCGGGCAGGTCCATGAGGGGAGCCTGCGACTCCCCCGCCCACCCCCGCCAGCCGCACGTCATCACCGGTGGATCGTGGGGCGACCTGTCGGGGGGATGTGGACAACCTGGTGGAGCCAGGCCCTGCCGACGCATGACGGACCGCCGACGGGACAGCTGAAGGTCACCGGTCCAGCGTCGCGGCACGATCAACCTGCACATCAGATGCCGAACAGTGCCGCTGTGACGGCACCAGAACGCATCCGACCCGCAGGATGAACCCGCGCTACGAGCAGACAGCGGTCAGCGGCCGCCAAGGAACTTGTCGAACCCGGCCGGGAGGTTGGCCGGGTCCAGCTCAGGCGCGTCGACCCCGGCGCCGGCCGCGGGCATACCGAACGCCTTGCCGGCCGCAGCGGTCCGGGCCCCCGCCGCCCGCTGGGACTCGGCGCGCTCCTCCGCCGCTCGCTTGGCCGGGTTGCCGCTCTTGGACTTGCGCCGAACCGGCGCCGCCGCCTTGCCCCCCTTGCGAGCGCCGGGGACGCTGGGCATACCGGGCAGTCCCCCGCCACCGCCCCGGGCCAGCGACTTCATCATCTTCTGGGCCTCGCGGAACCGTTCGAGCAGCTGGTTGACCTCGGAGACCGACACGCCGGAACCACGCGCAATCCGGGCTCGCCGCGACCCGTCGATCTGCTTCGGGTGGGTTCGCTCGAACGGCGTCATCGAGCGGACCATCGCCTCGACCCGATCGAACTCGCGCTCGTCCAGCGCGTCGAGCTGGTCGCGCATCCCCGACATGCCGGGCATCATCCGCAGCATCGACTTCAGCGACCCCATCTTCTTGATGGCGGACATCTGCTGGAGGAAGTCGTCGAAGGTGAAGTCCTCCTCGGCGAGGAACTTGCGCGCCATCTCGTCGGCCTGGCTGCGGTCGAACGCCTGCTCGGCCTGCTCGATGAGGGTGAGCACGTCACCCATGTCGAGGATGCGTCCGGCCATCCGGTCGGGATGGAAGACCTCGAAGTCCTTGGTGTTCTCCCCGATCGAGGAGTACATGATCGGCCGCCCAGTGACGCCGGCCACCGACAGCGCAGCACCACCGCGCGCATCGCCGTCGAGCTTGGACAACACCACGCCGGTGAAGTCGACACCCTCCTGGAACGCCAGTGCCGTCTCGACGGCGGCCTGACCGATCATCGCGTCGATGACGAACAGCACCTCGTCGGGCTGGATCGCCGCGCGGATGTCGGCGGCCTGCTGCATGAGCACGGTGTCGACGGCGAGCCGTCCGGCGGTGTCGACGATGACGACGTCGTACTGCTTGGTGCGGGCCTCCTGTATGCCGGCACGGGAGACCGCGACCGGGTCACCGAAGGAGCGCGTCCCCTCGCCAGAGGACAGGACCGCGTCGTGGCCCCCGACGTTGCCCCGCTCGGGAGCGAAGACGGGTACGCCGGCCCGCTCGCCGACGACCTGCAGCTGGGTGACCGCGTTGGGCCGCTGGAGGTCGGCGGCGACGAGCAGCGGGGTATGGCCCTGGCCGCGCAGCCAGGCCCCGAGCTTGCCGGCCAGCGTCGTCTTGCCGGATCCTTGCAGGCCCGCGAGCATGATCACGGTCGGCGGCGTCTTGGCGAACCGCATCGTCCGGGTCTCCCCGCCGAGGATGTCGATGAGCTCCTCGTTGACGATCTTGACGACCTGCTGGGCGGGGTTCAGCGCGGTGCTGACCTCCTCACCGAGCGCCCGGTCGCGAACCGCGCCGACGAACTGCCGCACCACGGGAAGCGCCACGTCGGCGTCGAGCAGGGCGAGGCGGATGTCACGCAGCGCCTTGTTGACGTCGGACTCGGAGAGCCGACCCTTGCCGCGCAGACCCGTGAAGGTCGCAGTCAGCCGGTCGGACAGGGAGTTGAACACCCCGAAAGCCTAACCGGGCGTGAGCGGGTCAGTCGCCGTCGCAGGTGTCGATGATCATCGACACGGCCTGCGCCACCCGGGCCGGCGGCAGCAGGCGTCCCCCGAACTCGGTGACATAGAACGTGTCCAGCGCCTGTCCGGCGTAGGTCGCGATATGGGCGCTGCGCACGCTCAGACTCGCCCGTGCCAACGTGATGCCGATGTCGTGGAGCAACCCAGGCCGGTCGGTTGCCCGCACCTCGATCACCGTCGCCGAGTCCGAGGCGTGCGAGATCACCATGGCGCGGGTCTGTCCGGGCGAGCCGGAGGAGGCCCGTGAGCTGTCCGACGCCGCCGCCCGACGTCGCCGGGTCAGCATCGCCAGCGGCTCGCGGTCGCCCTCGGCCAGCCGGACCAGCCCGCGCGCGATCGCCCCCTCGTTCGGGCGGTCGCCGCCCGGGGTCTCGACGTGCCACTCGTTCGCCGCCACGCCGTCCACGGTCCGAACCACACCGGACCGCACGATGTGACCCTGCGCGGCCAGCAGGCCGGCGGTGTCGGCGAACAGCCCGAGTCGGTCGCGGTCGTAGATGTCGACCCGGTGCGCCCCGCCGAGCGGCGTGACCACCACGACGGGCTGGCCCGACACCAGCCGGCTCTGCACCTGTGCCGACACCGGCTCCGCGTCGCGCGGGACGTCGTCGCGCTGCTCCCCGGCCGCGAGCGAGGCGCGAGCTGTGACGACCAGCTTGTCGAGCAGGTTGGCGCGCCAGTCGGTCCACGCCGCCGGGCCGGCGGCGCTCGCGTCGGCCTCGGTGAGCGCCCGCAACAGGTCCAGGGTGCCCAGGCTCCCGCCGACCGCCTGTGAGACGGTCGCCGTCGTCCGCGGGTCGTCGCCGTCGCGTCGGGTGGCCAGGTCGATCAGGGTCAGGTGCTCACGGATCAGGCAGACCACCAGCCCGCGGTCCGCGTCGTTGACACCAAGCCGGCGCAGGACCATCTCGGCGATCGGTGCTCCGGTCTCGCTGTGGTCACGCGAACCGGCGATCTTGCCGATGTCGTGCAGCAGGGCCGCCAGCAGCAGCAGGTCGGGACGGGTCACCTCCCGCAACAGCCCGCTCGCCCGCACAACGGTCTCGATGAGGTGCCGGTCGACCGTGTGCCGATGCACCGCGTTGCGCTGCGGGCGGCTGCGCACGGCCGACCACTCGGGGATCCAGCGCTGCACGATCCCCGACAGGTCGAGCCCCTCCCAGACGCCGACCAGGCCGGGACCGGTGCCCAGCAGGTCGCCGAAGATCGCGAGCGCGGACGCTGGCCACGGGGTGGGCAACGACGGGCAGTTGGCGGCCAGGTTGGCGAGCGTCGTCGGAGCGATGTTGACGCCGTTGCGGGCCGCGACCAGGGCGGCACGCAGGACGAGCAGCGGGTCCTTCTTAGGGTCGACCCCGGGTCCCAGCACCGCCTCCCCGTCGCTGAGGAACAGCCCGTAGCCCAGCGGCGTCATCCGCGGGCGGCGCGGTCCGACGCGCAGAGTCCGGGCCCGCTGGGCCTGCGACGCTCGGCGGAGCGTCCCGTCGAGCGAGTACGCGATGACGCGGGCCGACGCGGAGATGTCGGTGAGCAGCAGGTCCGCGTCGCGGTACCCGAGCAGCGCTGCCGCGGCGTCGTGGTCCTCCCGGCCCAGCCGGTCACGACCCCGTCCGGTGACCACGTGCACGGCGTCGCGCACGTCGAGCAGCTGCTGGTATGCCTCGTCGACCGCTCCGTGCGGGCGGTCGGCGAGCCAGGCCGCAGCGAGCGCCCGAAGCACAGCCATGTCGCGCAGCCCGCCGCGCGCCTCCTTGAGGTCCGGTTCGAGCAGATGGGCCAGGTCGCCCTGCCGGGCGTGCCGCTGGTGGATCTGTTCCTGCAGCTGGGGCAGCCGGGTGCGTGCGTTGGCCCGCCAGTCGTGGGCGACGGTCGACCTGGCGGCGTTGACGACCTCGACGTCACCCCCGACGAAGGTGATGTCGAGCAGGCCGACCGCGGCCGACAGGTCGGCACCGGCGACGGTCCGGCACTGGTTGACGGTCCGGACGCTGTGGTCGAGCTTGACCCCCTGGTCCCAGATCGGGTACCAGAGCCTTTCCGCCAGGGGCAACAGGTCGTGGGCTGCCAGGGCGCGCGTCTGGTGCAGCAGCACCAGGTCGAAGTCGCTGAGGGGTCCACCGTCGCGGCGGGCGAGACTGCCCACGGCGGCCAGAGCGACGCCGGGCAGCCGACGACCATCGGACGCGGTGGCCCAGAGGTCGCCGAGCCACTCGAACCCGAACTCCGCGAGGGCGGCCCGGCGCGCCTGGCCAGCACCCGGGGAGGAGAAGCTCCGGGTGCCGGCCAGGTCAAGCCGCCGCAGCGTGACGTCGGTCATGGAGGCGTCCTTTGTCTCTCGTCTCGTCCTTCGTCTCGTCCTTCGTCTCGTCCGCCGGCTCGCGCCCACGGGATCACCGCGAGCGCGAGCCGCATACCTGCTTTGGTGCCGTCAGAGCGCGTCGTGCCCGCGCTCGCCGGTGCGGACCCGGACGACGTCGTCGATCGGGGTGGCCCAGATCTTGCCGTCTCCGATGCGACCGGTCTGGGCGGCCTTGAGGATGACGTCGATCACGCTGCCCGCATCGAGGTCGTCGACGAGCACCTCCAGGCGTACCTTCGGGACGAAGTCGACCGTGTACTCGGCCCCGCGGTAGACCTCGCTGTGTCCCCGCTGCCGGCCGTACCCGCTCGCCTCGCTGATCGTCATGCCCGAGATGCCGTAGGCCTCGAGGGCCTCCTTCACCTCGTCGAGCTGGTGCGGCTTGATGATGGCGGTGATGAGCTTCATGCGGATGCCCCCTCCTTTGACGATGACCCCGATGACCCCGATGACTGAGCCTCGGTAGGCTCGGACTGGGTGCGGGCGGCCACCACTCCCGACGAGGTATGCCGACTGCCGCCACCGAACGACCCGAGGTCATAGGCGGTCTCGGCGTGCTCCAGCAGGTCGATTCCGCTGACCTCGTCCTCTTCGGCGACGGTGAAGCCCATGGTCTTGTGCAGCACCCAGCCGATGACGAACGTGACGACGAACGAGTAGATCAGCACCGCGAACGCCCCGATCGCCTGCGAGCCGAGCTGGCCCAAGCCGCCGCCGAGGAACAGACCGTCGTTCATCGTCAGGCCGGCCGCGCCGGTCGGGCTGTTCGTGGCGTCCGCGAGGAAGCCGATGAGCAGGGTGCCGATGAGACCGCCGACGAGGTGGACGCCGACGACGTCCAGGCTGTCGTCGAAGCCGAACCGGTACTTCAGGCCGACTGCAAGGGCACAGCCGGCGCCGGCGAGGAGTCCGACGACCAGGGCGCCCCACGGCGAGACGGTCGCACAGGCGGGCGTGATGGCGACCAGGCCCGCGACCACACCCGAGGCGGCACCGAGGGAGGTGAAGTGGCCGTCGCGGAGCTTCTCCACGAGCAGCCAGCCGAGCATGGCCGTGCAGGTGGCGCCGAGGGTGTTGACCCAGACGCCCGCGGCGAGCGTGCCGGCGCTGAGGGCCGAGCCGGCGTTGAAGCCGAACCAGCCGAACCACAGGATGCCGGCGCCGAGCATGACGAGGGTGAGGTTGTGCGGCCGCATCGGCTCGCGCGGCCAGCCGACGCGTTTGCGGAGCAGGATGGCCAGGGCCAGACCCGCGACACCGGCATTGATGTGGATGGCGGTGCCTCCGGCGAAGTCGTATGCACCCGCTCCGCCGAGGAACAACCCGTCCGCCTTGTTGGCGACCCAGCCGCCCGTCTCCGCGGCGAAACCGCTGAAGGCGAACACCCAGTGGGCCGCCGGGAAGTAGACGAGTGTCGCCCAGACCACGGTGAACACGGTCCAGGTCGTGAACTTGGCCCGGTCGGCGATGGCGCCCGAGACCAGGGCCACCGCGATGATCGCGAAGACGACCTGGAACGCGACGAACGCCGCACCCGGGATCCCTCCGGCAGCGGCCGCCCCCGTGGCCGCGTTGGCCGGGACGTACCCGTAGATGGCGTTGTAGACGCCGGTGAGACCGAAGTGGGTGAAGGGGTTGCCGATGAGGCCGCCACCGACGTCGGGGCCGAACGACTCGCTGTACCCCCAGAGGATCCAGATCGTGCCGACTGTTCCCATCGTGATGAAGCTCATCATCATCATGTTGAGGACGGACTTGGTGCGAACCATGCCGCCGTAGAAGAAGGCCAGGCCCGGCGTCATGAACAGCACGAGTGCTGCTGCGGCGATGGTCCAGGCGGTGTTCCCGCTGTCGATGAACGGCGTGTCCGCCGTCACGACTGAAAGTGCGCTCATGAGCGGTCACTGTGCCGACCCTCGATTTCGCCTGTCCGCCGGGTCTGTTACGCCCGTGTAAGCAATTCGGGTGATCTGTTATCGATATGTTTCGCAGCGGTCTGCGTGACGCGAGGGCTCCCGGGCGAACTGCCGCGGCGCACGGCCACAGATGCGGCGGGGACACCGGAGCGCGCGGACAGTGGGGCCGGGTGATGATGGGGCGTGAGCATCTCCGTCGACGCGTTCGACTCCGTATCCCAGCCAGCCCGGCGCTGGTTGGCAAACTCGTTGCGCGACAGGGTCGCCGGCGAGGACGCCGAGGCCAACGCCCGCGCCATCTGGATGGTCGAGGGCGAACGTTGGTTCCACGAGGGCGACCCGGTCTGGCGGGTGCACGACGACGCCTCGATGTTCGTCGGGGGGATCCGCGCCCTGCTGCTTCAGTCGCTGCACCCCCTGGCGATGGCGGGCGTCGCGGGCCACTCCGGCTATCGCTCCGACCCGTGGGGGAGGCTGCAGCGCACCTCGACCTATCTCGCAGCGACCACGTTCGGGACGGTGGCGACGGCCGAGGCCTCCGTCGCGCGGGTGCGCTCGATCCACGAACGGGTCCGCGGCCGCGCCGAGGACGGACGCCCGTATGCCGCCGGCGACCCCCACCTGCTCGGCTGGGTCCATGTCGCGGAGGCGGACAGCTTCCTCGCGTCCTACCGGCGGTTCGGGGGCGCTCGCCTCACCCCGGCCGAGGAGGACCGCTACGTCGAGCAGTCCGGCTCGATCGCCGCCCGCCTCGGCGTCGTCGACCCGCCCAACACCGTCCTCGAGCTGCGCGAGGCCCTCGACGCATACCGGCCGGAGCTGGTCGGCTCACCGGCGGCCCTGGAGGCAGCCCGGTATCTGCTGCTGCACCCACCGATCGGATGGAGCGAGCGCGCGGGCTATTCCGCACTGGCGGGCGGCGCCGTCGCGCTGCTGCCGATCTGGGCCAAGGAGATGCTCCGCCTGCCGGTGCTCCCGATCACGGAGCGACTCGTCGGCGCGCCGCTCGCGGACGCCGCCGTACGCGCGATCCGGTGGGCCCTGAGCGACCCCCGACACCCGCGCAACAGGCTCCGCGAAGGCGCTGCCTGAGGCCGTCGTCGGCCGGACTGGACTCGACTCGACTCGACCGGACTCCACTCGACTGGACTCGACTGGACCCGACTGGACTCGACTGGACCCGACCGGACTCGACCCGTCAGCCGACGATCGCGTCGACGAAGGCCTCGGCGTCGAACGGCGCCAGGTCGTCCGGCCCCTCGCCCAGCCCGACGAGCTTGACCGGGACACCCAGCTGGCGTTGCACCGCGACGACGATCCCGCCCTTGGCCGAGCCGTCGAGCTTGGTCAGCACGATTCCGGTGACGTCGACCGCTGCGAAGAACACCTCGGCTTGACGCAGCCCGTTCTGGCCGGTCGTCGCATCGAGCACGAGCAGCACCTCGTCGATCGGCTGGAGCTTTTCGATCACCCGTTTGATCTTGCTCAGCTCGTCCATCAGCCCGACCTTGTTGTGCAGGCGGCCGGCGGTGTCGATGATGACGACATCCGCCTCGATCTCCGCACCGGCCTTGACGGCGTCGAAGGCCACCGCCGCGGGGTCAGCGCCGTCACGGTCGGAACGGATGGTGGGCACACCGACCCGGTCGCCCCATGTCTCGAGCTGGTCGGCAGCCGCCGCTCGGAACGTGTCCGCTGCGCCCAGGACGACGTCGCGGTCCTCCGCCACCAGCACCCGGGCCAGCTTGCCGACGGTGGTCGTCTTGCCCGTGCCGTTCACACCGACGACGAGGATCACGCTGGGACGGCCGTCGACCCGCGACGACGCGATCCGGCGGTCCATCGCCGGGTCCACCAGCTCGAGCAGGTCCTCCTTGAGCCAACCGCGGACCGTGGCCTCGTCGGTGCTGCCGGACCCGTCCACCTTGACCTTGACGCGCAGCCGTTCGACCAGCTCGGTCGATGCTTCGACGCCCAGGTCGGACGAGATCAGGGTGTCCTCGACGTCCTCCCACGCCTGCTCGTCGAGGTCGCCCCGCGACAACAGCTGCAGCAGCGCGTTGCCGATGGCCGTGTTGCTTCGCGCCAGTCGCGCTCGCAGCCGCGCGAGCCGGCCCCGCGCCGACTCGGGCTTCTCGACTGCCGCAGCGGTGGGTTCCTCGACGAGGGTGTCGTCCACCTCCGCCTCGGGAGGGGCCGTGGTCGCGGACGTCTCGATGGTCCCGACACTGTCGTCCAGACCCGTATCGCGGTCCGCGTCGACGTCGGTCGGTGGTGCGATGGGCCTCGACGGGGCCGTCTTCGGCGGCGGTGTCAGCGTCTCTCCGCGACCCCCACCACCTGTGAGACCTCCACGACCTCCACGACCTCTACGGCCCCGGACGAGCCCGAGGACGATCGCCCCCAGCGCGAGCGCCACGAGGACGGCGACAGCGACGACTTCCCAGACCTGGTCCAACACGGCGCCCATCTTTGCATGGCGCGGAGAGTGGCCTGACTCACCTGTTCCGGGAGCTAGGCGCCCACAGTTCCGGGCGTTGGACTCCCGAACTGCTCAGTCCTGCGGGTGAATCCGCTCGCGGGTGACCGTGACGAGGTCGTTCGTGCGGTGCTTCGCGGCGTCCGTCCGGCTCGACAGCGCCTCGGTATGCGTGCGGACCAGGTCGACGACCTCCTCACCGCGGGGGGTGAGGACGTCTCGGCCGTCGCGCCTGGCCTGGATCGCGACGAACCCCATCACCGCCATGCCCCCCACGAGGCATACGAGCATCCCGAGCACCAGAGCAGCCATGTCACCAGTGTGACGCACGTGACGGGTGCGACGAACCTCGACGCGCCGGCAGATCAGGCCGAGCGGGGCCGGACGTCCTTCATCCGCTGGGACACCACCGTCGTGACGCCGTCGCCCTGCATCGTGACGCCGTAGAGGGCGTCGGCGATCTCCATGGTCTTGCGCTGGTGGGTGATGACGATGAGCTGGCTGGAGTCGCGCAGCTCCCCCAGCAGGATGATCAGCCGCGCGAGATTGGCGTCGTCGAGGGCGGCCTCGACCTCGTCGAGGATGTAGAAGGGTGACGGCCGGGCGGTGAAGATCGCCACGAGCAGGGCGACCGCGACGAGCGATCGTTCGCCACCCGAGAGCAGCGACAACCGTTTGATCTTCTTGCCCGGCGGGCGCGCCTCGACGTCGAGACCGGTCGTCAGCATGTGCTCCGGGTCGGTGAGCACGAGTCGACCCTCACCACCGGGAAACAGCCGCGCGAAGATCCGCTCGAACTGCACGGCCGTGTCGTGGTAAGCCTCGGTGAACACCTTCTCGACCCGCTCGTCCACCTCGCGGACGATGTCAAGCAGGTCCCTCTTCGAGCGCTTGAGATCCTCGAGCTGCGTCGTCAGGAACGTATGCCGCTCCTCCAACGCAGTGAACTCCTCCAGAGCCAGCGGGTTGATGCGCCCGAGCGCGGCGAGCCTGCGCTCCCCCGACCGCATCCGCTTCTCCTGCACCTCGCGGACGTACGGCTGCGCCTCTGCTGGTTGCGCGCCGCCACCCGCTCCATCGGGGACGACCACAGCCGGCACCAGCGTGAGCGGACCGAACTCCTCCACCAGCACCGCCGGACCGATCCCCAGCTCCTCGACCGCGCGCGACTCCAGCTGTTCGATCCGCAGCCGCTGCTGAGCTCGGGCCACCTCGTCGCGGTGCACCGAGTCGGTCAGCTCGCGCAGCTGGTCCTGCAGGCCGCCGACCTGCCGGCGCAGCAGGCCCAGCTCGGCGTCCCTGGCGCCTCGCGCCTGCTCGATCTGCCCGCGGCGGGCGTCGGCGATCTCGACGGCCCGGCCCAGGCGCCTCGAGGCGTATGCCGCCGCGATCGCCACCGACTCGGCCACCTGCGCCTCGCGCCGACGCCTGGCCCGCCGAGCCGCATCGCGCTCGCGTGCGGCGAGCTCGGCCGCCGCCGACTGGTCGAGCGAGGTGGCCCGGTCGAGCAGTGCCCGAGCGCGCTCCTCCCGGGTCCGTAACGACAGCCGCAGCTCGGTCTCCTGCCCGCGGGCGGCGCTCGCGGCCGCGTCCAACCGGTCACGTTCGGCCGGCGAGACCGTAGAGGCGGGGTCGGCGTCGTCGGGCGGCTCGACGGAGGCGGCCTCGAGGCGTTCGACCAGCTCGGCGTGCGACGCTCGATCGGCGCCCAGGGTCTGCTCGGCGCTCGCGATGGCCAGCTGGGTGCGTTCGGCCTCGGCTCGGGCCGAGCGGACGGTGACTCCGAGGGCGCCGAGCCGTTCGGCGACCGCCGACATCCGCGCGTCCGAGTCGTGCAGCCGGTCGAGGGCTGCCTCGACGACGTCGCTCGCGTCGGCCACCTCGCCGTGCACGCCGGAGAGGGCGAACCTCGCCTGCTCCACCCTGGACCCCGCCTCGGCGACGCGGCGCCGCGCGTCGTCGACGGCCGCCTGGATCTCGATCAGGCTCGGCGCGGCAGCGCTGCCGCCGCGAACCCAGCCGGGTGCCAGCACGTCCCCGTCGGCAGTGACCGCCGTGACACCGTCGCCGCGGCGCACCAGCGCGGTGGCCGCCGCCACGTCGGCGACGAGCGCGACCCGGTCCAACAGGTGGTCGACCGCGGGACGGACGCCGTCGGGGCAGCCGACCACGTCGCTGGCCCACCGCGCACCAGATGGCAGCTGCGGCCACGTCGAGCGGTCGACCCGGGCGGCTGTCTCGGCCACAAGCATCGCGGCGCGACCGGCGTCGTCCGTTCGCAGGGCCGCGAGGGCCGTGGTGGCCCCGTCGAGGGAGTCCACCGCGAGGGCGTCGCCGGCCCACCCGAGCGCCGCCGCCACCCCGGCTTCGTGACCCGCGTCGACCTGCAACAGAGCCGACACCGACCCCACGACCCGGTATGCCTGCTCGTCGGCGCCCAGCAGCGCGGCGGCCCCGTCCTTGCGGCTGAGGCTCATCTCGAGGGCCTCGACCCTGGCGGCGGCAGACTGGCGGTCGCGGTCGGCCGCGCGTTCCTGCTCACGCCACGACTCCAGGGTGGCCTCGAGGTCCTCCAGGCGCAGCGCGGCGCTCTCGTATCCGGAGTCGAGGTCCTCCTCGCCGGCCTCCTCGACCGCGATCGACGACTCGAGCGTGGCGAACTCCCGCTCCGCCACGACCGCGCGAGCGCCAGCATGGTGGGCGCTCTCGCGCAGCCGACCGATCTCCGCCTCGCCGGCCTCGACCCGGGAGGCTTTGGCGGCAACCTGCCCGGCCAGCCGTGCGAGGCCTTCACGGCGGTCGGCTGCTGCCCGCGCGGCACGGGACAGGCGTTGCTGTTCGACGACGTAGGCCTGCTCGAGCGCGGCGCGGTCGACGACGGACCCCTCCAGCGCCGCGGTCGCCGCGGCAATCTCCCCCGCCATGCTGGCGTGCTGGCCGAGTAGCTCGGCGGCCTGACGACGCAGCTCCAGCGGGTCGCGACCGGGCGACGACTCCCCGTCCTGGTCATCCGTGAGCAGGCGCACGCGGTCCGCGGCCAGTGACCCAGTGCTGGCGAGCCGCTCGGTGAGCCGCGCGAGGGCATACCAGCGCTCCTGAGCCCGGGTGAGCTCGGGCCGAGCCCGCTCGCTCTCGGCCTCGAGCGCCCCGACCCGGCTGGTCAGTGCCGACAGACCGTCCTCGACCTCGGTGCGGCGGGCAATCAGGGCGGTCTCGTCGGCGACCTCCTGCTCCAAGGTCGAGGTCAGCTGGACGAGGTCGTCGGCGAGCAGCCGCAGCCGCGCGTCGCGCACGTCCATCTGGATGACCGAGGCCTTCTTGGCGGTCTCGGCCTGACGGCCGAGTGGCCCGAGCTGCCGCCGGATCTCACCGGTGAGGTCGGTGATCCGGGTGAGGTTGGCCTCCATCGACTCGAGCTTGCGCAGCGCGCGTTCCTTGCGCTTGCGGTGCTTGAGGACCCCGGCGGCCTCCTCGATGAACCCCCGGCGCTCCTCCGGCGTCGCGCGCAGGACCGCGTCGAGCTGGCCCTGGCCGACGATGACATGCATCTCGCGGCCGATCCCGCTGTCGGACAAGAGCTCCTGGATGTCGAGCAGGCGGCACGAGGTGCCGTTGATGGCGTACTCCGACCCGCCGCCCCGGAACATCGTGCGGGCGATGGTCACCTCGGCGTAGTCGATCGGGAGTGCGCCGTCCGAGTTGTCGATGGTCAGGGTCACCTCCGCTCGACCCAACGGTGGCCGGCCGGCGGTGCCGGCGAAGATGACGTCCTCCATCTTGCCGCCGCGCAGCGATTTGGCGCCCTGCTCGCCGAGGACCCAGGCGAGCGCGTCGACGACATTGGACTTGCCCGAGCCGTTGGGCCCGACGATGCAGGTGATGCCCTGCTCGAGGCGCAGGTTCGTGGCGGAGGCGAAGGACTTGAACCCCTTCATCGTCAGGCTCTTGACGTACACGAGTGCGCTGGTCTCCTCTGGGCGTCCCGCGAGCTGCCGGTCGGCGTCACCCTACAAGCGCCGAGGCCGCGCTCCCCGTAGGTCGGGATGTCCGGTGGTGCGTGCGACGGCTGGTACGCGTGTGGCTGGTGGGGCGCGCGCCAGGGATCAGCCGTACGACCCGATCACTCTTCCGCCTCGGTCGCCTCGGCGATCGCCTCGTGGTGCCGGATCACCTCTGCGATGACGAACCCGAGGAACTTCTCTGCGAACACCGGGTCCAACCCGGCATCCGCGGCCAACGCGCGCAGCCTCTCGATCTGCTGCTCCTCGCGGCGCGGGTCGGCCGGCGGCAGCCTCCACTGCGCCTTGAGCACGCCGACGGCCTGGGTTGCCTTGAACCGTTCGGCCAGCAGGTGCACGAGGGCGGCGTCAATGTTGTCGATGCTCGACCGCAACCGCACCAGCTCGGGAGGCACCCCACCGGAGCCGGGTTCGACGGACACGGCGACAGGGTATGCGTGCCAGCGTTCCTCACACACGCGCATCTCACCGCCCCGCAGGTCTGCACATCACCGTGCCCTCCTTCTCTCACCGCGCCCTACTTCTCGCGGAACTCCGTCACGCCCGGTCGCGTCGGTCCCCACTGCGTGACGACACCCTGCACCGAACCGGGTCGGCCCCGGCTCGACGGCTCCTCCTCGAGTAGCGTGATGAGCCGTTCGACCGCGCATCCGTCCCCCTGCACGACGACTTCGACCCGCCCGTCCGACATGTTCCTCGCGTGGCCGACAAGCCCGAGCTCGCGGGCTGCGGCGCTGGTCCACCAGCGGAACCCGACACCCTGGACCTGGCCTCGGACGAAGACCGTCGCGCGCTCCATCGCAGCACTGTAGGCGGCGTCTGACAGTGTGCGTACCTGGAGGAACGTCCCGAGCCATCGCGGGCCGTGTTACCTGCCCACTGGGGCGGAGCCGAGGCTGTTCGCGTCATACGTGGCTCTCCGGGATCCCCAGCTGACCCGGCGTTGGCCCCACCAGCAGCCTGGATGGGTTCGAGGCAACCAGATCAGTCGGCTCGCACCGCCCAGCCAACGCCAGGACCGACGCCAAGCCAAGGTCGCTGAGAAGGTGACACTCCTCCACATGTGTGACGTGCGCGTTGTCGAGGAAGCGAGGGCCCTGCTGGCGTGACGGCTCGGGGTTCGGGTCGTAGCGGCGATGTTCGGACCGAGGTGTCGGGTTCGGATCCGTCTTTCGAGACGTGCGCCGGGTGGCCATCGTGTGGGCGGCGGTGCCGGTGCGGACCTGGGACGCGCGTTCCGGTTCCGGTCTTCTGCAGAGACAACCATCGTGAGACCGGAACGTCTCCATCTGCACATGGGATACCAAGCCCGCCAAGCGCATCAGGAGGACGTTCCCAACTCCAGACTGACGACGCTCTAGCCCTTGCCATGCCGCTGGTCGTCCGTCCTCGGGTCATTGGAGGAGCGGCACCTCGAGGTCGTAGGTCAGGACCACAGCGCGCGCCAGCAGCGCCTCCTGGTGGGCGCCGAGAAACCCGATGGTGCGCCCGAGGGTGACGACCGGGACGGTGAGGACGTTGTCCAGCGAGACCACGCACTCGTGGTCCAACCCGTTCTCGGGCCCGAGCCTGACCTCGCTGGACAGGCCCTTGATGGTGCTGGTGATGGGTGCCACGGTGACCTTCGTCATCGCACCCCGAGCGGCTCCCCGGGTGAGCACAAGTGCAGGTCGCGTCTTGTCCAGACGGACCAGACAGATCTCTCGCACCCGATCAGTCCTCGATCCGCGCGTGGGTCGTGGTCCACCGGACGAGCTCGTCGAGGTCGTCTTCGGCACCCTGGGTGCGTAGGATCTTCGCGTCCTGCTCGGCGGCCAGTCGACGCATCTCTCGTTCTACCGCCGACGCGACGAGGGCGGCCCTACTCGATGCCTGTCCCGTCGCGACCGTGCGGTCGAGGAAGGCCACCATCTCGTCGGGAAGGCGAACGGCGATCTGAGTGCTCACCCTCCCAGGCTACTCCTGGTGAATCCCAGATTGGGATGCTCGCACCGGCGAGCGAGAGCTGACCCGAATCGCTCGCGGCCGTGGCCGGTGCGTCACTGAGCGTCCTCGTCGGCGGACTCGGACTCCGCTACACCGCAGCGGCCGCTCTCGAGGACGAGCGACTACCGAGCTGACGGTGGTCGAGGGTCGACAGAGGATCCCCTTCGGCGGCTGGCAGGCGCCCCTGGTGGACGAGCTCTCCTGGGCGCAGGTCGGCGCCGCCTACGAAGGCCTCTCGCGCCACACCCGACCTCTCGCGGGCCGGTTCTGCGCAGCTCGGCCCCGATCTGGCCGGCGTGGTGCGCCACGTCCGTGACCGGCACCAGCGCGTGAGGGTCGTCGGGAGCCAGGAGCTGATGCAGACCCTGCTGCGCGAGAACCTCTTCGACCGCTCGACCTTCGGGTGCACCCGGTCATGCTCGGCGTGCGGAAGAAGGTGTTCGTCGAAGGTGCGGTGCCCACACACCTGACACTTCTCGAACCGCCGGTATCCGGGCGGACGCACATCGGGTACCTGCGCTCGAGGTCCGCCGACGGCGCGCCCGAGACGGCAGACATCAGCGCACCCGATCACCGGACACGACGACTGAAACCGCCGACCCAGAACGGTCCCGGCGAACCTCGTCTGCCGCAAGCCCGCGTGGCGACGAGGCAGACCTCTGTGTCCTGCCTATGCTCGCGAGTGGGTCACCGTCCAGCAGCCGAGGAGGACCGAGGTTGACGACGCTCGACGCGACGGGCACGGACCGAGCCGGGGCGCTGCTGCTCGAGACATCACCCGAGACGACTCCACAGGCGACCGGGCGGCACCTCGAGGGGCTCGACGGTCTGCGGGCCCTTGCGGTCGCGGCGGTCGTGCTCTACCACCTCGACCCGGCGTGGCTGCCCGGCGGATTCCTCGGCGTGGACGTCTTCTTCGTCGTGTCCGGGTTCCTCATCACGACCCTCCTGCAGCGAGAGGCCGTCGAGCACGGCCGGATCCAGCTGCAGCGCTTCTGGGTGCGGCGGGCTCGGCGCCTCGTCCCTGCCCTCGTCGTCTGCGTGCTCGTCACCACCGTCGTAGCCAGGGCCGTGCACCACGACCTCGTCGTCGGCATCGGACGGCAGCTGCTCGGCGCGGCGACCTTCTCCACCAACTGGGTCGAGATCGTCGCCGGGTCGAGCTACTTCGACCGCACGTCTCCTGTGCTGTTCATGAACTTCTGGTCGCTCGCCGTCGAGGAGCAGTTCTACGTCGTATGGCCCTTCGTCGTCCTGCTCGTTGTGGCAACGGCCGCGGCCACCCCGAGTCGGTTCCGTCGCTATCTGGGAGTGATCATCTCCCTCGTCGCAGGGGGGGTGTCTGCCACGCTGATGGCCACCCTGTTCGTGCCCGGCGCGGACGCCACCCGCGTCTACTACGGCCTGGACACTCACGCGATGGGGTTGATGCTGGGCGCGGCCCTCGCTTTCGCCTGGTCCTCAGCGATGCGGGTCCGGTTCGAGCGTCGCTGGTCGCAGGTCCGTCGGCCGGCCATGGTCGCTGCCGGCGCCGTCCTCGCGACCCTGCTCTGGGCGCTGCGTGAGGACAGCACGGTCACCTACCGTGGCGGCATACTGCTCGCCTCGGCCGCGACGGCGGTTCTCGTCGCGGCGCTGCTCCCGGTGGGCAACGCACCGTCAGGCTGGCGTTCGGTGATGTCGGGGCAGGTGCTGACCTGGGTCGGGCGCCGTTCCTACGGCATCTACCTGTGGCACTGGCCGGTCATCGTCATCATCGACCAGCAGATGCGCGCCGTCGAGGGCAGCCTCCAGTATGTCGTCACACGGATCTGGTGCGTCCTGGTCACTGTCGTTCTCGCCGACCTTTCCTACCGCTTCGTCGAAGCACCGATCCGCGTCTGGGGGTTCCGCGGCTGCGCCGCGATGGCCTGGACGCACGTGCGATCACCGGCCGCGAGGATGTCGCGAGCGGTCGCGGTCGGCGGCGTGGCGACCCTTGTGCTGGCGGGCTGCGTCGTCGCGACCGCGCCGACCATGAGCGACACGGCCCGGGTGCTGGCTCAGAACTCCACCGATACTCCTGTGCCAGGCCCGACCTCAGCCCCGCCGAGCGCCTCCCCCCCTGCCGCGAAGCCCAGCGCATCGTCCGTCACGCCAACCGTCCCGGCGGTGACAACGCCCGTGGCTGCCGCTGCGCCGTCACCGCCGCAGGACTGGTCGATGCCTCCGGGAAACCAGATCGACGTGTTCGGCGACTCCCTGGTCGTCGTCACCAAGGGCGCCATCGACTACTACTTCCCTGGCGTGCGCCAAGACGCCAGGTCCAACCGTCAATGGCATGACGGAGTGACCGAGGTCAACGAGCGCGGCTCAGACATCCGACGGGCCGTCGTCCTCGCCTTCGGCACCAACGCGGGGGTCAACGAGCAGACGCTGGCCACCGTCCTCGACCGGCTCGGACCCAACCGGATGGTGGTCCTGGTCAACCTCTATGGCAGGTCATCATGGATCGACGAGGCCAACCAGCGGCTGGCGAACGCGGCGGCAGCCCGGTCAAACGTCATCGTCGCCGACTGGAACACCGCGATCAAGGCGCACCTGGACCTGCTTCAGTCCGACGGGGTGCACCCGGGAATCCCCGGCGCCCACCTGTTCGCCAAGACGATCCGGCAGGCGATGGCCGACCTCAGCACGCGGCATACCGGCAGGGCCGTCGCCCTGAAGGACCTCCCGATCCCCTGACCAGGAGGGTGGAGCGACCGCTCACTCAGCCAACCAGGCCGCGTATGAGTCGAAGGTGTAGGGCCGGCCCAGGAAGTCCGCGACGAGATCCGCCGCGTCTCGCTGACCGCCGGGAGCGAGCACCCGGTCCCGGTAGTGGCCGGCCACCTCGGGGTCGAACAGCGCGTCCCTGTCGAAGGCGCTGAAGAGGTCCTTCGCGATGACGAGCGACCACGCGTAGGTGTAGTAGCCCGAGCCGTAACCCTCGAGGTGGCCGAAGCTCGCCGGCATGTGGGTGCCCTCGATGTAGGGGAACAGGCTGTAGCGCCCCTGCAGCTGCTTGGTGCGTTCGGTCAGGTCCGTGGGGATGTCGACGTGGAACCAGTAGGACATCGCCGCATAGAACATCTGGGTGCGCGCGTCATAGCCCTTGCCGAAGTCGTCGGCCCGACGCATCTTGTCGACCAGCGAGGCCGGGATCGCCTCCCCGTTGCCGTTGCGGGCGAAGGCCCGCAGCACGTCGGCGTCCCAGGCCCACTCCTCGAGCATCTGGCTAGGCGCCTCGACGAAGTCCCATTCGGTCGCGACACCCGAGAACCGGACCCACTCGCCTCGGCCGGCAAGGACGTGGTGCACCAGGTGACCGAACTCGTGGAACAGCGTGACGACGTCGGAGTGCTCCATGAGGCCGCGGGGGAAGTTGCAGGCCAGCGTCCCCTCCGCGAGCTGCCGTCCGGCCAGCCCGCGGACCAGGTCGAACTGCGCCGCGTGCTTGAACTTCCCGTCCCGCGGGTGCAGGTCGAGGTAGATACGCCCCAGCCGCTCGCCGTTCGAGGTGAGCAGGACGTCGAATGCGGCCACGTCCTCGTGCCAGACCACCGCGTCGGTCGCGGGTGCGTAGGTCAGCCCGAACAACCGGCCTGTGACGTCGAGCAGGCCCTGCCGGACAGCGGCGAAGTCGAAGTAGGTCCGCACCTGCTGGGCGTCGACGTCGAGCTGTTCGCGGCGGACGGCCTCGGCGTAGAACGCGAGGTCGGAGGAGTCGATCGTCGCCGCGTCCGGATAATCCTGACGCAACCGGTCCAGGACGATCTGCCGGTCACGCTCCCCCGACTCGAGAGCCGCGGTCGCGATGCGGTCGATGAACTCCGGGATCGCTGTCCCGGTCCGGATCATCTTGACCTCGGCGTCGTACTCGGCCCAGTCGGCGTACCCGAGGATCCTGGCGTGCTCGCGCCGGATCTCCAGCAGCTCGGTGAGCAGCGTGTCGTTGGCGGGGTAAGCGCGGTTGAGGAAGGCCAACCGCAGCGCTTGGCGGACCTGTCGGTCGCGACCGTAGGTGGAGAACGGGACGACGTCCGGGTAGTCGGTCGTCAGCGTGACGAGGCCGTCGGCGTCGACGGGGTGGGCGTCGACCCAGTCCTTAGGCATGCCGTCCAGCTGCTCCGGGCGCACCTGCACCGTGCGGACGTCGTCGCGGATGTTCTTGCTGAACTCCTGCCCGACAAGCACGGCACGCTCGGCCAGCTCCTTGACCCGACCTCGGGTGGCGTCGTCCTTGTCCACACCGCCGCGATGGAAGTCCAAGAGCGTCTTGTCGAGCAGCCGGGTCGCGAGGTCGTCGAGGCCCCCGGTGTTCCCCTCGAGGGCGGCGAACACCTCGTAGAGGTCGCGGTCGAGGCTGAGGTCCGTGTCGAGCTTCTGGACCTCCTGCATCGAGGACTCACCGCGCGACCGGACGGCCTCGAGGGTGTGCACCTCCGAGAACAACGACGCGATCGAGGCGACGTTGCTGATCGCGACGGTGACGTCGTTCCACCGGTGCAGCACCTCGAGGGCGTCGGTGGGCCGGTCGATCTTGAGCTGCTCCACCATCCGGCGAGCGAGGTCGAGCTCGGTACGCGTCAGCTCGCCCAGCCACTCCTCGGTCTGCGCCGGTGGGGGGAGGGTCAGGGCGGCAAGAGCGCTGGACGAGGTGGTCGGATCTGGGGTCTGGCTCACGACCGGCAATGCTAACCGCCGCGTCTGCATCAGCCACCGCCGTCAAACGGGTGTTGCTGGCCCTTCTGCCCGGTTGTGGGGGCGTTGGGCGCAGCAACTCATGTTCGACGGACAGGCGAGGGGACGAGGCGGGGGCGTGGGTGACACCGGGGGCAGGAGAAGGAGGACCGGTTCATGAACGCCTCACGCCGGATCGGGGCACTGCAGCGTCGGCAGGGGCGTCCCTCCTGACCGTAGGCGTCGAGCGAGCGGTCGAAGTATCCGGACTCCACACCATAGATGCGTTCACGCACAGCCAGTCGAATCAGCAGTCGACCGACGATTTGACTGGGACTCGACTCGCACTCGGAGTCCGACTGGGCCGGAGGTGGTCGAGGAAGACGTTGCGGATGGCGACCTTCTGCTCGGCCGCACATGGCGACGCCATTGCACGGTCCTCCGAACATGCTCCTCCCGAGCTGTCCATCCGAACGCATCGATCAGGTCGGAGACTCTCACCAGCCCTCAGCCGGCGGGAACCACGGAATAGGCATTGCGCAGCCAAGTGCGCATCTCGGCGGCGATGGAGTCCTCGAGCATCTCCTTGAACGGCCCGGACAGGAGCGGCCACAGGCAGTGTTTGACGACGTCCGGGTGCCTATCGGGGTCGGGGCAGGTGATCGCGCCGATCAGGCGCAGGTGTCTAAACACGGCCTCTTCGCCGACCGCCTTGACCGCCGCGGTGACGGCGCGCACGGCCTTTTTGATCAGTGCCTCCAGGAACGTGTAGTCGGCCAGTTCGAATGCCGCGACGACCCGGTATGTGTACTGGTAGACGTCCCGCGCCCGGGTCTCCTCGCTCCGGTCGGCCGAGACGTCCTCCCGCAGGCTCTCCATGATCTCGCCGACGATGTCGTCAACGGTCGCGTTGACGAGGTCGAAGCCCTGGTCGTACAGGCGGCAGACCGTCGCCAGGACGACGCACCACAGGTGCCGGGTGCTGCGGTGCTTGGGCCCGCCGTCGTCGAGGTGCCGCTCGAAGTCTTCGCCGATCTCGTCGGAGATCTGGTGCGCCAGGGCGGCGATGGCGTCGATCTGGCGGTCGTCGCGGGCCTGCTCGATGAGGGTGATGACCAATTCGCTGACGATGCCCGTTACTGCCGGATGGCGGTCGGCGACATGGTCGTCGATCGTCGTCTCCCGCGTCGCCTCCGGCAGGCGCGTCCAGCGGCGCGGCTCGGCCCAGTCGGTGGCCTCTGCCTGACGGGCCGGGTCGGACGTGGCTATGCCTCTTATCTGGATCGCGCCGTGAAGCGCCCCGCCGCAGGGGCACACGCAGGTGTAGGTTTTGGCGGTCTCGCAGTTGGTGGTGTGTCCCATGGTTATTCACGCTCCTCGTCGGTTCCGAGAATGCTCGTCGAGGGCCGCAGCGAGCTGATGGAAGTAGTTGTGCTTGGCCCACGCGGACTGGTCGCCGATAACGTAGAGACGTCGCTTGGCGCGGCTGGCGGCGACGTTGACGAGGTTGACCGTCGACGCCGCCCACGCTTTGGCTCCGGGCGCTGCCGGGTCGCCGCCGAGGACAAGGAAGACGACATCGGCCTCGCGGCCTTGCGCCGTGTGGATCGTGCCGGCCCTCAGCCCCGGGTAGTCCCGGTCAAGTCGCGCGAGTTGGTCGGCAACCTCGCGAAACGGCGAGATCGCGATCATGTCACCAGCGGCAACCCCTGCCTCCCTAAGCGTCTCTATCGCCCGGCGCAGGCGGGCGATCTGGTTGGGCTGGAGGTGCGTGCCGGTGGTCGTCGCCGTCTCGTCCAGCCATCGGCTGACCGGGATCCGCGGACCGCCCGCGTCGACGAACTCATCGAGTCGGCGGATCACACCGCTGACCATGATGCCGTTGTAGGCGATGTCGTTGCACAGGCTGAACATCGGTTCATCGCAGCGACGGTGCACCGTCAGCGGGGCGCTTACCCACACCGTGGCCTCACCGTGCCGTAACCCGGTCCCGTGCCGGGAAACACGATCGGCCAGGGTCTGCACGGACGCGCGCGGAGGGATCCATGTGTCCGAGACATCATAGGCGGCGGCGATGTCGCGCCGCGCCTTGGCCGGAATCGTCACCACCGGCTGCAGCTGCAGCGGGTCGCCGACGGCGATCACGCGACGCGCCCGCCAGATCGCGCCGGCTGCGTACTGAGGGCAGGCCTGCCCGGCCTCGTCGATGAGCACCCACCCCAACGACTGTCGGCCCAGGCCTGTGAACATGCGGCCGAAGGACGCGAACGTCGTCGAGACCATCGGCACGACCAGGAAGAACAGCTGCCACGCCGCACGCACCTTCTCCGGCTCCAGCCGACGGGGATGTGCACCGGCGACGACCTCGAGGGCGGCGCGCAGCCCGTCGACCATGTCTCCGGCGGCGTCGGCCAGGAAGTCCTCGTGCAGCCGCAGCGCGGCCAGGAACAGCTCGGAGCGCGCCGCGTCGAGCTCGGCGTCGAGCCACGGGGCGCGCAGCTCGCGCTTCCGTCCGCTCCACCCCTCGTCCGGATACACGGGACCGTACCGGTCGCGGTCTGCGGCCAGGCGCTCCCGAAGAGCGGCGAGCTCGCCCGAAAGCCGGGCGCAGGCGTCCTCGTTGGCCGCGGACTCGGCGGCCAGCCTTGCCGCCTCGTCCCGGAGCTGCTCGACCCGCTCCTGCGTCGCCCGCTGGCGCTGCTGGGCCTTCTGGACGGCCGCGTCGAGGGGCTCGAGTACGGCCCGCCAGTCGCGGGCGGCGCGCCCGAGGCTGAAGAGGGTCTCAAAGGCACCCGGTCGGGTCTCGAGGTGCCGGTCGCGATCCTGCGCCTCCTGGGCGAGGGCGACCTCGGCGCGCTCGACCTCGCCGGCCTGCGCCCGCCCCGCTTCGGCGACCGTCGCCAATCCGGCCTCCAGCTTTTCGGCGTACTCGGCCACCGCGGCCTTGTCCCTGACCGCCGCGTCGAGCCTAGCCAGCCGGTCCTCCGCGGCCCGACGAGCCTCGATGAGTTCGACGACCCGGCGCTCGGCCTGCAGGAATGCATCCCGGGCATCCGCCCAGGACCTCCTCGGCACCTCACCGTCGCGCCACTGGATCAGGCGCGTTTGCATGCGCGGTGCCGTGCCGGGCAGGCGCTGCTTCGTGCGCGGGTCGGTCTTGTCGAACCAGAACTCGGATCTGAAAGCTGCGCGGTTGGACTTGCTGCCCAGCTTGGCCGCGACCAGCCCCCACGCCGTCAGCGTGCTGTCCGTCTCGGTGGTCTCGGGCTCTTCCTTTTCCCGCGCTGTTGCCTTCAGGGTTGCCGTTGCGATGTCTGCGAAGTAGTCGGCCCCGGCCTGCCAAACCTCGGCGATGGCAGTGCGGGCCGGGATCTCGGTCGTCACGTTCTCCACCGCGGCGTTGTTCGCAGACGCCACCACCATCTCGAACCCGGTGAGGTCCTCCCGCAGCTGCCGCACCCGCCGCTGATACCCATCGGCGGCAGTCCACCGGTGTGTCGTCTGAGTGAACGCGTCGGCCGGGCGGGCTAGCGATGCCAGCCTGTGGGCGCGCTCGACGACGTTGCCGGCGAGCACGTCGCGCAACATCGTCGTCTTCCCTGTCCCCGGCGGCCCATTGACTCCCATAATGCCTTGCGCATAGGCCAACTCGCCCAGTGCCTGATTAACCGCGAACTGTTGCCGCAGCGCCAACCCATGATCAGGCTCAGACGGCCAACGCCCCTTCGGCAACCGGCCGATCGAGACACCGTCGTCGACGACCGGCCGGTTGGCCATCACGTCGACCCGCGCATCGGCGCGGACTGCCATGTCGGCGGTCAGATAGTCGGCGAGCGCGCCAACAGGCCCGTCGGCTGCGACGTCCTTCTGGACTGCGGCCAGGTCGTCGAGGAAGAAACTGTTGAGGAAATCCATGTCCGTCATCGACTCGTCACCGCGGCTGGCCGGGACGGCGACAGACTCGATGACGACCCGGCGACTGGCCAACTGGTCGTCGCCGGTGACCCCGGCTGCAGCGTGCGCGGCGGTCATGAGGTCCTGCAGCGAGTCATCATCCTGGGCAGGCGGCGATTCCTGGCCGGCGGCTTCCCTACGGGCACCGTCGAGCGCATCGAACCCCTCGACCAGCCCCGCCACGGCTGCGGCGAACCCGGACGCCCACCCCGTCCCGCGCGGCGCTGTCCCCGCGGCCAACCTGGCTACCGCCCACAGCGCCGAGGACAACGCCGCCGAGTCCGGCATCAACACCCCGTCCTCGTCGACGAGGGCCCCTGCGCACGCACTCAGTCCAGCACGACGCTCGTCGTAGGCGTCGCGATCCTCAGCGAACGCCTCGTGGAGACGCTGATACGTCGCCTCCAGGTCGTAGACGCCTAGATACACGGTGTGTCGCCAAACTCGCGGCGTCTTGCCCACCGGTCGCAACGGGGGCAGCACCTGCCAGGGCAACGCCCCCCCGGGCCGCCACTCCACGACCTGACGGTCCTCAGGACGCCTCGAACGCGCGGTGAGCTTCGGTATCTTCTGCGGGCTGAGGAGCTCGAGGACCCACCAGTACTCCAACACCTCTGGGGAACCCCCATTCGCACTCATGGTCAGATCCTCCCCCACGGTGTGAACGAGTGGCTCTGAAAATGCAAGCTGGGCGCGTTCGGGCACGTCGAGACCTCGTCGAAGTGGAACCAAGCCGCATCGAAGATATCGTCGCCGAGCACCGGGGTCACCAATGACCCAGTCGCAGGCAGCGACGAGCACCAAATGTTCACAGCCCCTTTCACGGCGCAATGCACGGGGTCGAGTCCTCACCGGTACTGCTGGCTGGGTACCTGACGCCGGAGTCGGGATGGCCGTGGCTATCGTGCTGGGGCCGGGTGTTCATCCGCTCCTACTTCCACCACCGGCTCGGGCTGATGACCGGCTGTTCACCGCTCGGGTCAGCGTCAGCGTCAGCGCCGACGCCATCGGTCCGACCGACCACGCCCTTATGGACGACTGGCACTGAGATCGCTGGTGTCTGGGCACCGCCTGCCCGGGCCGCCGCGATCATCTTCGAGCTCCTCGCGATCGGCGATCACCGCCGCTAGAGCGCCACCGGCACGGAACACCGGTCAGGACGGGTTGCGGCGTCTCGGGCGGGGCTGGCAGCGCGGGCAGTACGTCGACCCGCGGTTCATGAAGGTCTCCCGGCGCATGAGCGTGCCGCAGCGCCGGCACGGCAGCCCGGCCCGGCCGTAGGCGTCGAGGCGTCGGTCGAAGTAGCCGGAGGCGCCGTTGACGTTGACGTAGAGGGCGTCGAAGCTCGTCCCGCCCTGCCCTAGTGCTTCGGTCATGACCCCGCTGGCGTGGCCGAGGAGCCGGTGCAGCGCCGGTCGGGTGAGACGGTTAGCCGTTCGCTCCCCGTGGATCGCCGCGCGCCACAACGCCTCGTCGGCATAGATGTTGCCGATCCCGCTGACCAGGCTCTGGTCGAGTAGACACCTCTTGACGGCGCTGTCCCGACGACGCATCCGCGCGACGACGGCATCGGGGTCCCACGCGTCCTCGAGAGGGTCGGGCGCGATGTTCGCGATCGCTTGCGGTATGCCGTCCGGCCGCAGCTCGGACAGCGCGAGTCCGCCAAACGTGCGCTGGTCGACGAACCTCAGCTCGGGACCGTTGTCGGCGAACGAGAAGCGAGCGTGCAGGTGACGCTCTCGTGGGGCATCGGGGGTCTCGACCAACAGCTGGCCGCTCATCCCCAAGTGCACCAGCAACGCGTGGCGCCCGGAGCTCGCAGCGACCGGCGGCTGTTCATCGGCTGGGTCGGCTGGGTCGAGGACCAGCCAGAGGTACTTGCCCCGGCGGCGTGCCTCGACGACGGTGTCTCCGTCGATCCGGGCGACGAGGTCGTCCGGGCCTGGCAGGTGACGGCGGGCGACCCTACGGCCACGCAGCTCGGCGCTCTCGATCCGCCGGCCGACGATATGGTCGGCCAAGCCGCGCCGGACCGTCTCGACCTCGGGGAGCTCGGGCACGCTCAGCCCCGCAGCGCACTGGCAGGCGTCACGGCATACCGTGTTCGAGCGCCGGTTGGAGCGCTCCTTCCAGCGCTGGTGCGAGCGCCGGTTCGAGCGCTGGCAAGGGGGACCGGCGCGCGTCGAGGGCCGCCCAAGCCTGTTCCGCCGCGTGCTGTTCGGCCTCCTTCTTGCTGCGGCCGTCGCCGTGGCCGAGGACCTCGGCACCAACAACTGCGCTGGCCACGAAGTGCTTCTCGTGGTCGGGTCCGGACTCGGTGACGTTGTATTCCGGGCTTCCGAGCAGGCAGGCCGAAGCCAGCTCCTGCAGGCTGGTCTTCCAGTCCAGGCCGGCGCCCAGGGTCGCCGAATGAGTCATGAGCGGGCCGAAGAGGTGGTGCACGAACACGCCGGCTGCCGAGATGCCGCAGGACAGGTGGACGGTCCCGATGACCGCCTCCATCGTGTCGGCGAGGATGGAGGCCTTGTCGCGGCCCCCGGTCGTCTCCTCGCCCCGTCCCAGGAAGACGTACTCGCCCAGCCCGATCGTTCGCGCCACCTGAGCAAGCGCCCGCATGTTGACGACGGAGGCGCGCAGCTTGGCCAGCTGACCCTCCGGGAGGTCAGGGTGGGTGCGGTAGAGCGTGTCCGTCACGACCACGCCGAGGACTGAGTCGCCGAGGAACTCCAGCCGCTCGTTGTTCGGCAGTCCGCCTTGTTCGTAGGCGAACGACCGGTGCGTGAGGGCACGGACGAGCAGCGACTCGTCGACCCGCTCACCGACCACCTCGGCGAGGTAGTCGGCCAGCGCGCCGACGGGTAGCGGTATGCCTCCCGCCGATCGGGCGGGGGATCCCGGGGACGTCACCGTGGTGGCGCGTTCAGACCTGGTGCTCGGTGCGCTCGGCCGCGGCGTAGTGCCGGCCCTTGTAGGTCCCGCAGGACGGGCAGGCCACATGCGGCTGCGTGTTGGCCCCGCATTGGGGACAGGCCGTGAGGGCGACCGGGGTCGCTTTCCAGTTGGCCCGGCGCGAACGGGTGTTGGAGCGCGACGTCTTCCGCTTCGGGACGGCCACGTCAGTTCCTCTTCTCTTTGGTCTGCTGAATGCTGGCGGTGGTGCCGTTGGTGGTGCTGGGTTCGAGCAGGCCGGTCAGGGAGGCCCATCTCGGGTCGAACATCTCGTGGTGGTGGTCAGGGTCCCGCGCGAGCAGCGCCCCGCATTCGGAGCACAGCCCCGGGCAGTCCGGCCGGCATACCGGCTGGAAAGGCAGAGACGGGACCACAGCGTCCCGGATCACGGGCTCGAGGTCGATCATGTCGCCTACCAGCTCGTGCACCTCGTCCTCGCTGCTCCCCTCCCGGTCGGCACCCACCTCATGGTGGTGAGCCGCCCGGTCGGCATAGGCGAACAGCTCCTGGAACCGCGCGTCCACCTCGAAGGTGGCCGGCTCGAGACACCGTACGCAGGCACCGGTCGCCGTGCCCCGGACCGATCCGCTCACGAGGATCCCCTCGACGACCGACTCGAGCCGGATCTGCAGGTCCAAGGGGGCGCCCTGAAGGACGGCGATCACCTCGGTGCCGAGCTCGTCGGGCACCTCGACCTGCCGGGTGAGCTCCTGCATCGTTCCCGGTCGCCGACTGAGCTCCCGGGTGTCGAGGACCAGGGGCTGGCGAGGGTCGAGGCGATTCATGATGTCCACGGTGTTTGACGTCAAAGAGCGGTCGGGCCGCGTCCACGACGGACGATGACCGACCTGTGAGGTTACCGGAGCGGGCGGTCCGCACCCAAATCCGCCCTGGTCAGAAGAGAGTATGCAGGGGCGCGACCCTGCCCGACCGGACTCACCCGTTTGCGGGTTTCTCGGGGCCGCGGGGGTCCAGAACCGGTGAACCCCTGAGTCCGGTGCCGCCCCCACCCGACCGGACTCACCCGTTTGCGGGTTACTCGGGGCCGCAGGGGTCCAGAACCGGTGAACCCCTGAGTCCAGTACCACCCCCACCCACCGGACTCACCCGTTTGCGGGTTACTCGGGGCCGCAGGGGTCCAGAACCGGTGAACCCCTGAGTCCAGTACCACCCCCACCCCACCGGACTCACCCGTTTGCGGGTTACTCGGGGCCGCAGGGGTCCAGAACCGGTGAACCCCTGAGTCCAGTACCACCCCCACCCACCGGACTCACCCGTTTGCGGGTTTCTCGGGGCCGCGGGGGTCCAGAACCGGTGAACCCCTGAGTCCGGTGCCGCCCCCACCCGACCGGACTCACCCGTTTGCGGGTTTCTCGGGGCCGCAGGGGTCCAGAACCGGTGAACCCCTGAGTCCAGTACCACCCCCACCCCACCGGACTCACCCGTTTGCGGGTTACTCGGGGCCGCAGGGGTCCAGAACCGGTGAACCCCTGAGTCCAGTACCACCCCCACCCCACCGGACTCACCCGTTTGCGGGTTACTCGGGGCCGCAGGGGTCCAGAACCGGTGAACCCCTGAGTCCAGTACCACCCCCACCCCACCGGACTCACCCGTTTGCCGGTTTCTCGGGGCGGCAGGGGTCCAGAACCGGTGAACCCCTGAGTCCAGTACCACCCCCACCCACCGGACTCACCCGTTTGCCGGTTTCTCGGGGCCGCAGGGTCCAGAACCGGTGAACCCTGAGTCCGGCGGGCGTCACGAGAGGGTATGCAGCGCCTCCAGCACCGGGTCTGGGACCAGTCCGGTGACATCCCCGCCGTAGCGGACGACCTCCTTGACCAACGAGCTCGACACGTGCGCGAAGCGGGGATCGGCCGGCAGGAACACCGTCTCGATCCCGGTCAGGTGGGTGTTCATCAGCGCCATCGGCAGCTCGTAGGCGAAATCGGTGTCGCCCCGAAGCCCCTTGACGATCGCCACCGCCCCCAGCTCGGCGCAGACGTCGACCAGCAACCGGTCCGCAAAAGCCTGCACTCGGACGCCGTCCAGCCCCACCAACGACGACTCGAGCAACGCGAGGCGCTGGTCGACGGAAAAGGTCCCCTGCTTTGCCGGGTTGTAGAGCACGGCCACCACCACCTCATCGAACAACGTGGCAGCCCGACCGATGACGTCGACGTGCCCGTTGGTCACCGGGTCGTAGGACCCGGGGCACACCGCTCGCCTTCTGACGTCGTCGGCCATGTCGATCACGTTACCAACCTGCCGTCGGACAAAGGGGGGCTGGCAACCGCGCCTCAGGCAACCTCATCGGGGCCGGGCGCGTCGGCGAACCACAGGCGGGTCTCCCCGTAACGGCGCTCCTCGCACGGCTCGAGGCCCTCGGGCCAGCGGGGCTCGGGGGTCCGCGACGAACGCTCGACCACGACCAGCGCCCCCGGCGCAAGCCAGCCGTGGAGCACGAGCAGCCGCAGCACGTCGGCGAGACTGTCCTCGGGCAGGTCGTAGGGCGGATCGACGATCACCAGGTCGGCCTGACCGCCCGCACCGTCCGTACCGTCCGCACCGCCCGTACCGCCCGTACCGCCCGTACCGTCCGCACCGCCCGTACTGTCCGCACCGCTCGTACCGTCCGCCCCACCCGTACCGCCCGCACCGTCCGTACCGCCTGTGTCACCCCGGGCCGGGCCGCCAAGCAGCGTGCGTTCGACGAAGTCCGTGCGCACGACCACACCGGGCTGTGCAACCGCGAAGGCGTTCCTCCTCGCCACGGCGGCCGCCGCGCGGTCCGACTCGACGAGCAGGACGGAGGTCGCCCCGCGCGATGCCGCCTCGAGGCCCAGCGCCCCCGAACCGGCGTACAGGTCCAGCACGCGGGCGCCGGCGAGCGCGTCGAGGTGCTCCAGCCGGGAGAACAGCGCCTCACGTACCCGGTCCGACGTCGGTCGCGTCCCCGAACCGGCAGGCGTCCGCAACCTTCGTCCTCCCGCGACGCCACTGATGATCCGGGTCACTAGCCGCGCTCCAGGTATGCCGCCTGCTCGGCGTCCAGGCGCCCGGCCACCCGTGCGGCGAGGTCGGGATGCCCGGCCAGCGACGGGTCTGCGGCAACGACCGCCGACGCGTCCTCCCTCGCGTCCTGGATGACCCGGGCGTCCCGTGGGTCGCTCATCCTCAGGAACCGCACCGACGAGAACCGACCGCTCTGCCGGGCACCCAGGATGTCTCCCTCCCGACGGAGCTCGAGGTCCCGCTGCGCCAGCTCGAACCCATCGGTGGTGGCCGCGACCGCTTCGAGCCGGGCGGCCGCAGGCGTACCCGGCTCCGCCTCGCTGACCAGCAGGCACAGTCCCGGCACCGGGCCACGCCCGATCCGGCCGCGCAGCTGGTGCAGCTGGGAGATCCCGAACCGGTCGGCATCCATGACGATCATGACCGAGGCGTTCGGCACGTCGACTCCGACCTCGACCACGGTGGTCGCGACGAGGACGTCGACCTCCCCAGCTGAGAAGGCCAGCATCGTGGCGTCCTTGGTGTCGGAGTCGAGCCGGCCGTGCAGGACCGCCATCCGCGCAGAGGAGAGCGACGGCACGGCGGCCAGCCGCTCCAGCATCGCGTAGACCCCGGTCAGCTCGCGGACCTCCGGCTGAGCGGGTTCGTCTCGCCCGCCGAGCTCGTCAGCTGGACCCAGCTCGTCAACCGCGTCAGCACCGTCAGCACCGTCAGCACCGTCAGCACCGTCCGACAGATCCAGGCCGTCCGGTTCTTCGGTCTCGCCGTCACCGATCTTGGGACAGACGACGTATGCCTGCTGGCCACGGCCGACCTCCTCCGCCACCCGGTCCCACGTGCGGTCCAGCCACCCCGGACGTGACGCCGCCACCAGGTGGGTGGTGATGGGCGACCGCCCGGCGGGGAGCTCGCGCAACGTGCTCGTCTCCATGTCGCCGAACACCGTCATCGCCACGGTTCTCGGGATCGGTGTCGCCGTCATCACGAGCAGGTGCGGCGGGGCTTTGCCTTTCTCTCGCAACGCATCCCGCTGCTCCACACCGAACCGGTGCTGCTCGTCGACGACGACCAGCGCCAGGTCGTGGAACGACACGCGGTCCTGGATCAGCGCGTGCGTCCCCACCACGATCCCGGCATCACCCGTGACGGCGTCGTTGAGAGCCGACCGCTGGGCCCCCGCGCTCAGACTCCCGGTGAGCAGGGCGACCCGGGTGCCGATGGCACTGCCGCCGAGAAGCCCACCCTGCGCCAGGTCCCCGAGCATCGCGGTGAGCGAGCGGTGATGCTGGGAGGCCAGGACCTCGGTCGGTGCCAACAGGGCGGCCTGACCGCCGGCGTCCACGGCAGCGAGCATCGCCCGCAGCGCGACGACGGTCTTGCCCGACCCGACCTCCCCCTGCAGCAGCCGGTGCATCGGGCGGTCACGGGCCATCTCCCGGGCCAGGACCTCGCCGACCTCGCGCTGTCCAGCCGTCAGGGTGAACGGCAGCCGCGAGTCGAACGCGGCCAGCAGCCCGCCCTCCCTCGCGACGCGTGAGGTGGCCGTCAGCCCCTCGACAGCGTGACGGCGCTGAGCGAGGATCACCTGCAGCACGAACGCCTCGTCGTAGCGCAGCCGGTCGACACCGAGGCGGGGCGTGTCCTCGAGGCGGGGGCGGTGGATGAGCTCGAGCGCGGCGCGCCGAGACATCAACCGGCGACGACGGCATACGTCCTCTGGCACGGGTTCGCGGACCCGGTCCACCGTGTCGAGCGCGATCTCCACGGCGTTGCGGATGTCGAGCGAGGTGACCTTGGTGGTCTCCGAATAGACCGGGATGTAGTGCCCGAGATAGCGGGCCACCCCCTTGTCGACGGTCGCGAGCGGGTCGTCGGGGTCGTCGGCGGCACCGCCCCAGCCGTCTACGGCCAGGCCGAGCACCTCGTACTCGGGGTGGGTCAGCTGCCACCGGCTGTTGAACCGCGACACGGTGCCGACGAAGACCCCGACCACCCCGGGAACCAGCTTGCGTTCGTGGCCCCAGGCCCTGAAGAACGTCAAGTCCAGCTCGTGCCTGTCGTCGGTCAGCGTGGCGGTGAGCATCTTCTGGCGCGGGTTGCGTCGCATCGGCTGGGTGCGGGCCCGGGCAACCCGGGCGACCACGAGCACCGTCTCGCCCTCACGCAGCGTGGACAGGTCGGTGAGCGCGTTGGTGGCGACGTAGGCCCGCGGGAGGTACTCCAGCAGATCACCGATGGTGGTCAAACCCTTGTTCTTCGCCAGCGGGGGCGCCGCTTTGGGGCCGACAGCCTTGACCAGCGCCGTGTCCTCGGTCCAGACGCCGATCACTCGACGCCCAGCAGGAGTGGGTAGACAGGCTGCCCGCCGTAGAGCTGGTTCACCTCGAGGTGACGCCGGGTGGCGCGGGCCGTCGCCCCGACCTGGGCGGCGAGGGAGGGGGAGGCGTCCTCCCCGCTGACGATGGTGAGCAGCTCACCTCCGCTGGCCAGCAGCCGGTCGACGACCTGTCCAGCCACCTCGGCAAGGCCAGCCCTGCTGCCACCGGCAGCCCTACTGCCAGCACTGCCAGCACTGCCAGCACCGGCAGCACCGGCAGCACCGGCAGCACCGGCGGCACCGTGCAGGTTGTCAGAGCCCTGGCCGACGATGACGATGTCACCGTCGACGATGCCGAGCACGTCTCCCGCGCGGCAGAGGCCGCCGGAGGTGAGCGCCTCTTTCGTCGCGACGGTCACCGCTCCGTTGCGGGTTGCCGCGGCGGCGCTGCTCATGGCGAGGACGTTCTCCGCCAAGGACCGTCCGGGGTCGTGCACCGCAAGCGCCGCGATGCCCTGGACCGCCGTCCGAGCAGGGACGACCTGGATCTCGATCCCCTCCTCGGCGCCCACGCGGGCGGCGGCGTTCGCGGCGAGCAGGGTGTCGGCGTCGTTGGGCAGGAGCAGAACCGACGCGCATCTCGTCGAGTGCACAGCGTCGAGGAACTGCCCAGCGCTGGCCCGGCGGCGCGGTCCGCTCGGGATGACCCAGGCTCCCGCGGCCCGGAAGGCGACGGCCAGGCCCTCCCCGGCGGCGCAGGTGACCACCGCGAGGCCGTTGTGGTTTGGTGTCGCACGCACCTGGTCCCGGAAGTGCGTCACCCGGATCCGGTGCGGGCGACCAGCGGTCATCCCCGCCTCGATCGTCGCGCCGACGTCGTCGACATGGGCATGCACGTTGCGCAGCTCACCGGTGCCGACGACCAGGACCGAGTCGCCGAGGTCGTCCAGCCGCTGCCGCAGGTGGTCGACCGCCGCGTCAGACGTCTCGGACAGCAAGAACATCACCTCGTATGCCGGCCCACCCTCCTCGAGGTCGGCCGTGGTCGGGCCGAACGGGGTGACCACCGGCTGAGTCCAGCCGACGCGGCCCCTGAGCGGGTCCTCCCCCGCGAACGACTCCACGGGCACGTCGCCCGTCACCACCCTCTCGAGGGACTCCAGCAGCAGGACGTACCCCGCGCCACCGGCGTCGACGACCCCGGCCTGGGCCAACCGGGGCAGCTGCTGGGGAGTGCGAGCAAGTGCCGTCCGGGCCGCTTCCAGCGCAGCGACCGTGACGGCGTACAGGCTCTCGTCTGCGGGTATGCCGGTTGCCGCCTGCGCGACGTGTGCGGCTGCCGCGGCCTGCGCGCCTGCCGTTGCCGCCGCCCGGGAGACAGACAGGATGGTGCCCTCGACCGGCCGGCTGACGCTGCTCCAGGCGAGGTCGTCGGCGCGGCTCATCGCCGCTGACAGGCCCTCACCGTCGAGGCCGGAGGCCCCCCTGGCCGCGGCCTCGTCGGCGAAACCTCGGAAGATCTGGCTGAGGATGACCCCGGAGTTGCCGCGCGCCGTCAGGAGCAGGGCCCGCGCGAAGATCTCCGACTCGGTGGCCAGGTCGTGCTTCGCGACGGGGCGTCCGGTGCGGGAACGCTCCTCGTACTCGGTGCGGGCCGCGTCGAGGCCGGCGTCGAAGGTCAGGTAGAGGTTCGTGCCTGTGTCCCCGTCGGGGACGGGGAAGACGTTGAGCGCGTCGATCTCTGCACGGCGGGACGCGAAGGCCGCCCTGGTGACGACCGCCCACCGCCGCGCCGCACCGTTGTCCAGCCTCGTGAGCACGGCGTCGTCGTGCACCCCGCTGTTCACGAGGGCAGGTTACTCGGGACCCACCCCAGGACGACGTTTTGGTCCGTGGTCGGGGCTCCGCTATTCTGAGTCGGTTGCCCGCGCGGCTGCGTCTGCGCCAGAGGCCACCTGTCTTTTTCCCGTTCGATCCATCACGCAATCCGAGTACCAGGAGATCCAACCGTGGCTGCCAACTGCGATGTCTGCGGCAAGGGACCGAGCTTCGGTCACAACATCTCGCACTCGCACCGTCGCACCAAGCGCCGTTGGAACCCCAACATCCAGCGCGTCCGGACGATCGTGAATGGCGTCACGCCCAAGCGTCAGAATGTCTGCACCTCCTGCCTCAAGGCGGGCAAGGTCACCCGCTGAGCGCCTGACAACGCCTCCACGAGGACGGCACCCACTCGGGGTCGCCGGCCTCTATCAGGTCCACTGCTCTCGGGTCCATTGCTCTTGGGTCAGCTGCCGTCAGGTCAGCTGCCGTCAGGTCAACTGCGCCGGCCCTGGGCTTGCGCCACCGCCGAAATGGTCCCAGCCTCGCGGCTGCTGCCGGATGCCGTCCAGGCTCACCCCGCGCCCAGCGACGACCTGGCCGACCACCCGGAAACTGCGCGGGACGTGGTCCCTGGAGGGGAACGTCGCGAGCAGGGAGTGCTCCTCCCCGCCGGCCAGCACGCACTCGTGGGCCAGGTCGGGGCCGAGCGCCGCAGTCAGCCGTTCCACATCGGGGGCGAGGGCGGTCTCCGACAGGTCGAGGCAGACCTCGCTCGCGCGGCCGATGCGGTCGGCGTCCCGCAGCAGGCCGTCCGAGATGTCGAGCATCGCGCTCGCCCCGGCTCGAGCGGCCACTGGTCCCTCAGCGAGCGGTGGCTCGGGGCGACGCTGGCGGGCGACCGCCTGGGGGTCGGCGTCCGGACGGCCTTGCTCCAGCAGCGCCCAGCCCGCTCCCGCCAGCCCCAGCGACCCGCAGACGGCCACCACGTCGCCCACTCGAGCGCCGGACCGCAGCACCGGTGCCAAGCCGTCCATCTCGCCGAGCGCCGTGACCGACACCATCAGCGCACCTGCCGGGCTCGAGGACAGGTCCCCGCCCAGGACGTCGCAGTCGTAGGCGGCCGCGGCGGCCCCGATCCCGCGGGACAGCCCCAGTGCCCACTCGACGGTGGTGGCCGGGTCGGCAACCAGCGTGACCAGCAGGCCTGTCGGCCGCCCACCCATGGCCGCGATGTCGGCGAGGTTCTGGGCCACTACCTTGGCGCCCACGTCCTCGCCACTCGACCAGGCGTCGCGCCAGTCCCGGTCCCGGACCATCGCGTCGGTCGTCGCGACGATCTCGACGATCTCAGCGACGTCAGCGACCTCCTGCTGACGGCCGACGCGCGAGACGGCCGCGTCGTCGCCCGGTGGGACCAGCAGGCGTCCATCTGCGTGCTCTGTCCGGTAGGAGCGCAGAACAGGGATGATCAGAGCCAGCAGGTCGTCCTCCCCGAGGTCTGCCAGGGTCCGCTCGTCCACGCCTTCTCCCTCTCACCACCGTCGGTGACCGGTTCATGTCCCGTCTGCACGTAACGGCCCACGCGCACGGTAGCGTCTGCCCTGCGACGCGACGGTGCGACGCAGGCACCGGGGCGCCGAAGCCCCGGCCAACAACAGGAAGCGGGTGTGCCCCAGGTGGTCCAGGCATACATCCTGATTCAGACCGAGGTCGGCAAGGCCGCGTCCGTCGCCGAGGCCATCACCGGGATCTCCGGGGTTGCCCATGCCGAGGACGTGACCGGGCCCTACGACGTGATCGCCCGCGTGGAGGCCAACACCGTCGACGAGCTGGGCAAGCTGGTCATCGCCAAGATCCAGGACGTCCCCGGCATCACCCGCACCCTCACCTGCACGGTGGTTCACGTCTGACCGCTCGCCGCGCGGCCGCGGTCGCGCTCCTGGCGTTCCTCGCTGGTGCGGGATGTTCGGCCTGTTCGCGGGGGGTCCAGGCGAGCGTCCCTGCTCGCGCGGCCGACCCCGCCTGCGCCGCAGCCGCCGCGGCGTGGCCGGGTTCGGTGTCCGGGCGGGCAGTCGTGGCAACGGACCCCGTCTCCCCCGCCGTCCGCGCCTGGGGCGACCCGCCGATCGTCGCGCGTTGCGGGGTGAACCCGCCCGGGCCGACCACCGACGACTGTCTGACCGTCGACGGCGTCGACTGGGTCGCGACGCCGTTGTCGGACGGGACGCGGTTCGTCACCTATGGACGCGACCCGGCGATCGAGGTGCTCATCCCTCGCGGTGACCAGCCCGAAGGCAGCCTGCTGCCGGTCTTCGCGGCGTCGGCCGGTGCCTTGCCCACAACGGGCCGGCACTGCAGCTGAGCTGGCCGAGCGTCACCGCAGGCCCGTATGCCGCTCCAGGGCGAGCGCGATCAGCTCGTCGATGAGTTCGGGATAGGAGACGCCGCTCGCCTGCCACGCGATCGGGTACATCGAGGACGGCGTGAACCCGGGCATCGTGTTGATCTCGTTGAGGATCACGTCGCCGTCGTCGGTGTAGAAGAAGTCCACCCGCGCGAGACCCTCGCAGCCCGCCGCCTCGAAGGCCGTTATCGACAGCGCCTGTATGCGCGCGGCCACCTCGTCGGGCAGGTCGGCGGGACACACCAGTCGCACGTCGTCGGCGGCGAGGTACTTGGCCTCGAAGTCGTAGAACGTATGCCCCGTGACCACCACTGCCTCCCCGAGCGCACTCGTACGAGCAGGTGAGCCACCGCGGCCCTCGAGCACTCCGCACTCGATCTCCCGGCCCCGGACCGCCGCCTCTATGACCACCTTCGGGTCATGGGTGCGCGCCGTCTCGATGGCGGCCGCCAGGTCGTCGCGGGACTCGACCCGGCTGATCCCCATGCTCGAACCGGCCCGAGCCGGCTTGACGAACACCGGCCAGCCGAGGGCGGCCGCGGCGTCGAGGGCCCCCTCCCGGTCGTGCCGCCACCACCGGTCGGGAACCACGACGTAGGGGGTCAGCGGGAGTCCAGCAGCGGCGAACACGAGCTTCATGAACGCCTTGTCCATCATCACCGCCGACGCCGTGACGCCGGAACCGACGTACCGCACGTCGGCCAGCTCAAGCAATCCCTGGATCGTCCCGTCCTCGCCGAACGGCCCGTGCAGCAGCGGGAACACGACATCGACCTCGCCGAGCTCCCGCGGTGGCTCCCCCGGTTCGAGGACGGTGAGCGAGCGTTCCTGGGTGCCCTGCGGGACCAGGACGTGATGACCCGACCCGTCTACCTCCGGCTCGTGGCCGGGCGCGAGGCGCAACGGCTCGGGGTCGTCGGCGACCAGCACCCACCGCCCGTCCCGGGCGATGCCGATCGGGACCACGTCGTAGCGGTCACGGTCGATCGCGGCGAGGACACTGGCTGCGGTCGAGCACGAGACCGCGTGCTCCGAGGACCGGCCACCGAAGACGATGGCCACCCGTGGTCTGGCCCGTGAGGCGTCATGGTCGCTCATCGGCGCGACCCTATCCCGACGGTAGCGTTGCGGCGGTGAGCATCGCCGAGCCGTCGCCCCACGACGAGAGCCTGTCCCCCGCGAGCATCGTCGTGGCAGCCGGACGTCCTCTACGGACACCCGGCGCGAGCGTCAATGCGCCGATCGAGCTGACCTCGACCTACGCGGCCCGGGAGGGGGGAGTCGGCTACGGCCGCAACGGAAACGCGACGTGGACGGCGTTCGAGGACGCGCTGGGGCAGCTGGAGGGAGGCGACGCCCTGGTTTTCGCCTCGGGCATGGCGGCCATCACGTCGGTGATGTCCCTGCTGCCCGAGGGTGGCACGGTGGTGGCGCCACGCCACGCCTACAACCTCACGACGGCGCTGCTGTCCGACTACGCCGAGGCCGGGCACCACGTGCGCGAGGTGGACATCGAGCGCACCGCTGACGTCGTCGAGGCACTCGAGGGTGCAGACCTGGTGTGGACCGAGTCGCCGACGAACCCCATGCTCGAGGTCGCCGACCTGCGCACGATCTTCGCCGCGGCGCGCGAGCTCGGAGTCATGTCGGTGTGCGACAACACGTTTGCGACGCCCTTGCTGCAGAAGCCGCTTGACCTCGGCGCCGACGTCGTCGTCCACTCGGTCACGAAGTACCTCTCCGGCCACTCCGATGTCCTGCTCGGGGCGACGGTGACACGGCGGGAGGACTTGCACACAAGGCTCTCCCGGCGTCGGACCCGACACGGCGCGATCGCCGGACCGATGGAGGTCTGGCTCGCCCTTCGTGGGCTGCGCACCCTCCACGTCCGGTTCGAACGAGCCTGCGCCAACGCGGCCGAGCTCGCCCGACGGCTCGCGACCCACCCGATGGTGGAGCGGGTGCGATATCCCGGGTTCGGGGCGATGCTGGCGATCGAGGTGCGCTCGGAAGCCGGTGCAGCCGGTGTTGACGATGCAGTCGATCCTGCCGTCATTGCCGATGCGGTGGCGGCGGGCTGCCGGCTGTGGCTGGACGCGACGAGCCTCGGAGGGGTCGAGTCGCTGGTCGAACGACGGCGCAAGTATGCCGCCGAGTCACCGACCGTCCCAGAGAACCTGCTCCGTCTCTCGGTCGGGATCGAGGACGTCGACGACCTCTGGCGCGACCTGGACCGGGCCCTGGTCGCGAGCGGGAGGGGCTGAGTGGCCACTCCGACACCGACCGAGCTCCTCGCGGCCTACGACGAGCAGCTGCGCACCGACGCCGAGACCCCCGGTGCGGTCTCGGTCACGCGACTAGGGCCCGTGCGCCTCGTGACGTTCAGCGGCGGGCGCGGCTTCATCACCTACCGCGACCTCGGCGGCGCGGACGCCGATGCGATAGCGGCGCTCGTCCCTGCGGCGCTCGCGCACTTCAAGACGGACCCGACCATCACCGACGTGGAGTGGAAGACCCGGGGACACGACCACGCGCCGGGGCTGCATGACGCGTTGCTGGACAACGGCTTCGAGCCCGACGAGGTCGAGTCGATCATGATCGGGGAGGCCCGCCTGCTCGCCGTCGACGTTCCCCTCCCGCAGGGGGTGACGCTGCGGAGGGTGACCGACGCGGTGGACGTCCGCACGATGAGCGCGATGCAGGACGAGGTGTTCGGCGAGCCGTTCTCGGCCGACCGCGCCGACACCGCCATCCGGCGGCTGGCCGCCGATGACGGGATGCAGCTGTGGGTCGCCGAGGCCGACGGGCAGATGGTCAGTGCCGGGCGCCTGGACCCGGTCCCCGGCACCGTCTTCGCTGGCATCTGGGGAGGGGGCACGTTGTCGCAGTGGCGGGGTCGCGGGATCTACCGGGCGCTGACAGCTGCCCGCGCCAGAGCGGCGCTCGAGCTGGGCAAGACCCTGGTCAACAGCGACTCGACCGAGTACTCCCGTCCCATCCTCGAGCGCTCCGGCCTGGTGAAGGTCTCCACGACCACCCCCTACCGGTGGCGGTCCTGACACGCGGCGTCACGACTGGTCACTCTCGTCACGGCGGCGCGGTCAGGGCCTTGAGCTCGTCGAACGTCGTACGGATGCAGAGCGCAAGATCGCCGGTGGGCGCCGTCACCCAGGTCTCGTAGCCCACCTTGAAGGCGGTGACACCCGTCTCCGCAGCGAGGGTGGCCGCGGGCTCAGTTACACCACGAGAGCGCAGCGCCGCAGCGGCGGCCGCCGCGAGCGACGCCATCTTGAGCAGCTCGCGTTCCTGCAGGGCTGGGTTGGCCGCGATGGTCGTCCACCGTTGTGCGGCGTAGTCCCGCCGCTCGTCGATCAGGGGAGCCACGCCCTCGAAGGCCACGACGACCTTCTCGACCGGGCTCATCGTGTCCGGAGCCGACACCACAGTCGCGACGACCCTCTCCATCAGCTCGTGCGAGCCGTCGAAGAGCACCTCGCGCTTGTCGGCGAAGTGGCGGAAGAAGGTGCGCTCGGTGACCCCGGCCCGCTCAGCGATGTCCGCGACCGTGGTCTGCTCGAAGCCTGGGTCACCGAAGAGCTCCATCGCCGCGCTCATCAACCGCCCTCGCGCGTCAGGCTCCCATCGGGTCATTCCCGAAGTGTAGTGATGCCAGTCCCTGACATCAGTGCTACGTTGTCATGACAGCAACTGACATCGACATCCGGCCGTCGGCCGGCAGCAAGGAGAACCACATGCGCGTCTTCATCACTGGTGGGTCCGGATGGGTCGGCTCGGCCGTTGTCCCGGAGCTTGTCTCCGCGGGTCACCAGGTCGTCGCCCTCGCCCGCTCCGACGAGTCAGCCGCCGCGTTGACCGCCGCCGGAGCACAGGTGCGACGTGGCGGTTTGGACGACCTCGACACCCTGCGCGAGGGCGCCGAGGCCTGCGAGGGAGTCATCCACCTGGGCTTCAAACACGACTTCTCCGACATGGCCGGCGCTGGCCGCACCGAGCGGGCCGCCCTCCAGAGATTCTGCTCGGCCCTCGAGGGCACCCACCGCCCGCTGCTGTTCGCGAGCGGCGTGGCGCTCCCTGTCGGGCGCACGCTGACCGAGGACGACCCAAACCCGATGGCAGGACCGGACGCCCCGCGCGGCGGCGCCGAGGAGCTCGCCCTCGGGTATGCCGATCGGGGGGTACGCAGCGTGGCCCTGCGGTTCGCGCCCACCGTGCACGGGGAGGGTGACAACGGGTTCATCTCGACGCTGGTCGGGATCGCCCGCTCGCAGGGCGCCTCAGGTTACGTCGGCGACGGGTCGAACCGCTGGCCTGCCGTGCACCGGTTCGATGTCGCCCGACTCGTCCGCCTAGCGCTGGAGAAGGCACCGGCCGGGTCGCGGACACATGCGGTCGCCGAGGAGGGCATACCGGCACGCACCATCGCCGAGGCCATCGGCCGCCAGCTCGGTGTCCCGTCAGTGTCGGTCGCGAGCGACGATGCGGCCGCTCACTTCGGGTGGATCGGCGCCTTCTTCGCGATGGACATCCCGGCATCCAGCGCGATGACCCGGGAGCGGCTCGGCTGGACACCCACCCATCCCGGACTGGTGGCGGACCTGGACGCCGGCTTTTACACGCGAGAGACCATGACCACCGGTCACTGAGGTCACCCGTCACTGAGGTCACGGCGGCCCGCCGCGTCAGGCGGACTCGGACTTGAGACTGCGCGTCATCAGCTCCTTGACCATCTGACGCGGCGTCACCTCCCCGCGGACAACCCCCACCACGGCACCGACGATCGGCATCTCGACGCCGTGGTGGAGCGCCAGCTCGTGGATCGACTCGCAGGACTTGACTCCCTCCGCCGTCTGGCTGGTGGCGGCGGCGACCTCGGCGACCGTCATCCCCCGCCCCAGCATCTCGCCGAAGGTCCGGTTGCGCGACAGAGGCGACATGCAGGTCGCGATGAGGTCGCCCACACCGGCGAGGCCCATGAACGTGGCTGCGTCTGCACCGAGCGCCCCACCCAGCCGGGCCGTCTCGGCCAGACCGCGTGTGATGAGGGACGCCTTGGAGTTGTCGCCCATCCCCATCCCCGCCGCCATGCCGACCGCGAGCGCCACGACGTTCTTGACGGCTCCGCCCAGCTCGATGCCGACCACGTCGTCGTTCGTGTAGGGCCGGAACCACGGTGTGGCGCAGCAGTTCGCGACCACCTCGGCCGTGGCCTCGTCATGGCAGGCGACGACACTGGCGGCCGGCTGCTTGACGGCGATCTCGCGCGCGAGGTTCGGACCTGACACGACGACGATGCGAGGGATCTCGACCCGGCCCACCTCGGCGATCACCTCGCTCATCCGCTTCGTCGTCCCGAGCTCGACGCCCTTCATCAACGACACGACAGCCGCCTCGGGCGGGATCAGGTCGGCCCATTCGGCCAGGTTGCCGCGCAGTGTCTGCGACGGCACCGCCAGCACGACGACGTCGGCGCGCGAGAGAGCCTCGGCGGGATCGGTCGTCGCCCGCATCCGCCCCGGCAGCGCCACACCCGGCAGATAGGTGTGGTTCTCCCCGGCGTTGACCTGGTCGACGATCTCCGCCCGACGCCCCCACATGGTCACCTCGACCCCGGACTCGGCCATCGTCATCGCGAACGCGGTGCCCCAGCTCCCCGCCCCGAGGACCGTAGCGCGCCTCATCTCTGCTCCTTCTTGCCGTTCTTCTTGAAGTTGCCGATGTCCGGTTGCCCCGCCAGTCTCGGGTCGTGCCGCACTGCCGGTGCCGTCTCGTGCCTGACGCCCTCGAGCAGGCCGGTGATGGCCGTCATGATGCGCCCGGTGGCCTCACGCAGCACCGCACCCTCGATCGGGCGGCCATACAGGTCGGCGAGATCCACCGCAGGACCCGCCGTGACCTCTACCCGGTGACGGGGCACGAGGTGGATCCCCTTGCCGTAGGTCGGGATGATCTCCTGCCCGCCCCAGTGCGCCATCGGCACGATGGGGCGCCGGGTCTGCAGCGCGACCCGCGTGGCACCGGTCTTGCCGACCATCGGCCACAGGTCCGGGTCGCGGGTCAAGGTGCCCTCCGGGAAGACGACGACGCACTTGCCGGCCTCGACACCTTCGACGGCGGCTCGGTAGGCGTCGACGGCGCGACCGGTCTTGCGGTAGACCGGCACCTGGCCCGACGCCTTGAGCAGCCTGCCGAAGAACGGGATCCTGAACACCTCCTCCTTGCCGAGGAAGTATGGCTCGCACCCGCTCTTGTAGAGGTAGTGCGAGATGGTGAACGGGTCGAAGTACGAGATGTGGTTGGGCGCTGCGATGAAGCCGCCCTCCTTCGGCAGGTGCTCCCACCCGGTCCACTCGTGTGTCGTCGTGACGTTGACGATCGGCAGCACCATCGCGGCAGCCGCCCGGTACGCCGGGTTGCGCGGGCCCCGTGTCCGGGCTGGTTCCACGTCCTGGCGCCTCTCGTCGGGTGTCTCATCGCTTGCCTGCCGCCGCTCCCGTCATCCTTGCCTGTGCCCCCCTCAGTGTCGATAGCGGTCGAGCAGCGGTCGAGTAGCCGTCGAGCAGCCGTCGAGCAGCGGTCGAGCAGCGGCCATGGTCGAACTTTGTTCCCGGGCAGCCGGGCGGAGCAGACATACCGACGGCTGGAAGACTTCACGTCGATGAGCGACTGGATCAACGACCGGGCTCGCGCCCCCGAACGTCACCACGCGGACCAACCCGCGCGGCACCGGGTCTGGCACGTGGTTATCCCGGTCAAGGGTGGCCCCTTTGCCAAGACCCGCTTGCGCGCGCCTGAGGGAGTCGACCAGCCGGCGCTGGCGATGGCCATCGCCCTCGACTCGGTGGGGGCGGCCGGCGCCGCGGTCGGACCGTCCCACGTCCTCGTGGTGACGTCGGACCGCGCGGTGGCCAAGGCCGTCTCCACGCTCGACATGGCGGTTCAGGCCGATCCTGGAGGCGGCCTCAACGACGCCGTCCGCGCCGGGTTGGCCGCGCTGTCGGGTGGGGGCGCCGCCACCGAACCGCTCGCCGTCGCCGTCCTCCTCGGCGACGTCCCGGCACTGCGACCAGAAGAGCTGCGGCGGGCACTGCGTGCCGCCGGCGAGTTCGAGCGCGCCTTCGTGCCCGACGCGGAAGACACCGGGACGGTGCTGTTGACCTGGCGCCGACCCTCGGGCGAGGAGGTGAGCCGGTTCGGCGGCGCGTCGGCGCTTGCGCACGCCGAAGAGGGGTACGCCCGGCTCGCTCTCGACCTGCCCGGGCTGCGCCGCGACGTGGACGACATCGACTCGCTGAGGGCCGCACTCGGTCTGGGGGTCGGCCACCATACTGCCGACCTCCTCGCGCACCTGATCTGACGGCGACCCCCTCCCGCTGTCCCCGCTGTCCCGCTGTCCCTGGCCGCACTACGCTCGGCGAGTGCAGGCGAGCGTCCACCGTTTCGACGAGCGGTCAGGAGACGGCAGCGTGCTGCTCGACGACGGCCGGGAACGCCCGTTCGACGCGCACACGTTCCGGTCGAGCGGGCTACGGCACCTGCGTGTCGGCCAGCGGCTCAGCATCGAGGTGACCGACCAGGTGGTGTCCCGCCTGTGGATCACCGGTATCGGGGACGGTCAGCCGATCGGCTGACCGTGGCGACCGGCAGAACCGCGACCGGCAGTACCGCGACCCCTGCCCGCGTGGAGCCCCGACGACACTCGGGTGTTGTCGGGGCTCCACGAGCACCGCTCAGTGCGGCGGGGTCAGCTGCCTGTAGCTTTGCGCCCGGCCGTCTTGCTGGCCGTCGACTTCTTCGCCGTTGACTTCTTTGCCGCCGTCTTTGTGGTCGCCGTCTTCGTGGCCGCCGTCTTCGCGGCCGGCCTCGCCGTCTTGGACGCCGTCTTGGACGCCGCCGTGGTTGCCGTCGTGGCGGCCTTCTTCGCGGCCGCGGCCGACGTGGTGGCCGAGCTGGCGGCCTTCTTCGCGGTGGTGGCTGCCTTCTTCGCAGCGACCGTCGGCGTGGTGGCCGCCTTCCTCGCCGGCGCCTTGGTGGCCGCCCTCGTCGTCGCCGCCTTGGTGGCCGCCCTCGAAGTCGCCGCCTTGGTGGCCGCCCTCGAAGTCGCCGCCTTGGTGGCCGGCGCCGCCTTGGTCGCCGCAGACTTCGTCGCGGGCGCTCGAGTGGCGACGGCGCGGCCGCCCGCGACGGTGTCCTTGGGCAGCTTGCGCGGGTCGGCGACCACGTCCTTGAACGCGGTACCGGGGCGGAACCGGGGAACGGTCGTCTTCTTGATCTTCACCGGGGTGCCCGTTCGCGGGTTGCGTCCGGTGCGCGCACCACGAGCAACCTTCTGGAAGGTGCCGAAGCCGGTGATCCCGACCTTTCCTCCCTTGGCGACCTCACGAATGATGACGTCCAGGACCGCTTCGAGCGCGTCGCTGGCGGCTTTCTTGCTCCCGAGCTTGGACTCGAGAGCGTTGATGAGCTCTGCCTTGTTCACGTTCCCCTCCGAAGGGCTGCTGGTCGGGCTAGCCGCCCGACGTCGTACGACCGGACCCATTCCGGCTCTATGACTGCTGACGGTATGGGGCTTTGTCGCGTGAGTCCATCACCACGGCCCTCATTCCGTTGTCGCACAACAGATTCGGCCTTGGCTGACAGGTTCCTCAGGCCACTTGAGTCCCACTGGTTGCACTCGCACCTGCAAAAGCGGGACCCGGACGAAGCGCGCCCGGCGTCGCCTAGGTAAATGAGTTCCATTGTGTCACAACGAGACTCACTGGTCGCTGAGGGAGCCTAGAAGCCTGGGTCGAGGCTGTGAAGAGACGCCACCGCCCGGCTCGTCGGCACGGCGGTGGTTCAGGCGTCGGTCGCCGATCCATAAACCGCGACACGCCGTGGCGGCGTGTCGTTTTCGAGCGTCACGGGCTTGTAGGGCGGCCGCACCCGCTCGAAGGCCGTCACCTCGATCTCGTGTCGCAGCGTGAGACCGATATCGTCCAACCCTTCCAGGAGCCGCCAGCGTGTGTACTCGTCGACGCGGAACGGCGCCACGATCTCCCCCGCCGTGACGGTCCTTGACACGAGGTCGACCGTCACCTCGCCACCCGGCTCGTTCTCGAGGTACTTCCAGATCAGCTCGACGTCGTCCTGGGCAACCTGCGCCGTCAAGAGCCCCTGCTTGCCGCTGTTCCCGGTGAAGATGTCGGCGAACCGCGACGAGATGACCGCGCGGAACCCATAGTTCATCAGCGCCCAGACGGCGTGCTCGCGGCTCGACCCGGTGCCGAAGTCGGGGCCGGCCACGAGGACCGAGCCCGAGGCATACCGGGGGTTGTTGAGGATGAAGCTAGGGTCCTTGCGCCAGGCGCTGAACAACCCGTCCTCGAACCCGTCGCGGGTGACCCGCTTGAGGTACTCCGCCGGGATGATCTGGTCCGTGTCGACATTGGTGCGCCGCAACGGGACCCCGATGCCGGTATGCGTCGTGAAGCTGTCCATGTCACACCTCCGTCAGGTCGGCCGGTGACGAGAGGGTGCCACGAACTGCCGTCGCGGCGGCGACGAGCGGGCTGACCAGGTGAGTGCGCCCGCCCTTGCCCTGACGGCCTTCGAAGTTGCGGTTCGAGGTCGACGCGCTGCGCTCCCCCGGCGCCAGCTGGTCAGGGTTCATCCCCAGGCACATCGAACAGCCGGCCAGTCGCCACTCGGCGCCCGCCTGCGAGAACACGTGGTCCAGCCCCTCGGCCTCCGCCTGCAACCGGACCCGCGTCGAACCCGGCACCACGAGCATGCGCAGGCCGTCGGCGACCTTGCGGCCCTGGATCACCTCCGCGGCGGCGCGCAGGTCCTCGATGCGACCGTTGGTGCACGAACCGAGAAAGACGGTGTCGACGCGGATGTCGCGCAGCCTCGTCCCTGGCTGCAGACCCATGTATGCCAGGGCACGCTCGGCCGTGAGGCGGTCGCCCTCGTCGGCGAAGGACTCGGGGTCGGGAACGCTCTCCGAGAGCGGCAGGCCCTGACCGGGGTTGGTGCCCCACGTGACGAACGGCGTCAGCGCCGACCCGTCGAGGTGCACCTCGTGATCGAAGACCGCATCGTCGTCGCTGCGCAACCGGCGCCAGTCCTCGAGGGCGCGGTCCCAGTCGGCGCCCGCCGGGGCGTGCGGCCGGCCCTTGACGTAGTCGAAGGTCGTCTCGTCGGGCGCGATCATCCCGGCCCGGGCGCCGGCCTCGATCGACATGTTGCAGACCGTCATCCGGGCTTCCATCGAGAGCGCCTCGATGGCGCTCCCACGGAACTCGAGGACGTACCCGGACCCGCCGCCCGTGCCGATTGTGGCGATCACCGCCAGCACGATGTCCTTGGCGGTCACCCCAGGCGCGAGGTTGCCCTGCACGACGATCGCCATGGTGCGGAACGGCTTGAGCGGCAGGGTCTGTGTCGCGAGGACGTGCTCGACCTCCGACGTGCCGATCCCGAAGGCGAGCGCCCCGAACGCGCCATGGGTCGAGGTGTGACTGTCACCGCAGACGATGGTCATCCCAGGCTGGGTCAGGCCCAGCTGAGGGCTGACGACATGCACGATGCCCTGCTCGATGTTGCCCATGGGGTAGAGCGGGACGCCGAACTCCTCGCAGTTGCGTCGCAGCGTCTCGACCTGCGTCTTGCTCACCTGATCGAGGATGGGCCCCGGAGTCGTGGGGACGTTGTGGTCCTCGGTGGCGAGCGTGAGGTCCGGCCGACGGACGTGGCGTCCCGCGATCCGAAGTCCGTCGAACGCCTGCGGGCTGGTGACCTCGTGAAGAAGGTGCAGGTCGATGTACAGCAGGTCGGGCTCCCCCTCGGCCTGGCGCACGACGTGCGCAGCCCACACCTTCTCGGCCAGTGTTCCGGACATCTGGTGACCTCCACGTCAAAACTTGTGTCCGCCAGCGTGGCCCACTTTGGGGTGTGTGAAACTTGCGTCTCAGGCAATGAGACGTCAGTATCAGTGCATGGACAGTTCCAGCGGGGTCGGGGTTCTCGACAAGGCCGCGACAGTGCTCGGTGCCCTCGAGGCGGGGCCTGCGACCCTCGCCCAGCTCGTGGGTGCGACGGGCCTCGCTCGGCCGACGGCACACCGTCTGGCGGTCGCGCTGGAGCACCACCGACTGGTCACTCGCGACATGCAGGGCCGGTTCGTTCTCGGTCCCCGGCTGGCCGAGCTCGCCTCCGCTGCCGGTGAGGACCGCCTGCTGGCCGCGGCAGGCCCGGTGCTCGGCGCCCTGCGTGACCACACGAACGAGAGCGCCCAGCTCTTCCGCCGACAGGGCGACCAGCGCATCTGCGTCGCTGCCGCCGAGCGGCCGGTGGGTCTGCGCGACAGCATCCCTGTCGGATCGAGCCTGAGCATGTTCGCAGGCTCCGCGGCCCAGGTCCTGCTCGCCTGGGAGGAGCCGGACCGGTTGCACCGCGGGCTGCAGGGAGCAAAGTTCAACGCGACGGCGCTCTCGGCAGTGCGCCGACGCGGGTGGGCGCAAAGTGTCGGAGAGCGCGAAGCCGGGGTGGCGTCGGTGTCGGCGCCCGTCCGCGGACCGTCGGGTCGTGTCGTGGCTGCGGTGTCGATCTCCGGGCCGATCGAGCGGCTCTCCCGGCAGCCCGGACGCCTGCACGCGGCCACGGTTGTCGCCGGCGCCAACAAGCTGACCGAGGTGTTGCGCCGGGCGCAGAACACCCACCACGCCTGACGGTTCGTCGGACACGACGACCTGGGTATGGCTCGAGCGTCGACCTCGTAGGTGGACCAGCGCAGCTGCTGCCCGGATGGTCACGATTTGCACACCCACGGGTTCGGAGTCGGCCGATTTCGGGTGGACGCCTTAGCGTGAGTCCGCACACATGCACACAGGGGGAGATGTGATGAGGATCCGTCCAGGTCTGGCGGTCGGGTTGGCTGGTCTGGCTGCGGGGGCGCTGGCCCTGTCGGCGTGTGGACCCAGTGTCGGAGGCAGCGGCGCCATCGCGCCTCCGTCGACGACTGCGACCACCGCGACGTCGACTGCCGCGACGTCGACGAGCCCGGTCACCGACCCGCCTTCGACGTCGGCCACCGCACCCTCGACGCCCACAGGCACCTCGACCGCCTCGGTGAGCACAGCGCACAGCACTCCCACCACCTCGACGCACACCGCATACCTCATGACGACAGGAGCGCGCACCGCCCAGGTTCGCGAGCTGCAGTCCCGGCTGGCCCAGCTCGACTGGTACGCGGGACCCATCTCCGGCTCCTACGAGGCGACGACCGAGGCCGGGGTGCGGGGGTTCCAGAGCAAGCGCGGCATGTCGGAGACGGGCTCGGTCGACCAGGCGACGTGGACGGCCTTGTCGTCCATGACCCGCCAGCCGAGCGACGACGAGATGAACAACCGGGTCACCGCCGGCCCGGCGATCTACAAACAGGGGTCGACGGGCGCCGCCGTCCGCACCGTGCAGGCGCGACTCAAGCAGATCGGCTGGTGGAGCGGTGACGTGAGCGACACCTATGATGCCGCGACGGTCGCTGCCGTCACCTCTTTTCAGGGCAGACGGGCCATCCCGGTCACCGGGGAGGTCGACCAGCGAACCCTCGACAAGCTCAACGGCATGACTCGCACACCGACGAGCGACGAGCTGAACAACGTCAGGACCGCGCCCGCTCCGGTCTCGACGACCGGCCTGGATGCGCGGTGCATGACGGGCCACACCATCTGCATCAGCAAGGCCACCCGAAGCCTGACCTGGGTCGTCGACGGACAACCCCAGATGACCCTCGCCGTGAGGTTCGGCTCCGAACGGACCCCGACCCGGCTGGGTCAGTACAGCGTCTACTCCAAGTACGTCGACGTGGTCTCGAACCTGTACGGCTCACGGATGCCTTACTCCATGTTCTTCGACGGGGGTGAGGCAGTGCACTACTCGGCGGACTTCGCCGCTCGCGGATATGCCGGCGCTTCCCACGGCTGTGTCAACGTGCGCGACCTGCAAGGCATCACCGCGTTGTTCAACCAGGTCAAGGTCGGCGACAAGGTCGTCGTCTACTGACCCGACGGTCAGTTCGACGGGGCGGCGGCGCGCAGCGTGGCATACCGCTTGGCTCCGCTGACCGGCACACTGGTCGTTGCCTCGGCCAGGCCCATCGGCGGGCACCCGACATAGACGCTCTCGGCCGCGCCCGCCGGGACCGCGAAGGTCTCGTGCCAGATGCCGACGGCTCCGGCCGCCTTGCGGGCTCGGGCGTTGAAGGCCGACCACGCCGGCCGGTGCGCGTGGTCGGTGCCAGCGGCATACCGGTAGATGTCCTCGACACTGCGCCAGTACTGCACCACCGTCACCCCCTTGCCACCCAGCAGGGTCCGCGCTCCGAGGAACCCGAGGTCGACCGCGTCGCCCTGTGCGGCGGCGGCCTTGTTGCGATAGAGCTCGGTCAGCATCTTTGGCATGGCGAGGAACGGCGGCACCCACTGGTCGGGCCGATGCAGCCGGTTGAACCGCATCCCGATGAGGAAGACCGCGATCGAGCCGTCGTGCTCGTGGGTCGTGCGGCCGTTCTGGACGTCAACCATGAGATCTCCTTGGATAGTCGGACTCACCAATGATGGATAGTTAGACTCTCCAATGTCAAGAAGGGATGTCGATGAAGCTGTCCGAGCTGTGCACCGTGGTGGGTCTCCCTTCGGCGACCGTGAAGTACTACCTGCGCGAGGGGCTGGTGCCCAGCGGTGCGCGAGTCAGCGCGACCCGGGCCGAGTACGTCGCTGCGCACGTCGACCGGCTGCGCCTGGTGCGTGCCCTGGTCGAGGGGGCGGGGATGAGCATCGACGGGGTCCGCCGGGTCGTGGACGCACTCGACCATCCGCCCGAGTCGCGTCACGACCTCCTCGGGGTGGCGCAGGGCGCGATCGACGGCCCGTCACCCGAGGTCGCCGTCGCGCATGCCACGAGGGCGGCGCTCGACGAGCTGGGCTGGGGTGAGTGCCGTCCCGACCGGCTGGGGCACCTCCAGTCGGCGCTGGACACGGCGCAGCGCGCCGGCGTCCCCGTGCCGGCTGCTCGGCTGGCGTCCTACGCGCGGGCCATGCTCGACGTCGCCCAGGCCGACATCGCCGGTTTCGACGAGGATCCGGACCGCGCGACGCCCGTGGGCGCGGTCCGTTACGTCGCGGTGGGCACGGTGGTCACCGATGCGGTCCTCATCGCGCTGCGTCGCCTCGCGCAGGAGCAGGTCAGCGCCAGCAGGTTCGCATCCGCGGGACCCACGGCGTCAGAACGGCACTTCGCCCGTGCGACCGCAGCAGCCGTCGCGTGCCCGGAGTAGGTGTATCCAGTCGCCGTCGCGCTCGGCGGGCGCCATGTCGGAGAACGGGTGCCAGAACGATCCCATCCCCAACCTCCCGAGGTTCACCGAAGACGCTATCGGGTCGGCGTCCGAGCTCCGGGGGCCACCGGGTTTCACCGGGTGCCATGGGGCGCTACTGGTCCCACCCAGCACCGGCCCACGCACGACCCCTAGGCTCGACCGCGCGGAGTGCCGCATACCGGGGACCGATCACGAGGGAGACACCACATGACGCTGAGGATCGGGTACAAGGCCTCGGCGGAACAGTTCGGCCCGCGACAGCTGCTGGACTACGCGGTGCTGGCGGAACAGGTGGGGCTGGACAGCGTGATGATCAGCGACCACTTCCAGCCGTGGCGTCACCACGGCGGGCACGCGCCGTTCTCGCTCTCCTGGCTCGCCGCCGTCGGTGAGCGCACCGAGCGCGTCCAGCTCGGGACATCGGTGATGACCCCGACGTTCCGGTACAACCCGGCCGTGGTCGCCCAGGCCTTCGGCACGCTCGGCTCGCTGTATCCCGGGCGGGTCATGCTCGGCGTCGGGAGTGGCGAGGCGCTCAACGAGGTCGTGGTCGGCTCCGTCGAGTCGGGCGAGGAGGGCCACGGCTGGCCCGAGTTCAAGGAGCGTTTCGCCCGGCTGCGTGAGGCTGTCGCGCTGATGCGCGAGCTGTGGTCCGGCGAACGGGTGAGCTTTGAGGGCGACTACTACTCGACCAGGGACGCGACCATCTACGACAAGCCGGAGCAGCCCGTCCCTGTCTACGTCGCCGCCGGTGGGCCACTGGTCGCCCGGTATGCCGGCCGCTCGGGGGACGGGTTCATCTGCACCTCGGGCAAGGGGGCCGAGCTCTACACCGACAAGCTGTTGCCTGCGGTCGACGAGGGTCTCGCGAAGTCGGGCCGGACCCGCGACGACATCGACCGGATGATCGAGATCAAGCTGTCCTGGGATCCCGACGTCGACAAAGCCGTGACCAACACCCGGTTCTGGGCGGCGCTGTCGCTGACGGCAGAGCAGAAACACGGCACGAGTGACCCTCTCGAGATGGAGCGTCTCGGGGACGAGCTGTCCGACGCACAGGTGGCCTCCCGTTGGATCGTCTCCGACGACCCCGAGGAGGTCGTCGCCGCCGTGAAGCCCTACGTGGACTGGGGTTTCGACCATCTGGTGTTCCACGGTCCTGGCGACGACCAGGCCCGCTTCCTCAGGACGTTCGCCGAGCAGGTCCTGCCGGGTCTGCGGGCCCTCGGCTGAACCACAGTCCCAGAGGTTCGGCCGTGTCGTCGTCGTCGCCGTCGTCGTCGTCGTCGTCCGAGGCACCGGGCGTGCGGGCGTCGGGAGTTCCCAGCACGACGAGGTCGGCGCGCTCCCAGGGCCGGTCGTCGCGCAAAAACGTGATCTCGTGGGCCTCCCACTCGTCCCAGAACCGCACCGCCTCCTCCTGCTCGCGACCCAGGGCGAGGTCCCGCTCCAGTCCGCGGCGGTGCGCCTCGACCGAGTCGGACTGGACCCAGAGCGCCGCGTCGAGCCGTGGGGCCAGCGCGACCCGCGTCGAACCGACCCCCTCGACGAACAGCAGCCCGGTATCCCGCGGAACGCGGATCGCGCCGTCGCGGCCCCGCTCGACCCAGCTCGGCGGCCGGTAGCTGATCGCGTCACCGCGCGACAGCGGCTCCAGGACCCCCTCGACGAGCAGCTCGTCCCAGTCGAAGGAGCTGTGCCACCACGCGACATCGTCCGTGCGCACCACCGCAGACCCGGGGACCACCGAGGCCAGCACCGCGGCGAGCGTGGACTTGCCCCCCGCGCTGCGCCCGTCGATCCCGACGACGAGAGCGCCCGTGCGGCTGGACGCAACCCTGCTCTCCAGCCCGACGCGTACCAGCTCGTCAGCCAGCCCCTCCGGCGTGATGGCCCTCCAAGGTCCGGCGACCGGCTCTCCTGCAAACGTCCTCATCGTTGCTTTACCACCACGGCGCAGGCCGCCCGGATGCGCGCCGCCGGGTCCCTCTCGTGGTAGATCCGCTCCGTGGACTCGATGTGGTCGAGGAAACGCTGATAGGTGACAGCCGCGTCCAGCTGCACGACCGGCCGGAGCAGCTCCGCCGCGCACACGGGGTCGGCACCGGGCAGGTGGCGACGCCACTGCTCGGCCCACTCCCGCGTCGTGCGCTGCCGCAGATCGTGGCCGGGCAGGCGCTCCACGAAGGCGCGCATGTCGATCACGGGGTTGCCCACTGCAACGTCACCCCAGTCGACCAGCGTGAGTCGCTCGTCTGGGGTGAGGGCGCGACGCCAGTTGCCCGGATGCAGGTCACCGTGCACGAGGGTGTCCGGCAGGCCGCACGCCGCAATCGCCTCGAGCCGGTCCGGCAACCCGGACACGAGCGAGTCGAGCATGGTCCCCTCCTCGCGTGTCAGGGCGTCCCGGACGCAGGGTCGACCCGCGAGGTCGCGGACGTCGTCCAGGAGCGAGGCCGACCGCAGATCGGTCGCGCCGAGGGCCAGGGCATGCTCGATGTCCTCGACGAGTGCCGCCTGCGCCGCGACCCACCGGGTCACCATGCGAGCGATCACCACCTCGTCGCCGGCGGTCCCACCGAGGCCCCACTGGTCGTCGCCGGGGATCTGCTCCATGAGGATGGCCCGACGCTCACCGTCGTGACCGAGCACGGTGGGGACCAGATCCGGGTCGACGCGACCCACCCGGGCGATGACGCCACCCTCGTCGGCGAGGAACGGCGGCACGGCCTTGAACCAGACCTCGCCCGCGTCCGTCGGGGCCGTCACGAGGAGCGACAGGTTCCACGTCTTGCGCTGACGCAACGGACCGGTTCGACGGCGTCCATGACCGGCGAGCGTGGAGTCCACCCAGCGCGCCAACCCGGCCAACCCACCGGGTTCGGCCCACCACAGACGGTTCCGGGGGTTCGAGTCGGCTGCGGCGCGGTGCCCCGGGGACAACACCGCGGTGCCGTCCGGCGTACCAGCGGTGACCTGCGCGAGGTAGCTCACCGCTCCCCCGGCATGCCCCGTGCCAGCCGTCAGCAACCGCAGCACCGTGACCTCGAGTCCGTGCCGCTCGCGGGCGAGTCGGACGACCTCGTCGGTTTCCGGCCACCACTGAGGACGGGCGAGGAAGGGCGGCAGCTCACCCTTGAGCCGTCCCGCCGCATCGCACAACACCAGCGTGACGAGTCGCTCGTCGGCGCCAGGAACCAGGGGGCGGTCCGCCATGATGTCGATCGTGCCAGAGTCGATCGTGCCAGAGTCGATCGTGCCAGGGTGAAGCGCTCGGGGGGCCGCCCGGGGAAGATCGTGAAAGGTTCGACCCCTCATGAGGGGTCGAACCTTTCATGGTGCGCCGGCTCTTGTTCTGGTAGCCCCGACGGGATTCGAACCCGCGCTACCGCCTTGAGAGGGCGGCGTGCTAGGCCGCTACACAACGGGGCCCTAGCCGTGCCGTCCGGGCCTTCGCAGACCTCGGGCGATGGACCGACAACGGATGGAACCCTACCCGAGGACAGGGAACCGACCGAATCGTCCGCTGGGGTACCAGGACTCGAACCTAGAACAACTGAACCAGAATCAGCCGTGTTGCCAATTACACCATACCCCATGGGGGTATCGGCCTCATCTCATCGAGCGCAGCGAGCGGGAGCCGAACCGAGGGTCGATACTACCGGGCACGCGACCCGGCACCCAAATCACAGCGAGTCACGCAGGGCGTGCAGGCGCGCGAGGGTCGAGGTCTTGCCAAGGATCTCCATCGACTCGAACAGCGGTGGCGACACCCTCGCCCCGGAGACCGCCGTCCGCAGCGGTCCGAACGCGAGCTTCGCCTTGATGCTCAACCCCTCCACGACCGACGTGCGCAGGGCGGCCTCGATCGGCGCCGCGGTCCAGCCGCTCTGCGACCCGAGCAGCCCGCGGGGGTGGTCGTCGATGTCGCCCAGGGCGTGGATCGCCGCGTCGAGGACGTCGCCGGAGTTGTCCGCGAGCTGAGCACGGGCGTCCAGGTCGACCGTGATCTCGTCGTCAGCCAGGAAGAACGGGCGCACCAGTGGTGTCGCCTCCGACAGCAGCCCGATCCTGGTCTGGATGAGCGCGGCGACGGACATCAGCCGGCCGAGCTCCCCGAGCGACGGGGTACCCGAGAGCACCCCGTCGGCCTCGAGGTAGGGCAACAGCCGCGAGGTGAGGTCGCGCACCTCCAGGCCGCGGATGTAGACGCCGTTGAGCCAGTTGAGCTTGTCCAGGTTGAAGATGGCTCCCGACCGGTTGACCTCCGACCACCGGAACCGCTGCGTGAACTCCCCGAAGGTGAACACCTCGCGCTCCGTGCCGTCAGCCTCCACGATGGGCGGATAGCCTTGAAGCGCAAGGAAGTTCACCAGCGCCTCGGGAAGGTAGCCCTGCTCGCGGAACCAGGTCAGCCGGGCCCACGGGTTCTTGCGCTTGGAGATCTTCGCCTTCTTCTCGTCGCGCAGCAGCGGCATGTGGGCAAACGCCGGAGGCTCGATCCCGAACCAGCGGTAGAGCAGCAGGTGTTTCGGCGTCGAGCTGATCCACTCCTGCCCGCGGACGACGTGGGTGATCTCCATCTCGTGGTCGTCGACCACCACTGCCAGGTGGTAGGTCGGGAACCCATCGGCCTTGAGGATGACCTGGTCGTCCGGACGCGGCGCGCTGGTCCGGCCCATGATCAGGTCGTTCCAGGCGAGCTCGACGTCGTCGGGGACGAGCATCCGCACCACCGGGGAGGGCGAGAAACCCGGCAGCTCGGACCTCGCCTCGGCTGTCTTACCAAGGCAGAGACGGTCGTATCCCGTCGGCTGTCTGGCCTTCTGCTGCCGCTCCCGCATCTCGGCGAGCCGCTCCGGCGAGCACCAGCACAGGTAGGCGTTCCCCTCGACGAGGAGGCGGTCGGCATACGGGCGGTAGGTGTCGAGTCGCTCCGACTGCCGGTATGGGGCGTGCGGACCGCCGATGTCGGGACCCTCGTCCCACGTCAGCCCGAGCCAGTGCAGGGTGTCGTAGAGCTGCTGCTCGCTGTCCGCCTGGAACCGGGCGCGGTCGGTGTCCTCGACGCGCAGCACAAACGCGCCGCCCTGCTGCCGGGCATAGGCGAGGTCGAACATCGCCATGTATGCGGTGCCGACGTGCGGGTCCCCGGTCGGAGACGGTGCCACCCGGAGACGGGCGGGGGCGTCCTGGGCGGAACCGGCGGGGTGCGCGGTCAATGTTGCGGCAAGGACGGGAAGGTCTCACTCATGGTGGTGCCAGCCTATCGGTGGCGCCACGGTGGCTTCGTTATAGTTTGTCCGCACCCGGGACGACGCCTTGATGGAGGACCAGATGGCACACGGCAGTTCACCCGCCGTCGCGCAGACCGGTGGCGTCGACCTGCGTCGCGTGGCGTCCGGACTGTCAGACATCTCCCGCCGGTTGCCCTACACCGCGATCGCCTTCGTCATCATCGCGATCTTCGGCATCGCGACCACCAACCTGTGGACCGACCTCTACAACACGGTGTGGTGGGGCCGGCTCGCCTACGGGGTTCCGGCGCTCGAAGCCGGACGCTGGTGGACACCGGTGACCGGGGCCTTCTTGGCTCAGTCGCCGCTCGACCACTTCCCCGCCCTTGTTTTCTTCCTCGTGGCGTGCGGGTTGTGTGAGTGGCGCGTCGGATGGCGACGGGCAGCCCTGGCAACCATCGGAGGCCAGCTGCTCGGGGTCTTCGGTGCGGCGGGGATACTCGTGCTCGGGCGCGCGATCGGGTGGCAGTGGGCCACGCACACGGCGAACGAGCTCGATGCAGGCTGGACAGCCGGCGCGATCGCCGTTGTCATCGTCTGGGCGTACAGCCTCCGAGCGCCGTGGCGGCCCAGGATCATCATTGCGACCCTCGGCTACTGCGTCATCAGCCTGGTCTGGGTGGGCCGTTTCGAGCATGTCGAGAACATCATCGCGGTCGTGTTCGGTATGGGCATCGGACTGCAGATGGCGGGGCCCCGGTTGAGGTCTCGCAGCCCGACGATGACCCGTCACGAGGTCCGCATCATCGCCGCTCTGCTGTTGGTTGTCGTGGCCACGGCGCAGCTGCTGGCGTTGGCCTATCCGCAGGACGGACCGCTCGGACCGTCGGGGACGGACGTGACCAGGCCGTTGTTCATCGTGTTCATCGTGCTGCAGCTGATGGCCGCTGCAGGTCTGCATCGCGGCAGTCGTCTCGCCTGGTGGATAGCCCTGGGGCTGGCCATCATCGGCCTGATGGGATGCGTCGTGCTGCGGCCCTGGACCCGCAGTGTCGCCGCGGTAGTCCTCTACCTCCCCCTCGTGGTGCTGCTGCTGCGCAGTCGGCGGGCCTACACCGCTAATGTCTCGCCACCGACCTGGCAACGGGTCAGACGCGACGTCGTCCTGATTCTCATCGCTTTTGCCGGTTACGTCGTGCTCGGATTCTCCTTCATCGACGCTTTCACCCCGACGGTCATGCCGGGCTTGGCACTACGGACCATCGTCGAGCGGGTGATCTTCTCCCCTTCGGGGCCGCTGGCACCCACCAGCCGTCCGGCCGTCGTCTTCCTGGACTCGTTGTCTCTCGTCCCGATCGCCGTCATTCTCGTCATCGTCCTGCTCCTCGTGCTTCGCACGCACCGACCGGCAGCCGCGACAGGACGCGGCCGAGCGCTCGAGCTGCTGCACACATACGGCGGCGGCAACCTCTCCTGGATGGCCACCTGGCCGGACAACGCCCACTTCATCACCGCCGACGGCACGGCAGCGATCGCCTACCAGGTGCACAGTGGGACGGCCATCGCACTCGGGGACCCGATCGGAGCGCCGGAGTCAGCCGAACGCGCCGTGATCGAGTTCGCGCGGCACTGCGAGCTGCAGGGTTATATGCCGTGCTTCTTCTCCTCCACGGCGGCGGTTCTTCCCCAGGCCCACCAGCTGCGTTGGCAATATGTCCAGGTCGCCGAGGACACCGTCATCGACCTCCCGGGCCTCGAGTTCAAGGGCAAGGCCTGGCAAGACGTGCGAACCGCGCTCAACAAGGGCGCGAAGACCGGCATCACATTCCGCGTGAGCCGGCTGCAGGACGAGTCCTTCTCCATGGTGCAGCAGTGCCGCGGGATCTCCGACCAGTGGGTGACCGACAAAGGGATGCCCGAGATGGGTTTCACCCTCGGGGGGATCGACGAAGCCCTCGACCCCGAGGTGCGCGTCGGCCTGGCCGTCGACGCGGCCGGTGTGCTGCAGGGGGTCACGTCGTGGCTGCCCGTCTACGGCTCTGGCGGAGACGTCAAGGGATGGACGCTGGACGTCATGCGGCGCCGCCCGGACGGCTTCCGCAACGTCATGGAGTTCATGATCGCCTCGGCATGCCTGGCGTTCAAGGAGGCCGGTGCACAGACGGTGTCGCTATCGGGCGCGCCGCTGGCCCGCTCCGAAGACGTCGAACGGCTAGGAGCCGTCGACGCGGTCCTCAACCAGCTCGGCGAGACGCTCGAGCCCGTCTACGGCTTCCGGACCCTGCACCAGTTCAAGACCAAGTTCAAGCCGCGCTACATCCAGATGTACATGGTCTACACCGACGAGGCGGCGCTTCCTCGCATCGGCATCGGCCTCACCCAGGCGTTCCTGCCTGGTGCGAGCATTCGCCAGTATGCGTCGATGCTCGCCAGCGTCCGCGGCTGATCGTCGCTCCGGCTCGGGCTTGTGGGAGTCCACGACTCGGGAGTCCGTGCGCCCGACTCCCGAGGATCACCTCACCGTGGGTCAGCGCCGGACGAAGGGGTTGTCCAGCACTCCGATTCCCTCGATCTCGACGCTCACCCGCTGCCCCGGGCTGACCGGGCCGACGCCCGCCGGCGTCCCCGTGAGGATCACGTCGCCTGGCAGGAGCGTGAAGGCGGCCGAGGCATACGCGATCAAGGCGGCGACGTCGTGGACCATGTCGGCGGTCGTACCGTCCTGCACCACGGCGCCGTCCAGGCGGGTGACCAACCTCAGGCCGGAGGGGTCGAGCTCGGTCTCGACCCAGGGGCCGAGGGGGCAGAACGAGTCGAACCCCTTGGCCCGTGCCCACTGTCCGTCGCTCTTCTGCAGGTCGCGAGCGGTGACGTCGTTGGCGACCGTGTAACCCCAGACGCACTCGAGAGCGTCCTGCACGCGGACGTCCTTGGCGATCTTGCCGATGACCACAGCCAGCTCGCCCTCGTAGTCGACCTGGGCGCTCTGGCGTGGCATTACGACCGGGTCGCCCGGGCCGACGACAGCCGTGTTGGGGATGAGGAACATCAGCGGCTCTGCCGGGACGGCATTGGCGAGCTCGGCGGCGTGGTCGGCGTAGTTGCGGCCGATCCCGATGACCTTGCTGCGCGGGATCACCGGCGCGAGCAGGCGCACCTCCTCCAGGGCGACGGTGCTGTCGCCGGGGACCAGCCCGACATAGAGCGGGTCGCCTCGCAATCCGCGGACGACCTCGCTCCCCGGTTCACCGTCGATGACCCCGTATGCCGGGTCCTCCCCCGTGGTGTACCTCGCGATCCGCATCGGCCCACCCTAAGGCCGGGCTCAACGGACGGCGATGACCGCCTTCGCCATCGCTGCATACCCCTGGTCGTTGGCATGGATGTCACCCCGCGTGCACATCCACGTCCAGGCGCAGATCCGTTGCACCGCCGGGGGATCACCTGGTCCCGCAGTCGTCAGCTCGGTGCTCGCGAACGCGCCGGCGACGTCGGCGACCTTGGCACCGACCGCGGCCGCCGCGCCGGTGATCGTCGCGTTCAACCCGCCCAGCAGAGGCTGCGACGACGTGGCGAGCTGCCGTCCCTCCGCTCCCTGGTGCCAGGCCGCGAGGAGGGGGTTGTAGTAGGTCAGCACCACGATCTCGACCTGGGGCGCCGCCGCACGCAGCTGGCCGAGGATGGCGGCCAGCTCACGCGCAACGGTGGCCGTGCCGCTCACCGCGCAGGCCTGGTCGACTACCGGGCGCGCGCACCCGAGGACGTTGTTGGCTCCCATGTCGAGGGTCACCAACTGGGTTGCGGCGGCGTTGGTCCGCAGGAAGGCGACCGCCGCTGCGAGCTGGTTACCCTGGGGATAGGTGCAGCGGCCACCGCGGATCATCGAGGTTGTCGTCTCTCCGGAGCAGCCGAAGTTGGTCAGCGCGATCCCGGGGTCGTGGCGGATCAGGTCCGCGAGCACCGGGCCCACGTATCCCCGCTTCGGCTGGTCACCCGTGGTGGGCTGCAGGCCGGCCGCGAGCGAATCACCGAGGGCAAGGTAGGAGCCGCCCCGCGTGGACTGCGCAGTAGCCGGGGAGGAGGACGTGGTCAGTGCCGTCGCTGGTGCCGTCGCTGGTGCCGCCGCTGGCGTCGTCGCTGGTGCCGTCGCTGCCGACGTGCTCGCAGCCGACGTGGTGTTCTGAGTGCAGGCGGTTGACAAGGCCCCGATCAGCACGGCGACGACGAAGAGTGCGGCGGCACGAGTGGGGCGAGACACCAGGTAAGCCTGCCAGATCTCGTAACCATGCCCGTCCGGCTCCCGGTTGCGGATCGGCGCCTACGCTCAGTCGGTGCGCAGGTTGGCGGAACCGGTATGGCGGGTGCAGGAGCGCGCCCACGCGGGCCGCATCGACGCCGCCACGGCCGGGCACCGGGCGCGTCGGTCGACCGGCCAGACCCATCCCGTCGAGGACTTCCTGTTCACCTACTATTCCCACTCCCCCGCGGCCCTGCGTCGCTGGCACCCCGGTCTCGGCGTCGGGCTGACGGGCACCGGCGCGACCGAGCGGTCCGGTTGGCGGTTCTACTGCACGGACGGCGACGCGGTGACCCTGGACGTGGAGGCGTTCCTCGCCGTCCGCGGCAGGACCGTCGCCCTTGTCCGGGACCTGCTGTCAGCGACCCTGTCCCGACCCGCCCACCTCGGCTGTTTCGGGCTGCACGAGTGGGCGATGGTGCACGGGTCCGGACGGTCCGACGGCGAGGTGCCGAGGCACCAGAGCTATCCGCTGCGCCTCGGGCCTGCGGGCACCGATGCCGTCCTCGAGGCGCAGGCAGTGAGCTGCACGCACGCCGACGCATACCGGTTCTTCACGGCGAGCGCCCGTCCTCTCAACACGGTTGCTCCTACGCGCGACGCGCAGGTCGCCCTCGAGCAGCCGGGCTGCCTGCATGCAGGGATGGACTGCTACAAGTGGGCTTACCAGCTTGCCCCGGCGACCCCGAGCACGCTGGTCGCGGACTGTTTCGACCTCGCTCGCGACATCCGGGTCCTGGACATGCGGGCGGCGCCCTACGACCTGACCTCACTCGGCTACGAGCCCGTCTGCATCGAGACCCGCGCCGGTAAGGCAGAGTACCTGGCAGCCCAGCGGGCCTTCGTGCCTCGGGCGAACGCCCTGCGGCGCCGCACCCTCGAGGTGTGCAACGCGCTACTTGCCCACGACGAGGGACGGTATGTCGAGCTGGAGCAGGGGCAGCTTCCGACCGGGGACGACGCTGCTGGGTACCGCACCGATCCGGCTCGCCCCGTGGGCACGGTAGAACGGCTCGGCGTGGGGGTCGGACTCGATCCGCAGGGCTCGCCAACCTCGTGACCGGGCCGCGCGCACCGCGTCCGCGAGCAGCAGGCCGCCGAGCCCGGTCCCGATAGCCGCAGGGTCGACGAACAGCATGGCGAGCTGCCCGAGGGTCGGGTCCGGCTCGGCCAAACCCTCGGCCTCACCGAGGAGATGAAACCCGAGGACCGTCGTGTCGACGACGGCCAGCGTCGACGCGGCGGCTTCGGAGCCGCTCAACGACAGCTGTGTGCGGCACGCTTCGACGAAGCCGGCGTCATAACCCCAGATGGCCTTGCTGCGCAACGCGAGGTCACTCAGGAGCCCGCCCTCGCCGGGACGGCCCCGTCGCAGCGTGACACCCGAGTGAGTCAGGCCCTATTCCCCACGCTCGATCCGTCGGCGCTCGTCGCGATCGTCACGGCCGCGCCGACGGCTCCCGTCACCATCGCCGGCATAGAGCACAACGCCCAGGACCGGGACGAGCAGGAAGAAGATCCACTCCTTGGTCAGGAAGAACAGCGCGAGCGCGACGAAGGGAGTCACACCCATGATCGCGTCGCGATGCTGTGCGGCCCAGGAGTCAGGAGGGAACATTCCCCCGCGCGCGACGGGTGACACGGATGACACGGAACCACCCGCCGCGGTGGGCTGGCCCACGGCGGTCCCCGGCGTGACCGCTAGTCCTGACGTGGCTCCCGTCGGAGCGTCCTGCGCCGTGGACATGGCTGGGCTTCGTCCGCCGGGCAGGTCGGTGAACAGCGCGTCGAGGTCGCCGCGAGTCGTCGCTGAGTATGCCGCGGTGGTCCTGCGTTCGTGCTCGGCAGGGTCGAGCCGTCCGGCCTTCCATTGCTCGCCCAGGGCGGCGATGGCGGCTTGACGCTCGTCGTTCCCGACCCGGACCGAGGGGTCGTCACCGGTGCTCATGACCCCATCATGGAGGACGGGGGCCCCGGGTGAGACATACATCTGTCAGGTTTTGGGATCTGGCGATCCGCCTGCTCGTCAGCGCACCGGCACCTGGTGGCGCAGCAGCCCGAACGTGATGCCGTCGACCAGAGCCTGCCAGGATGCCTCGACGATGTTGGCGGCTACCCCGACTGTCTCCCACGACGTCTCCCCATCGGAGGTCTCGATCAGCACGCGGGTCACGGCGTCGGTGCCGTGCGCGGCATCGAGGATGCGCACCCGGAAGTCGATCAGCTCGAGCTTGTCGATCTCCGGGTAGACCTGCACCATCGCCTGCCGCAGCGCGTGGTCGAGCGCGTTGACCGGCCCGTTCCCCTCGCCGGTCGCAACGAATCGCCGCCCGTCCGTGACCAGCTTGACGGTCGCCTCAGAGGTTGCCCCCACCTCGCCGCGCTGGTCGGTGATGACCCGCCACGACTCGACGTCGAAGTATGACAACGCCGTGCCGGAGACGGCGTTGCGCAGCAGCAGCTCGAACGACGCGTCGGCAGCGTCGTAGGTATAACCCACGAGCTCCCGCGCCTTGACGTCGGCCAGCACGCTCGCCACGAGCTCGGGGCGGTGGCTCAGGTCGATGCCGAGCTCGCGAGCCTTGAGCTCGATGCTGGCCCGGCCGGCCATGTCGGACACCAGGGTCCGCATCGAGTTGCCGACCGCTGCCGGGTCGGTGTGCTGGTATAGGCCAGGGTCGACCTTGAGCGCACTTGCATGCAGACCGGCCTTGTGTGCGAAGGCGCTCGACCCCACATACGGCTGTCGGCTGTAGGGCGGGACGTTGGTGACCTCGCTGATGGCGTGGGCGACCCGCATCGCGTCGCGCAACCGCTCGTCGGGGAGCAGCCGGAGGCCGGACTTCAGCTGGAGGTTGCTCACGACGGTGAGCAGGTCGGCGTTCCCGGTGCGCTCGCCGTAGCCGTTCACGGTTCCTTGGACGTGGGTCGCTCCAGCAGACACGGCCGCCATCGAGTTCGCCACAGCGCACCCGGTGTCGTTGTGGCAGTGGATGCCGATCCTCGTGAGGCCACCCCCGGCAGCGAGGACATCGGCGACGACCGCCTCGACCTGGTCGGGGAGCATCCCACCGTTGGTGTCGCACAAGGCCACCACCTCCGCACCCGCCTCCGCGGCCACGCGAACAGCCGCCAGCGCGTATGAGCGATCGGCGGCATACCCGTCGAAGAAGTGCTCGGCGTCGAGGAAGACCCGCCGACCTTCGCCCTGCAGGAACGAGACGGTGTCCCGGATCATCTCGAGGTTCTCCTCGAGGGTGGTGCGCAGGGCCTCCCGGACGTGACGCACGTGCGACTTCGCGACGAGGGTGACGACAGACGCTCCCGAGTCGACCAACGCGCGCACCATGGGGTCGGCTTCGGCCCTGGACCCGGCACGCCGGGTTGCCCCGAACGCGGCGAGCGTTGCGTTCTGCAGGTCCAGCTCGTCGCGGGCCCGGGCGAAGAACTCGGTGTCCTTGGGGTTGGCCCCCGGCCAGCCGCCCTCGATGAACCCGACGCCGAGCTCGTCCAGATGCCGCGCGATGGCGAGCTTGTCGCCCACCGAGAGGTTCAGACCTTCCTGCTGGGCACCGTCGCGCAGGGTGGTGTCGTAGACGTGCAGGTCGCTCATCCTCGCGCTCCTCGTGGTGCTGGTCTGGGTGACTTCCGGGGGTGAGTTCCGGGTGACCGTCTCGCCGCTCGTGTCCCAGGCGGGGTGTGCCCGGACACAAAAAGACCTCCCGGTTTGCGGGAGGTCAGCGCGACGAGAGAGCTCGTCGCGCTAGCTGATAATGAGCGAGGCGTGCTGGTCGGTCACCATGGTCAGCATGGTTACGGATGTCACGACGACCACTGTGCCGGGTTGTCCACGATGTGACAAGACCGTCTCGCCATCCGGCCCCGACCTAGGCCAGACCTAGGCCAGCCCATCCAGCATGGTCTCCAGCGTGGCTGCGACACCGTCCTCATCGTTGCCCGGGATGACGTGGTCAGCGGCCGCCAGCACGTCGGGGTGCGCGCCCAGGACGGCGAAGGAGGTGCCCGCCCAGGTGAGCATCGGCAGGTCGTTGGGCATGTCCCCGAACGCCCAGACGTCGGCGGCGACGATCTCGAGGTCGGCGCACCAGGCCGCGAGCGCAGTCGCCTTCGTGACCCCGGGTGCGGAGATCTCGGCTAGACCTCCGGCTCCGGAGAACGCGACGACCCCACGCTCGCCCACCACCCGCTCGACCACGTCGAGAAACTCTGCCTCCGACAGCGTGGGGTGGCGGCCGAGCAGCTTGCCGACGGGTTCACCGGTGAGGTCCTCGATCGGGCCGAGTATGGCATCGGGCGGCACGGCGTGCAGGTTGAGGTAGCCCTCCTCCAGGCCGAACCCAGACGCACGCTCCGCGGCAAACGTCACCCCGGGGATCTCGCGCCTCAGGTCGGCGACGATCGCGGCGACCTGCACTGGGTCGATTCCCCGCTGAGACAGGACTTCTCGCGTTGGAACGTGGTAGACGAACGCGCCGTTGCCGCAGATCGCGACGCCGCCGTCCCCGACGATCGAGCCCAGCGCATCCAGCCACCGCGGCGGTCGAGCCGTGACGAGGACGGTGCGTATGCCGACCGCCTGGACCGCACGCAACACCCGGCCCGTCCGCTTCGAGGCCGTCCCGTCCGAGCGCAGCAGAGTGCCGTCGAGGTCCATCGCGACGAGTCGCGGCACACCTGCTCCGAGACGCATACGGGCTCGTTGCCGTTGGGCCGGGTGGTCCGCTCAGACCAGCCGCGTCAGCCAGCCTCGGCTGTCCTGGGCCCGTCCGTACTGGATGTCGAGCAGCATCTCACGCAGCCGCAGGGCGACCGATCCCGGTAGGCCCGTCTCGCTGTCCGTTGACCCGGACGAACGGTGGTCGAGGCTGCCGCCGTCCCACTTGAGCTCGCCAACCGGCGTGATGACCGCGGCCGTGCCGCAGGCGAAGACCTCGGCGAGCTCGCCGGAGCGGGCTGCGTCCTTCCACTCCGCGATCGGGATGCGCCGCTCCTCGGGCTGCAGACCGAGGTCCTTGGCGAGCTCGAGGATCGAGGACCGTGTGACGCCCTCGAGGATGGAGCCGTTGAGCTCGGGGGTGACCAGCCGCCCGTCGCGGTAGACGAGGAAGATGTTCATACCGCCGAGCTCCTCGATGTACTCGTGGGTCGAGGAGTCGAGGAACACGGCCTGGTCGCACCCGTGCTGGGCGCCCTCCAGCTGTCCGGCGAGGCTGGAGGCGTAGTTGCCGCCGCACTTGGCGGCACCGGTCCCACCCTCCCCGGCGCGGGCGAAGTCCGTCGAGATCCACAGCGAGATCGGCCGCACGCCACCGGGGAAGTAGGCCGCCGCCGGCGAGGCGATGACGCAATAGGTCACCTCGGCCGCGGGCCGAACTCCGAGGAAGACCTCCGACGCGAACATGAACGGGCGTAGGTAGAGGCTCTTCTCGCCAGACGGTCCGGGCTCGGGCACCCAGTCGACGTCGGTCGAGACCAGGGCCCGCAACGACTCGATGAAATCCGACTCGGGAAGCTCTGGCAGGGCCAGTCGCCGAGCGCTGCGGTTGAACCGCGCGGCGTTCGCCTCAGGCCGGAACGTCCACACTGAACCATCCGCGTGACGGTAGGCCTTCATCCCCTCGAAGATCTCCTGCGCGTAGTGCAGGACGGCGGCAGCGGGGTCGAGCAGCAGCGGTCCGTATGCCGTCACCTCGGCGTCGTGCCACCCGCCCCCCAAGGTCCAGGTGGCGCGCACCATGTGGTCCGTGAAGGTCTTGCCGAACCCCGGGTCGGTGAGGACGATCTCGCGCTCGAAGTCGGCGAGCCGGTCGTCGCGCTCGGTGACGCTGAAGGTGAGGCTCGGGTGCGGGTGGTCGTGGGCGTCCTGCCGGTCGGCGGCGGCGGTCGGCCGGCCCGTCATCTGCGTCATGGAGTCCTCCGAAGGCTCGGGTGGTGCGTGCTGGTCGGCGCCGTCTGCCTGGACGGGCGTCCCGATAGGCATCGGTAGTAGTCCAGATAGCTGTCCGGCTCATGTTCAGGTAGATGTCCAGATACTGAGACTACGCGGCTGTCCTACCGGCGGATCAGCCGGCCCGTCCGGCCAGGCAGCCAGGCAGTCAGGCGATCAGGCCAGGCGAGCGGCGATGGCCTCGCCGACCTCGTAGGTGGCGCGCGGCGCTGACGGGTCGCCCCCCCGCTCGGCTAGATCGGCGGCGACGGCCTCCTCGACGCGACGTGCCTCGTCCGGCCGGCCCAGATGCTGCAGGAGCATCGCCACGGACAGGATCGTCGCCGTCGGGTCTGCAATGGCCTGGCCGGCGATGTCGGGCGCCGAGCCGTGGACCGGCTCGAACATGCTGGGCGTCGTGCGCTCGGGGTTGATGTTGCCGCTGGCCGCCAGCCCGATACCACCCGCGATGGCGGCGGCGATGTCGGTGATGATGTCCCCGAACAGGTTGTCCGTGACGATGACGTCGAACCGTCCCGGGTCGGTGGTGAGGAAGATGGTCGCCGCGTCGACGTGCTGGTAGGCGGTCTCCACGTCCGGGAACTCCGCACCAACCTCCTCGACCGTGCGACGCCACAGGTGCCCGGCATACGTCAGCACGTTGTGTTTGTGCACGAGGGTGAGGTGTCGGCGGGGGCGGGCCTGGGCGCGGGCGAACGCGTCGCGCACCACTCGCTCGACGCCGTACCGCGTGTTGATGCTGACCTCCGTCGCGACCTCGTTCGGCGTACCGGTACGCAGCGACCCGCCGTTTCCGACGTAGGGCCCTTCGGTCCCCTCCCGGACGACGACGAAGTCAATCCCACCGGGCGCCACCCGGGCCACGTCGAGTGGTGACGTAACCCCGGGGTAGAGCCGGGCAGGTCGCAGGTTGACGTAATGCTCCAACGCGAACCGGATGGGGAGCAGGACGCCGCGTTCGAGGACACCGCTCGGGACGCTGGGATCTCCGATCGCGCCCAGCAGGATGGCGTCGTGCGCGCGCAGCTCGTCGAGGACGCTCGCGGGAAGCGTCTCGCCAGTGGCGTGCCAACGACGAGCACCGAGGTCGTACTCGGTCGTCGCCACCTTGATCCCGGCTGGAGCCGTGACGGCCTCGAGGATCTTTAGACCCTCCGCCACGACCTCGGGACCGATGCCGTCGCCGCCGATGACCGCCAGGTCGAGGCTCGTCATTGTCGAGGTGTCACTCGTCGCCGTCATGGGACCTCAGGGTAGGACTCGTCTTGCAGGTTGGGACGGCCGTTTCGTATGCCGAACGGCCCGCCGCCCGGTCAGGCGAGCCGTCCGACAGCCGACGGCGCTGTCGCCGCGTCGGTTCAGTCGCCCGAGTGGCCCTGGTCGCGCAGGTCCATCGACTCCTGCAGCGCCTGGCGGGCTTTCTGAGCTTCTTCGTTCATCGTGGTTCACGTCCTTCGGGTATGCGTCATCGAAGCGGCTGCGCTCTGCCGAACAGGCCGGTCGAGTCACAGCGCGGGTCAGCAGGAGGGCGCGGGTTCTCCGCGGCGAGAGCGCTGACTAGAGGAGCTCGCCGCGGCAGGCGATGAGTACGAGCCGCCGCGTCATTCTCGAAATAATACGTGGACGTCCAACTACATGACAGGACGGTTCCACCATCCGGACCATCAACGCACCGGCTGCCCACGCCCTCCCCCCTCACGCCCCTCCCAGTCACGCCGAAAGGCCAGGTTCCGCTCTCGGGAGGCCGCCAGAAGTGCAGAAAGTGACCTTCCGTCAAGGGCCGACCGTGGCCTTGTGGATGACGGACGCCGTCAATATCGCTACTGCGCGAGCCTTCCCCTATGCGTCCCGTTCGCGCGCTTCCCCCCGCGCTGGCGGCCGGGCCTTTTCGCGTAGGAGATGCGCTGGCGGCTGGGGTCACCCCGGGTCGCGTCCGAGGTCGCGACCTCGTCGCGCCGCTGTGGGGCGTCCGTTCACACGCGGACGAGGAGCCCGACTTTCTCGCCCGACTCAGGGCGACCGAGCAGGTTCGGCCAGAGGGGACCGCATACTCGCACGAGACGGCGGCCCGGCTGCAGCGGCTGCCGCTCCCTGACAGGTGGGACCCGGCCGAGCCCGTCCACCTCTGCGGGCCGACGGACCTCCCGAGGGCTCGACGTCGCGGCGTTGTCTCCCATCGCGGCCTCGAGCGACGAGGCCAGCTGACCGTTGGCGGTATGCCGTGCACCGACCCTTGTGCCACCTGGGCCGACCTGGCCGAGAGGCTGAGCCTGGAGGATCTCGTGGTGTTCGGAGATGCCGTCGTGCGCCGAAGTGGAGGCACTCCACTCGCCCGTCTCATCGCCACGGTCGAGAGCCGAGGTGGCGACCGGGCAGTCACGCGGATGCGGGCGGCCGCCGCGCTCGTGAGGGTCGGCAGCGAGTCGCCCATGGAGTCCCGTGCTCGGCTACTCGTCGTCCGCGGTGGGCTGCCCGAACCGGAGCTCAACGTCGCGGTGCTCGACACAGATGGTGGGTGGCTGGCTACCGGTGACCTCGTGTGGAAGGCGCGTCGGGTGGTGGCCGAGTTCGACGGCGACCACCACCGCGTCGACCGACGTCAGTGGCACGTAGACGTGGCCCGGCGAGAAGCCGTCGTCGACGCGGGCTGGACCTACGTCCAGCTCACGGCTCGATCGGTCACCGACCCCACGTGGGCGGCACGCACGCTGAGCCGACTGCGCCGACTGCTGGTGCCGAGGGGTCAGCTTCTGTCGTCTGGAGGCACCCAGGAGGACAAAAGCTGACCACTCGCCGAGGTCGGCTGGTGGGGCGTTGGGCCCGGGGCGGTCAGAGGTCGATGACCGAGAAGGCCTCGGCACCGATCGCGTCGGCGATCCGGGCGGCGACCGACTGAGGCATCTCGGTGTCGACGTTGAGCAGCACCAGGGCCGAGCCCTTGGCTCGGCTGCGAGCGACCTGCATACCGCCGATGTTGATCCCCTCGTCGCCGAGGATCTGGCCCATCTGGCCGACGACGCCGGGACGGTCGGTGTAGGTGAACACCGCCAGGTGGTCGGTCAACAGCACCTCAAGGTCGAACCCGTTGACGCCGACGATCTTCTCGATCATCCGGGGTCCGGTCAGCGTGCCGGCGACCGACACCTCCGAGCCGTCCGACATCGTCCCCCGCAGCGTGGTCACGTTGCGGAAGTCGCCGCTCGCGGGGTCGGTGACCAGGCGCGTCTCGCAGCCACGCTGCTCGGCGATGACGGGTGCGTTGACATAGGAGACTTGCTCTTCGACGACGTCCTGGAACAGGCCCTTGAGGGCCGACAGCTTCCATACGGAGACGTCGTGCTCGGTGATCTCCCCGCGCACGTCGATGTCCAGCTGGACGGGCACCTGCCCGGCCACGGCCGTGAAGATCCGGCCGAGCTTCTCGACCAGGGCGATCCCGGGCCGGACCTCCTCGTCGATGGCGCCGCCGGAGACGTTGACGGCGTCGGGCACCAGGTCGCCACCGAGGGCGAGACGCACCGACCTCGCGACCGAGACACCCGCCTTCTCCTGCGCCTCGTCGGTGGAGGCGCCGAGGTGCGGCGTCACGACGACCGACTCGAACTCGAAGAGCGGCGACTGCGTGGTGGGCTCGGTGCTGAAGACGTCGATGCCGGCGCCACCGACCCGGCCGTCACGGATCGCGTCGGCGAGCGCGGTCTCGTCGACGATCCCTCCGCGGGCGGCGTTGATGATGCGCACACTCGGCTTGACCTTCGTCAGCGCCTCCGCACCGATCAGCCCGACGGTCTCCGGCGTCTTCGGCAGGTGCACCGTGATGAAGTCCGACTCGGCGAGCAGCTCGTCGAGACCCACGAGTCGGGCGCCGAGCTGGGCGGCCTTGGCGGGTGAGGTGTAGGGGTCGTACGCCAGCAGGGTCATCCCGAAGCCCTTGAGCCGCTCCGCGACCAGGGCGCCGATCCGACCCAGGCCGACGATGCCAACGGTCTTGTCGAGCAGCTCCACGCCGCCGTAGGCGCTCCGCTTCCACGCGCCCGCCTTGAGTGCGGCGTTGGCCGGTGCGATATTCCGGGCGCTGGCCAGCAGCAGCCCGATCGCGAGCTCGGCGGCTGAGGTGATGTTGGACGTAGGAGCGTTCACGACCATGACACCGGCCTGCGTCGACGCCGGGACGTCCACGTTGTCGAGCCCGACCCCGGCGCGCGCGATCACCTTGAGCCGGGGCGCGGCGGCAATGGCCTCGGCGTCCATCTTGGTGGCGGACCGGATGAGGATCGCGTCAGCGTCGGCGAGCGCCGGGAGCAGCTGGGCACGGTCGGCGCCATCGGTGTGACGGACCTCGAAGTCGGGCCCCAAGGCGTCGATCGTGGCGGGTGAGAGCTCCTCGGCGATGAGGACGACGGGCTTGGTCACGTGCGGGTCCGATCAGCTGGGTCCGGGTCGAGGCACTGCGGGTGGGGGGCAGCCCGCACCCGCCGTCGGGATTCTAGGCGGCTGGCGCCGATGCAAGACACCTGAGGTCAGGCCGAACCGCCGGGCGTCACCGGGCGGCAGAGCCCTCCACGTAGTCGGAGTCAGAGTCCTTGATCCAGCTCATCAGTCCGCGAAGCTCTCGACCCGTTGCCTCGATCGGGTGCTGAGCACCCTTCTCACGCAACGCTTTGAACTCCGGACCGCCGGCGTCCTGGTCGTCGATGAACCGCCGCGCGAAGGCACCACTCTTGATGTCGGCGAGCACGGCCTGCATGTTCTCCTTGACGTGCGGGTCGATGACGCGCGGGCCCGAGACGTAGTCGCCGTACTCTGCCGTATCCGACACCGACCAACGCTGCTTGGCGATGCCGCCCTCGATCATCAGGTCGACGATCAGCTTGAGCTCGTGCAGGCACTCGAAGTAGGCGACCTCCGGCTGGTAGCCCGCCTCGGTCAGCGTCTCGAACCCGTACATCACCAGCTGTGACGCCCCTCCGCACAGGACAGACTGCTCGCCGAACAGGTCCGTCTCGGTCTCCTCCGTGAACGTCGTCTTGATCCCGCCGGCGCGCAGCCCGCCGATCGCCTTGGCATACGAGGCGGCCAGTGCCCACGCCTTGCCGGACGCGTCCTGCTCGACCGCCAGCAACACGGGAACGCCCCGACCGTCGACGTACTCCCGGCGGACCAGGTGTCCGGGACCCTTGGGGGCGACCATGAGCACGTCGGAGCCAGGCTCTGGTGTGATGTAACCGAACCGGATGTTGAACCCGTGGCCGAACAGCAGGCCGGCACCGTCCCTGAGGTTCGGCTGGATCTCCTGCGCGTAGACGGTGCGCTGGACCTGGTCCGGCGTGAGGATGACGACGAGGTCGGACTCCTTGACCGCATCGGCCACCGACGTCACTGTCAGGCCCTCCGCCTCGGCCTTGGCCCTCGATCGGCTCCCCTCGGCGAGCCCGACGCGGATGTCGACGCCTGAGTCACGCAGGTTGAGGGCGTGGGCGTGGCCTTGGCTTCCATAACCGATGACGGCGACCTTCGTGGCCTGGATGAGCGACAGGTCGGCGTCGTCGTCGTAGAACATCTGGGCCATGGTGGCCAGCTCCTTCGCGGTTGACTTCACTTGTGGGACAGCGGTTTACAGAATTTCGACGACAGGGTATGCCGCCACGCTCCTCAGGCCGTGCGCAGGCTTCGGTCGGTGATCGAACGGGGACCACGGCCCACGCCGACCATGCCGGACTGGACCAGCTCGCGCACTCCGTAAGGCTCGAGCTGCTGCAGGAGGGCCTGGACCTTCTCCGACTTGCCGGTGCACTCGATGGTGAGACTGTCGTGGGCGACGTCGATGATCTTGGCGCGGAACAGCTCGACCGTCTCGAGGATCGCCGAGCGGCTGGCGGGCTCGGCCCGCACCTTGATCAGGACAACCTGGCGCTGCACCGACGCGTGCGGGTCGAGCTCGACGACCTTGAGCACCTCGACGAGCTTGTTGAGCTGTTTGGTCACCTGCTCGAGTGGCAGCTCGTCGACGTCGACGACCACGGTCATCCGCGAGATGTCGGGGTGCTCCGTAGGCCCGACAGCGAGGGAGTCGATGTTGAAGCCGCGCCGCGAGAACAGCCCGGCAATCCGGGCGAGGACGCCGGGCTTGTCCTCGACGAGGACAGACAGGGTGTGCTTGGGCATCGGTCCGCTCCTGCCGTCAGTCTTCGCGGTCCCACACGGGAGCCTGGCCCCGCGCGTTGAGGATCTTGTCGTTGCTCACGCCTGACGGAACCATCGGCCAGACCATCGCGTCCCGGTGGACGACGAAGTCGATGACGACCGGTCGGTCGTTGATCGCGAGCGCCTGCCGGATCACGTCGTCGACCTCATCCTCGGTCTCGGCGCGCAGACCGACGCAGCCATAGGCGTCCGCGAGCTTGACGAAGTCGGGGATTCGCCGGCGGACGCCGTCGTCATGGCTGCTGGTGTGCAGGTCGGTGTTGGAGTAACGCTGGTTGTAGAAGAGCGTCTGCCACTGTCGCACCATGCCGAGGCTCGAGTTGTTGATGATCGCGACCTTGATGGGGATGTCGTTGATGACGCAGGTCGCCAGCTCCTGGTTGGTCATCTGGAAGCACCCGTCGCCGTCGATCGCCCAGACCACCCGGTCCGGCTCACCGACCTGCGCGCCCATCGCTGCGGGCACCGAGTAGCCCATCGTCCCCAGCCCACCCGAGTTGAGCCACGCGTTCGGCCGTTCGTACTGGATGAACTGCGCGGCCCACATCTGGTGCTGGCCGACCCCCGCGACGTAGGTCGCCTCCGGGCCGGTGAGCCTGCCGATCCGCTCGATGACGTACTGAGGCGACAGCCCCTGCTCGTCGTTGGTGTACCCGAGCGGGAAGGTCGACTTCCACTCGGACGTGGTCGCCCGCCACTCGGCGTAGTCACCCAATGGAAGCGCGTCGTCGCCGCTCAGCACCGCGACGAGGTCGCGGATCACCTCGGTTGCATCGCCGACGATCGGCACGTCAGCGAGCCTGTTCTTGGAGATCTCCGCCGGGTCGATGTCGGCATGAATCACCTTGGCGCCCACGGCGAATGTCGACAGCTGGCCGGTGACCCGGTCGTCGAACCGGGCCCCCAGCGCGATCAGCAGATCGGACTTCTGCAGGGCCGTCACCGCTGCGACCGTGCCGTGCATGCCGGGCATACCCAGGTTGAGCGGGTGGGTGTCGGGCACGGCGCCCCGCGCCATCAAGGTCGTCACTACCGGGATCTGGGTGAGGTCCACCAGCGTGCGCAGCTCCTCGCTGGCACCCGAGCGGATCACGCCGCCGCCGACGTAGAGCACCGGGCGACGAGCCGCGGCGATCAACCTCGCCGCCTCCCTGATCTGCTTGCTGTGCGGACGGATCACCGGTCGGTACCCGGGCAGGTCGATCTGCGGCGGCCAGGAGAAGGACGTGGTCCCTTGCAACGCGTCCTTGCTGATGTCGACGAGAACCGGCCCAGGGCGCCCGGTGGAGGCCACATGGAACGCCTCGGCCAGCGCCCGCGGGATCTCCGCGGGGTCGGTGACGAGGTAGTTGTGCTTGGTGATCGGCATGGTGATGCCCCGAATGTCGGCCTCCTGGAAGGCGTCCGTACCGATGGCCTTGCTGGAGACCTGCCCGGTGATCGCCACGACCGGCATGGAGTCCATGTATGCGTCCGCGAGCGGGGTCACGAGGTTGGTGGCTCCCGGACCCGAGGTGGCCATACACACGCCGACGCGACCGGTCGCGGCGGCATACCCCTCGGCGGCATGGCCTGCTCCTTGCTCGTGACGCACGAGGATGTGCCTCACCGAGGTGGAGTCCATCAGCGGGTCGTAGGCGGGCAGGATCGCGCCGCCGGGGATGCCGAACACCGTGTCCACGCCGAGCGCCTCGAGGGACTTCACGAGAGCCTGTGCCCCGGTGACCTGGGTGGGTGCAGGCAGGGGCGGGGAGCTGACCGGCGAGACCGGCCGGGGCTCGGCGCCGCCTGGCCGGGACCGCGCGTGCGCGAGGTCAGCCGGGGAAGGTCGCACCGGTGTCGCTCCGTTGGCCACGGTCCACCACTTCTTTCCTGTTCGTCTCACTCGATGGTGCGTCGTCCCACAAAAAAACCCCTCGGTCCCTGGGGACGGAAGGGGCAGCGCGCTGAGGGTGGCTGGTCGCCGACTCAGTCGCGCTGGTGAACTACGAGAATGTCGCGCACGATCACACCGTGCCCCGCTCGGTGCCACGTGTCAATCACGGCGGATCGGCGTCTCAGCATCCGGGACCGGCGTCCACCCAGTGGACGGTCCACGTCACTCGATCTTCATCCGCGCCTTGAGGGTGTCGCGCTTGTCCTCGAACCGCGCGGCCTGCTTGTCGAGACCGTCCATAAAGTTCGCCAGCTCGGTGCGGGCCGCCTCCCCCTGCTTGGACAGCCCCTCGATCTCGAAGACCTTCCAGTACCGCAGCACCGGCATGACGACCTCGTCACGGTGCGAGCGCAGGTCGTAGATCCCGGCGACGGCCATCTCGACCGCCTTGCGCTGGAAGCCGGGGATGTCGGACCCGGGCATGTGGAAGCCGGTGACGACGTCGAGGATCGCCTGCATCGCCTGGTCGGGGTCGAGTGCGAGCGCCGCCTGCATGAGGTTGCGGTAGAAGACCATGTGCAGGTTCTCGTCGGCGGCGATGCGAGCGAGCAGCCGCTCCGCCATCGGGTCGTCGGTGTACTTGCCGGTGTTGCGGTGGCTGACCCGGGTCGCGAGCTCCTGGAACGAGACGTAGGCGAGCGAGTGCATCATCGAGTCGCCGTGGTCCGCGGCGTACCCCTGTGACATGTGGGTCATCCGGAACCGCTCCAGCTCCACCGGGTCGACGGACCGCTTGACGAGCAGGTAGTCTCGCATCGCGATCCCGTGCCGACCCTCCTCGGCGGTCCACCGGTGCACCCAGGAGCCCCACGCATCGTCACGCCCGAAGATGGTCGCGATCTCATGGTGGTAGCTCGGCAGGTTGTCCTCCGTGAGCAGGTTGACGATCAGCGCCGAGCGAGCGACGTCGTTCATCGGCGAGTCGTCCGGGCTCCACGGGTCGCCGCCCATCAGACCGTCGAAGTTGCGACCCTCGCTCCACGGGATGTAGTCGTGTGGGAACCACTCCTTGGCGACCCCCAGGTGCCGGTTCAGCTCCGTCTCGACCACCGGGTCGAGCTCTTTGAGGAGTGCGGTCTGGGTCCACGTGTCGGGCATGACCCGAAGGCTACGCCCGCGCAGGTCTGAAAGGCGGGTGCCTGGTCGGGTGCCTGCTGCGCGGCCCCGTGCGACGGCTCAGTCGAGGAGCCCACGCTTGCCGGCCATAGCCAGCGCGGGAGTGCGCGCGTCGACACCCAGCTTCTCGAAGAGGTGGGACAGATGGGTCTTGACCGTGGCCCGACTGACGAACAGTCCCTTGGCAATATCGCTGTCGGACAACCCATCTGCGACGAGGACCAGCACCTCGTGCTCCCGCTCGCTCGAGCTCGCGGTAGAACCGCCGCTCGCTACCAGTCCGGCCCAGGCGGCGGCGCTTCGGTACAAGGTCGTGAACATGTCCATGACGCTATGAGCGAGCGCGGCGCGGCGAGGGCGGCGGACATCGGCCTCAAGGTTGAGCGCTTTGGGCAACACCTCAGATCTGGCCCACGCGCGGCTGACTAGTCGCAGACAGCGCCTTTGCTGGCGCTGCCGACCAGCTTGCGGTACTTCGCCAGCACGCCACGTGGATAGCGCGACTGCGGTGGGACGAACCCCTCCGCTCGACGGGCCAGCTCCCCGGCCGGAACGTCGATGTCGAGGGTCGCGTTCGCCACGTCGAGGACGATCGTGTCGCCGTCCTGGACGAAGGCAATCGGCCCCCCGTCGACCGCCTCGGGTGCGACGTGGCCGACGCACAGACCGGTGGTGCCTCCGGAGAAGCGCCCGTCGGTGAGCAGGAGGACGTCCTTGCCCAGCCCAGCGCCCTTGATCGCGCCCGTGACGGCGAGCATCTCGCGCATGCCCGGACCACCCTTGGGGCCTTCGTAGCGGATGACGACGACGTCTCCCTGGCGCAGCGAGCCGTCCTCGACCGCGTCCATGGCCGCACGTTCACCGTCGAACACCCGTGCCCGCCCCGTGAAGACGTCGGAGTCGAAGCCGGCGGACTTCACCACTGCTCCGTCCGGCGCGAGCGACCCGGTGAGGATGGTCAGGCCGCCGGTCGTATGGATCGGGTTCTGCAGCGCGCGCAGGACCTTGCCGTCGGGGTCTGGTGGGTTGATCCCCTCGAGGTTCTCGGCAACGCTCTTGCCCGTCACCGTCAGGCAGTCCCCGTTGATCAGCCCGGCGTCGAGCAGGGTCTTCATGACAACGGGGACCCCGCCGACCCGGTCGATGTCCGTCATGACGTACTGCCCGAACGGCTTGACGTCGGCCAGATGGGGGACCCGAGCACCGATGCGCTTGAAGTCGTCCATGCTCAGCTCGACGTCGGCCTCGTGAGCCATGGCGAGCAGGTGCAGGACCGCGTTGGTCGAGCCGCCGAACGCCATCACGACCGCGATGGCGTTCTCGAACGCCGGCCGCGTCATGATGTCGCGGGCGGTGATGCCCTGGCGGAGCAGCTCGACGACCGCCTCGCCGGACTTGCGCGCGAACCCGTCACGACGGCGGTCGGTGGCGGGCGGCGCCGCCGACCCCGGGATCGACATGCCGATCGCCTCGGCGACCGAGGCCATCGTGTTGGCGGTGTACATCCCGCCGCAGGCGCCTTCTCCGGGACAGATGGCTCGCTCGATCGCGTCGACGTCGGCTCGCGACATCTTCCCGGCCGCGCACGCACCGACGGCCTCGAAGGCGTCGATGATCGTCACGGTGCGCTCGGACCCGTCGGAGAGCTTCGCGATCCCCGGCAGGATCGTCCCGGCATACAGGAACACCGAGGCGAGGTCGAGACGCGCCGCGGCCATGAGCATCCCTGGCAGGGACTTGTCACAGCCGGCGAGCAGCACCGAGCCGTCCAGCCGCTCGGCCATCATCACCGTCTCGACGGAGTCGGCGATGATCTCGCGGGAGACCAGGGAGAAGTGCATCCCCTCGTGGCCCATCGAGATACCGTCGGAGACGGAGATGGTGCCGAACTCCAACGGGTAGCCGCCGGCGGAGAAGACGCCGTCCTTGACGGACCCGGCCAGCCGGTCGAGCGAGAGGTTGCACGGCGTGATCTCGTTCCAGGAGCTGGCGACGCCGATCTGGGGCTTGGCAAAGTCGTCGTCGCCCATGCCCACCGCCCGCAGCATCCCGCGGGCGGCGGTCTTCTCGAGCCCGTCGGTGACGTCGCGGCTGCGAGGCTTGATGTCGGGACGGTCGGGCGTCGTCGTCATGGGCCCGAGCATAAGACCGAGTCGAACGCCCCAGCCGGGCGCCGCCACCTGATGAGAACCTGATGAGAAGGGGACGGATCCGCCCTCCTCTCACCTGCGTTCAGACCTCGGGGACAGTCGCTCCGGTCGGGTCGGCGTCACCAACGGGGACGGACGTCTCGAACAAGGGCGCGACCGCGGCCGCGATGGCGGCACCGATCAGCGGCGCGACGATGAACAGCCACAGGTGGGCGAGCGAGTCGCCGCCGTTGAACAGGGCCGGACCGATGGAGCGGGCCGGGTTGACCGAGGTGCCATCGAGCGGGATGCCGACCAGGTGGATGACGGTCAGCACCAGGCCGATGGCCAGGCCGGCGAAACCCGGGGCCGCAGCCCGACTCGTCACCAGCAGGATGACGAGGACGAACAGGAAGGTGAGGACGATCTCGAGAAGGAACGCCCCGCCGAGTGTCACGGTCTTGCCGTAGTCGTTGGTGCCGAGACCACCCGTCTCATCGGTGACGCCACCGAAACCAGACACCATGAGCTTGAGCACCGCAGCAGCGACGATCGCTCCGACCACCTGGGCGACCCAGTAGTACGCGGCCTCGGCCACGGTCATCCCCTTGCTCAGCAGCACGCCCAGGGTCACCGCCGGGTTGACGTGGCAGCCCGAGACCGGGCCGATCGCGTAGGCGAGGGCCAGCAGCACGAAACCGAAGGCGAAGGCGACCGCCTGTGGGCCCATCGTCTTGATGCCGAAGATCGCCGACCCGACGCCGAAGAAGACGAGGACGAAGGTCCCCAGGGCCTCGGCAACTGCCCTGCGGGTGATATCGGGAGTAGCGGTCGTGGCGGTAGCGGTCGAGCCGTCAGGCATGCGAAAACCCCTGTCGTGCGATGGTGTCGACGTCGATGCGGCCGCATCGACGGGTGCCCGGTATGTGCTGTCCGTGGTCGAGCCTAGATTGGTGAGACTGCCGTGAGTGGTTCGCCACGCGGCGCGTTCACAGACGCGTGTGCGACGTGACCTTGCCGTTCACCTCGGTGAGGGCCTTCTGGACCGCACGGACGCGTTGGTCCATCTCTTGACCGATCTCCCGAGCCAGGCGTGAGTCCCCGCGAGCCAGCTCCTCGAACACGGCGCCTGGAATGGTGAGTACCGTCAGTGCCGTGCTGGCGATCGTGACGAACGCGGCCGGCTGCTTGGTCAAGGTGGTCTGGCCCATCATGTCCCCTCGGGAGAGCGTCATCAAGGCGATGCTCCCATCGCGGCCGTACGGCACTCGCAGCGCGACCTGACCCTCGGAGATCCACCGCGCCGCCGTCGCCAGCTGCCCAAAGGGTGTGATGACCTCTCCCGGTGCGAACCGTTCGACGTCCACCCGGGGGACGAGGGCGTCGATGTCCTCCGCCGAGATGTGCAGCCGCCCCGCCGCCTGCTGCAGGAGGGCCTTGATGTCGTCGGCGCTCTCGTCCTTCCAGATGTCGGCGCCGTCGAGCGCGATGTTGACCCGACGTGCGGCATACCAGAGCCGGAGCAGGAACACGGCCCGCGCCTCGGCCGCACCCGCGAAGGTCGCCGCCGTGATGGACGTGACGTAGGCGCCCGCGCCGAGGAAGGTGACCGAGGGCGGCCGCGATGCCACGAGGCCAGGAACCCCTTGGGCGACATCTCGCAGAACCTGCATCACCACGCTGGGCGAGTCCTCCTTGGCGAAGGTCGACTCGATGCTCTCGGTGAAGACCGAGTCCGGACGGCTGAGGTTGGTGAATGCGGAGCCGGCCAGTGCGGCGGTGGGCACGATGTGCAGGCCCTCGGATGTCTGGATGTGTACGGCCCGCCAGTTGACCTCGACGACCCTGCCCGTGACGCCACCCGCCTTGATCCAGTCGCCGAGCTCGAAGGGCTGCTCGAAGAGCAACAGCAGTCCCTCGACGACGGACCCGACGGCGCCCTGCAGCGCCAGACCGAGGACCAGCGAGGTCACCCCCAACGCCGTGAACAAGCCACCGACGTCGGCGCCCCACACCCACGAGAAGAGGATGGCCAGGCCGATGGCGATGATGACGATCCGGACGATGTCGACGAAGATCGTCGGCATCTTGCGCCGCCACGAACCCTTGTCCGCGTTGACGAACAGCGCCGTGTTGAGGCTCGAGATGGCGAAGTTGAGGATCAGCAGCCCCAGGGCCGTGGCGGTGAACTTGAACCAGTTGCTGTCGTTGGACACGATGTCATCAGGGATGACGGCCAGCAGGATGACCAGGCCGGCGAGGGGTAAGACCCACGTGCGGAACGCCCAGATCGGCCTGGTCATCGAGCTGCCTCGGCGCTCGAGGACGCCTTGCACCTCGGAGAGGATGATGCTCAGCACGGGCAACGCGATCACCACGATGACGCACCAGACGAACCACGCCTGCGTGAACACGCTCACTGGCGACCCCCGTCGTCGACCATGAAGACCTGCTCGGTGCCCGTCTTGGTCTGCACCTGTCCGGCGGGGGTGAACGACACGCTGTCCCGCACCTTGTCGTAGACCGTCTGGGTCACGTAGGTCCCCGGGCGGTTGTCAGCCTGCACTCGGTAAGCCAGGTTGACGCTGTCCCCCCACATGTCGTAGATCGCCGCCGACCCGACCACTCCGCTGGTCACGGGTCCGCTGTCGATGCCGGACCGGACCTTGAGATCCAGGCCGTGTGATGCCCCGATCAAGGCAATCTCACGCTCGGCGTCGCGGGCGAACTCGATGCACCTGCTCACGTGGTCCACCCGAGGAACGACCAGGCCGCAGCTGGCCATGTAACCGGAGCGAAGGGTACGGACCTTCTCCAGGCCGTGCCGCTGGGCCACGTTGTCGACGGTGCGGACGATGTCGTTGAGCAACGTCAGCGACGCCGCACCGCTCGCGGTCGACTCGTCGAGACCGTCGATGGTTCCGTAGACCACTGAGACGTCCTGGTGCTCCTCGACGATGTTCTCCTCGCCCTTTCGGAACCTCCGGGCCACCGTCTCGGGCATGAGGTTGCCGATGATCCGGTCGTTCTCCTCCATCTCGGCTTCCAGGAGCTCCTGTTTGGTCTCGAGGCTGGAGCCCATGTCGTTGAACGCTCCCGCCAGCTGGGCAAACTCGTCGCTGCCACGCTGCGGGACACGGGCCTGGAGGTTTCCGGCCGCAATCTCCCGAACCGCGCCGAGCAGCCTCTTCACCGGCGAGGTGAAGGCCCGAGCCAACAGCGTGGACAGCAGCGTGACCAGCAGGACCGCACCCAGGCCGATCGCGGCCAAGATACGGAACAGGTGCGTGACCGGCTCGAGAGCCTCGTCCTCATCGATCTGGGCGATGACCGCCCAGGTGATGCCGCTCGCGGTGAACGGCGAGTAGGCCCGGATGACCTGTCTGCCCAGGTAGTCGGTCTGGATCAGCGTGCCGGTCTTGCCCTCGAGCGCATTGTCCACCGCTGGACCGACCGCAGTCTGCCGCAGGATCGGGTTTGTCTGACTCACGATCTGCGCAGCCACGTCGGGGGGAGTGCCGCGGTCCACGGTGAGCTCCTCGTAGCGCTTGGGGTCGGTCAGCAGCACTCGCGAGGTCGACCGGAGGGTGTGGTCGGGGCCCACGAGGAACGCCTCCCCGGTCTGTCCCAGGCCACTCTGCTCCCACGTCTTGTTGCCCGTCATGACGTTGTTGATGGCGTCGACCGGCAGCTGGATGACCAGGGCGCCGATCAGCTTGCCGTCCACGCCGACGGGGGACAGGCCGAACGCCGTGGGGACCTCAGCAGAGGGCAGGTAGGGCTCGTAGTCGAGAACGGCGAAGGAGTTGACCTGGTTGCTGCGCAGCAAGTCCTTGTATGCGGTGGTCAGGCCGGAGTCCTTGTATGCCCCCGACAGCAGGTTGGTACCGAGGTCGATGCCCTTGTAGGCCGTGTAGATGACGTTGCCGTCGGTGTCGACGAGCATCGCGTCGTCGAACCCGTTCTGGAGCACCACGTTGCGAAAGAACGGGTTGTACTTCGCATGGTCGGCCGACCACTGGCTGCCGTCACCGGCGTCGTCGACCTGGATCGCCTTGTCGAAGTCCGGGTTCGGGGCGGTGTACCTCGACTGCAGGTACCACTGCGCGTTGGTGTCCGGCAGCACCGACGCCGCGGTGACGTCAGCGGAGGTGGTCTTCTTCAGCTCCGGAAGGAAGGTCTTGTCGTAGTAGGACGTGACCGCCGCCTTGTCCCCGGCCGTAGGCTCTTTCGCCTGGAGTTCCTGGAAGTCTCGGGTCAGGTCGGTCACAGCAGACGTCGTGGAGTCGTTGTTGCTGTTGAGGATCGCCGACCGCTTGAGGCCGGCGAACGTCGCACTGATCTGCTTGTTGCGCGCGTCGTTGACGGCGATCAGCTCCTTGGTCGCCGAGTCCGTCAGCGCGGAGCTGGCGAGCCGGTAGCTGACGATCCCGGTGACGAGGATGCTGAAGATGCTCACCCCGAGAAGCATCGTGAGCAGCTTCGACTGGATGCCGAGGCGGCCCCAGAGCCCGGACCGGCGCCGTCGGGGTTGCCGTGGTGACAGCGCGGGTGACGGACCCGGCCCCTCTAGGGAGGGGGCCGTCGTTTGGCCCGACGTCTGGCCCGGCGCATGATCGTCGGGCTCGATCGGTGACGTTCTCGGTCCTTCGGTCACAGCCAACTGAATGCTCCCGGATGGAGTGCTGACGGAAAACAGGGGAAGTCTAGGCAGACTCGCGCGTGCCCTCGATGCGCAGACAACATCTGAGATATCACGATTTGTCCGTGCTCGCTCCTCGCCGGTGGGCCCATGCCTCGTGGCTGCACCCCATCAGCCGCGGCACACATGGAACCGTTCAAGGGTGGCCTCTCCCATCCCCAGCTCGCTCCACTCGCCGTCGTACCGGAGCACGGCGAGCCCTGCCGTCGGGAAGCCGTCACCCAAGGCGGCGTGCGCATCGCTGGAACCCCGCCCGTCACTGAGTCCCCCGGCCAGGTCCGGCACCGATGGTGCATGACCGACGACCACCACGGTGCGCACCTCACCGCCGTCCTCGCGGATCGTGTCCAGCACACCGGTCGTCCCGCCCCGGTAGACCGCGGACCGGTACTCCACGAACTCCGCGTGCGCGCCTCCCCGCACCGCCTGGTCCCACGTCTGGCGGGTCCGCACCGATGTCGAGCAGATGACCAGGTCGGTCACGATTGCGTTGTCGCGCAGCCAACGGCCGGCAGCCTGGGCGTCCAACCGCCCACGGTCGGTCAGCTCACGGTCATGGTCGGACAGCCGCGAGCCGACGGAGAGCTGCTCGGTCTTTGCGTGCCTCACCAGCACGAGGGTGCGGTCGTCAGTGACTCGGCTCATCGCCCGAGCATGCCCCTCCTGCGACGACAGCCACCGACATACACCTCGGTCCGTCTACTGTCGGGTGGTGGACAGCGTGCAGCCGATCGTGGACGTCACCTCCGGCCGCTGCACGAGCACGCAGTGGCGAGCCTGGGTCGACGAGTCGGTGCGACGGATCGTTGCCGACACCAACAGGACCGCCGACACCCACCTGGTCCGCGTCTCGCTGCCGGGCGGCTGGGAACCCAGCGGGGTCGAGCTCTATCTCAAGGACGAGTCCACCCACCCGACGGGCAGCCTCAAGCACCGCCTCGCCAGGTCTCTTTTCCTCTATGCCATCTGCAACGGGGAGGTCGGCCCCGGTACCACGGTCATCGAGGCCTCGAGCGGGTCAACAGCCGTGTCGGAGGCGTATTTCGCCAGGATGCTGGGCCTGCCGTTCGTCGCCGTCATGTCCCGCACCACGAGCCCGGAGAAGGTCGCCCTGATCGAGCGCGAAGGCGGACGCTGCCACCTGGTCGACGACGCCGGTGAGGTCTACGACGTGGCGCGACGGCTGGCCGACGAGTGCGGCGGGCACTACCTCGACCAGTTCACCTACGCCGAACGCGCGACCGACTGGCGCGGCAACAACACGATCGCCGAGTCGGTCTTCGAGCAGATGTCCCTCGAACCGCACCCGGTTCCCACCTGGATCGTCGTCGGAGCCGGCACAGGCGGCACCAGCGCTACCTTCGGCCGCTACGTGCGCTTCCGTGGGGTCCCGACGAGAGTGGCGGTCGTCGATCCCGAGAACTCGGCGTTCCTGCAGGCATACCAGGGGCGTTCGACCGCCGGCAGCCGCGGTTCGCGGATCGAAGGGATCGGCCGTCCGCGAGCCGAACCGAGCTTCCTGCCCAGCGTCGTCGACCGGATGCTCGGGGTGCCGGACGCGGCGTCGGTCGCGGCCATGCGGTTCCTGCACGAGCGCACCGGTATGCGGGCCGGCCCGTCCACGGGGACCAACCTCTATGGCGCGCTGCGGATCGCCTGCGAGATGCGCGCCGCTGGGACGCGCGGCAGCATTGTCACGCTCGTCTGCGACCACGGCGAGCGGTATGCCCACACCTATGCGGACGACGGATGGCTGGGCGCCCAGGGACTGGACCTCACGGCATACCAGCGAGTCCTCGACCGTGCCTGGAGCACCGGTGAGTGGACCGGCTGAGGCTCAGAGGGTCAGCTCCGGCTTGAGCCGGGCGGCGGTCCACATCCGGGCCCAGCGCGCGCTGAGGGAGGCCAGGACGATCGCGCCCACGAGGTAGGCGGTCAGCACCGCCAGGTCCAGGCCGAGCGGGCCGAGGTCGGCCCCGTACATGAGGCGACGCACACCGTCGATCGCGTAGCTCATCGGCACGAGGCTGTGCACCGGGTGCAGTGGCTCCGGCAGCGTCTGCCACGGGAATGTGCCTCCGGCGCTCACGAGCTGGATGACCATGAAGACCAGTCCGAGGAACTTGCCCACGGTGCCGAACCGCGCAGCGAGCACGTGCAGGATCGCGACGAACGTCATCGAGACGTAGCACATCAACGCGATGGTCCCCAGCGGGTGGGCCACGTCGATCCGCAGCACCCCCGCGACGATCGCGAACACCACGAGGACCTGGGCCAGCCCCACGAGAGCAGGTGCCATCCATCCGCCCAGCGCGACGCGCAGTGGCAGCTGGTTGGTGGCGAGCGCCCGGCTCGAGAACGGTTTGACCAGCAGGAACAGGATATATGCGCCGATCCAGAGCGACAGGCTGAGGAAGAACGGGGCCAGTCCTCCCCCGTAGTCCCCCGCGGAGGCCTGCGAGACGTTCGCGACGGTCACGGGGGAGCCGAGGGTCTGGGCGACGGCCGTACGCTGCTCGGGGCTGGGATCGGGGATCTGGGTCAGTCCCGAGGCCAGCCCGTCCTGCAGCTGGGTTGCCCCGTCGGACAGCTGACCCGTTGCCGTGTCCAGCTTGGCCGCGCCGTCGGCGAGCTGGGTCACGCCGGAAAGTGCCTGCGTCGCCCCGTCGTGGAGCTGGGTCGCCCCGGTGCTGAGCGTGCCGGCGCCCCCGGCGGCCTGGTGGACGCCGTCGTGCAGTGGGCCGGCCGCGGCCCCGAGAGCCGCAGCCCCGTCGGCGACCTGTTTTGAACCGCTCGCCAGCTGGGTCAGCTGGCCGCTGGTCTGCTGGATCGTGGTGTTGGCCGCGTCGATCGGGACGGCGAGCCTGTCGAGCTCGGCGTTGACGGTGTCGATCTGCGGTGGCGTGAGTCCGGCAGCCTGGAGTCGCCCGACGAGGGCCGCCCGGTCGGTGGTGAGTGCGTCGTGGGCCTGGGTGGCCGCCGTCGCGACCTCGGTTCCGACGGCGCCGATCTTAGCGTTGCCGTCGGAAACCTGCTTCGCACCCGACGCGAGCTGGGCGGCCTTCGATGGCAAGGACTGCGTGGCGGTGTCCAAGGTGTTCAAACCCGAGGACAGGGTGCCGGCACCGGCGGCGAGCTGCTGGGAGCCGTCGGCCAGCTTCTGCTGGCCGACGACGAGCGCCGCGCTGCCCGAGGCCAGCTGGTCGGCCCCGCCTTTGGCCTGGGTGAGCCCGGACTGCAGCCTGGCAGCACCGTCGACCGCCTGTGCCGTCTTGTCGTGGATCTGGGTGAACCCGGTGAGCAGCTGGTTGGCGGCCGTTGTGCTGACTTGGGCGGCCACCGACTTCGTCACCTGGGCCACCACCTGGTTCGCGATCGTGTGCGCGGTGTAGTTGTTCGCGTCGTTGGTCAGCAGCTCGAGCTGGGCCTGCCGGGGCGTGAACTGGGCGCTGGAGGCCAGGTCAGCGGAGAATGCGGGGGGCACCACGAGCGCGAAGTCGACGTCACCGGAGCGAACCTGCTCCTGCGCCTGGGCGCGGTCGAGGACCCGCCACTCGAACGATCCCGACGCGAGCAGGTCTCTCTCCACCGTGCCGCCTGCGTCGAGCCTCTCACCCGTCGCGAGAGTCGTGCCGGTGTCCTCGACGACCACCGCGGCCGGAACCCTGCTGAAACCGCCGTACGGGTCCTTGTTCGCATAGAGATAGAGGCCGGCGTAGATCGCGGGGATCAGGGTGAGGGCGACCAAGGCCAACCGCCCGATCCTTGATGCGGTGAGGCGGCGGATCTCGTTGGCGGCGAGGCGGAAGGCGGTCATCCGCGCACTCCCGCGGTCCCGATACGGATCGGGTCGGACACCCCGACGTGGGTGGCGCTCTCGGTCGTGCACAGCGCGACAACGGTGAAGACCCGTGCCGCGGTGCGCTGGGCGGCGGCGTACCAGTCGAGGGCGTCCCCACCGTGACGGTCCGGGCCGCAGAGGACGACCACCTGGGTGCCAGGGCGCAGCGCCGCCAGGTCGAGCAGCATCTCGGTTCGCGTGGCCGACGGCACGAGCTCCCAGCGGCCGGACGTGTCCTCGACACCGTGTGCCTCGAGGAAGTCCCGCACGTGTCGCTTGCGCGAGGGCTGGCCGGCGAGCGCCAGCTGCTCTCGTAGGACCGCTGAGACCGGGAGGCTCTCCTCGGGTGAGGTGACGTCCTCGACGTCGACGAGCGCGACGTGCTCCTGGAGATATCCGCGGCCAGCTTCGCCCCAGAGCTCGACGTGGCCCCGGCGCACGGGGACACGGCCCCCGATGGCCAGCGCCAACGCGGTCATCATCGGCCCCGGATCACCCGTCACCACGGTCACCTCAGCGGGCAGGGCGGTGAACGTCGTTGCTGGGACCAGCGGTTCGTGGGGTCCCGCGACCGACACCCCGGTGACGACGAGCTTCATGTCTCACGCCTTTCGTGAACGCCGTTAGCTTGGGACAAGTGTCGGTGACGTCCGCGGCCGAGCCCCGTTCACCCCCGCGAGGCGTCCTTGCCGGGCTCGCAACTGTCAACACCGGGAGAGGAGCTCGTCTCGAGGCGGTCGAGGGCTGTGCTCATTGAGTGGCAACGGTGTGGACGAGCTCGGACGACGGACCGGACGGCGGACCGCTGCGAGCGAGTGTGGTGGTCAACCCCGTCCTGGTACCGGCCGGACCCCGGCCTCAGCCGGTGGCGACCACGTTGGCGAGCGCGGACCCCGAGGCATACGCCGTCAGCTGTGCCCTGAGCAGAGAGACCGCGCGCGGACGGAACGCCGTGCTCGCCCCACCGACGTGGGGCGAGACGAGCACCCCTGGCGAGCTCCACAGCGGGTGGTCGGCGGGCAACGGCTCGGGGTCCGAGACATCGAGCGCGGCCCGCAAGCGGCCGGACAACGTCTCGGCGAGAAGCGCCGGGGTGTCGACCACCCCGCCCCTGGCCACGTTCACCAGGAGGGCGCCGTCCTTCATGGCGGCGAGGAAGTCTGCGTCGACCAGTCCCGTCGTCGAGTCCGTCAGCGGCACGATGACGACGACCACGTCCTGGTCCCGGACCAGCTCCGGGAGCTCGTCGATCCCATGGACCTCCTCGACGAGGTCATCTCCTGCGCGTGCTTGGGTGGCCACGGCCGTGACCAGCACCTCGAACGGGAGCAGCCGTTGCACGATGGCTCGTCCCACCTGGCCGTAGCCGATCACCGTGACCCGCCGGTCGGCGAGTGCCGGCCACAGCCGGGTCGGGAGCCACCGTGAGTCCTGCTGTGCCACAACGAACTCCGGGATGCCGCGCAGCGAGGCGAGGATGAGAGCGAGCGTGAGCTCCGCGGTCGACGCATCGTGAACGCCGCTGGCGTTGCACAGCTGGACGCCAGGTGGGACGTGCGGCAGGACGTGCTCGTATCCCGCGGTCAACAGCTGCACGACCCGCAGCTGCGGGACGGATGCCAACAGGTCCAGCCGCTGCCGGCTGTCGAGATAGGGCGGCACGACGATCGCGAGGTCGCGGGCGCGCTCGTGCAGCTCGTGCAGGTCCCAGGAGACCAGCTCGATGCCGGGGACCTCCTGCATCTCGGCGATCCAGGACGCGTCCGGCAGAGAGGCGAGCGGCATGCGTCGACGGTAGCGACCGCGGGACCGTCGAGGATGTCGGGTACGCCGGTGCCGACCGGCTGGGCAGAATTGCCCGGTCCGTCACAGGCTGACCGCGACCCGTTTACGTCTACGCTGATGAAGAGAGGGCCGGCGCACCACCCGCGTCGGCCGCTGCGACGAAGGGCTTGTGATGTCCGAGATCGACCAGATTCTCAGCCAGGTCCCGATGGACCAGGTGGCCGCTGCCCTCGGCGTCGGCCAGTCCGAGGCGGAGGAGGCGACGCGCACCGCGATCCCCGCCCTGCTCGGCGGGATGCAGGCCAACGCCCAGGACGCCGACGGCGCGGCGTCGCTCGCTGGGGCCCTTCAGAACCATGACGACACCGCGCTGTCCGGCAACCTCGCTGCCATCAACACCGACGACGGCCAGAAGATCGTGAACAACATCTTCGGTGGGCAGACCAGCGACGTGGTCGCTCGTCTCGGTGGCACGGGACAGGCAAGCTCCGGGATGATCCAGAGGCTGCTGCCGATCCTCGCGCCGATCGTCATGGCCTACCTGGCCAAGAAGCTGACTGGGTCCGGTGGCCCGGGTGGACTGGGTGGGACCGGCACGAGCACGGCACAGCAGGACCCGATGGGTGGGCTCGGCGGAGGCCTCGGAAGCATCCTCGGCAGTCTCGGCGGCGGGTCCGCCGGTGGTGCCGGGGGTGGGCTCGGCGACCTGTTGGGCCAGGTTCTCGGAGGTGCTGGCGGGGCGCAGACGCAACCGGGGACCCCCAGTGGCCAGGCTGGCCAGGGCGGCATGGGTGACCTGCTCGGCGGTGTCCTCGGCGGCCTGCTGGGTGGCGGCAAGCGCTGAATCGCCGACCGACCTGACAACACGTCAGTCGGTGAGCTTGGCCATGATCAGCTCGCGGATGCGGGCCGCGTCCGCCTGGCCCTTCATCTGTTTCATCACCTGCCCGATGAGGGCGCCCGCGGCCTGAACCTTGCCGTCACGGACCTTCTGGGCGACGTCGGCGTTCGCCGCGAGGACCGCGTCAACGGCCGACTCCAGCGCCGAGTCGTCCTGCACGATCTCGAGGCCGCGTGCGTCGGCAACCGCGGTGGGCGCACCCTCCCCCGCGAGGACGCCCTCGAGGACCTGCCGCGCCATCGAGTCGTTGAGCCGTCCGGACGTGACCAGCGAGTCGAGCTCGGCCACGTCGGCCGGCCTGACACCCGCCGTGGAGGCGAACGACACGACGTCGACACCCTCGCCGCCTGCCCGGCGGGCGATCTCGCCGCTCCACCACTTGCGGGCACCAGCCGGTGTCGCCCCCGCGGCGACCGTCTCCTCGATGAGCTCCACGACACCGGAGTTCGCGACGTCGCGCATCTCGAGATCCGTGTAGCCCCAGGCGGTCTGCAGTCGCTTGCGGCGCTCTCCGGGAGGCTCGGGCAGCGTCTGGCGCAGTGCGGCCACCAGCTCTGACGGTGGGGCGACCGGCACCAGGTCGGGCTCGGGGAAGTAACGGTAGTCGTCGGCGTCGCTCTTCTCACGGCCGGAGGTAGTCACGCCGGTGTCCTCGTGCCAGTGCCTCGTCTCCTGCAGGATCCGGCCACCGCCCGCCAGGATCGCCGCATGCCGGGTGATCTCATAGCGCACCGCCCGCTCGACCGAGCGCAACGAGTTGACGTTCTTGGTCTCGGTGCGCGTGCCCAGCGGAACCGCATTCTGATCCTGTCCAGCAGCGGCACGCGGCCGGAGCGAGACGTTGGCGTCGCAGCGCAACGAGCCCTGCTCCATCCGCACGTCGGAGACGCCGAGCGCGCGCAGCAGCTCGCGCAGCGCCGAGACGTAGGCTCTGGCCACCTCGGGTGCCCGTTCGCCGGTGCCGAGCAGGGGCTTCGTGACGATCTCGATCAGCGGGATGCCCGCGCGGTTGTAGTCGACCAGCGAGTGGTCCGCCCCCTGGATGCGGCCGGTCGCCCCCCCGACGTGCAGCGACTTGCCGGTGTCCTCCTCCATGTGCGCGCGCTCGACCTGGACGCGGTAGACGCTCCCGTCGTCGAGGTCCACGTCCATCCACCCGCCGACATCGATGGGCTCGTCGTACTGAGAGGTCTGGAAGTTCTTCGGCATGTCTGGGTAGAAGTAGTTCTTCCGCGCGAACCGCGACCACGGTGCGATCTCGCAGTTCAGGGCCAGCCCGATCCGGATCGCCGACTCGACCGCGGCGGCGTTGACCACCGGCAGCGCCCCAGGCAACCCGAGGCATACGGGACAGACCTGCGTGTTGGGGTCGGCGCCGAAACCCGTTGCGCAGCCGCAGAACATCTTGGTGGCAGTGTTGAGCTCGACGTGCACCTCGAGACCCAGGACCGGGTCGTATGCGTCGAGCGCCTCGTCGTAGGGCAGGACAGCGTCGCTCATCTCAGGCTCCTTTCGAGTCGGTCGAGTCTGTCGAGTCACTGCCGAGGTCAGGTGCCCGGTCGAGCAGCGGGCCGCCCCACCGGTCGAGCAGCGCCGCCTCGAGCGCGGCGCCGACGGCATACAGGCGGTCGTCCTGCGTTGCGGGAGCGAGGATCTGGATGCCGGTGGGCAGCCCGTCCTCGGCAGCGAGACCGCTGGGCAGCGACATGCCGGGCACGCCGGCGAGGTTAGCCGGGATGGTCGCGACGTCGTTGAGGTACATCGCCAGCGGGTCGTCGAGCTTCTCGCCGATGCGGAAGGCCGTGGTCGGCGCGGTCGGCGAGACGAGCACGTCGGCGACCTCGAAGGCGCGGCTGAAGTCATCGGCGATCAGTCGGCGCACCTTCTGCGCCTGCCCGTAGTAAGCGTCGTAGTAGCCCGACGACAGTGCGTAGGTGCCGAGGATGATCCGTCGCTTGACCTCGTCGCCGAAGCCCGCGTCGCGCGTGGCCGCCATCACCTGCTCGGCGCTCGGGTCGGTGACCCCCTGCGGCGCCACCCGTAGGCCGTAGCGCATGGCGTCGAACTTGGCGAGGTTGCTCGAGGCCTCGCTGGGCAGGATGAGGTAGTAGGCAGCGAGGGCATAGTCGAAGTTGGGGCAGTCGACCTCGATGACCTTGGCCCCGGCGTCGACGAGCAGCTGCACCGACTCCTCGAAACGCTCTCGAACCCCCGTCTGATAGCCCTCGCCGCCCAGCTGCTTCACGACGCCCAGCGTCATCCGGGAGACATCGGCGCGACGGGCCGCCTCGACGACCGGCGGGACCGGTGCGTCGATCGACGTCGAGTCCATCGGGTCGTGGCCACCGATGAGGGCGTGCAGCAGCGCTGCGTCCAGAACGGTCCGGGTGCAGGGCCCTGCCTGGTCCAGGCTCGAGGCCAGCGCCACCAGCCCGTAGCGGGACACGCCGCCGTAGGTCGGTTTGACGCCCACGGTCCCGGTGACGGCCGCGGGCTGACGGATCGAGCCGCCGGTGTCGGTGCCGATCGCCAACGGGGCCTGGAAGCTGGCGACCACGCTCGACGACCCGCCACCGGACCCGCCAGGGATCCGGTCGAGGTCCCAGGGGTTGTGGCTCGGGCCGAAGGCTGAGTGCTCGGTGGAGCTGCCCATGGCGAACTCGTCCATGTTCGTCTTGCCGAGGATCGGCATGCCGGCGCTACGCAGCCGGGTCACCAGGGTCGCGTCGTACGGTGGCACCCAGCCCTGAAGCATCCGGCTCCCGCAGGTGGTCGGCAGCCCACGTGTCGCCAGGATGTCCTTGACGGCGATCGGCACCCCGGCGAGTGCGTGCAGGGTGTCACCCGAGGCGCGCCGCCGGTCGATCTCCTGGGCGGCGGCCAGGGCGCCGTCGCCGTCGACGTGCAGGTAGGAGTGGACCTGGTTGTCGACGTCGCCGGTCCGGGCGAGGTGGGCCTGGGTCAGCTCGACGGCGCTGATCTGCCGGTCGGCGAGGAGACCGGCCATCTCGGCGGCAGTCAGGCGGGTCAGGTCGCTGCCGGAGCCGGTCGTGGAACCGGACCTGGGGCCAGTAGTGGAGTCTGTCGTCACGGGTGGTGTGCCTTCGGTGTGGTTGGTGGGTCGCCGCGCTTCTGTCGGTTCGGTCCGGTTCGAGTGGGCTCGGTCCGGTTCGATCCGCTCGGTTCCCGTCGGTTCGGGTCCGTCGGGTCCGTCGGGTCTGTCGGGTCCGTCAGGTCTGTCGGGTCCAACCCGATCGGTCCGCTCGGTCCGCTCAGTCTTCCGTGAGGATGCGTGGGACCGAGAAGCGTTGCTGGTCGACCGCTGGGGCGCCCGCGAGCGCCTCCTGAGCAGACAGCGAAGGGCGGACCACGTCGGCTCGGGTCACGTTGACGAGCGCAAGAGGGTGGGACATCGGCTCCACGCCGTCTGTCGGCGCCTGCTGGACCACGGCGACCGAGTCGAGAATCACGCTCAGCTCGCCCAGCATCCGGTCGAGCTCGGTCTCGCTGAGCTCGATCCGGGCCAGAGCGGCCAGGTGGGCGACGTCGTCGCGGGTCAAGGGCATGGCCCGAGTCTAGGGTGCGCCTCGCACTCGCCCTCGGGCCGCCGAACGTGCCCGAAACGGGGAGAGCTCACCTGGCCTGGCCTCACCCCCCGGTCCGTTCTCGCCCACCTCCCGGTCAGCTCGGGCTCACCTCCCGGTTCGGACCAGCTGCTCTCCGGCGAAGGTACCCAGCTCGGCCCGTCGTTCCGGCTGGTGCACCAGTGTCTCCAGCGCTGCGGCCAGGGCGTCGGGCTCATGCAGCTCGACAGCCAGCGCCAACACGATCAGGTGACGCCGCGTGAGGTTGGCCAGACCGGCGCGGAACGGCGACAGCCCCCGAACGGAGACGAAGTCGCCGACCCGGACCGCGACGAAGTTGCGAGCCCCCGGTCCCCCTCGTCCGGGACCGAACAGGAAGTGGAAGCGGACCACCTCGTTGATCTCCGACCACGGAACCACCAGCCCCCGCGTGTGGATGCCGAGCGGGGTGAGGAAGAGGTCGGGTCGGTCCCGGCCGGTGAACGGGTGGAGCCGCAGCGCCCGGTAGAGCAGGACCAGGAGAACCAGCATCACCAGCAGGCCCGCCCAGATCGACCATCCCAGGTGAGAGCGCTGCTCGTTGATCCCGCGCAGAATGTTGCCGCCGTTGATCATCACGATGAAGAAGACCCACGGTCGCGCGAAAAACATCCTGGGCCGGACGAAACCCCGCCCCTGAACGGGTACCCGAACCCCCTGCACCCCGTCGAGCTCGTCGGTAGCCACCCTCGGCACCTTGGCCTCGGCGGCCCTGTCCTCAGCCGAGGCGTGGTCGCGCCAGCCGTCCTCCTCGCGGCGCGAACGCGGCACGAACTCGATGGTCACTCAGCGACACTAACTCGCGAACCCGCATGTCGCCTGTGGATCTGCGAGGGGATCTCAGAGGTGACGGGTCATGCTGCAGGCGGGTCGGGCATACCGGTCTCGAGCAGCTGAAGGAACCCGGCCTCGTCGAGGACGCGCAGGCCCAGCTCTTCCGCCTTGGCCGCCTTGGAACCGGCGTTCTCCCCGGCCACGACGAAGTCGGTCTTCTTCGAGACCGACGTCGCGCACTTGCCCCCACGCGCGAGGATCGCCTCCTTGGCACCGTCGCGCGTGAAGCCCTCGAGTGAGCCGGTCACGACGACGGTCATCCCGTCGAGGGTCCGCGGGAGGGACTCGGCGCGGGCGTCCTGCATCCGAACCCCTGCGGCCGCCCACTTGTCGACGATCTCGCGGTGCCAGTCGACGGCGAACCACAGGGCGACCGCGTCCGCGATGATCCCCCCGACCCCTTCGGCCTCGGAGAGCTCCTCCCGCGACGCGGCACGGACCGCGTCCATCGAGCCGAAGTGAGCGGCGAGGGCCCGGGCCGCGGTTGGCCCGACGTGTCGGATCGACAAGGCCACAAGGACCCGCCACAAGGGCTGGTCGCTGGCCTTGGCGAAGTTGTCGAAGAGCCTCTCGCCGTTGGCAGACAGGACCTTCCCACCGACGACGGACTCGGCCGGGTCGGTCTTCTTGGCCGCCCGCGTGAACAGCGGCACGGTCAGCAGCTGCTCGCGGGTCAGCGCGAACAGGTCTCCCTCGTCGCCGATGACCCCCGCCTCGAGGAGAGCCGTCGCACCCTCCCAGCCGAGGACCTCGATGTCGAACGCGCCGCGGCCGGCCAGGGAGGAGAGCCGCTCGCGCAGCTGGGCGGGGCAGCTGCGCGAGTTGGGACAGCGGATGTCCTTGTCCCCGTCCTTCTCGGGGCCGAGCGGGGTGCCGCACGACGGGCAGTGCGCCGGCATGACGAACGGGTGCTCACTACCGTCGCGCAGCTCGACCACCGGCCCAACGATCTCGGGGATCACGTCGCCCGCCTTGCGGAGCACCACGGTGTCACCGATGAGCACGCCCTTGCGGTGCACTTCGTCGGCGTTGTGAAGCGTGGCTCGCTCGACCGTCGAACCGGCGACGACCACCGGCGTCATCACCCCGAACGGCGTGACCCGCCCGGTGCGGCCGACGTTGACCTGGATGTCGAGCAGTCGGGTGTTGACCTCCTCCGGCGGGTACTTGTAGGCGATCGCCCATCGCGGGGCGCGCGACGTCGAGCCGAGCTGACGCTGGACGGCGATCTCGTCGACCTTGACCACGATGCCGTCCAGCTCGTGCTCGACGCTGTGCCGCTCCTCATCGAACAGGGTGACGAACGCCTCGACCTCGGCGACCGTGTCGACGACCCGGTAATGGGTCGAGATCGGCAGACCCCACTCGCGGAACAGGTCGTAGGCCTGCGACTGTCTGGTCAGCTCCAGCCCCTCGCGCAGCCCGATCCCATGCACCAGCATGTGCAGTGGTCGGCTGGCCGTGACGCGCGGGTCCTTCTGGCGCAACGAGCCGGCCGCGCTGTTGCGGGGGTTGGCGAACGGAGCCCGGCCCGCCGCGACCAGCGAGGCGTTCAGCTCCTCGAAGCCCTCGACCGGGAAGAAGACCTCGCCGCGGATCTCGACTCGGGCAGGATGGCCGGAACCCGTCAGCCGGTGCGGGATGCCGGTGATGGTTCGCACGTTGTTGGTGACGTCCTCGCCCGTCCGGCCATCACCTCGGGTCAGCGCGCGGACCAGGCGACCCTTCTCGTAGAGCAGGTTCACCGCGAGGCCGTCGATCTTCAGCTCGCACAGGAAGTGGTAGTCCGCTGCGTTGGCATCGCGTGCGGCCCGAGCCGCCCACGCCTCCAGCTCTGTCGCCGAGAAGCAGTTGTCCAGGCTGAGCATCCGCTCGAGGTGGTCGACCGTCTGGAAGTCTGTGGAGAACGCTGCGCCCCCGACGAGCTGGGTCGGGCTCTCCGGCGTCCGCAGCGCAGGAAAGTGCTCCTCGAGCTCGTTCAGCCGGCGGATGAGGTGGTCATAGTCGGCGTCGCTGATCGTCGGCGCATCGCGCACGTGGTAGGCGAACTGGGCCGCGCTCGCCCGCTCAGCCACCTCGGTCCACTCGTGCAGAGCATCGGCCGGGATGCCCGTCGCCTCGATGGTCGACGGCGCGTCGGAGGCCCGCGCCTGTCTGCTCGTCCTCGCGCCGGTGGCCACGCGGACATCCTGCCGCACGGCACCGACGGCTACCTTCCCGTTGTCGAGCCGGCCACGCTGACGGCGTTCCCGACCACGCGGTCCATGAACGCGTTGCCGAAGGTACCGTCGGGGTCGACCCGTCGCCGGAGTGCCCGGAAGTCAGCCATGCGCGGGTAGAGCGCTTCGAGATCGGCCGACGTGGCCACGAAGCACTTGCCCCAGTGCGGCCGCGCACCGAGGGGCAGGAGCACGTCCTCGATCGCCGGCAGGACGGCATACACGGCCGGCTCGTCGAGCTTCCAGGTGAGGTGGAAGCCGACCACGTCCGTCTCGTAGGCCGGGCTCAGCCAGAGCCCGTCGGCCGCCACGGTGCGCAGCTCCGCGACCCGCAGCAACCCGGCGAACAGTGGCCGCAGCCGGCGCATGGCCTGCAGGGCGTCGAGGACCCGAGACCGCGGCACGAGGTACTCGCTCTGCAGCTCGGCGCCATGGCTCGGGGTGAACTCCATGCGGAAGTGCGGCAGCCGGTCAAGCCACGGACCCGGTATGCCGCCCTGCTCGGTCACCCCCTCGGCCACCGCCTCGATGTCGGGATGCAGCTGCCGAGTCGCCCGCCGGGCACCGAAGAACTCCTGCGGGACGGACTTCTCCCGGGTCTTGACCCAGGCCTGCGCGAAGGTCCGGTCGGAGAAGTCCGTGAAGAGGCTGACGGAGTAGCCGCTGCGGGTGATCTCGTCGAGGTGGTCCTCGACGGCCCCGCCCGGCAGGTCGGTCCAGACGTCCTGGCGGACCTCGTAGGTCGGTTCGATGTCGAGCGTCAGGGTGGTGACGATACCGAGTGCCCCGAGCCCGACGACCGACCCGGCGAAGTCCGTGTCGTGACGGGCCAGGCGTCGCTCCCGGCCACCCGCGTCGAGGAGGGTGAGCGCGGCCACAGCGGTGGCCAGCGACGAGTTGGTGTCGCCTGACCCGTGAGTGCCGGTCGCCACCGCGCCGGCTACCGAGATGTGCGGTAACGACGCGAGGTTGGCGAGCGCCCACCCCCGTTCGTGCAGTCGCCGGGACACCTCGCCGTAGCGCATCGCCGCGCCCACCGTCACAGTGCTGCCCACCGTCACAGTGCTCCCGAACGTCATCGTGCTCCCCAACGTCCCTGACTCAGCAGGGACGTCCGCGCCCGTCTGCGCGATGGAGAAGACCGGTGGCAGTCCGTCGAGGGACACCAGCACACCGGGCGCACCGGCGGATTCAGCAGCACCACCGGAGCGTGACGTTGATCCGGCGTCGGCGATGTCGGTGAACGAGTGACGCGAGCCCAGCGCCCGCACCCGCGGCGCGGCGCCGACGACCTCGGCCAGCTGTTCCAGCGTGGTCGGGCGGACGAGCCGGCCCGCATACCGGTGGTTCCCAGACCAGTTGTGCTGCACGGATCAGCTCCTTCGACTCACGGTTGTGCTTGCCGGGCTGGCCCTCGATAACGGTCGTACATCGGTCCGCTCCGTCCAGCATGTCGGGATTTGGTCAGGAGACTCACGTCGGAGACACTGTTTCATGGGTGACAATTCATCCACGGAACGTCAAGCACGCTTGGCACTGGCTCGGGAGAACACACGCATGCCTCACCACCCCCGCTCGCACATGGCCGGTCGAACCCTGCGCGGGTCCGCCCAGCTCTCCGCCGGGAGACGGACACGACTCGGCGTCCTCGCCGGGGCCGCCGTCGTCGCGCTGGGGCTGGGCGCGTGCACGGTGCCGGGTGGTGGTTCAGCGCCTGCGGGGGGCAATGCGACAGCCTCGACGGCCTCGCAGCCGTCGACGACCGCCGCGGCGACGACAACGACCGCAACCCCGGCCGTCCGGTTGACGCCCAGCGTCGAGGCCAACGCCAAGGTCCCCGTGGACACCGTCGTCAGCGTCGCAGCCAAGGACGGCACCGTCGCCGACGTCACCTTGACCTTCAAGGACCCCAAGAAGGGCGACGTCAACGTCGAGGGCACCCTCGACCCCGCCGGGGCCTCCTGGACCGCGTCCAGCCTGCTCGAACCGGGGATGGCCTACCAGCTGACCATGGTCGGCAAGAACGTCAACGGTGTCGAGACCACCGACCACTCGCAGTTCTCGACCCAGAACCTCTCTCTCAAGCAGCAGATCCGCCCCTCGATCGTCGCCGACGGTTCGACGGTGGGCATCGCCATGCCGGTGATCGTGCGTTTCGACGTGCCGGTCACCGACAAGGCCGCCTTCCAGAAGAAGATGACCGTCACCTCCACCCCCGCGCAGGAGGGCTCGTGGGGCTGGGTCAGCAGCAGCGAGGCGCACTGGCGTCCGGCCAACTACTGGCAGCCCGGCACCAAGGTCGCGGTCAACGTCGACGTCAACAGTGTCCCTGGGGGCAACGGCACGTATGGCCAGAACTCGGTCAGCGGCGGGTTCACGGTGGGCTCGTCCACGATCATGCAGGCCAACCTGGCGACCCACCAGATGCAGGTGGTCGTCAACGGCGCGGTTGCGCGGACCATCCCGATCACCGGCGGCAAGGCTGGTTTCGAGACGCGCAGCGGCACCAAGGTGATCATGGAGAAGGACCCCTCGGTGCGGATGGACGCCACCACGATCGGCATCGAACCGGGCAGCTCCAACTACTACAACATCCCCGACGTCAAGTTCGCTTTGCGCGAGACCAACTCGGGAGAGTTCCTTCACGCGGCGCCGTGGTCGGTTGGCAGCCAGGGCAAGGCCAACGTCAGCCACGGATGCGTCGGGATGAGCACGGCCAACGCGCAGTGGCTGTTCAATACGGTCAAGGTCGGCGACCCAGTGGTGATGACCGGGAGCAGCCGTTCCATCGAGCCAGGCAACGGGTGGAGCGACTGGAACGTCAGCTATGACCAGTGGAAGGCCAGTTCAGCGATCCCGGCGTGAGACGCAGCGTCGGCCCTGCCGGCGCTCCCCCCACCACAACTGCCATCCTGGTCGACAGTTGCGGTGGTTGCCGCAGCAGGTGACTGCTCGTCTAGTGCACACCCCGGCGCAGGGCGTCGAGCCGCATCGCCCAGATTCGCTGTGACAGAAGCGCTTCGGGGGCGAACGTCTCTGAGGCGTGATAGCTCCCGGGGTTGATGTGCAGCTCTGTGGGCACGCCCGCCTGCATCAACCGGTTGGCGAAGGCAATGTCCTCGTCGCGGAACAGGTCAACCGACCCCACGTCGATGAACGTCGGCGGGAGCCCCGACAGATCTGCGGCGCGCGCCGGTGCCGCGTACTCGTCGGCGTCCTTGCCCCCGAGGTACCACCCCCACGCCTCGATGTTCGCGGCTCGGTCCCAGATCCCGACGTCGCTGATCTCGTGGCTGGAGGCCGTCTCGTTGCGGTCGTCGACCATCGGATAGACCGGCATCTGGAAGACCAGTTGCGGGCCCTTGCGGTCCCGGGCCAGCAACGCGACACCGAGCACCAGGCCCCCGCCGGCGCTCCCGCCATAGAGGGCGATCTTCCCGGGGTCGACCCCGAGCTCCTCGGCGTGTTCGGACATCCACACCAGACCCGTATAACAGTCCTCGACCGGCGCGGGATGTGGGTGCTCCGGGGCCAGGCGATACTCCACGGAGACCACGACAGCGCCGACCTGCTCACTGATCAGCGAGGCCTGGAAGTTCTCGCCCTCGACGTCGCCGAGCACCATCCCGCCGCCGTGGATGTAGTAGATGCCGGGCAGCGCCCCGTCGGCGTTCTTGGGGCGGGTGATGCGGATCGAGATGTCGGGCTCCCCCTGCGGCCCCGGGACCGTGCGGTCCTCCTGCGAGACGTTCTCGTTCACCGGTATCTCCATGGCGGCGAACATCGCCGTGATGGTGGCCCGGCGTTGGACGATGTCAGGGATGGCGTTGAAGCCACCGGGCATCGCCTCGAGAAGCTGGTCGAGGGGGACACGGGACTGGGGGTCGACGAGGTCGCGAGCGGTTTTCATACCCGCCATGGTGACAGCACGGCGGCGCTGCCCGGGCCGGTGATCGGTCGAGGCTGGTGAAGGTTGGCCACGTCCGGTCACGTTCGCGGCTGCGCTGGGTTCTCGGTTACCGGTGAGCTGCCCGCGACGGGTGTGAGCCCGACGTCGCCGGCCGCTTTGGACGGCCTGCCGATGAGCACCGCCGCCGACAGGACGACGACGGCGCCGACCACCTGCGCGGGTGACAGCTGCTCGTCCAGGAACGCGAGGCCGAGCACGACAGCCACCACGGGGATCACGTAGGTCACGGTCGCCCCGACCGTCGGCCCCACCGCACGGACGACGTCGAACTGCAAGGCGAACGCGAGTCCGGTGCCGACGACGCCCAGGGTCAGGACGGCGAGCACCGACCAGACCGGCGACGCAGCACCCGTCGTCGACGCGGGCGACAGTGACCATGGCGCTGCCAGCCTCGCTCCGTCACCTGAACCGCGGTGCAGCAGCCACCAGACGGTGACGACGATCAGCATCTGCGCCGAGGCCATGACGAGCTGCGCGGCGGGCAGGCCCAGGCCTCCGACGTCACCGGGGCCGAGGAAGCGTTTGAGGTAGGTCCAGCCCAGCCCGTAGGAGGCCCCCGCCAGCAGGGTCATCCCGAACCCGAGCAGGTCGGGACGACCTTGGGCAGCCCACGGCTGCATGATGATGACCACGCCGAGGAAGCCACCGGTGACGGCCCACACCGTCCGGGCCGCCACCCGCTCCCCGCGCAAGAGCAAGAGTCCGAAGACGACGGTCGCCAGGGGCGTCGTGGCGTTGCCGATGCCGGCGAGCGCCGAGGACACCCGCTCCTCTCCCAGCGGGAACAGGGTGAACGGCAGCGAGCACAGGAAGAACCCCGACACCGCGAGGTGACCCCAGACGCGGGCGTTGCGCGGCAGCTCCGACCTGACGACCAGCGCGGTCAGCAGCACGGTGAACGTCCCCGACATGATCCGCAGTGTGGCGATCTGGACCGGCTGCAACGCGTGCAGACCGACCTTCATCAGCAGGAACGAACCACCCCAGATCAGCGCCAGAGCCCCGAACTTGACCTGCCAAGGGATGCGGCTCCCCCCGAGACCCGCTCCGCCAGCTCCCGTGCCACGTCGATGCATACCTGTTGAACGCTCCGGGCGGCCTCCGGTGTGATCCCGGACAACCCGCACGCCGGCGAGACCACCAGATCTCCTAGGGACGCCGTTGCAAGACCGAGCTCGTGCCACCGCCGGACCAGTCCCGCCGCGACGTCCTGGGCGCGGGGTGGACCGGTGGAGGGTGCGGTCGGCACGCACCCGGCATACAGCGTCATGCCCTCCTCGATGCCGACTGCGACGCCCTCCCAGCCGCGTGGTCCGAGCAACGAGGTGTCGACGGCGAGGTCGGCACCGGTGCGCCGCAACAACGGGAGCGGGACGTCGGGTGAGCAGCAGTGCACGAGCGGCCGGTGCGCTACAGGTGCGCCGGCATCCGAGCCCAGGTCCGGCTCCGACCCGGCACTCGAGGCCGCGAGCACGCTCTGCAACCCTGCCAGCACCACCGCCGGCTCGATCGCGCGCACGACGCCATACCCCGACGCGGTCGGCAGGTGTCCGGCGAGAACCGCCGGCAGCGACGGTTCGTCGAGCTGGAGCACCACGTCCGCGCCCGGGACGAGCCGACGAACCGCCGCCAGGTGCTCCCGGACTCCCTCGGCCAGCGAGTCGACGAGATCGCGGGCCGCACCCGGGTCGCCCGCTACCCGTTCGCCACGAGGCATCCAGGTGCTCGCCGCCAAGGTCCACGGTCCGGCAACCTGGACCTTGAGCGGACCCGTCCAGCCGTCGTAGGCCTCGGCCAGCTCGTCGAGATCCTCACGCAGGAATGCCCGTGTGCGGCCGAGATCATGGCCGGGCCGGTCCACGATGCGCCAGCCCGACGGCTGCAGGTCCACGGGCAGGTCGACGAGCAGCCCCAGCCCGCGGGCGACGAGGTCGGCACCAGGCCCACGAGCCGGAAGCTCGGGCAGGTAGGGCAGGCCTGTGACCGCCTGGGTCTGGCTGTCGTCACCCAGCGCGCCAACCGTGTCGCGGACCAGCCGGAGCGTCTCCCGGACGTCGGTGCCCGGCCACGAACCCATCCCGGTCACCGTCGTCACGGCCCCGAGGCTATCCGCGAGTGGTAGGAGCCACCCAGCCGGGCTAGCGTCGACTGGTATGCCGGTTCGCTGGATCTTCGGGGACCAGCTCGGACCCCACTTCCTCGACGACCACGACGGTGAGGTACTCCTCGTCGAGTCGCGGCGCGTCTTCGCGCGACGCGAGTTCCACCGCCAGAAGGCGCACCTCGTGCTCAGCGCGATGCGGCACCGGGCCGACGAGCTCGGTGCCCGCTGCCGGTATGCGCGCACCGGCACCTACCGTGAGGCCCTGGAGGAGACCTCCGGTCCGCTTGAGGTCATCCACCCCACCTCACGGGCGGCCGTCAACCTGGTCCAGCGCATCGCACGGGACCAGGAGGTGGAGCGCCTGCCCGCACGCGGGTTCGCCACGAGCCAGGACGAGTTCGCCCGCTGGGCGGTCGGCCGGGGTGGGCGGCGGCTGCTGCTGGAGGACTTCTACCGTGAGGCGCGCAGTCGGCTCGGCATCCTCATGGACGGGGACCGTCCAGAGGGGGCACGGTGGAACCTGGACGCCGACAACCGGGAGCCTCCACCCAGGGGCCAGGACCGACTGGGCGTGCCGGAACCACGATGGCCCGTCGAGGACGAGATCGACGCACAGGTCCGTGCGGACCTCGACCGCTGGGAAGGCGACGGGGACGTGCGGTTCATCGGGCGGGACGGTCCCCGCCGGTTCGCCGCCACGCGTGACGAGGCGCTCGCCGCCCTGGAGGACTTCGTCGAGCACCGTCTGCCCCTGTTCGGTCCCCATGAGGACGCCGTGTTGAGGGGCGACTCGTGGATGGCTCACTCGTTGCTGTCGGCGCCCCTCAACCTCGGGCTGCTGGACCCGGTCGAGGTCGTCGAGCGGGTCGAGGTGGCCTACCGCAGCGGCTCGGTCCCACTGCAGTCCGCAGAGGGCTTCGTCCGTCAGGTCATCGGTTGGCGCGACTACGTGTGGCACCTCTACTGGCACCTGGGTGAGGACTATCGGCACCTGAACAGGCTCGACGCAGGCCGCCACGTCCCCGACTGGTTCAGCGAGCTGGACGCGGACGCGACCGAGGCAGCCTGCCTTCGGGACACTCTGGCCGAGGTGCGTGACCACGGCTGGGTCCACCACATCCCACGACTGATGATCTTGGGAAACTATGCAGCGCAGCGCGGTTGGCGCCCTGACGAGCTGACCGACTGGTTCCATCGGGCGTTCGTGGACGGATACGACTGGGTGATGGTGCCCAACGTCGTCGGGATGTCCCAGCACGCCGACGGCGGCATCATGGCCACCAAGCCCTATGTCTCGGGCGGCGCCTACCTCAACCGGATGACCGACCACTGCGCGGGATGCCGGTTCGACCCGAAGATGCGCGTCGGTGCGGACGCGTGCCCGTTCACGGCCGGATACTGGGCCTACCTCGACCGCAACAGACCCCAGCTGTCCGGTAACCACCGGATGATGCGTGCCCTCGGCGGTCTGGACCGGCTCGCCGACCTCGACGCACTCGTCGCCCAGGAGAGGCGCCGCGGTTCGGACCCGCCCTGACCAGCGCCCGACCAGCGTGTCCCCGCCCGCGAACGCCGCCCGCAAACGCCACCCGCGGACGGCGAGTCAGGTGCGCGAGTCCCACGCCTTGACCAGCCGAGGACCGGCGATGCACCGCCACGCTTCCTCGACAACCAGCTCCACCCGGTCCCAGTCAGGGTGGTCGTCCAGCCACATCCCCACCCAACCGCGGGCACCGACATACGGGGGCCGGAAGAACTGAGTGGGGCTGTCCTCGATGACGTGCCGTTGGACGCCGTCCTGCGCCGCCGCCCACAGTGCCACCCGGTCGTCGTGATGGTGGCCGGCGAACGAGACGAACATCCGCTTCCCGCCGGCGAACCAGCACGCCTCACCGTGGCTCAGGCGTTCCAGTGTGCGAGGAAAAGTCATGCAGAGCGCCCGAACTCGAGGCGTCACCTCCCCGCCAAGAGCGTTGCTCGACGCCACCGACTCTCCCGTTGGCTCGCACCGATAGACCGTCGTCGGCACCCTACTGCGCGGTGTGCTCCGGTGCCCTGTCGGTTCGGGTGATCGTGGCCGAGCCCACCACACGCGTCCCGTCGTAGAGCACGACCGACTGCCCGGGCGCGACGCCCCGGAGGCGTTCGGCGAGGCGTACCTGGACCTCGTCGCCGTGCTCGCCGGCGACCCATGCCGTGGCCGGGACCTCGGCACCGTGCGCTCGCAGCTGGGCCCCCACGGTGACCACGCCGTCCGGCGGTGCGCCGCACCAGCGGGGATGGTGGCCCACGATCGTGTCGACGCCGAGCAGGTCGCCGGTGCCGATCACCACGGTGTTGCTGGTCGCCTCCACGGCCACGACGTAGCGCGGCTCGCCGTCGAGGGTGTCCCGGGACAGCCCGAGCCCACGTCGCTGACCGACGGTGAACCCGTAGGCGCCCTGGTGCTTCCCGACGACGGTGCCACTGGTGTCGACCAGGTCGCCGGGCTGCTCGCCCAGACGCCTCGTGAGCCAGCCCCGGGTGTCACCGTCGGCGATGAAGCAGATGTCGTGGCTGTCGGGCTTGCTCGCGACGAAGAAGCCCCGGGCGGCCGCTTCCTCGCGGATCTGGGGCTTCGTCGAGTCACCGAGGGGGAAGAACGACCTGGCGAGCTGGTCCGTGTCGAGGACGCCGAGGACGTAGGACTGGTCCTTGGCGGGGTCGACGGCCCGGTGCAGCTGCCGCCCACCATCTGCGCCGACGACGACCTGGGCATAGTGGCCGGTGGCCACGGCGTCGAAACCGAGTGCCACCGCCTTGTCGAGCAAGGCGGCGAACTTGATCCGCTCGTTGCATCGCACGCACGGGTTGGGTGTGCGTCCGGCGGCATACTCCTGCACGAACTCCTCGACGACGTCCGCAGTGAATCGGTGGGCCATGTCCCAGACATAGAACGGTATGCCGAGCCGGTCTGCGACACGCCGGGCGTCTCCGGCGTCCTCGATCGTGCAGCACCCTCGGGCGCTCTCGCGCAGGGTGGCTGCGCGTTGACTGAGCGCCAGGTGGACCCCGACGACCTCGTGGCCGGCGTCGACCATCCGGGCGGCAGCAACGGCCGAGTCGACACCGCCGCTCATCGCAGCGACGACGCGCATCAGGCCGCCCCCGCAGTTGCTACCGTGTCTGACGTCCCCGCCGCCCGCCGGGCCCGCTCGACGGCGGCGGGCAACGCGGACAGCACGGCCTGGACGTCGTCCTCGGTCGAGGTGCGCCCCAGCGAGAGTCGCAGCGCGCCGCGAGCCTGCTCCTGCGTCAGACCCATCGCGAGCAGGACATGGCTGGGCTGAGGAACGCCCGCCTGGCAGGCCGATCCCGTCGAGCACTCGATCCCGGCGGCATCCAACAGATAGAGCAAGGAGTCGCCCTCACAACCGGGCACCAGCAGGTGCGCACTGCCCGGCAGCCGGTCGGTCACGTCACCGGCCACCCATGCGCCGCCGGGGACGATCCCGAGACCCAGCGCCATCGCGCCGCCGACGAGCCGGTCGCGCAGGCCGGCGAGCCGGACGGACTCGGTCTCACGGTCGAGCATCGCCTGCTCTACCGCGATCGCGAACCCGCGGATCCCGGCCACGTCGAGGGTGCCGCTGCGGACCTGGCGCTCCTGTCCCCCGCCGTGGGAGAGCGGCACCAGGGTGTGGTCCCGCTTGACGACGAGGGCACCCACGCCGACCGGACCGCCGAGCTTGTGGGCAGTCACCGCCGCCAGCTCGACGTCCGCGGCGGCGAGGTTCATCGGCAGATGGCCGAAGGCCTGCACCGCATCCGTGTGCATCGGAACCGCGAACTCATGGGCCACCACCGCGATCCCCGGTATGTCCTGGACGGTCCCCACCTCGTTGTTGGCCCACATCACCGAGACGAGTGCAGCTGACCCGGGCTCGGCGAGGATGGCCGCGTGCACGGTCTCGGGCGCCACCCGGCCGTCGGCGTCGCACGCCAGCCAGGTGATCTCGGCCCCCTCGTGCTGGACGAGGAACTCGGCGCAGTCGAGGACGGCATGGTGCTCGATCTCGCTGACGAGCAACCGGGTACGCCGCGGGTCGGCGTCCCGGCGCGAGGCATACGTCCCGCGCAGCGCGAGATTGTCCGACTCGGTCCCTCCGGAGGTGAACACCACCTCCGACGGCCGGCAGCCGAGGGCCTCCGCGATCGACTCACGCGACTCCTCGACGACTCGGCGAGCGGCCCGCCCCGAGGTGTGTAACGACGACGCGTTACCGACCACCGTGAGCTGGCGCGTCATCGCGTCGAGTGCCGCGGGGTGCATCGGGGTGGTCGCCGCGTGGTCGAGGTAGTGGCGCACCATTCGATTTTACGGGCTGTGATCGTCCGCGGAGACGAGTGGGCGGTCAGGGGCGCGGGTCGGAGTCCAGCAAGGCCATGTCGTAGACGTCGTGCCACACACCATCGCGTCGGACGACCTCCCTGCGCACCCCCTCGAGCACGAAGCCTGCCCGGGTGTAGATCCGGATCGCCGCGGCGTTGAACGAGGTGACCTCGAGGGCGAGGCGGTGCACACCCAACGCCTCGAAGGCGAAGTCGCGCACCAGGACGGTCGACTCGCTGCCGTACCCCCGGTTGAAGACCTCCGGCCCGACAAGAGCGATCCGATAGCTCATCGACTCGGCATCCTCGTCGAGATCCATCAGGACGGCCTCACCCACCACGTTGTCCCCCGCGACCGTGACGATCGCCCAGTCGGCTCTGTCCTTGCGCAGCCGCGCCCGCTCGAGCCCCGCCCGGGCTCGTTCCTTCGCGAAGTCGGCGAGCGGACCCTCCTCTTCGCCGACCGAGAACAGCGGCCACAGACCCTCGAAGTGCTCGGGCCCCATCGGCTCGAGTCTGACCAGCCCACCCTGAAGGCTCGGCTGGTTGCTGAGAAGGTCGACCCACACCACATCCCAGACTCAACCAACAAGCGCGGTGCGCGGCAAGCGGGAGCTGAGCCCACGGCATACCGTGTCGTGCGTAGTCGGACATCATCGATGGCCGATGCGGTTGCCCGAGATCGTTCGGAGGTCATCATGGGTGAGGTCGAGCCGGCTTACCTGAGCCTGAACCGCGCCAACTGGGACGACCGGGCGCCGCTGCACGCCGCGTCGCCGGGTTATCAGGTGCAAGCATTCGTCGACGACCCGCACCACCTCTCCGGGGTGGTGCGTTTCGACCAGCCTCGGCTGGGTGACGTCTCTCGCCTCGACGGGATCCACCTGCAGTGTCACATCGGCACCGACACGATCTCGCTCTCCCGGCTGGGTGCGCGAATGACCGGACTGGACCTGTCTGGCGTCTCGATCGAGCACGCTCGACGGATCGCCGCGGCGGCGAGGGCAGACGTCGACTACATCGTCTCCGACGTGTACGCCGCCGACACCGCCGTGGCGGGGCGAACGTTCGACCTCGTCTACGTCAGTCTCGGGGCGCTGTGCTGGCTGCCCTCCGTGGACAGGTGGGCTGAGGTGGTGGCGGGGCTGCTGCGGCCCGGGGGCCGGCTGTTCATCCGTGACTCACACCCGATGCTCGACACGCTCGACCGGGACGAGACATCGGGGTTCCTCCACCCCGTCTGGCCCTATTTCGAGACGCCGCAACCCGAAGTGTGGGACGACGCCGTGACCTACGTCCCCGCCGCGGCCGGGGATCTGCATCGGATCACCCACACGACGACGCACAGCTGGAACCATGCTCTGGGTGAGATCGTCACCGCGGTGCTGGGCCATGGCCTCGTCCTCACGCTCTTGGAAGAGCACGACAGCGTGCCGTTCTCGCCTTTCCCGGGCATGGTCGTCGACGACCTCGGGGAGTGGCGGTTAGCCGAAGACCCATCTTGCGTGGCGATGAGCTTCACCCTCGGCGCGACAAAGCCCGGCTGATGAGGCTGCCGGTGATGATCCGCAGGACCCGCAGACCCGCCCGACTGCCCCGACCCTCCAGGCGGGCCATCTCGTTCAGGCACACCACCGCGTTCGCCACCCCCACCCGGCCGTCGACCAGCACCGCCCGCAACGGCTTGGTGTCCGCGGTCGTCGTGTCGGTGACCACCCGGAACAGGCGGGCCGCGCCGCCAACCGCAAACGACGGTGCACGCTCGCACACCCACCCCACCCCCGCCCACCCGATCGACGCCGCGCCCGTGGACGCCTGACCCCGATCCACCGCCCCGGCCAGGACCGCGACCCGGGACGCCTCCACCGCCTGGGACAGGTCGTCGACCTGCCGGAACACCTGCCCCCACTCGTCGCCTTGTGCCTGCCACACCAGGGAGGCCAACCCCGTCAACGCCTCCCGCGCCGCCTCTACCGCGGCACGACGATCGGCCACACTCGGCACGGTCGGGTCTGACGGCATACCCAGAACCTATAGCCGACCACCGACAACCGACATTCGACCACGATGGGGCGAAACCCGTTGCAGCACAGACTGCCCCGCGCTCACTCGCCATCCCCATCAACGAGCGATCATCCTGCCGATCGTTGTGCGTTTAGTGTCGTCAGGACGACACTAAACGCACAACGATCCGCAGGTTGATCCCGCGAGACAGCAACGTGGTGCACGGACGGACAGGCGCGTGATTGTCGTCTCGAGCTCGATCCTGCGCACCGGGGGCACCCGACCCAGGCTCAGTTCTTGGACGCCTCGACGGCGGCGGTGGCCTGCGGCAGGACGGTGAACAGGTCACCGACGACACCGAAGTCAACGAGCTCGAAGATCGGCGCCTCCTCGTCCTTGTTCACCGCGACGATGGTTTTGGAGGTCTGCATACCTGCCCGGTGCTGGATGGCGCCGGAGATCCCGCAGGCCACATACAGCTGAGGGGAGACCTGCTTGCCAGTCTGACCGACCTGGGATGCATGCGGGTACCAGCCGGCGTCGACCGCGGCGCGGCTCGCGCCCACTGCGGCGCCCAGCGAGTCGGCGAACGCCTCGACAGGGGTGAAGTCGCCAGCCGTGCCGCGACCACCGGACACGACGATCGCGGCCTCCGTGAGCTCTGGCCGGCCGGTCTTCTCGCGAGGAGCGGTCGCCGTGATCCGGGCGGACTTGGCGATCTGCGAGGCCGTGAAGTCAACGGTCTCCTCCGTCGCGTCGACCGGGGACTGCTCGGGCGCTGCGGAGTTAGGCTTCACGGTGATCACCGGGGTGCCTTCTGTGATGGTCGCCATCACCGTGTAGGAACCGGCGAACACCGACTGTGTCGTCACGACACCACCCCCATCGCCGGGTTGCACGTCCACGGCGTCGGTGATGAGGCCGGACCCGGTCTTGACCGCCAGTCGCGCGGCGACCTCCTTGCCCTCTGCAGACGAGACGATGAGCACCGCCGCTGGAGACACCTGAGCGACGAGCTGTGCGAGCAGCTCCGCCTGCGGGACCACCAGGTAGTCGACCAGGTCGGGTGAGGTGGCGCGATAGACCTTGGTCGCCCCGTATGCGCCCAGGGTCGCCACGGCGTCCGGCACGGCGTCACCGACGATGACGGCAGCGGGTGCGCCAAGTCGCCGCGCGATGGTCAACAGCTCGAGGGTGGGCTTACGGACCTGACCGCCCACGTGGTCAACGAGCACTAGTACTTCAGCCATGATGTCAAATCCCCTTGCAACAGAACGAAGTTGAAGTTGGCGGAGCGTTCAGACGAACTTGTGCTCGGTGAGGAAGGTAGCGAGCTTGGTGCCGCCTTCACCCTCGTCCGGGACGACCTGGCCCTTGGCCCGTGCCGGGCGGGCGGAGAACGCCTCGACGCGCGTCCAGGCGGCGTCGAGACCCACCTGAGACGGCTCGATGCCGAGATCGGCGACCCCCCACGTCTCGACCGGCTTCTTCTTGGCCGCCATGATCCCCTTGAACGAGGGGTAACGCGGCTCGTTGATCTGGTCGGTGACCGAGACCAGTGCTGGCAGGGCAGCCTCGATCGTCTGGGAGGCGGCGTCGTTGTCGCGGCGCACGGTCACGGTTGCGTCACCGACGGTCAGCTCGGAGGCGAACGTGACGGCCGGCAGGCCGAGGCGCTCGGCCAGCATCGTCGGGATGACACCCATCGTGCCGTCGGTGGACGCCATGCCGGTCATGACAATGTCGGGCTTCGGGTCGAGCTTCTCGATGGCCCTGGCGAGGATCAGCGAGGTCGCGAGTGCGTCTGAGCCGTGGATTGCGTCATCGACGACGTGTACAGCCTTGTGGGCGCCCATCTGCAGTGCCTTCTTCAGGGCGTCGGCGGCTTTGTCGGGGCCGACCGTCAGCACGGTGACCTCACCCTCACCGGACTCCACGATCTTGAGCGCCTCTTCGACGGCGTACTCGTCGAGCTCCGACAGCAGACCGTCCACGCCGACCCGGTCGGTCGTGTTGTCGCTGTCGGAGAAGGTCCGGTCGGACTGAGCGTCGGGAACGTACTTGACACAGACGACGATGTTCATGCGTCCTTCTTCTGGCGGGTGCCGTATGTGGGAGCGGGTGGGAGCGGGCGGAGACCACGAGGAGTGCTCGGCTGCCATTCTCTCAGCAGCATGCGGCTCTGCCTGACGGAACCGGCGTGACGCCCGACACGCTGCAGCCCGGACAACGTTGCGACCCCCTTGCGGCCCCCTCCACGACCCCGGGCGGCCGTGGAGGGGGACTCGGACGGGGTTCAGCCGCAGCCCTCAGACGCCGTGCATCCGGGTCCGCAGCGAGGCATACCGGTCCCGCACCTCGCGGCCCCAGCCACCGAGCTCACCCGAAGCACCTGTCTCGGGCACAGCCCACTCCGGAGGGTCGCCGGCGTCCTGGGTCCCCGACAAGGCCCAGGCAGCCTGCCGCGCCGCTCCCAGCGCGACGTACTCACCGGGCGTCGGGACGGCGACGGGAACGCCGAGAACCCCGCCGGCCACCGACTGAACAGCCGCGGAGCGCGCAGCACCGCCGATGAGCAGCACCCGGTCGACCGGCACACCGTTGTCGCGCAACGCGTCCAGGCCGTCGGCGAGCCCGCAGAGCATCCCCTCCACAGCGGCGCGCGCCATGTTCTCTGGCGACATGTTGGACCGCGTGAGGCCGCCGATCGTTCCCGTGGCCCTGGGCAGGTCGGGTGTGCGTTCGCCGTCGAGGTAGGGCAGGAGCGTCACGCCGCCGGCACCTGGTTGCGCGGCCGCGGCCAGTCGCTCGAAACCCTGAAGGTCGGTGCCAAGCGCTGCCGCCGTGGCGGTCAGCACCCGGGCGGCGTTGAGTGTGCAGACCAGGGGCAGGAAGCGACCGGTGGCGTCGGCGAAACCTGCAACGACACCGGTGGGGTCGCAGGTGGGGCCCTCGGCCACGCCGAAGACGGTGCCGCTTGTACCCAGAGAGACCACCACGTCACCGAGACCGAGACCGAGACCTAGTGCGGCGGCCATGTTGTCACCCGTCCCCGGGGCGACGACCAGACCACCCGGCGAGGCACCCGCGACCTCGTACGGCCCGAGCACCTCCGGGACCCCCAGGTCCCGCCCGAAAGCCTGTCGCAACAGGTCGTGACGGTAGGCACCCTCTCTCGGTGACCAGTACCCGGTGCCCGACGCGTCGCCGCGATCGGTGACGAGCCGGCCGACGCCAGGTCGGCCGTCACCCAGAATCTGAGCCGTGAGCCAGTCATGGGGAAGCACGACGTCGTGGACGCGGGTCGCCTGCTCGGGTTCGTGCTCCGCGAACCAGCGCAGCTTGGCCACGGTGATGCTCGCGAGGGGGACGGTCCCCACGGCATCCGCCCAGGCCTGTGACCCACCCAGCTCGTCGACGAGGTCGGCCGCGGCACCGGATGATCGGGTGTCGTTCCAGAGCAGTGCTTTTCGTGCGACAACCCCGCTTTCGTCCAGGGTCACCATCCCGTGCTGCTGGCCGGCGACGGCGATGGCCTCGACACCGTCGAGAAGACCTCCCGCGGTCGCCTGCTCGTATGCCGCCCACCACGCCGCTGGGTCGACCTCGGTGCCGTCCGGGTGGGGCGCTCGACCCTCTCTCAGCACCGCGCCGGTCCGCGCGTCGCACACGACGACCTTGGTCGACTGCGTGGACGAGTCCACCCCGGCGACCAGCCGACCTCCGCTCATCGGTTGCTCATCGAGCGCTTTTCGTGGCGTTCCATTGCGTCGCTGTGCATGTGAAGATCTTGCCCTGTCGGATCACGCGCTCGCGACGAGGTTCTCGACAGTGGCCCGCGCCCCGACCTCGTGAAGCGAGTCCAGCCATCGGGTGTACGACGCCGTGAACCGCCCATCGGTGGCAAGGTCCCCGAACAGGGTCTCGTCACGCAGGAACGCCAGTGGATCGTCGCGCTGTCGCGCAGCGGCAGCCATCACCCGGTCCTTGAGCTGGTCGACGACGTCGATGGGTCCACCCTGCTCGTCGACGCCTTCGGCATACCGGGCCCACGAAGCCACGACCAGCGCAGAACGCTCGATCTCCCCGCCGGAGGCGAGGTTCTCCCTGATGACCGGGACCAGCCACTTCGGGATGCGGTCGGAGCTCTCCGCGCACAGCCGGGAGAGCGTGTCGCGGACCTCGGGGTTCGCGAACCGCGCGATGAGCTGGTGCTTGTATGCGGTCAGGTCCACCCCTGGGACCTCCTGCAGCGTCGGCGTCGCCTCACGGTCCATGTAGGAGAGCACAAACCCGGCGAACAACGGGTCCTGGCAGACCTCGTGTGCATAGTGGTAGCCACCGAGGAACCCGAGGTAGCACAGCGCCTGATGGCTGGCGTTGAGCAGGCGCAGCTTCATCAGCTCGTACGGCTCGACGTCCGTCACCAGCTGGACCCCGACGTCATCCAACCTCGGGCGCCCCTTGTCGCCGCCCTCGAAGTGGTCCTCCAGCACCCATTGCGTGAACGGCTCGCAGACGACGGGCCAGCCGTCCTCGACACCGAACGAGTCGCGCAGTGAGCTGATGTCGGCAGCATCGGTCACCGGTGTGATCCGGTCGACCATCGAGCTGGGGAACGGGACCGACGTGCGGATCCAGTCGGCCAGCTCCGCATCCTTGAGCGCCGCAAAGGCGGTGACCATCCTTTTGGCGACGTCGCCGTTGCCCGGGATGTTGTCGCACGACACGACCGTGAACGGCGCCGAACCCGCCTCGCGACGGCGTCGCAGCGACTCGACGATGAAGCCGAAAACCGTTGTTGGCGTTGCACCTTGCACAAGATCGGGTTGAATGAGTGCCGCTGAGGAGTCGAACTCCCCAGTCGACGGGTGGAACAGGTAGCCACCCTCGGTGATGGTCAGCGACACGATTCTCGTGCTGGTCGCCGTCAGGATCTCCAGGACGGCCTCGGGGTCGTCGGCGGCCAGCAGGTAGCGCACGATCGAACCGATGACCCGCGGTTCGAGAACGCCGTCCGGATGCTTGACCACCAGCGTGTAGAGCCCGTCCTGGGCATTCAGCACGTCACGCATATGTGCGTCTGCTGGCATGGTGCCCACCCCGACGATCCCCCAGTCGAGCCCTTCGCCGCGGTTCATCAGCGCGTCGACGTACATCGCCTCGTGGGCCCGGTGAAAGCCTCCGACCCCGAAGTGCACGATCCCGGGGGTGACGTCGGCGCGGTCGTAGTCCGGTCGTGCCACGCCTTCCGCAAGGGTCGGCAACGTCTCCTGGCGAAGCGGTGTCATACCTGATCCTCTCGTTCGCACGAGCCCGGCGGAAGACAATGGTGTCCTGCGGACCGCGGTGCTACCGGACGGCACCCATGGACAGGCCCTGGACCAGCTTGTCCTGGGCGGCGAAGCCGGCGATGAGGACGGGGAGGGAGACGATGAGTGAGGCGGCGCAGACTTTGGCGAGGAACAAGCCTTGGCTGGTGACGAATCCCGTGAGAAAAACCGGTGCGGTCTGGGCGACGGTGCCGGTCAGGACTCGGGCGAAGAGCAGCTCGTTCCAGCTGAAGATGAAGCAGATGAGGGCTGCTGCGGCGATCCCCGGCATCACGACGGGCGCAATGATCTTGCGCATCGTGGTGATCAGGCCCGCACCGTCGATCTGCGCGGCCTCGAGCATCTCGACGGGAACCTCCGCCAGGAACGACCGCAGCATCCACACGGCGATCGGCAGGTTCATCACCGTGTAGAACAGGACGAGCAGCCAGATGTTGTCCAGAAGGCCCACCTGCTGGGCGAACAGGTAGATCGGCAGCAGGCCGGCGACCACCGGCAGGAACTTCGTGGACAGGAAGAAGAACAGCACGTCGGTCCACTTGCGGACCGGCTTGATCGACAGCGCGTACGCGGCGGGGAAGGCGAGCAGCAGCACGAGGATCGTCGACATGATGCTCGCGGTCGCCGAGTTGATCAGCGGCGGCAGCGGGCCGGCGCTGAAGAAGGACTGGTAGCCCTCGGTGCTGAGCGGGGCGAAGAACGACGGCGGGTTGGTGGCCGCGTCCGCCTCCTTGTGGAAGGACGTGAGGACCATCCACAGGACGGGGAACACGAACGTCAGGCCGATCAGCCACGCCAGCAGCCCCAGGAGCTTGCTACCGAGGGGCTGCCGACGCCGGTTCGCCGGTCTCGGGGTCTTCATGGCCTGACTGTCGGCGACGACACTCATCGGGACTCCTCCTTGAAGAGGCTGAACACCGTGCGCAGCGCAACGGTGGCGACGATGATCGTCAGAACCACCACGATGACGCCGGCGGCGGACGCCAGCCCGTAGTCATGGGCCGTGTAGAAGGTCTGGTAGATGTAGTAGGGCAGGTTGGCCGTGCCGAGCCCACCAGAGGTGATGGTGAAGACGTGGTCGAAGTTCTGCACCACGTAGATGGTGCCCAGCAGCCCGGCCAGCTCGATGTACTGGCGCAGGTGCGGCAGCGTCATGTTGGTGAAGATCTGCCAGGCGTTGGCGCCGTCCATCCGGGCGGCCTCGACGACGTCGAGCGGGCGGGACTGCAAGCCCGCAAGAAGGATCAGCATCATGAAGGGGGTCCACTGCCAGATGATGGCAGCGGCGACCGACAGGAACGGGAACTGTCCGATCCAGTCCACCTGTGGCGCCGAGGCACCGAAGATGCCCCTGAGCAGACCGTTCAACAGGCCGTACTCCGGGTTGTACAGAGCGTGTTTCCACAGCAGCGCGGCCGCCACCGGGACGATGAGGAACGGGGTGATCATCATGGTGCGCACGATGCCCCGCCCCATGAACTTGCGGTCCAGCAGCAACGCGATGACCAAGCCCAGCAGCAGTGACACCACGACGACGACGAAGGTCAGCAGCACCGTCACCCAGATGGCGTGCCGGGCATCGGGATCCGACAGCACCGTCTTGAAGTTGTCCAGCCCGCCGAACCGTCGCTCGTCGGGGTAGTAGGCGTTCCAGTGCAGGAACGAGGTCACGATCGTCACGAGGAACGGCAGCTGGGTGACGACGACGACGAGGATCAGCGCCGGCAGGAGCGGGGCCCTGCGCGCCCAGTCGCCCGAGCGTTGCAAAGAGCTCCGCTTGGGCGCGCGGGGAGCCGACGGTGTGGCGGTCGGCCGTTCGGTGGTGGTCGTCACGGCGTCAGGTCACTTCTGGTATTTCTTGCCGACGGTGTCCGCGAGCGCCTGCCCTTGGTCGAGCGCCGAGTCGACACTCCCCTGACCGGCGATGGCCGAGCTGACGTACTGGCTCACCTTGGTGCCCAGGTCAGGGAACTCGGGGATGTCGATGAACTGGATGCCGGGAGCCGGTCGGGGCTGGACACCCGGGTTCTCCGGGTTGGCCGTCTCGATGGCGGACTTGGTCTGCGGGGCGAACGCCTCGGCGCTCTTGACGTACTCCGGGATGCTGTAGGTCGAGGCGCGCTTGCCCGCAGGCACTCGCGACCAGCCGAGCTGCTTGCCGACGAGGTTCTCGTAGTCCTTGCCGGACGCCCAGGAGATGAACTTCCAGGCGGCGTCCTTCTTGGCGCTCTTCTCTTCCGCCGCCCAGGCCCAGGTGTAGAGCCAACCGGATGAGTCGGTCTTGACCACGGGAGCCGGCGCATAGCCGATCTTGCCCTTCACGGGTGAGTCGGACGCCTCGAGAGAGCCGGCCGCCGAGGTGGCGTCGTACCACATGGCCGTCTTGCCCTGCGTCATGTTGTTGAGGCACTCGGTGAAGCCCGCTTGAGACGCACCCGCCTCACCGTGCTGACGGACCAGGTTGACGTAGAAGTTCGTCGCCTCCTTGAACTCCGGAGCGTTCACCTTCGCCGTCCAGTCCTTGTCGAACCAGGTTCCACCAAAGGTGTTGACCACAGTGGTCAGCGGAGCGAACAGCTGGCCCCAGCCGGGTTGGCCACGCAGGCAGATCCCCCGCATACCACTCGGGTCGTCGACCTTCGCCGCCGCGTCGGCGACCTGCTGCCAGGTCGGCTTGTCCGGCATGGTGACGCCCTTGGCCGCCAGGATGTCCTTGCGGTACATCAGGAACGACGACTCGCCATAGAACGGCTCGCCGTAGATCTTCCCGTCGACGGACAGGGCGCTCGTCATCGGCTTGAGGATGTCGGACTGGTCGAAGGCGGTGTCGGACTTGGTGTACGCGGTCAAATCGGCTACCCAGTGGGTCTTGGCGTAGATCGGGATCTCGAAGTTGGACAGCGTCGCTACGTCGTACTGGCCGGCCTGGCTGGAGAACTCCTGGCTGGCCTTGTCGCGTAGGTCGTTCTCGGGCAGGACCGTGTAGTTGACGGTGATCCCGGTCTGCTTGGTGAAGCTGTCCGCGGTCAGCTTCTGCAGGTCCACCATCTGCGGGTTGTTCACCATGAGCACATTGATCGAGGTCGCGCCCCCGCTGGCACCGCCTCCGCCGCCACCGCCTCCACCCCCGGCACCCGAACAGGCGGACAGCCCCGCGGAGAGGGCGAGCGCGCCCAAGACGACTGGGGCGATGGTCAACCGCGGCATGAGTTCTCCTCGTTGAGTGTGATCTTCGGGTCTGCAGAGCTGGTGGCCACACCTATGCTCAGATGAGCGGCGTGTTGCTCGTATGTTCATCCGGAGTACATCGCGCCGCCAACCGGCTGTCAAGGACCGTTTCGTGAGAATGGCCGTGTACGTCGGACACAATCTGGTTACATTCAGCACACCGCTCAGATGAGCGGAAGGGAGAGGGGTGGCCCGTGGACGTTCCCGAGCTCGTCGCCGGGCCCGCTCAGCTGGTGCTCACTGCCACTGTGGCGCGCCGTTACTACATCGACGGGCGGTCCAAGGTCGAGATCGCGGACGAGTTCCTCATCAGTCGTTTCAAGGTGGCCCGTCTCTTGGAGCAGGCGCTCTCAACAGGACTGGTACGCATCGAGATCGGCCATCCCGGCAGCATCGACGTCGAGCTGTCCAGTCGGCTGCGCGACCACCTCGGGCTGCGCACCGCGATCGTGGTGGAGACGCCCGAGCAGGACCCTGCCGCGCTGCGGGCCCTGCTCGGGCGGGCCATGGCTGACCTGCTCACGGAGACAGTCACCCGACAGGACGTGCTCGGCTTCTCCTGGGCGCGGGCGGTCGCGAGCACGGTGCCACATCTCGGCGGCATGGCGGCGGCACCGGTGGTGCAGCTGAGTGGATCCATGCAGCGAGACGACCTGTCGGTGACGTCGACGGAGATCGTGCGCGACGTCGCCCGGTTGACGGGCAGCGCCGTCACGTTCTTCTACGCCCCCTTCGTCCTGCCCGACGCGGACACCGCCCGCACCCTGCGCCGCCAACCCGAGATCGCGCGAGCCATCGCGATGTTCGGATCCGTGACGAAGGCCGTCGTGGGGCTGGGCGGTTGGGCTGCTGGTCACAGCACGCTCTACGATGCGAGCAGCCTGAAGGACCGCAAGGCGCTGGCCAGGGCGGGAGCGGTGGCCGACGTTTCCGGCGTCTTCCTCGACGCCCATGGAGACGTCGTCGGTCATGACTACACGGCACGGATGATCTGCACGAACTCCGTGCAGCTGGCGGCCGTCGACGAGGTGCTCGCCGTCCCCTACGGCCTGGAGAAGTCAGCAGCCGTCCTCGCGACCGCCCGAAGTGGTCTGGTGACCAGCATGGTCACCCACGACGCCATGGCGAGAAAGCTCCTGGGGATGGCCGCCGTCTGACTCACGATTGGTCCAAGGTCACCGTCTCGAGCACGTGGTAGGCGGGCACGTCATAGGGGTGCGCCGCCAGCAGGGCCCCCACGACGGTTGCCCTCAGCGGACGAGGGAGCACCACCTCCACCCGATGCTCGACGACACGCTCGAGGGCCCCCAGCTGCCCGATCACCGGCCGTGCGCCCCGGATCGGGCGGAACTGGCCCACGCCTTCGGCGACAAACGCGCAGTGCTCGTAGTCCCCGACGCTCCCTGCGCCTGCCGCGAAAACGGCGGCGAGCACGTCGACGGTCGACTCGCGTGGCACATAGAAGACCAGCACGTCCAAGGCCTGCCCCTCGCCCTGGCGCCGGGACGTGCCGCTCATCGACCCTCGAACGTCGCCTTCCCAGGCCCCTTCTCGACGAACGAGGCCATCCCCGTCTCGCGGTCACGGGTCGCGAACAGCCCCGCGAACAGCATCCGCTCGATCTCGAGACCCGTCTCGAGATCGGACTCCAGGCCGCGGTCCACCGCCTCCTTGGCGGCGCGGATCGCGTATGCCGGTCCGCCCACGAATGTGCCCATCCAGTCGCGCGCCGTCGCATAGACGTCTCCGGCGGGAACAACGCGGTCGACCAGGCCAATGGCGAGCGCCTCCGGCGCCGCAACGAAGCGCCCTGAGAAAATGATGTCCTTGGCGCGAGACGAGCCGACGAGCCGCGAAAGGCGTTGCGTCCCACCGGCACCAGGGATGATGCCGAGAAGTATCTCGGGTTGTCCGAGCCTCGCGTCGTCCGCGGCGACGCGGAAGTCGCAGGCAAGGGCGAGCTCACAGCCCCCACCCAACGCATACCCGGTCACCGCGGCCACGGTGGGTTTGGGGATTCTCGCCACGGCCGTGATGCTGGCCTGCAGTGCAACGGAGCGGTCGACCATGTCCGTGTAGGACATCGTCTGCATCTCCTTGATGTCCGCACCAGCCGCGAAGACCCTGTCCCCGCCCCAGACGACGACGGCGGCGACGTCGCGCCGGCCGCCCGCCTCGACGGCCGCCGCCCGGATCTCCTCCTGCACCTGCATCGACAGGGGGTTCATCGGGGGGCGATCGAGTCGAATCGTCCCGACGCCGCCCTCGACCTCGAGACGGACGAACTCGCTCACGCCTCGTCCGGGCGGTGTCGCGGCTGGTAGTCGTCCGCAGAGGAGTCGGTCGCGCTGGGCCCGTCGGGCGCGTCAGACGAGTCGGGCTCCTCGGTCTGTTCGAGGAACGACTGGTGCCAGAGCTGGACGACCTCCATGACGAGGTTGACGCTGATCTGGAACAGCGACGGCAGGTCGGCCCCCTGAGGCGCGACGTGCTCGACGCTGACGACGAGGTTGTCGTTGGCGATGCCGACTTTGGCGAGGTTGAGCTGGAGGGTGAAGTCGTTGCACCGCTGGAGTCGCGCCATCGGGTCCGTGGGGACGTTGTCGCCGATCATCCACTGGCCGAAGATCCGCAGCACCGGCCAGTCGCCGTCCTGGCAGCGTACAAACATCTGCTGCAGCGGCTCACCGATCTGGAACGCGATGTCACCGTCAGCGTCGATGTTGGGCTCGATCTGGAGGTCCTTGAGCACGTCCAGCATCCGCCCACGCAACGGGTGCTCGTCCGCCGGAGGCGGGAAGTTCGGCAGGCTCGTGGGATCGCTCATGGGAGACACCGTAACGGCCACCCTAGGCTGAGACCATGGTGCCCCCGCCGCCGCCGCGACCCTTGCGCGACCTCCCGCCGGCTCCGGGCGTGACGTTGGTCGAGGGTGGCGTCGAGGTCTGCTTCTATGCCGGACACGCCGACGGTGTCGACGTGTGCCTGTTCGACGCTGGCGACCGAACCGGCACCTCGGAGCGACGTTTTCCCCTCACCGAACGGGCCCACGGCTTCTGGTTCGGTCACCTTGCGGGCGTGTCACCGGGCCAGCGCTACGCCGTGAGAGCTGCCGGTCCGTGGCGCCCGGACCTCGGTCACCGACACAACGAGCACAAGCTCCTCCTCGACCCTTACGCGCGCGCCGTCGAGGGCGAGGTGGCTCTGGCTCCGGAGGTGTTCGGGCATCGGGTAGGGGTCGAGCTGGCCGGAGACACGGGCCTTCGAGACCACCGGGACTCGGCTGGCTTCGTCCCCCGCTGCGTCGTCGTCGACGAGCGGTTCGACTGGGAAGGAGACGCCCCGATGCAGCGTTCCCTCGCCGAGACGGTGATCTACGAGGTGCACGTGCGCAACCTCACAAGACTGCTGCCCGGCATACCGGAGCATCTGCGTGGGACCTATGCCGGTCTCGCCCATCCGGTCACTCTCGACCACCTCACCCGGTTGGGCGTCACGGCCGTCGAGCTGCTTCCGATCCAGGCGTTCAGCTCCGAACCCGAGGTGTCTCGACGGGGACTGGTGAACCACTGGGGCTACAACACGCTCGGGTTCTTCGCCCCCCATGCGGCGTATGCGTCGGCGAGCGACCCGCAGGGCGTGCTCGACGAGTTCAAGGGCATGGTCAAGCTCCTGCACCGCGCCGGGATGGAGGTGCTCCTCGACGTCGTCTACAACCACACCGCCGAGCAGAGCGCGACCGGGGCGACGCTCAGCTGGCGGGGTCTTGACAACAGGGCCTACTACCGCCTGGACGACCGCGGGCACGACATCGACGTGACCGGGTGCGGCAACACCCTGGATCTGCGCCACCCTGTCGTGTGCCGGATGGTCCTCGACTCGTTGCGCTACTGGGTGCAGGAGTGTCACGTCGACGGGTTCCGTTTTGACCTGGCCGTCGCGCTGGCGCGTGCGCGCTATGACGACTACGACCCCAACCACCCCTTTCTTGTCGCGCTCCGCACCGACCCCGTGCTCTCCCGGGTGAAGAACATCGCCGAGCCGTGGGATCTCGGCATCCACGGGTGGCGCACCGGGCAGTTCCCGCCGCCGTTCAGCGAGTGGAACGACCGCTTCCGTGACAGCGTCAGGTCGTTCTGGCTGGCCGACGTCGGACGCGACAGCGACGACCGGTCCGGACACGGTGTCCAGGATCTCGCGACCCGGATGGCCGGCTCGCAGGACCTTTTCGGAGCGCGCGACCGCGGCCCGATCGCGTCGGTCAACTTCGTCACAGCCCACGACGGGTTCACCGGACGCGACCTGACCGAGTACGGCGAGAAGCACAACGAGGCCAACCTCGAAGGCAACCGCGACGGGTCGGACAACAACGTGTCCTGGAACCACGGCGTCGAGGGTCCGACGGACGACCTGGAGATCCAGGCATCGCGCCAGCGGTCGATCCGCAACCTGCTGGGCACCTTGTTCACGGCGACCGGGGTCCCGATGCTCACCGCGGGTGACGAGATCGGCAGAACTCAGCACGGCAACAACAACGCCTATTGTCAGGACAACGACATCTCGTGGTTCGACTGGGACGTGCGGCCCTGGCAGCAGGATTTGTTCGAGACGACGAGGTTCCTCGTCCGGCTCCGAGCAACGCTTCCTGTGCTGCGCCAACGGACCTTCCACTCAGGCGCGCCTGCCGACGGCAGCGGGACCGCCGACGTGGCCTGGTTCGGTGCGGACGGTCAGCCGATGACCGCGCAACGGTGGGTCGACCCCACCAACCGCACCCTCGCCATGTTTCTCGACGGGGATCGGCTGGGTGAGCGGTCCGCCCTCGTCCTCCTGCACGGCGGTGCGGCGGCAGCGGAGGTGACGCTGCCGACACCCGCCGGACTGAGTGCGTACGAGCTGCTCTGGGACAGCGCCTGGGCGCGGCCCCTGGCATCTCACGTGGTCGACCCCACCGATGGTCCCGTCGTGGTGACGGCCGCGTCAATGCACGTCTACCGCGCCGTGTTCCCCCTCTGAGACTGGTGCGTCCGGAAGCGGGTCCTAGAACTGGGTTGTCTCGGTCGAGCCGGCCAGGGCCAGGGTCGCGGAGCTGGGGTTGAGGGCCGTCGTGACCTTGTCGAAGTACCCGGTGCCGACCTCGTGCTGGTGCCGGATCGCGGTGTACCCCAGGTGGATGTCCCCGAGCTCGGCGTCCTGCAGCTCGACATAGGCGGGCATGCCACGGGAGGCATATCCGCGCGCCAGGGTGAACATCGAGTGGTTGAGCGCGTGGAACCCGGCCAGGGTGATGAACTGGAACCGGTAGCCCATCTCGCCCAGCTCGTCCTGGAAGGTCGCGATCTCGCGCTCGTCGAGCGCTGCCGACCAGTTGAACGACGGCGAACAGTTGTACGCCAGTAGCTTGCCGGGAAACTCCTTGTGCAGCTCGGTCGCGAACTCGCGTGCCAGGCCGAGGTCCGGCATACCCGTCTCGACCCAGATGAGGTCGGCATACGGGGCGTAGGCCTTCGCTCGCGCGAGCACCGGTTCGATCCCGGCGCGCACCCGGTAGAAACCCTCCTGCGTGCGTTCCCCGGTGAGGAAGGGCTCGTCCACCGGGTCGATGTCGCTGGTGAGCAGGTCGGCCGCCAGCGCGTCGGTGCGGGCGATGACCAGCGTCGGGACGTCCTCGATGTCGGCCGCGAGCCGTGCCGCGTTGAGAGTGCGCACGTGCTGCGACGTCGGGACCAGCACCTTGCCCCCGAGGTGCCCGCACTTCTTCTCGGAGGCGAGCTGGTCCTCCCAGTGCACACCGGCGGCCCCGGCGGCGATCATCTCCTTCATCAGCTCGAAGGCGTTCAGAGCCCCACCGAACCCTGCCTCGGCGTCCGCGACGATCGGCACCAGCCAGTCGGGGTGGTGGTTGCGTGAGCTGTGGTCGATCTGGTCCGCGCGCAGGAGCGCGTTGTTGATCCGGCGAACCACAGCCGGCACCGAGTTCGCCGGATACAGGCTCTGGTCGGGGTAGGTCTGGCCGGACAGGTTCGCGTCCGCGGCGACCTGCCACCCGGACAGGTAGATCGCCTCCAACCCACCGCGCACCATCTGGACCGCCTGGTTACCGGTCAACGCACCGAGGGCTCGCACGAGCGGTCGGGTGGTCAGCTGGCTCCACAGCCGCTCAGCACCGCGCCGGGCGAGCGTGTGCTCCTCGACGAGACTGCCGCGCAGCCGGAGCACGTCCTCGGCGCAGTAGGTCCGCCGGACACCCGCCCACCTGGGGTCGTCGTCCCAGGCTCGGCGCAGCTCATCCGCCGGGCTGGTGAACCGGTCGGCTGGTGTGGCCTGCTCGGTATGCAGGTGCGCTGGGGACGCGGATTCGATGCTGACAGTCATGATGAGGTCCTTCCGAAAGGCTGCGCTGACAGCTCCAGCATCCGCGTCACAGGTCGGTCGGACCCCGCCATCTGACCGTCAAATTCCCTCAAATTTGCGCTAGGGTGCAGGAATGCCCACCTTTCGCGCGCCAGCCGCCGAAAGTTCGGCCCTACGCCCCGCTCCAACGCCTGGACCCGACCCGTTCACCGTCGGCCGCACTCTGCGTCATCTGCGGCGGACGCAGGGTCGAACCCTCACCGAGGTGTCGACAGTGGCCGGCGTCTCGGCCTCGACCCTGTCGCTCTTCGAGAACGGCAAGCGCGAGGCCAAGGTCAGCGCACTGACGACGCTCGCGACCGCACTCGGTGTCACGTTGCCCGACCTGCTGGTGGTGGAGCCTCCCAGCCGGCGAGCTGCCCTCGAGATCGAGCTCGAGCAGGCGCAGCGGCTGGAAGCGTTCAGGGAGTCGGGTATCCCGGCGGTCCGGTCGGGTCCCGGCCTGACGACGCCGGTGCTCGAGTCCTTGGTCGGGATGCACCGGGCGTTGGCGGCGATCCGGGCCGAGCGGTCCGCCACGCCCGAGGAGGCCCGTCGTTCGAACACCATGCTGCGCCAACGGATGCGCGACCAGGACAACTACTTCCCCGAGGTGGAGGCGGCCGCACGAAGGCTGATCAGAGCGACGCGTTATGCCGGCGGACCGACCACCCGGTCGGTCGTCGACCAGATGGCAGCCCACCTCGGGTTCACCCTGGTCCATACCGGCGGCCTTCCGGAGTCGACCCGTTCCGTCACCGATCTCGCCAACCACCGGATCCACCTGCCCCAGCCGGACGCCGGGCAGACCGACTCGAGGGCGCTGGCCTTGCAGGCCCTCGGACACGTGGTGCTGGGACACCACGTTCCCAAGGACTATGGCGAGTTCCTGGAGCAGCGGGTGGAAGTCAACTATTTCGCCGCAGCGCTGTTGATCCCTGAGGACGGGGCGCTGGCGATGCTGCGAACGGCCAAGGCCAACAAGGACATCGCGATCGAGGACCTGCGCGACGCATACGCCGTGTCACACGAGACGGCGGCCCACAGGTTCACCAACCTGGCCACCCGCCACCTCGACATCCCGGTCCACTTCATGCGCACCTCCTCAGCCGGCATCATCTACAAGGCCTACGAGAACGACGGCGTGCACTTCCCCACCGACGCGACGGGGGCCATCGAGGGCCAGCGGGTCTGCCGTTACTGGACCGCCCGCGCGGTGTTCGAGCAGCCGGACCTCTCAGAGGCGCACCAGCAGTACACCGACACCGGCTCGGGCACCTACTGGTGCACGGCGGTCGTCGATCGCACCGCAGCCGGGACGTTCTCCGTCTCCGTCGGGGTGCCCTACCGGCACGTGAAATGGATGCGCGGGCGGGACACCACTCACCGATCGAAGTCGCGGTGCCCGGACCCCGCGTGCTGCACCGTCCCACCCGCGGCGCTCACCGCACGCTGGTCGGCTGCGGCCTGGCCGAGCGCTCGTGTCCACTCCCACCTGCTCGCCGCGATGCCCCCAGGCGTGTTCCCCGGCGTGGACGACACCGACGTCTACCGGTTCCTGGAGGTCGACTCGGCCGCTCTGTGAAGCCGGTTCGGCGTCAGGCCGAGGGGCGGTCTGACCCGTCGTCGAACTGGACGAGAACCCGGCTCAACAGATCCTGCGGGGCTGCGATGCCGACGACCGTTCCCTCGTGTGCCCAGCACCCCTCGGCCGTGACAACCAGGGCGAGCTGGGCGCGCCGCCCGCCTCCTCCCGGCGGCGGCCGACACCGTGTCGCGCTGCCCGTGTGGAACCAGAGTCGAGCCATTGCGGGAGAATGCCGGATATGACGCTGGACGCCATCTTCCCCGCGTTTGGGCTGGGGATCTCGAGTGGCTCGCTGAGCCTGCGGGGGCTGCGCACGGAGGACATCCCTGCGGTCACCGAGCTCGCCGTGGGCGGGATCCACGGTCCGGAGTTCCTGCCCTTCTTGCTTCCCTGGAGCCAGGCGGCGCCCGACGAGCTTCCCCTCAGCTCCGCCCGCTTCTACTGGGACTCCTTCGCGTCGTTCACGCCGCAGCGCTGGCACCTGAACCTCGTGGTGCGGTGGGAGGACGAGGTCGCCGGAGTGCAGGACGTGTTCGCGCGGACGGACTTCAGGAAGACGCGCGCCCTCGACACCGGTTCGTGGCTGGGCACGTCGTTCCAGGGACGGGGCATCGGGACGGTGATGCGCCAGGTCGTCTGCGCCTTTTGCTTCGACTACCTGGGTGCCGAGGTGATGCGGTCGGGGTACATCGAAGGGAACGCCAGCTCGGCTGGCGTGAGCAGGAAGGTCGGCTATGTAGACAACGGCCGGCGGCGTCTGGAGGACCCCACGTCAGACGGCTACCGCTGGGAGCGAGACCTGGTGGTGACGCCCGACACGTTGGTCCGTCCCCCTGTCGCCCTTCAGGTCCGGGGGCTCGAGCCGTTTTTGCGTCAGTTGGGCCTGGGCGACCGCCCTTCCCAGCATGGGAGCTCGCAACCCTGACCTGGTCGGTCGTCAAGCGCAGTCCGGGCCACCGGTAGGTGCTGCCGGATGCCGGCTCGGAGTGCTGGACCCTCTCCCGGGGGCAAAGGGCTCCGAGCCGAGCGGCCCTCGCGCTAGTTTGGCCGAATGCCGCTCACCCTGGTCGAGGCTCGCGCCCGTTCGGCTGACGTGGACGACGTGTCCTATGCGGTGGAGCTGGATCTGACGGGTACCACGGAGTTTCGGAGCCTGGTCGCGGTGCGGTTCAGGTCTCGATCGGGCGAGACGTTCCTCGAGTTCGCCGGCGCGAGCGACGTCAGCGTCGTCGTGGACGGGGAAGCGGTCGACCGGGCGTGTTACGACGGCGCGCGCGTCCGCCTGCAGGGCCTGTCGCCAGGGGTTGTCCACGACGTGGTCGTCGACGGTCGCCTGCCCTACGTCACCGACGGCGAGGGCATGCATACCTTCACCGATCCGGTGGACGACGAGCGGTACGTCAGCGCCTACCTCGGAGTCGACCTGGCCCAACGTGTCTTCGCGTGTTTCGACCAGCCCGACGTCAAGGCGACCGTCTCCTCGACCGTTATCGCACCGACCGGCTGGACCGTGCTGGCCAACGGCCGGGTACTCGAGGTCGACGGCGGTAGGTGGACCTTCGCCACGACCCGTCCGATCCCGATCTCCCAGTTCGTCGTCTGCGCTGGACGGTGGGCGTCGCTCACCTGGATGGACGGTGGCCGGGAGTTCGGCTGGCACGCCAGGCAGTCACTGGCGCCGGCGCTGCGCCGTGACGTGGACGACCTGCGGGCGGTCACGATGTCCTGCCTCACCCACTACGAGTCTCTCTTCACTACGCCATACCAGTTCGGTTCGTACCAGCAGGTATTCGTACCAGGTCAGAACTGGGGTGCCCAGGAGACCCCCGGCTGCGTGATGTACCGAGACGAGCTTCTGCCCGAGAGCGACGACCCGGTCACCCGGCAGCTGCGAGCCGCGACCATCGCTCACGAGATGGCACACATGTGGTTCGGCAATCTGGCCACCATGCGCTGGTATCAGGACATCTGGCTCAACGAGTCGTTCGCCGACTACCTGGGTTACCGGGTCGCGGCCGAAGCCGCGGGATACGCCCATGCGGTCGTGCACTTCGAGATCGCGCGCAAGCCGGACGCCTATGTCGCCGACGTCCGGCACTCGACGCACCCTGTCGCTGCCACCAGCACGGATGTCCCCGACTCGACCGCCGCGGGGAGCAACTTCGATGCGATCTCCTACGCCAAGGGCAACGTGCTCATCCGTCAGCTGGCGGCCTGGCTGGGCGACGAGACATTCTTTGCCGGTGTGAACGGCTACTTACAGCAGTATGCCTTCGCGAACGCCGAGCTGAGTGACCTCATCGACTGCCTCGAGGCCGCCGCCCCGGGTCGAGACGTCGTCGGGTGGGCCGAGTCATGGCTACAGACGACGGGTTTCGACACCATCCAGGTGGTCGACACCGAGACCGGCGTCGAGCTTCGCCGAGATGGCCAGCGCACACATCAGACATCCGTGGCTGCCTTCGACACGTCCTTACGGCTCGTCGGCATGCGCAACGTCGCGGTGGGTTCCCAAACAGTTGCGTTGGCCGGGTGGCAGGACCACATCATCCTCGTGAACCCCAACGGAGAGACCTTCGCGACCACCCGCCTGCGAACGCGTGACGATCAGATGTTGCGCGGACAGGTCAGCAGCCTCTGCGACCCCAACCATCGGGCGCAGATCTGGGGCAGTGCCTTCGCCGGCCTGCACTCGCGTGAGCTGGACCCCCTCGCGTTCTTCGAGATGGTCGAGAGCCAGCTGCCGGATGAGACGGAGCCCTCGATCGTCCAGTCGGTGATCCGCTGGGTCCTGCGCCGGGGGTTGCAGGTCTGCCGCTCCGGCGGGGACGTCCGTTCCGGGTTCGAGAGTGTGGCGCGTGCCTGCCAGGCTCGCCTCGTCGGCGCGACGGGTGGCCTACAGACCAGCGCGTTCACCGACGGCGCGGTGCGGACGGTCGACGATCCGGCAACCCTCCTGACGTGGCTGCGAAAAGGAGACGTCGCCGGAACGACGTTGTCCGTCGAGCAACGATGGACCTTGATGTGGCGGCTCGCCGAGCTCGGCGCGATCACACCGGGCTTCATCAGCTCTGCTGGGTCACAGGACGACACGGCGCAGGTCAGGGACTGGGCGGCCCGCGCCGATGCCGCCTTCCCTGATGCGGCAGCGCAGCGCTCAGCCTGGTCGGTGATCAACGACAGCCGCGTCTCCAACCGGAGGATGGGCGCGATGCTGCAGGGCCTGTGGTCGCCAGGTCGTGGCTCGCTCACCGACGAGACGGTCATGAGCTACCTGACCGCGGCGCCGCAGATCGCCACGCGCGGTGGGCCGGGCGTCGCGGAGATCCTCGGCCGAGGCCACCCTGGCTTGACCCTGACCGCCGAACAGATGCGCACACTGGCCGACGCGCTCGAGGGCGACCTGGAACCTCGCCTGAGCCGACAGTGGCGGGACTGGTACGACGACCTGACGCTCCCGACGCCGGGCGCCTCCGGACGTCGGCTCGGCGGGTGAAACCGGCAGGGGTAGGAGACTCCGAGCTCGTGGTGTGCCGGCTCACCCGACCCACTCAGTCGTCGAGGACGGGCGGAGTGTGCCAGATCCTGTCGATGTAGTCGCGCATCGCGCGGTCGGAGGAGAAGAACCCGCTGCGGGCCACGTTGAGGATCGCCGAACGGGACCACCGGTCGGGGTCGGCATACGCTGCGTCGACCTTCGCCTGCGCATCGAGGTAGGCGGCGTAGTCCGCCAGCACAAGGAACCGGTCGTCGTTCAGCAGGTTGGAGACCACCGGCTCGAAGACGTAGCGGTCTCCACTGGAGAAGGCGCCGGAGGCGATCAGGTCGATCGCCGCCCGCAGGGTCGCGTCGTTCTCGTAGTAGCCGGCCGGGTGGTAACCAGCGTTCTGCAGCGCATCGACCTCGGGTTCGACCAGCCCGAACAGGAAGAAGTTGTCGTCGCCGACGAGGCGACGGATCTCGATGTTCGCGCCGTCGTCGGTCCCGATGGTCAGCGCACCGTTGAGGGCCAGCTTCATGTTGCCGGTGCCTGACGCCTCCTTGCCGGCGAGCGAGATCTGCTCGGACAGGTCCGCTGCCGGGATGAGCTTCTCGGCCAGCGTCACGTTGTAGTTCGCTGGGAAGACCACGCTGAGACGCCCCTCCAGGCGCTTGTCCTCGTTGACCGTGCGGCCGACCGCGTTGATCAGGCCGATGATCTCCTTGGCCATCCGATAACCGGGCGCCGCCTTGGCTCCGAACGCGAATACCCGAGGCGTGACGTCCTCGACGGCCACCGCACCTGAGATCACCTGCTGGTAGAGCGTGACGATGTGCAGCAGCTTCAGGGTCTGTCGCTTGTACTCGTGCAACCGCTTGACCATGACGTCGAGCATCATGTCCGTCGGCAGCTCGATCGCGTCGCGCGTGCGCAGCAGCTTGGCCAGGCTGACCTTGTCGGCCCTCTTGACCGCGCGGAACCTCTCCCGGAACGCGGAGTCGTCAGCAAAGGGCTCCAGCTCCTCCAGGCGGTCGAGGTCGGTGATCCAGCCGGGGCCGATGGCCTCGGTGATGAGGTTGGACAGCTGTCGGTTGGCGAGCCGGACAAACCGGCGCGGGGTGACACCGTTGGTGACGTTGATGAACTTGTCGGGCCAGTAGTCCGAGAAGTCAGGGAGAACATTGTCACGCAGCAGCTGAGAGTGCAGCTCCGCGACCCCGTTGACCTTGGCGCCGGCGACCGTCGCGAGGTAGGCCATCCGGACCGACCGTTGGGGGAGCTCGGCGATGATCGACATCCGTCGGGCGCGCATCTCGTCACCTGGGAACCGGGCTCGGACCTGGTCGAGGAAGTCGTCGTTGATCCGATAGATGATCTCGAGGTGTCGTGGCAGGAGTCGTCCGAGCACCTCCACCGGCCAGACCTCCAGGGCCTCCGGCAGCAGGGTGTGACAGGTGTAGGCGAAGCACTGCTGGGTGATCGACCAGGCGTCATCCCACTCGAAGCCCTTTTCGTCCATCAGGATTCGCATGAGCTCAGGAACAGCGATAACGGGGTGGGTGTCGTTGAGCTGGAAGATCGCCCGTTCCGGCAGACGTCTGAGGTCGAACTCGGGGGGCAGAACCTGGTCGATGAAGTCGCGTAGCGAGCAGGCAACGAAGAAGTACTGCTGCTGCAGGCGTAGCTCCTTGCCCTGCGGCGTCGAATCCTCGGGGTAGAGGACCGCCGAGATCTTCTCAGCGAAGGTCTGTCCGCGGACGGCGTCGACGTAGTCACCCGAGTTGAAGCTCGCGAGGTCGAACGCACGCGTGGCCTTGGCACTCCACAACCGCAGCGTGTTGACGCGCCCGTTGCGATAGCCGGGAACCATGTAGTTGTAGGGCACGCCCTGCACGTCCCACTCAGGGACCCAGGTCGTGCGTTCTACACCGTCCTCGTCCGTGGACTTCTCGGTCTGACCGCCGAACTGGACACGCACCGAGTTCTCGGGATGCGGAAACTCCCACGGGTTGCCGAGCGCAAGCCACGGGTCGGACTGCTCCACCTGCCAGCCGTCGACGAAGGTCTGCCGGAAGATGCCGTACTCGTAGCGGATCCCGTAACCGATGCAGGGCACGGACATGGTCGCCAGCGAGTCGATGAAGCACGCCGCGAGCCGTCCGAGGCCGCCGTTGCCGAGGCCAGGCTCGATCTCCTGGCCGCGAAGCGTGCCGAGCGTGATGCCCAGCTGTCCGAGGCCCTGCTCGACGATGTCGTCCATATCGGAGGCGAGCAGCGCGTTGTCGAGCTGGCGCCCGAGCAGGTACTCGGCCGACAGGTAGCAGACGGTCTTGGCCTGCAGGTCCCACTGCTTGACGAGCGTCGTCATCCAGCGCGCCTGCAGGTGGTGACGAACCGTGCGGGCCAACGCGAGGTACTGGTCGTTGACGGAGCTACGGGCAAGGCTGACGCCCTGCCCGTAGTTGAGCTCACGCATGAAGTCGTTGACGAAGGCGTCGACGGAGTGCTGCGGTGCGGTGAGGTCGCGACTGTCGAACGCGTCGCGACGTGGGGCCGGCGTGATGGCGGTTTCCGTCTCGGTCACGGGCCGACTCTATTACGACGACTGCCGTGTTCTTGCAGAGCTTTCACGCGCTTGCACTCTCCGCGAGACGCGCCGCGGCGCAGGTGGCTGGCGCGATTACGCACCGAGTAGCGTCGGGCGTGTGACTGCACCCGACGCCGCGGCCTCCACGAACTCCCCGATTGCAGGCGACCAGACCAACAGCGACGAGATGGTCGGCGAGCAGGCGACCAGCGCCGAGATGATGGACCTGGAGGCGTCCGGCGCCGACAGCGTGGCGAGCGCACCCGGCCCGCAGGCCACGTCCACTCCCCTGGAGCTGCTCGCGGCGGCCCTGCCGGAGGGTGTGCTGCCCTTCGGTCGCATCCCCGTCGTCAACGTGCAGCCGCTGGTCGACGGGGGTTCCCGGCCGGCGAAGTCCGTGGAGCGCGAGGAGTTCGTCGTAGCGGCCCAGGTCTTCCGTGAGGGCCACGACGCGGTCAGCGCGACGGTCGTGCTGACCGACCCGGACGGTGCCGACCACCACTTCCCGATGAGTGTGGACAACCCCGGGCTCAACTGGTGGAGCGCCACGGTCTCGGCGGACCGTCCCGGCTGGTGGAGCTATCGCGTCGAGGGCTGGTCCGATCCGTGGGCGACCTGGCTGCACGACGCGACCATCAAGGTCGAGGCCGGAATCGACGAGGAGCTGATGCTCGAGGAAGGTGCTCGGCTCCTGGAGCGCACCCGTGACGGCGGTCATCCATCCGGGGCCTGCCCCGTCGACGATGCCGTCACGGCACTGCGTGACCGGACCCGTCCGCCGGTCTCACGGCTGCGCATCGCGACCTCCCCGCTGATGCAGGAGTGGTTCAGGGTTCACCCGCACCGCGAGATGGTCAGCCCGTCACCGGCATACCGGCTGCTGGTCGAGCGTGAGCTGGCGCTGTTCGGGGCGTGGTACGAGATCTTCCCTCGCTCCGAGGGCGCCTGGTACGACGAGACGTCGGGGCAGTGGCACGGCGGCACCCTGCGCACGGCGGCGGAGCGGCTGCGGGCCGTCGCCGGCATGGGGTTCGACGTCGTCTACCTGACACCCGTGAGCCCCATCGGGACGACGGCGCGCAAGGGGCGCAACAACGCGCTGAACGCGGTCGACGGTGACCCGGGCAGCCCGTATGCCATCGGCTCACCCGACGGGGGCCACGACGCGATCCATCCCGACCTCGGGACCTTCGACGACTTCGACGTGTTCGTCCACGCCGCGAGGCGCAACGGTCTCGAGGTCGCGATCGACATCGCGCTGCAGGCGTCGCCCGACCATCCCTACGTCGAGACGCATCCCGAGTGGTTCACGACCCGCGCCGACGGGACGATCGCCCACGCGGAGAACCCGCCCAAGAAGTACCAGGACATCTACCCGCTCAACTTCGACAACGATCCCGCCGGCTCCTACGCCGAGATGCGCCGGGTCATCCAGGTGTGGATCGACCACGGAGTGACGCTGTTCAGGGTCGACAACCCGCACACCAAGCCGATCCAGTTCTGGCAGTGGCTGATCGCCGACGTCGCCAAAGACCATCCCGAGATCATCTGGCTGGCCGAGGCGTTCACCAGGCCCGCGATGATGCACAGCCTCGGCAAGGCCGGGTTCCAGCAGTCCTACACCTACTACGCCTGGCGCAACATGCGCTGGGAGCTCGAGGCCTACCTGCGCGAGCTCGCCGGGGAGGCGTCGGCATACATGCGTCCGTCGTTCTGGCCCACGACACACGACATCCTCACGCCCTACATGCAGTACGGCGGCCCCACGGCCTGGGCCCTGCGCGCAGCGCTCGCGGCGACGTTGGTGCCGACCTACGGGATCTACGCCGGTTATGAGCTGATGGAGAACGTCGCGCGGCAGGGCGCCGAAGAGCAGGTCGACAACGAGAAGTACCAGTACAAGGACCGGCACTGGGAGGACTACGAGCCCGGCGGTCCCAAGGAGGGACAGAACCTCACCGCCTACCTCACCAAGCTCAACGCGATCCGCCGCGCACACCCGTCCCTGCACTGGCTGCGCAACATCGCGTTCCACACCGCTGAGGACGAGAACATCCTCGTGTTCTCCAAGACCCGCGTCGTAGACGGTCGGCGTGACACGATCCTCGTCGTCGCCAACCTCGACCCGCACGCGACCCGGTCCAGCATCGTCAACCTCGACATGCCCGCCCTCGCTCTCGGCTGGGACGACACGTTCCGGGCCCGAGACCTGGTCACCGAGCAGACCTGGATCTGGCGGAAGCAGGCCTTCGTCCGCCTCGGTCCCGAGACCCACCCCGTGCACATCATCGAGGTCAGGAGCATCTGAGCGTGCAAGGTCTCAACCTCTCCCAGCCCGGCCTGCGCCACGATCCCCAGTGGTACAAGACCGCGGTCTTCTACGAGGTCCTGGTCCGCGCCTTCTCCGACTCGAAGGGCTCGGGGTCCGGCGACTTCCGCGGCCTGATCGAACGGCTCGACTACCTGCAGTGGCTCGGAGTCGACTGCCTCTGGCTGCCCCCGTTCTATGCCTCGCCGCTGCGCGACGGCGGTTACGACATCGCCGACTACAAGGCCGTCCTGCCGGAGTTCGGAAGTATGCCGGAGTTCATCGAGCTGGTCTCGCAGGCCCATGCTCGTGGGATCCGGATCGTCACCGACTTCGTCATGAACCACACGTCCGACCAGCACCCGTGGTTCCAGCTGAGCCGGGCCGAGCCCGACGGCCCCTTCGGCGACTACTACGTCTGGTCCGACACGGACGCGCCCTACAGCGAGGCGCGGATCATCTTCGTCGACACGGAGGTCTCCAACTGGACCTTCGACCCCGTCCGGCGACAGTTCTTCTGGCACCGCTTCTTCTCCCACCAGCCGGACCTCAACTTCGAGAACCCCAAGGTCCAGGAGGAGATGTTCGACATCGTGCGCTTCTGGATGGACCTGGGGATCGACGGGTTCCGCCTCGACGCCGTGCCCTACCTGTTCGAGGCAGAGGGCACCAACTGCGAAAACCTCTCTGAGACGCACGGTTTCCTTGCAGACCTGCGTCAGATGGTCGACACCGAGTACCCCGGTCGCATCCTCATCGCCGAGGCCAACCAGCCACCGGCTGAGGTCGTCGACTACTTCGGCACCGTCGAGGCTCCGGAGTGCCAGATGTGCTTCCACTTCCCGGTCATGCCGCGCCTGTACTACTCGCTGCGCGAGGAGAAGGCCGCCCCCATCATCGACGTCCTCGCCGAGACTCCCGCCATCCCCACCGGCAGCCAGTGGGGCACGTTCCTGCGCAACCACGACGAGCTGACCCTTGAGATGGTCACCCCCGAGGAGCGCGCGGCGATGTACGGCTGGTATGCGCCCGACTCCCGGATGCGTGCCAACGTCGGAATCCGTCGCCGGCTGGCTCCTCTGCTGGACAACTCCCGGCCGGAGATCGAGCTGATCCATGCGCTGCTCCTGTCGCTGCCCGGCTCGCCGTGCCTCTACTACGGCGACGAGATCGGCCTGGGCGACAACATCTGGCTCAACGACCGCGACGCCGTCCGGACACCCATGCAGTGGACCCCGGACCGCAACTCCGGGTTCTCGTCCGTCGACCCCGGCAAGCTCTACCTGCCCGTCATCTCGAGCCTCGTCTACCACTACAACACGGTCAACGTCGAAGCCCAGATGGCAACCTCGGCGTCGTTGCTGCACTGGCTGCGGGGGATGCTGCGCGTCCGCAGCCACAACCCCGTCTTCGGGCTCGGCGACTTCGAGGTGTGCCCGTCGGAGAACGAGACGATCCTGTCCTTCATCAGGCACTACGAGGGGGAGCGGCCGGTTGGGACCGACGCCTCGTCGAGCCGCACGGTGCTCTGCGTCAACAACCTCTCGTCACGTCCCCAGGCGACGACCATCCAGCTGCCCGAGCGATATGCCGGCGCCCAGCTCGTGGACCTGTTCGGCGGTCAGGGCTTCCCCAAGATCGGTGATGACGGACGGGTGCTCATCACGCTCGGCTCTCGGGACTTCTTCTGGTTCCAGGTGCGCGGGGACGCCGACCATGGCTGAGATCCATCACACGACTCTGGACCCCGGCAAGCTCGACCTGCTGACCGGATGGCTGCCTGGCCAGCGCTGGTACGCCGGCAAGGGGCGTACGCCGTCGCTGCGCAGGCTCGGTGGCTACCGGCTCGACGACCCCGCAGGTCGGGTGGGCATCGAGGTCCTGGTGGTCGCCGACGACAGCGGCACCCAGCCGGTCGTCTATCAGGTGCCGCTCACCTATCGGTCCGCCGCACTGCCCGGTGCGGAGTCGGCTTTGGTCGGCACGACGAAGCACGGCGTGCTCGGCACCCGGTGGGTCTACGACGGTCCGCACGACCCGGTCTTCGTCGCCCAGCTGCTGGCTCTGATCCAGGGTGTCGCCGAACCTCAGGCGCAGTCGCAGAGCTGGACCCCCGACCCGACCGTCCACGGCCACGCCGTCGACGGCACCGTCGTCGAGCTGGCGTCGTCGTCGGTCCTGCGCGGTGAACAGTCCAACACCTCGGTCATCTGCCATGTCCGCGGACCGGGCCACGCTCACGCAGACCCGGTGATCATCAAGCTCTTCCGCGCCCTGCACGCCGGTGAGAACCCCGACGTCGTCGTCCAGTCCGCACTTACCCAGGCGGGGTCCACGCAGGTCCCGCACACTGTCGGAGACGTGTCCGGCGAATGGGAGGACGCCGTCACCCGGGACCGGGTGCGAGGCCATCTGGCCTTCGCGCAGCGCTTCCTCCCCGGCGTTAAGGATGCCTGGCGGGTCGCCACCCGCGCAGCCGCTGTCGCCGCGGACTTCACCGGACCTGCGCGCGAGCTCGGTGAGGCCACCGCCCACATCCACCTCAGTCTCGCGCAGACCATGGGGACCGCCTCGGCCAGCGAGCAGGACCGGGTCGAGCTGACCCGCATCGTACGCGCCCGCTACGACCAGGCCACAGCGGAAGTGCCCTCGTTGGCGTCCGACGACCCCCAGATCCAGCGGGTGCTCAGCGCGCTCGACGAGCATCCATGGCCGCCCCTGCAACGGATCCACGGCGACTACCACCTGGGCCAGGTGCTGCATACCGCCACCGGCTGGGTGGCGGTCGACTTCGAGGGCGAGCCGTTGCGACCGCTCAGCGAGCGCGTCCGCCCCGACCTGGCACTGCGCGACGTGGCCGGGATGCTCCGATCGTTCGACTACGCGGGTGGGTCGGTCGAGATGACCGAGCTCCCGGACGGGACGCACCCCGACGCCCGGAGCTGGGTCGCTGCCTGCCGGGAGGCCTTCCTCGACGGGTATCGCTCCGTGGCACCTGTGGACCCCAGTTCCGCACTACCGTTGCTGCGGGCCCTCGAGCTCGACAAGGCGCTCTACGAGCTGATCTACGAGGCCCGCAACCGTCCCACCTGGATCTCCATCCCGGCCACCGCCATCGACCGTATCGTCGCCGATACCGCAGCAGAGGACCACGCTCGGCAGGGCACCGGCGGCCGGAAAGGATCGTCATGACCACCGTGCCCACCACTGGACAGGTCGGCGACGAGAGCGCTGTCAGGGCATTCGTCGACGCACGTCACGCGCAGCCGCATGATCTGCTCGGTCAACACCTGGGCCCCGGTGGGCTGACGATCACGGCATACCGGCCGTTGGCCCGAACGGTGAGGGCGCGGCTGGGCGATGGCTCGTACATGGACCTGCACCACGCGCACGACGGCGTCTGGACCGGCACCGCGGGCTCGGTCACCTCGACCCAGGACTACCGGCTGCTGACGACCTGGGACGACGGCGTCGAGCACGAGGCCGACGACCCCTACCGGTTCGCCCCCACCCTCGGTGAGATGGACCGGCACCTGTTCAACGAGGGCCGGCACGAGAAGCTCTGGACCGTCCTCGGGTCACACGTGCGGCGCTACGGCGGTCCGCTCGGCGACGTCAAGGGCGTGTCCTTCGCCGTGTGGGCGCCGCGCGCCAGGACGGTCCACGTCACGGGTGACTTCAACGGCTGGGACAAGGTCGCGCACCCGATGCGGCGGCTCGGCGAGAGCGGCGTCTGGGAGCTGTTCATCCCCAATGCCACCGAAGGGATGAACTACCAGTACGCCGTCCGCGACGAGGCGGGTCAGATGGTCCTGCACACCGACCCCATGGCGCGGTGCACCGAGGTGGCCCCGAAGCAGGCCACGATCGTCACCGAGTCGCACTACACCTGGAACGACGGCGACTGGATGGCGCAGCGCGGCTCCGCCAACCCGCACAACGGGCCGATGAGCACCTACGAGGTCCACCTCGGCTCGTGGCGCCAAGGGTCGAGCTACCGCGACCTGGCCGAGCACCTGGTCAACTACGTCAAGGACCTCGGGTTCACCCACGTCGAGCTGCTCCCGGTGATGGAGCACCCGTTCGTGCCGTCGTGGGGATATCACGTCACCAACTACTACGCACCGACGTCCCGGTTCGGTTCTCCGGACGACTTCCGATTCTTCGTGGATCGTATGCACCAGAACGGGATCGGCGTCATCCTCGACTGGGTGCCCGGCCACTTCGCGACCGACCCGTGGGCGCTCGCCAAGTTCGACGGGCAGGCGCTCTACGAGCACCCGGACCCGCGCAAGGGGTGGCACGCAGAGTGGGGGTCGTTCATCTTCGACCTCGGGCGCCACGAGGTCCGCAACTTCCTCGTGGCCAATGCGCTCTACTGGTTCGAGGAGTTCCACGCCGACGGGCTGCGCGTCGACGGAGTGGCCTCGATGCTCTACCTCGACTACTCACGCCAACCCGGTGAGTGGATTCCCAACTCCTACGGCGGCAGGGAGAACCTCGAGGCCGTGCAGCTGCTGCAGGAGGTGAACGCCACCGCATACCGTCGCAGTCCCGGCATCGTCACCATCGCCGAGGAGTCGACGTCGTGGTCCGGGGTGACCGCCACGACCGCGAAGGGCGGCCTGGGGTTCGGCTTCAAGTGGAACATGGGGTGGATGAACGACGCCCTGCGCTACCTCGGCCAGGACCCGATCTACCGTCAGTACCACCACAACTCGATGACGTTCGCGTTGATGTATGCGTTCACCGAGAACTTCGTCCTGCCGATCAGCCATGACGAGGTCGTGCACGGCAAGGGCTCGCTGCTGCGCAAGGCCCCCGGCAACCGTGACGAGCAGCTGGCGACACTGCGGGCGTTCCTCGCCTACATGTGGAGCCATCCCGGCAAGCAGCTGATCTTCATGGGCTGCGAGTTCGCCCAGGAGAGCGAGTGGGCCGACGGTCGAAGTCTCGACTGGTGGCTGCTCGACCAGCCGGCGCATTACCGCGTCCATGCCCTGGTCAAGGACATGAACGCGATCTACCGGTCGCACCGTGCCCTATGGGAGTTCGACAACGACCCGGCTGGTTTTCGTTGGCTCAACGCCGACGACGCCGCGCACGACACCTTCTCCTACCTGCGCTACGGATCGGGTGACCGCGCCTCGGATGCGCCGGTGATGGCGGTGGTGGTGAACTTCAGCGGACAGACGCTCGAGCCGTACCGGGTCGGCGTGCCACGCGGAGGTCGATGGCGTGTCGTGCTCGACACGGCGGGTTATCGTCCGGACTCGCCCAGCTCCGCCGGGCTTGTCCTGCAAGCCGACTCGCAGTCGTGGGACAACCAGCCGTATGCCGTGAACGTCACCGTGCCGGGCCTGTCGTCGGTCTGGCTGGTGCCCGAGGACGAGGAGAGTGACCGATGAACCACCCGCGCGCTGGACAACCCGCTCAGGCTGAGGACCTCGTCGACATCGGCGCCCTCGTGGACGCCTACTACTCCAAGGTTCCCGACGTCACCAACCCCGACCAGATGGTCGTGTTCGGGACGTCGGGACACCGCGGGTCGAGCCTCAAGACCGCGTTCAACGAGGCGCACATCCTCGCGACCACGCAGGCGATCTGCGAGTACCGCGCCTCGGTCGGTGTCGACGGTCCGCTGCTGATCGGCCAAGACCCGCACGGGCTGTCCGAGCCGGCTTGGAAGAGCGCCCTCGAGGTACTCGTCGCCAACGGGGTGACCGTCCTCGTGGACGACCGCGACGGGTTCACCCCGACGCCGGCCGTGTCACACGCCATCCTCACCCTCAACCGCGGCAAGGTCGGCACGGCGGGCGCGACCGGCCTCGCCGACGGCATCGTGGTGACCCCGTCACACAACCCGCCCTCCGACGGCGGCTTCAAGTACAACCCCACCCACGGCGGCCCGGCCGACACCGATGTGACGGCCGTCATCGCCTCGCGGGCCAACGAGCTGGTCCGCGGCCGGCTGCGTGAGGTCCGCAGGGTGCCCTTCGAGCAGGCCCTGGGCGAGGTCGGACGCTATGACTTCATGGGCCGGTACGTCGACGATCTGCCCAACGTCGTCGATCTCGCGGCGATTCGCGACGCTGGTGTGCGGATCGGTGCCGACCCCCTCGGCGGAGCGTCCGTGGCGTACTGGGGTGAGATTGCCGAGCGGCACGGACTCGACCTGACCGTGGTCAACCCCGAGACCGACCCCGCCTGGCCGTTCATGACGCTGGACTGGGACGGCAAGATCCGGATGGACTGCTCCTCGCCCTACGCGATGGCCTCGCTCATCACACGCAAGGACGACTACGACATCGCGACCGGCAACGACGCCGACGCCGACCGGCACGGGATCGTCACGCCCGACGCAGGCCTGATGAACCCCAACCACTACCTGGCCGTCGCCATCGGCTACCTCTACGGTGGGGCGCGGCCCGGCTGGCCACAGAGCGCGGCCATCGGCAAGACCCTCGTCTCGTCGTCGATGATCGACCGCGTGGCCGGCGATCTCGGAAGGCGGCTGCTCGAAGTGCCAGTCGGCTTCAAGTGGTTCGTCCCGGGGCTGCTCGACGGGAGCGTCGCGTTCGGTGGCGAGGAGTCAGCCGGCGCGTCGTTCCTGCGGTTCGACGGCACCGTCTGGACGACCGACAAGGACGGGATCATCCTCGCGTTACTGGCCTCCGAAATCCTTGCAAAAACCGGTCGGACCCCGAGCCAGCACTATGAGGAGCTGACGCAGAAGCACGGCGCCCCGGCATACGCCCGAATCGATGCCGCTGCCAACCGCGAGGAGAAGGCCGCCCTTGCCGCGCTGTCGCCGGACGCCGTCACCGCCGAGACGCTTGCGGGAGAGCCGATCACGGACAAGCTCACCACTGCTCCCGGCAACGGCGCGAAGATCGGCGGGCTCAAGGTGGTGACCGCGAGCTCCTGGTTCGCGGCCCGGCCGTCGGGCACCGAGGACGTCTACAAGATCTATGCGGAGTCCTTCAAGGGGGCGGCACACCTGGCTCAGGTCCAGGACGAGGCCAAGGACGTCGTCGGGGCTGCTCTGGGTTAGAGGTGCAGTAGACGTGCGGTAGACCTGCGGTAGATGTGGACTGGACGCGGCCTAGACGTGGTGGCGAGGACCGGGGCTCGCACGACCGACGGGATGAACCGACGCTCCTCGATCTACACGCCAGCCGCGTCATCAGCTGACCTTCCTCGTCCAGCGCGTCAGCGGCCGCCACCTCGTCGTTCACCAGCGTGACTCCCTCCAGGCATGCACCAGGGGCGGACTCCGGGGACGGGGGTGGCGCCGACGATCGTCTCGGACCGGTCCACCTCGACGGCGATCCGGGCTCCGCTGCCGTCCGTCCATCGACGAACCTCCACGCCACCTCGACCATGGCCCAAGGATCGGGTTGCCGGCAGGATGGTCTGCAGCAGGCGCTCGAACCCAGCAGCGTCGAAGTCGTGCCCCTCAGAGGTGGCAAGACCGAGACAGGCGAGGTTGGACGGCAAAGTCAAAATCGAGGGTCAGGGGCCAGCGGCAGGACGGACTTGTCCACCGGCGGGCCGTCGACTCGCTGAGAACAGCGGGCTGACGACGACGGGCTGACGACGACGGGCTGAGAACAGAGCGCTCAGAACAGCGCGCTCATCAAGGCCCGCCGGGCCGCCGTGACCTCGTCGCTGGGTCCGACGATCTCGAACAGCTCCAGCAGGTGCCCACGCGCAGTGTCCCGTTCGTCCCCGCTGGTGACGCGAACCAGGTCGACGAGGCGGGCGAACGCATCGCTCACATGCCCCCCCAGCAGGTCGAGGTCGGCGACCAGAACCTGAGCAGCAACATCGGTGGGACCGGCCGCCGCAGTCGCTCGGGCCGCCACGGCGTCGACACCCTCGGTGCGCTTCATCAGCCGCACCTGAGCGAGCCCGACCTTGGCCTCGGCGTCCGCGGGGCTCTCCTTGAGCGCCTGTTGGTATGCCTCGATCGCCCCGTCGAGGTCACCGGCGTCGATGGCATCGTAGGCGCGGGCGATCAAGGGGGGCAGCTCGGGCTCGCCCGCTTCCTCGACCGCGTCTGCCTGCGCCTCGGGTGGGGCTCCGGCCAATGGAGCGCGCCCGGTGACGCCGTTCTGCACGGCGAGCTGGAGCAGCTCGTCGAGGATCGGCTGCGCCTCCTGGGGCAGCAGCGGCCCGACGAAGAGCGGCACCGGACGGCCTTGTAGGAGCGCGATCGTGACGGGGACCTGCTGCACCTGAAGGGCCCGCTGCAGACCGGGGTTGGTGTCGACATCGACCGAGACCACTTGGAACCGGCCCTCGTTCGCCCTCGCGAGGCCGCCCATGACCTTGACGAAATCCTCGGACTCGGGCAAGCGGGCCGACCACAGCACGACGACGACCGGATAGCGCAGGCTCGAGCTGACGATCTCCTGGAACGACTCGTCCGTGCCGATGACCACCGGCCCCTGCCCCGGCGCCCCCGCGGGCGGCTCACCGGCGGGGGCCCCGACCGGCTCTGGTCCCGGACCTCGGGCCGGAGCCTTGGGCCTGGCGAGAGAGGACAGGTCGACGGCGCCACGAAGCGCGGAAGGAGGGAACGGCTGCTGGCTCATGTGGTCATTCTCTCCGGTCAGGTCCCGGTGGCGCCGACCAGGTGTTCCTGGGCGGCCACCACCCGGGCCTGGCCCGACGCCGGGACCACGAACACGACGAACTCGAGGTTGTCGAGCGTGGCCTCCGCTTTGATGTTCGACAGCCCCGTCAACGCGGTGAACTGCGCCGGCGCTGCGATCGTCGCCTGATTCGGGTTGAGGATGGTGTCCGTGCGCTGGATCACGGTGAAGACGAGCGCGCCTCGGTCGCCGGCCACCTTGAACCCGCCGACGACGTCCTTGGCCGAGGACTGCGACGTCAGCGTGCCGGAGCCCTTCAAGCCGTCGCTCTGGACCTGGGCGTTCTTGTGGACCGCAGCGGAGAACGAGTCGTCCGCGAACGGTGCGTTGGCGTCCGCGGCGGGCGCAGGGAAGGCGAGCGAGGCGGCATACGCGGCCAGAAGCTTCTGCGGCTCGACGGCCAGTCCGGCTCCGGCGCCGAGCAGGGGTGCGCCCTGGGCCAGCTTGTCGAACGAGGGGACCTCGGCACTCGGCAGCATCGTGGCGCTCGCCGCGATCCGGAACGGCGTTCGGGCGTCCGGAGTGCTCAGCAGCGACAGCACGGGGAGCCCCGACTTGGCCCGGGTGGTCTGGACCAGCACCTGACGCGGATAGCTCAGCCCGTTGGAGACGGCGAGGACAACGGGCGCCGCCGAGGTGAGGACCAGAGCGTCCTTCTGAGCCTGGCTGGAGGTGGCGGCGAGCTTGGCGTCGGCGTTGGTGGCTGCGAGCGCGTCACCCGTGAAGGCGGTGGCGCGCAAGGCGTCACCGTCGGCGCCCGCCGCGGCGGCGGTCGCCCGCGCCGCCAGGGTGGTGACCTGCGCGGCGATGACACTCGCTCGCGGGCCGGAGACCGCACCGCCGACCGTGGCGGTCGGCGGGTCCGACACACCGGCGACTGCGGCGCACGACGCGAGCGTCGCTCCCAGCGCTGCGGTCGCCGCGATGCCGGCCAGGCGTCTGGAGTACCGGTTCATCGCGCCTCCCCGGGCCGGTCGCTGTCGAGCCCGTCGAGCCCGTCGAGCCCGTCGAGCCCGTCGAGTCCGGTGTCGAGGGCAGTGTCGAGTGACTGGTCGGGAACGGGCTCCGCCTGGACGTTCTCGCCGGGTACGGGCTCCGCCTGGACGTTCTCGCCGGGTACGGGCTCCGCATGGACGTTCTCGTCGGGTACGGGCTCCCCGTGGAGGACCTGGCCGGGTTCCCGCGTGACCTCGGACTCTGGCTCCCGCCCGGCCTGGTGGTCCGTCGGCGACCCCGGCGTCTGGCGTGATCCGCTGAGCGCCGCCCGCCGGGAGTGCCGCCAGAACCACCCCCCGGCGAACCCCAGCAGGATGAGCCCGACGACGAGCAGCACGAGGGACTGCAGGAACCAGGCGCCGCGCGAGAAGCTCACCGTGACGTCGACCGGACCACCCTTGGTCGCGTAGGCGAGCACCGCCTGCGGTGCCTGGTCCTGCTCGACCTTGAGGGTCTCCTGGCCGGTGCTCTGCCAGACGTGTGAGGTGGACGGGTCGGCGAGCGCCTGTGAACCGAGGCTCTCCAGCTCGAGCGTGCGGGCCGGGAACGCAGCGGAGACCGGGAAGGTGTGTCGGCCGGTCCCGACGACGTCGCTCGCGTCCTGCGGCACCGCGGCGCCGAGGAAGACCGGGCCGGAGGCGGCATGGGCCGTCACGGTGGCGGGCACGGCAACCCGGTTGAGGATGTTCGGTCCGATCAGGACGGCGGGCTGGTCGCTCGTCGCGCTGAACGACGCCGTGCCGTGCGGCCCGAGGATGGTGGCGAACCAGATGCCGAGGACGGCCAGAACAAGCCCGACAAGCGCCGCGAGAGCCAGCGCGAGTCGGCGTGCGAGGGCCACGGCGTGAGGTCCTGTCGGTCAAGGGGGGAAATAGGTCAGCAGCGGCTCGATGAGGTATCAGGTCCCGCTGTCGGGCCAGCCGAATGACCTCCACCATGACATACGAGCCTGTCGCGAGACCAATTCGTGACCTGTGACCGCCGTCAGGGCAGCGGTACACATCCGGCGCCTACCTGGCGCTCAGGTGGCTCACGACAGACCCGAACCCCTTCCGATCCTGCACCGAAAGGCACCCGAATGCGCACCGGTGATGGTGGTGGAACCGGTGCTTGCGAGAGCCGCGAGCCGGCTAAGGAGCACACATCATGTGGAAGAAGATCGCACTCGCCACCGTCCTCAGCACGACCCTCATCGGCAGCGGGGGCGCCGCCCTGGCTGCCTCGTCCAGCGGTAGCACGCCCGCCCCGACACCCACCACCGCCTCCGGCGTGCCGAGCCCCCCCAACTCCAATGCGACGACCCCCAATGCGCGTCACCACCACCATGACCGGCTGACGCACGCGCTTCACGCGCAGTGGGTCACCCATGACAAGAAGACCAACGCCGACGTCACCCACGACGAGATCAAGGGCACCGTCACAGCGGTCTCCACGACCTCGATCACGGTCAAGGCTTCCGACGGGGTGACCCAGACCTACACCGTCGCCTCGGGAACCACGGTGCACGCCAAGGGCGACACGAAGGCCGCACCCGGCACGATCGGCCAGGTCAAGACGGGCGACCAGGCGATCGTCATTGGCACCGGCACCTCCACACTCGCCGCCGCTCACGTCATCGACCACGCAGTTGCCGCCTCGACCCCCAGACCCACGAGCTGACACAGGCGCTCGCGACCCGGCGTGGGTGGAGGACGCTCTCGTCGTGGCGCCCGGCCTGACGGGCCCGGATCCCTGGTGACTGCCGGCGAGCGGTTCGAGCCAGCACTGACGTCGTCCCCCACCGGACTCACGCTTCTGTGGGTCTTGAGCGTCACGGAGGCGCCGAAACCGCGGAACACGTGAGTCCGGTGCCCCGGAGCGCACAGATAGCGAGAGAGAGCATCGTCCGAACGTCCCGCCAGGTCAGGATTCTCGGGCTGAGGATCGTGACGTGTCCGAGGAGTCGGATCAAAAACGCGCCGGCTCCCGGTAGACACCCCATTCGGCGCGCAGCGCGTCGCAGATCTCCCCCAGTGTCGCCTCGGCCCGGGCCGCGTCCAGCATCGCCGGCACCAGGTTCGCACTCGTACGAGACACGTCGACCATCCGCGCCAGTGCCGCCGCGGCGGCCGCCTCGTCTCGCTGGTTCCTGCGCTCGGCCAGCACGCGGACCTGCTCGACCTCCACCTCGTGGCTGACCCGCAGGATCTCGAGGCTGTGGCTGACCGACTCGGTGTGCACGTTGACGCCGACGACCTTCTTGTCACCCTTCTCGAGGGCAAGCTGGTAACGGAAGGCCGCGTCGGCGATCTCCGACATGAACCAGCCGTCCTCGATGCCGCGCAGGATCCCCGAGGTCATCGGTCCGATCTCGTGCGACACGGTCCCGTCCGCTTCGGGTGTACGACCGAGCTCGCCCAACCCGCGGATCGTCTCGAAAGTCGCCTCGGCCTCGGCCTCGATCCGGTCGGTGAGGGCCTCGACATACCATGAGCCGCCGAGCGGATCGGCGACGTTGACGACGCCGGTCTCCTCCATGATCACCTGCTGGGTGCGCAGCGCGATCTCGGCCGCCTGCTCGCTCGGCAGGGCCAGCGTCTCGTCGAGAGCGTTGGTGTGCAACGAGTTCGTGCCGCCGAGGACCGCCGCCAGAGCCTCGACGGCGGTGCGGACGACGTTGTTGTATGGCTGCTGAGCCGTGAGCGAGACTCCCGCCGTCTGGGTGTGGAACCGCAGCCACTGGGCCTTGTCGGTCGTCGCTCCATAGACGTCGCGCATCCAGCGAGCCCAGATCCGCCGGGCGGCGCGGAACTTCGCGATCTCCTCGAAGAAGTCCAGGTGCGCGTCGAAGAAGAAGGACAGCCCGGGCGCGAACCGCTCGACGTCCAGGCCGCGCGACAAGCCGAGCTCGACGTAGGCGAACCCGTCGGCGAGGGTGTATGCGAGCTCCTGCGCGGCCGTCGAGCCGGCCTCGCGGATGTGGTATCCCGAGACCGACAGCGGCTTGTAGTCGGGGATGTTCTCGGCGCAGTAGGCCATCAGGTCGCCGATGAGGCGCAGGTGCGGTTCGGGCCCGAACAGCCACTCCTTCTGGGCGATGTACTCCTTGAAGATGTCCGTCTGCAGGGTTCCGTTGAGGGAAGCGAGGTCGATCCCCTGTCGCTCGGCGGCGACGAGGTACATACAGAACACCGGGACCGCGGGGCCCGAGATGGTCATCGAGGTCGTGACGTCGCCCAGCGGTATGCCGGCGAACAGCGTCTCCATGTCGGCGGCGGAGTCGACGGCCACCCCGCAGTGCCCGACCTCGCCGAGGGCCAGTGGGTCGTCGCTGTCGCGGCCCATCAGGGTGGGCATGTCGAACGCGACGGACAGCCCACCCCCACCGCGGGCCAGGATCATCTGGTACCGCTCGTTGGTCTGCTGGGCGTTGCCGAACCCGGCGAACTGGCGGATGGTCCAGGTCCGCCCGCGGTAGCCGGTGGCATACAGGCCTCGCGTGAAGGGGTACTCCCCCGGCCAGCCGATCCGGTCCAGGCGATCGCGGTCCGCGTCGGTCGCATCGTTACCGAGGGCGGGTATGCCGTGCAGCCCCGGCCCGTAGACCGGCTCGACCTCGTCGCCGGACAAGCTGGTGAAGTCGGCCGTGCGGACGCGCCCCTGCCCGAGCGCGGCGTCGTAGCGGGACTGCCAGCGCGCTGCGCCGTCGGGGTTCATGCCTCCAATTTACTTGGACGTCCTACTATCTGTCACCCGCACCGGCGAGGGAGCCCTGTCGGGTCAGTCGGTGAAGTCCTGCCGGACGACCCGGACCTTGCGCAGCAGGCTGAACAGCTGGTCGTGCTCGTCCTCGGTCAGCATCGACAGGCCGAAACCCTGGGCGACGAGGTCGGCCGTCGCAGCCTCCATGACGCCGCGACCAGACTCGCTGATCGCCGCGAGGGTGCCCCGGCCGTCGCGCGGGTTCGGGCTGCGCGTGACCAGGCCCTGCGCCTCCAGTCGCTGGACAATGTGGGTCGCCGACGTGGGATGGACCATGAGGCGCTCGCCCACCTTGTTCATCGGCAGCTGGCCCGCCGAGGAGAACGTCAGCAGCACCAGCGCCTCGTAACGCGCGAACGTCAGGCCGTGCCGACCCACGACCGCGTCGAAGTCCCCGATCAGCAGCTGCTGGACCCGCATGATCGAGGTCGCCGACGCCATCGCCAGGGGTTCGGACCGGGGGCCCCACCGCGCGCGCCACAGCTCGGCCGCCCTTCGGATCGGGTCGAAACGCAGGCGCAGGACGTCAGGCACGAGACGTCACGGTAGCCGTTGGTCACTCAGCGCACGGTCCTGCGCTCAGCACACGGTATGCGGTGGGCTGAGCGCAGGACCGTGGGCTGAGTGGCGCTGGGGACCAGACCCACACCGTCGACCCGTCGATAGGCCGACGTCACCGGATGACGCTGAGCCGGCCCTCGTCGAGGCGTACCTCACGGTCGGCGAGCGCCGCGGCTTCGGGGTCGTGTGTGGCCATGATCACCACTGCTCCTCGGTCGGCCTGGGCGCGCAGCAGGTCGAGGACCTGCTCGCGGGTGACGTGGTCCAGCTCGGAGGTCGGCTCGTCGGCGAGCAGGACGGCAGGCGAGGCGGCCAGGCCTCGGGCGACGGCGACGCGTTGCTGCTGCCCGCCCGAGAGCTCCTCCACCAGGTGGTTTCCCGACTCTGCCAGGCCCACCTCGGACAGGGAGCGTTGGACCAGACCGGCGACCTCCCGAGCCGGTACGCCGGTGGCCAGCAACGGGAAGGCAATGTTCTCGGCGGCGGTGAGCACGGCCGCCAACCCGTTGCCCTGGGGGATCAGGACGACGTCCGCGTGGATGCCGCTGGTGCGGTCCGTGACGCGAGCACCGTCGACGGTCACCTCTCCGGCGTCGAGGGCGACGGCACCGGCAATGGCCCACAGCAGGGTCGACTTGCCGGCGCCGGACGGGCCGGTGAGCGCGACCACCGTCCCGGTGTCCGCGGCGAGGTCGACCCCCACGATGGCGGTTACGGCGCCGTAGCGCACGCCGACACCGCGCAGCACGACCATCGCGTCGCGCTCGTCGGCTACGCCGGCAGCGGTGCGTCCATGGGCAGAGTCGGCAGCACTACGTCCGTCGGCAGAGTCGGCAGCGCCGCGTCCCTGGGCAGAGTCAGCCTCGGCGGCCGCCCGCTGACTCGGCACGGGCGCTCCGGACGGCGCCCGGTCGGGGGTCGGCTCCAGGGGGGCGGGACGCGTGTACGGGTCGCCGTCAGTCATCCTGGGTGCCCACCTCGCCCTCGCGGACCGGGACCAGCGTCCACCGGCCGTCCTGCTCGTGCACCCGCACCAGCGTTCCGGGTGGGAACGCCCCCAGCGCGTGGTCGGGCAGGGGAAGCGACCCGTCGGCGGCGACCACGGCATACTCCTCGCCGCTGCGACCCTCACCGCCGATCCGCCCGTCGCGGATGGTGACCGTGCGGGGCAGTCGGGCCGCGACCTCGGCGTCGTGGGTGACCAGGACGACCGTCGTCCCGACCTCGCGGTTGACCTGCCGCAGCGCGGTGAGCACCAGGTCGCGAGCCTCGTGGTCCAGCTGGCTGGTGGGTTCGTCCGCGAGCAGCAGACCGGGCCGCGTGGACACCGAGACCGCCAGCGCGACCAGCTGCAGCTCACCGGGGGTCAACGCGGCGAGTGGGGTGACCGCGCGTCCCTCCAGGCCGACGAGGTCGAGGATCTCGCCGACCCCGGGCACCGGGCGTCCCGCCGACCGGGCGGCACTTTGGGCGAACTCGACGTTGTGGCGCGGGCTCAGGTAGGGAAGCAGGTTGCGAGCTGCACCTTGCAGGATCAAGCCCACCTCGGTCGCTCGATATTCGTCCAGCTGCGCCTCGTCCATGCTGCCCAGGTCGAACGGCCCGATCCGGATCTTGCCTGCGCTGGGGCGCAGTAACCCTCCGAACAAGGTGAGCAAGGTCGACTTGCCGGCTCCCGACGGACCCAGCAGTCCGACCATCTCGCCGGGCCTGACCTCGAGGTCGACACCGGCGAGTGCCGCGACGTCGTGGCCCTCGGAGCGGTAGATGTGCACGAGCCCGCGGGTCGACACGGCCAGCCCGCGCCGCTCCTGCGTCAGGCCGCCCGGGTCTGGTCGGTGCGCGCTGGGGCCGTGACCTGCCCTGTTCACAGCTGGTCCCGGATGCGTTGGAGCGACGCCTGACCGGCGAGGCGGATGCCGATGACCGAGCCCGTGACGACGAGGGCGACCAGGGCGGCGAGCGAGGCGAGCACGATGGGAAGGACCGCCGGCGCGGTGTCCACGGGAAAGGTCGTGGAGGGCACCGTGAAGAACGGCACGATCGGCATCGCCAGCTGCGCCCCGACGACACCGCAGGCGATGCCGACCGCCACACTCACGACGACGACGGTCAGCTGCTCGGCGAGCCCGACGCGGCGCAGCGTGGAGGCCTTCACACCGACCATGCGCAGGGCGGCGTAGTCCCGCGCGCGGGACCGCCACGAGGTCGCGGCTACGAGCACGAGGACGAGCAGCGCGATCACCAGCGCGACGATCCCGACGACGAGCGCGAGGCGAAGTCCCCACGCGGAGGCCGAGCGGTCGTACAACGCCTGCTGGTCGGCGCGCAGCTCGACGGAGGTGACATCGATGCCGAAGTCGCTGAGCACGGCTCGGATCCGGGTCACCTCCGATGGGTCGGCCACCCAGACCTGACGGATGGTCGTCGCGCCGAAGGTGGTGGCCCGTCGGCTCAGTGCGGCGAGCGAGACCACCGCCTCGTCCGTGCCTCCACCGGGGACGTAGGGCAGCTGACCTACCTGGGTCAGGTCGATGGTGATGCCGTCCAGACCCGCCGCCTGGAAGGATGCCGCGGTCGAGCCCACCGGAATCGAACCGGCGACCAGCGCGGGAAGGGTGGCGGAGGTGCCGGTGGACGTGATCTGCACGTCGGCCTGTTGGGTCTGCAGCTCGAAGCCGATCGCCGTGGGAGAGGCGAGATCGATCGGCTTGGCGTAGTCGAGCAGCTGTTCCTTGGGTGCGTTGGGCTGGCCGGAAGGAAGCCACGTGTTGACGTCACCGACCTTTGCCGGGGAGCCGTCGTCGACACGGACCGAACCGATCGTGAAGGTTCCCCGAAGGAGCGACTGGAACCGAGGCGGTGTCGAGATGCCGAAGCCGGCTACCCGACACCCGTTGGTGCAGGCGATCGGCTGGGTAAAGGTCACCGGTTGGGCGTGGAGGGGGTCGAGGTCACCCATTTTGAGGCTGTAAGGGGCGTTGCCGGCAGGGGCCAGGAAGACCTCGAAGGAGACCGGCGTCGGCTGAGCATCGGGCGCCAGACGCTCGTCGAGCTTGACGTCGGACAACGAGACAGACAGTGACCCTCCGCTGACGATGATGTCCGACGGAGGTGTCCTGGCAATCGGGGCGAAATCGAACTCGCCCTGCTGGCGCGGGAGCTCGGCGATCGCCGCAAACTCGCCGGGCACCACCCCGAGCGTGGTCAGCGCGGTGGCGCTGCCCTGGTGGACGGTGACGACGGGGGTGGCAACCCGTCCGGACGGATCCGCCTTGGCTACGGCAGACATCAACGTCGTGATGTCCGGCGCGTTGGTCGACAGCACCGCTTCGGCGCCAGTCTCGACGCGGGCCCGGTCCGCGCGGTTGCGCTGTCCGACGACCACGGCGTCGGTCGAGAAAATCGTCAGCGCCGTCGCCACCGTGATGATCGCCATGACCCGCCGCACCGCAGGTCGGCGAGCAACCTGCACCGCAGTCAACCCACCGACGAGCTTACCGCGCGCCGTCATCCACCGAGCGAGAAGGGCGGCGAGCGGCACGAGAAGGTGTGCCAGCGCGAGGCCGAGAGCCAGTGCGAGGAGGGTCGGTGTCGCGAGGGCGAGAGGTCCGGAAAGGTTCCCGCTCACGAGGGTCAGGACTCCGGCCGCCGCAAGGACGATCACGCAGGTGTCCAGGACGCCGACTCGCCACCCACGACGACGGGGCGGTACGCGGCGCAGCAGGGTGGAGATCGGCTCCCGCAGGGTCGGCCGGGCGACCAGCGCAACGGCCAGCAGAGCTGCCACGAGGGAGATGGCTGCCGCCACGAACGTGGACGAGGGCAGCTCGGCGGGTCCTCCTGGGGTGAGCCATACCGCTCGCGCCACTGCCCCAAGAAGGAGCGCGAGGACGAACCCCACCGGCACGCCAAGCAGGACAACGGTGCCGAGCTCCGCCATGACCATCCGGGCCACGCCGGGCGGCCCTCGCCCCCGCAACCGGCCAAGGGCGAGCTCGGGACGTCGTTGCTCGACGGCCGCAGAGGCGACCAGGCCGAGAACGACCACAGCGAGGATCGCCAGCTGCCCCATCAACAGGGGAACGATCACCCGCGCCTGTCGCTGCCCTTCGACGACACTGGTGATCAGGTCGCCGACGTTGGACCTGACGCTGACGGACGGGACCATCGAGGCGCCCTTGCTGGTGATCTGGCCCACGGCACCACTGATGCTCCCGAGGCTCTCCAGGGAAACGGCGTCCCGGTCGAGGAGGTAGGTGACCTGCACCCGCGCGTTCTTCCAGGCCGAGGTGAACGTGGACTCCGGGGTCACCCATCCGTCCATCAACGGGGTGTCTGCCGGCCCGGGAGCGGTTCGCCCGGCACGACCTTCGAGGGAGAAGCCAGTCCAGTGCCCGGGGTCGACCTTCTGGCGGAAGAACCCGGTGACCACGAACGGCTGTGTCAACGACGACTGGGCGCCCGGAGGGAGATCCTCGGCCGCGGTCAGCGAGGCGCCCAATGACCAGCCCTGCACCTTGGCCTCCGCCTCACTGACCGCGACCTCAAAGGGTTTCGTCGGGCACGCGCCGGAGGTGAGCTGCAGACCGCGGCAGGTGTCGTGAGGCCCGAGCAGGAGGATGCTCGAGTCTGCGTGCGCGACGCCGGCATACCGAACCCGCGCAGACCAGAGGTCGCTACCGTCGTCGTAGAGGCGGGCAAACGTGGGCGGGAAGAGTGAGCGGGGCTCCTGTGGCTGCGGAAGGACGTCTCGCAACGGTGCCGCCTCGAGGATGAGGGCGGTCTGGATCGGGTCGTACCGGTTCAGACCGTCGAGCAGCAGAGACTGCTCCAGCGCCCGCTCGTACAGCGGCGCAAAGACGGCGCACGTCGTGATCAGCGCCGACAGGGCGAGCATCGCGAGCGCCTGGGCGGGGCGATAGCGGATCGCTGCCCACACGGCGTGACCTCCCCCTTTGCTGCCGCGCGACCGCGCGGACCCGTCGTCTGCCCGGCGGGTCAGCCCTGCGAGAGGGCGGCCTCGAGCCGCTCCACCTTGCCGTCCAGCTCACCGGAGAACCCCTGGCGGATGTCAGCCTTGACCACGAGGCTGACGCGCGGGCTCACGGCGGCGACGGCGTCGACTGCCCCCTTGATCACGGCGAGGCACTCGTCCCAGTCGCCTTCGATCGTGGTGAACATCGCATCCGTGCGATTCGGCAGGCCGCTGTCACGCACCACCTTGATGGCGGCCGCGACCGCCGCACTGACGGATCCGGTGGAGTCGGCTGACACGGCTGGGGCGACAGAGAAGGCGAAGAGCATGCCGCATACCGTATGCCGTTTGCCCTCAGTCGCGAGAGCAGCTCCCGGGTACGCGGGAGTGGGGGCACGCACTCGACCATCGTGAACCCGGGCGCAGGTGTGTTGACGGTCGAGGCTGGTGGCCGTGGACCGACTGCCACCGCAGGATGGCCGCCCCCTTCCCTTGCAGCACCGCCGACATACATGATTCAGTTGCGATTTGTCGTACTCGCGGCGTTGATCGGGAGGTTGTCGATGAGCATTTTCGGTGTCAAGAGCGTCGAGCAGTCAATGGCCGACACCGACGAACCCGAGCATCGGCTGAAAAAGGAGCTCAGCGCCTGGGACCTGACGGTCTTCGGCATCGGCGTCATCATCGGGACCGGCATCTTCGTCCTCACCGGCCAGCAGGCCAACGTCAATGCTGGCCCGGCCATCGCCATCTCGTTCGTGCTAGCGGGAGTCACCTGCGCGCTCGCCGCACTCTGTTACGCCGAGTTCGCCTCGACGGTGCCGGTTGCGGGCAGCGCCTACACGTTCTCCTACGCCACCCTGGGGGAGCTTGTCGCATGGATCATCGGGTGGGACCTCGTCCTGGAGCTGGCGCTGGGTGCCGCCGTCGTCGCGCGCGGCTGGTCGGGTTACCTGCAGAGCCTGTTCAACCTGCCGAGCTGGCTTGCCGGGGATGCCGCCCGGCCCGACATCGCCGCCATCGTCATCGTGCTCGCGCTGACGGCGATAGCCGTCCTCGGCACGAAACTGTCCGGCAGGGTCACCGGGGTGCTCGTGGTCATCAAGGTGGCGGTGGTCCTGTTCGTCATCATTGCCGGGCTGGTTTTCATCAAGGTCGGCAACTACCAGCCGTTCATCCCGCCGAGCGTGCCGAGTCCAGCCGGATCCGCCGGTGTCGACGAGCCTCTCGTCCAGGTCCTGTTCGGGATGAGCCCGTCGCATTTCGGCGTGTTCGGCATCGTCGCGGCCGCCTCCGTCGTGTTCTTCGCCTACATCGGCTTCGACATCGTCGCGACCGCTGCCGAGGAGACCAAGAACCCCAAGCGCGACATCCCACGCGGCATCATCGGCTCCCTCGTCATCTGCACCGTCCTGTACGTGGCGGTTTCCATCGTCATCACCGGCATGCTCAACTACAGCGACGCGAGGATGAACACCAGCGCACCACTCGCAGAGGCGTTCAAGGCGAACGGGGCGACCTGGGCCAGTTCGATCATCTCGATCGGTGCGGTGTGTGGGCTGACCACGGTTGTCCTCGTCCTCATGCTCGGCCAGGCGCGGGTGCTGTTCGCCATGTCGAGAGACGGCTTGCTGCCGACGCGGCTGGCTGCCGTGCACCCGAGGTTCGGAACGCCGTACGTCATCACGATCGGCACCGGCGTCTTCGTCGCGGTACTCGCCGGCATCGTGCCGCTGGCGGAGCTGTCCAAGCTGGTCAGCATCGGGACCCTGTTCGCCTTCGTGCTCGTCTCCGCCGGGGTGATCATCCTGCGAAGGACTCGGCCCGACCTCGAGCGTTCCTTCCGCGTCCCGGCGGTGCCATGGATACCGATCCTGTCGATCCTGGCCTGCGTGTGGCTGATGCTCAACCTGTCGGTGGCCACCTGGCTGCGGTTCATCGTGTGGCTGGTCGTCGGCTTCGTCATCTACTTCACCTACGGCGCCTCGCACAGCCGACTGCACACCGGCAAGGGCAACCTCAAGGTGCCGTCCGCCGACGGCGGCGACCCCCTACCGAACCCGACGGACGACGACTGACCCAGCAGCGAACCAGAACGGAGCCATCACCGACCCACGACTGACGTGGTCGGCGCGGCCGGAGGGGTGCGAGTTGGTATGCAGGTTGGCGCCCAGCCCAGACGAGCAGGCCGCTGGGTGGCCCCGGGTCACGGCATCCCGACGCGCAGGATTGCGACACCGTGGCCGCCGAGCTCGACAGCGCCGGCCAGTCGATGCGTGGTCGCCTCGTCCCAGGTCAGGACCACCTCGGCGTCCGGACCCATGTCCGACACCGGAACGGAGGTCGGCTGTGTGCAGAGGTTGGCCACGACACGCAGCGCCCCGCGTGACATCACGAGCCAGCGTCCGTCGTCGTCCGTCTCGACCCGGACGGCGTCGAGACGGTCGTCGACCAGGTCGGGATGTCGGCGTCGCTCGGCGACCAAGCCGGCGTACCAGCCGAGCATGCGGGCGTGGCCGGGTTCGGACACCTCCGACCAGTCGAGAACGCTCCGGTCCCGGGTGGCCGGGTCCTGCGGGTCCGGGATGTCCTCGACATCCCACCCGTGCGAACCGAACTCGGAGCGGCGTCCGGCGCGGACCGCCTCCGCCAGCTCCGGGTCCTCGAAGGAGGTGAAGAACTGCCAGGGTGTCGAGGCGGCCCACTCCTCGCCCATGAAGATCATCGGTGTGAACGCCGAGGTGAGATAGATCGCGGCACCGATTGCCTGCTGCCCGGGCGTCACCAGGCGGCCGATCCGGTCACCCGTGGCCCGGTTGCCGACCTGATCGTGGGTCTGGAGGTAGCCGACGAACTCGTGGCCGCTGTGCTCCTGCGGGTCGACGGGAGCACCCCACTCCTGGCCCCGAAAGCTGGAGTAGCGGCCGTTGTGAAGAAACACGTCGCTCAGCGTCGCTGCCAGCGCGCCGGTCTCGGCAAAGTCGGCGTAGTAGCCCTTCGACTCCCCGGTGAGCGCGGCGTGCAGCGCATGGTGCACGTCGTCGTCCCACTGCGCCGCCATCCCGAGGCCCCCGCTTCCGGTCGGGGTGACGACGACGGGATTGTTGAGGTCGCTCTCCGCGATAAGCGTGAGCGGACGACCGAGGTCGCGTCCCAGGGCGGCCGTCGCGTCCGCCAGCTCAGCCAGGATGTGCCGGTCGGAACCGTCGTGCAGCTCGTGCACGGCGTCGAGCCGCAGCGCGTCGACGTGGAAGTCGCGCATCCATCGCAGCGCGTTGTCGACGACGAAACGGCGGACCTCCGCCGAGCCGTCGGCGTCCAGGTTGACCGCCGGGCCCCACGGTGTCGTGTGCTCGTGCGTGAAGTACGGACCGAAGCGGGACAGGTAGTTGCCGCTCGGTCCCAGGTGGTTGTAGACGACGTCCAGGCATACACCCAGCCCGCGCTGGTGACACGCGTCCACGAACCGCTGGAAGGCAGCCGGACCACCGTAGGTGTCGTGCACGGCATACAGGTCGACGCCGTCGTAGCCCCACCCCCACCGTCCCGGGAACGCGGCCACCGGCATCACCTCGACGATGTCGACGCCCAGGGCCACGAGATGGTCGAGCCTGCTGACGGCCGCGTCGAACGTGCCGCCGGACGTGAAGGTGCCCACGTGCATCTCGTAGAAGACTGCCCCGAGGCCACCCTGCCCGCGACGCGGTCCGGGCCAGCCGGTGTCCCCCCACCGATGGGCCCCGGTGTCGAACGTCCGGCTCGGACCGTGGACGCCACGGGGTTGCCAGGGGCTGCGCGGGTCGGGCAGTGGCTGGTCCCCGTCGACGCGGAAGGCGTAGTCGAACGGTTGGGTCGCGCTCGTCGACGCGACCCACCACCCGCCTGACACCTGTGACATCGGGGCCGTGGCGGTCACCCCTCCCGGTGGTGTGACGTCGACATCGACCCGCTTCGCGTGCGGCGCCCAGACGCGAACCTCCTTGTCAAGCATCAGATCTCACCAGAAGTGCAACGGGACATGAATCAAGGAGGGCACCGATGGAGAGCTGCCCGTCACTCTGCGTCGAACGACCGGTGAGCAGGTCCGTCCACTCCCCCGCCGGCACCGCGACGCTCGCCTCACCCCACTGCGCGAGCGACCCGGCCAGCCGGGTGACGACCGCGACGACCTGGTCGCCGCTCGCGTCTCCGCGGGCGAGGGCGAAGGCGTGCGGGTCGCTGGTCAGCACTGTCGCGACGGTCGCCGCGGCGCCGACGAACCACTCGGGATGCTCGCGGCGCAGCCGCAGCGCCCGGCTGGTGACGAGCAGCTTCTCGTCGTCGAGATCCTGCGGCGAGGAGCCTTCGTCGAGGCGGGACAACCGGTTTCGCCTGGACTCGAAGTCGACGGGCCGCCGGTTGTCGGGGTCTACGAGCGACAGGTCGACGACCTCGGTCCCCTGGTAGACGTCCGGCACTCCGAACAGCACGAGCTGGAGGAGCTTCTGGCCGAGGGTCACGGCGCGCACCAGCGAGGCGGTCTGCTCGACCCACGCGCCGAGGTGAGCGACGAGGTCGGGGTCGCCGAGCACCCCGGACACGAACCGGGCGACGGCGCTCTCGTAGGCCTCGCCTGGGTCCGTCCAGCGGGTGTGCAGCTTGGACTCGCGAACGGCTTTGAGCGCGTATGCCTGCAGCCGCTGCTCGTCGATGGGCCAGGCGCCGACCAGGGTCTGCCACAGCAGGTACTCGGTGGCGCCGTCGAGCAGGTGGCTGCGATGCGGCCGGGCGGTCTCCTGCGCCTCGCGCACCCAGGCCTCCCACTGCCTCGGACGCTCGGAGAGAACCGACAACCGGGCGCGCACGTCCTCGGCGCGCTTCGTGTCGTGCGTGGAGAGGGTCGTCATCGTGGCCGGCCAGTCGCGTGAGGTGCGCGCCACGAAGGTCATCAGCTCCTCGGGTGACACCGCGAAGTGGTCGGGGTCGCCTCCCACCTCGTTGAGTCCGACGAGGCGGTGCCAGCGATAGAAGGCGGTGTCCTCGATGCCCTTGGCCATCACCGGCCCACAGGTCTGCTGGAAGCGCAGGAGGAGGTCGTCGACGGCGTCACCGGCCCTGTCCCGCAGCGAGCCCGACACCTGACCGAGGACGAGCTCGTGCACGAGGTCCAGGGCCGCGTAGTCCTGCTCGGCGAGCCGGCCGCGAGCCCGTTCCGTGGCCTGGTCGATGACCGCCCGCTCCTGCGGCGGAACCGGCTCTCCCGGGACCAGGTAGGCCCGGTAGCGGTCGATCGCGACGAGCAGCGCGCCCAGCGCGCGGTGCACCGCTGCGTCACTCGGTCGGTCCATGGCCTCGCCCGCCTGCGTCACGTCGGCGACCCGGCGCCGAAGCCGATCGACCTCCGGCACCAGCACGGACGAGACGATCTCCTGCTTCGAGGTGATGACGACCTCGTCGAGAGTCGATCGGGTGCCGCTCAGCAGGGCCAGCAGATCGGTGAGCGGCTCCTCACCCGCCGGGTCGACGAACAGTCCGCCGATCCGCCACAGCGCGTCATAGCCCGTTGTCCCGGCGCACGGCCAGTCAGCGGGCAGCTGCTCGTCACCCTCCAGGATCTTCTCCACCACCACCCAGGCGTCGTCGGTCGCCTCCGCCAGTCGACGGACGTAACCGCGGGGGTCGGCGAGCCCGTCGGGGTGGTCGACCCGCAGCCCGTCGACCGAGCCGTTGCGCACGAGCTCGAGCAGCAGGGCGTGCGAGGCGTCGAACACCTCGTCGATCTCGACGCGGACGGCGATCAGCGATGTGACGTCGAAGAAGCGGCGGTAGTTCAGGTCGGTCGACCCGGTCCGCCAGTCCTGCACAGTCCACCACTGGCTCTGGAGCAGGTCGGCGAGAGGCAGCCCCTCGGTGCCGGGGCGGACCGGCAGCTCGTGCTCGTAGTAGCGGACGACGGGTTCGTTGCTCCCGGGGCCGCCGTCGGCGACGAGCTGGAGCTGGCCGCCCGTCAGGGCGTCCTCGAGGCTCCCCCCGAGGATCGGCATGATGATCGTGTCACCGCCCGCCGGCCAGTCGATGTCGAACCAGAGCACATACGGGCTCTGCCGTCCGTCGCGCAACACCGACCAGAGCGGCGCATTGCGGTATTCGGGCGTGGGGATGGCCATGTGGTTGGGCACGAGGTCCACCACCAGCCCGAGCCCGTGGGCATGGAACGTCCTCACCATCGAGTCGAACGCCTCGCGCCCGCCGGCCTCGGCGTTCAGCCGGGTGTGGTCGGTGACGTCATAGCCGTGGGCGGAGCCGACGGTGGGCTGCAGCACCGGAGAGAGATAGACATGAGAGACACCGAGCGACTGGAGGTGGTCCGCGACGGCTGCGGCGTCGGCGAACCCGAACTCGGAGTTGACCTGCAGGCGGTAGGTGGAGCTGGGGACGGCGGGACGCTCGCGAGACACAAGCTCCGCCGTCACTCTTCCGTCGCGCAGGGGCTGCGCAGCACCACGGTGCTGCGGGGCGCAACCGACATCTCCGTGCCGGGCTCGAGGACCGCCATCGCCGCCGCCGTGGCGCCCGCGGCCACGCCGGGGTCGGCTGACCCGGCCATTGCGTGCGTCGCCGGGTCACCCGACGCGGTGTCGACCTCGATGTACCACTCAGAGCCGTACTCCGCCTCGGGAAGCGTGAAGGTGATCGCGTCGTCGTGGGCGTTGAAGATGATGAGGAAGCAGTCGTCGCGCACGGGCTGGCCGCGGCGATCGGGTCCGGGGATCGCCATGCCGTTGAGGAAGACCATGAGCGACCGGGCCAGGCCGTCCTGCCAGGCGGCCTCGTCCATGTGCTTGCCGTTCGGCATGAACCAGGCGATGTCACCGAGGTCGCTCTCGCCGCCGTGGCTGGCGCTGCCGTCGAAGAAGCGGCGCCGGCGGAAGACCGGATGGTCGCGACGCATCTGGACCAGCCGGCCGGTGAACCGCATCAACTCCGCGTGGTCGTCGTCGAGGTCCCAGTCGACCCACGTCAGGTCGCTGTCCTGGCAGTAGCCGTTGTTGTTGCCGAGCTGGGTGCGACCGAGCTCGTCGCCGTGGGCGATCATCGGAACGCCTTGGGAGAGAAGCAGAGTCGTGAGGAAGTTGCGCTGCTGTCGCAGTCTCAGCACCCGGATCGCGGGGTCGTCGGTCGGACCCTCGACCCCGCAGTTCCAGGAGCGGTTGTGGCTCTCGCCGTCGTTGTTGTCCTCGCCGTTGGCGTCGTTGTGCTTCTCGTTGTATGACACCAGGTCTTGCAGCGTGAACCCGTCGTGCGCGATGACGAAGTTGATCGAGGCGATCGGTTTGCGGCCCGAGTGCTCGTAGAGGTCGGAGGAGCCGGTGAAGCGGGAGGCGAACTCGGCGAGCGTCGCCGGCTCGCCGCGCCAGAAGTCACGCACGGTGTCGCGGTACTTGCCGTTCCACTCCGTCCACAGCGGCGGGAAGTTGCCGACCTGATAGCCACCCTCACCGACGTCCCACGGCTCGGCGATCAGCTTGACCTGGCTGACTACCGGGTCCTGCTGGATGAGGTCGAAGAACGCCGACAGCTTGTCCACCTCGTTCAGCTGCCGAGCCAGGGTCGCCGCAAGGTCGAACCGGAAGCCGTCGACGTGCATGTCGAGCACCCAGTAGCGCAGCGAGTCCATGATCAGCTGCAGCACGTGTGGATGCCGCATCAGCAGCGAGTTCCCCGTGCCGGTGGTGTCGTAATAGTGCGCCTCGTCACCCTCGACGAGACGGTAGTAGGACTGGTTGTCGATGCCGCGGAACGCCAGCGTAGGACCCTTGTGGTTGCCCTCGGCGGTGTGGTTGTAGACCACGTCGAGGATGACCTCGATGTCGGCCTCGTGCAGCGCCTTGACCATGCCCTTGAACTCGGCGACCTGCTGACCACGGGTGCCGTATGCGGCGTACTCGTTGTGGGGCGCGAAGAACCCGATCGTGTTGTAGCCCCAGTAGTTGCGCAGACCCTTCTCGAGCAGGGTGAAGTCCTGCACGAACTGGTGGACGGGCATCAGCTCGATCGCCGTCACGCCGAGCTTGGTGAGGTGCTCGATCGTGGCGGGATGGCCGATGCCGGCGTAGGTGCCGCGGATCTCCTCGGGGATGTCCTCGAGCTGTTGGGTCAGGCCCTTGACGTGGGCCTCGTAGATGACCGTGTCGTGGTACTCGTGCTGGGGCTGCCGGTCCTGTCCCCAGTCGAAGAACGGGTTGATGACGACCGAGGTCAACGTGTGGCCCAGGCTGTCCTGGGTGTTGACCCTGTCGTCGAGACCCCCGTCGGGGTCGTCGAAGTCGTAGGAGAACAGGGACTGGTCCCCGGTCATCGAGCCGTCGACCGCCTTGGCGTAGGGGTCGAGGAGCAGCTTGGTCGGGTTGCATCGAGCCCCGGACTCGGGGGCATAGGGCCCATGCACCCGGAAGCCGTAACGCTGCCCCGGCTGGAGGCCGGGAATGAAGCCGTGCCAGACGAACCCATCGGTCTCGGGCAGGCTGAGCCTGGTCTCCTCGCCCTCGTCGCCGATGAGGCAGATCTCGACCTGCTGCGCCGCCTCAGAGAAGATGGCGAAGTTGACGCCGGTCCCGTCGTAGGTCGCGCCGAGGGGGTAAGGCCGTCCGGGCCAGATCTCCATGTGTGTGGTGCCTTTCACGTCGGTCCGCAGGCGTCCGGCCCACGGATCTGTTCGACGTCGCTGGCGAACCGTGCCCATCCTAGGCAGAGTTGTGGGCTCTCGCCTGCCTGTGAACACGGTTGGCGCCCGGGTCGCGCAGGGGTGTGCACCGCGCCGAGCAGGCGCCGAGCAGGCGCCGAGCAGGCGCCGAGCAGGCGCCGAGCAGGCGCCGAGCAGGCGTCGCGCACGCTCAGGTCAGGGCGGCGACGACCCGGTCGGCCGCAGCATACGGGTCGGTCCGTCCGTCCACGACGTCCGCGGCGAGGCGGCTCAGGCCCGCGTGCTCGTGCAGGCTGCCGATCCGGGCGCGCAGCGACGCGACCGCGATCGACTCGATCTCGTCGGCCGCCCGTGCGAGGCGTCGTTGCTGCAGCGTGCCCGTCCTGCTCAGCCAGTCACGGTGTTTGTCGAGGGCCTCCATCACCTCGTCGACGCCCTCGCCGCGGGACGCGACCGAGGTGACGACGGGCGGACGCCAGAGGCCGGGTGCCGACCGGTCGCCCAGGGAGATCATGTGGCGCAGGTCGCGGACCGTGGCCGCGGCGCCGTCCCGGTCGGCCTTGTTCACGACGAACAGGTCGGCGACCTCGAGGATCCCCGCCTTGGCCGCCTGGATCCCGTCCCCCATGCCTGGTGCGAGCAGCACCACCGTGGTGTCAGCCAACCCGGCGACCTGCACCTCGGACTGCCCCACTCCCACCGTCTCGACGATGATGACCTCGCACCCGGCGGCGTCGAGCACCCGCAGGGCCTGGGGAGTGGTCCACGAGAGCCCACCGAGGTGACCCCGGGAGGCCATCGAGCGGATATACACCTCGGGGTCGAGGACGTGGTCCTGCATCCGGATGCGGTCCCCGAGCAACGCACCGCCGGAGAACGGCGAGGACGGGTCGACCGCGAGGATGCCGACCCGCCGGCCCCGGGCCCGGTATGCCGCTACCAGCATGGTCGTCGTCGTGGACTTCCCGACACCCGGGGCGCCGGTGAGCCCGATGACATAGGCCTGGCCCGTATGAGGGGCCAGCGCCGCCATCACCTCACGCAGCGCCGGGTGCCGGTCCTCGACGAGCGAGATCAGCCGGGCCACCGCGCGCGGCGACCCCGAGCGGGCGGCCGCGACCAGGCTCGCGACGTCGACGGGGCGCGCTGGCATACAGGGGCGGTCGAGGTTGTGGGTAGGGGCGCGAGGGTCTAGGACGACGCCGCAGCCGACTCGCCGTTGCGGGCTGGGACTCGGACCGGGACTCGGACGATCAGGGCGTCACCCTGGCCGCCGCCCCCACAGAGCGCGGCGGCACCGATCCCGCCCCCACGGCGGCCGAGCTCCAGCGCGAGGTGCAGAACGAGGCGGGCGCCGGACATCCCGATCGGGTGGCCGGTGGCGATGGCGCCGCCGTTGACGTTGACCCTGTCGGGGTCGAGCCCGAGAAGCTTGGTGGACGCGAGCCCGACGGCTGCGAACGCCTCGTTGATCTCGACGAGGTCGAGGTCGGCCGGGGAGATGCCCTCGCGGTCGCAGGCTTTGCGGATCGCGTTGGCCGGCTGGGCCTGCAGGCTCGAGTCCGGGCCGGCCACCACACCGTGAGCGCCGATCTCGGCGAGCCAGGTCAAACCCATCGCCTGCGCCGTTGACCGGCGCATGACCACGACGGCGGCGGCGCCGTCGGAGATGGGGGACGCGGAGCCGGCGGTGATCGTGCCGTCCTTGGAGAAGGCGGGCCGCAGCCGCGAGAGCACGTCCACGGAGGTGTCTGCGCGGACTCCCTCGTCAGCCTTGTACTCGACGGGGTCACCCTTGCGCTGGGGCACCGAGACGGAGACGACCTCGTCGTCGAACAGGCCGTCCTTCCAGCCCCGCGCCGCCAGCTCGTGCGACCGGGCGGCGAACGCGTCCTGCTCCTCGCGGGTGAACGCCAGGTCCCCGGCGTTGGCTGTCTCGGTCAGCAGACCCATCGGCTGGTCGGTGAAGGCGTCCCAGAGCCCGTCGTGGGCCAGGTGGTCGCGCATCGTCACGTCGCCGTACTTGTAACCCTCGCGGGACTTCTCCAGCAGGTGCGGGGCGTTGGTCATCGACTCCTGGCCGCCGGCGACGACGACCTCGAACTCGCCGGCCCGGATCAGCTGGTCGGCGAGCGCGATGGCGTCGAGACCGGACAGGCATACCTTGTTGATCGTCAACGCCGGGACGTCGAGTGGGATCCCCGCCTTGGTCGCCGCCTGCCGAGCGGGGATCTGCCCGGCCCCGGCCTGCAGCACCTGGCCCATGATCACGTAGTCGACCTCATCGGGGGCGACGCCGGACTTGTCCAGCGCGCCGCGGATCGCGATGCCGCCGAGGTCGCTGCCGGAGAAGTCCTTGAGCGACCCGAGCAACCGGCCCATACCGGTGCGGGCGCCCCCCACGATCACGCACGGGTCGGCTGGAGCGGCGCTCGGGCGGGTCGGGGCGGGGCTCACGGGGTACCTCCGGTGGTGCAGGGTCAACGACATCGGTGAGCCTCCAGTCTAGGCGGGACGTCGCACCCTCTTGCCAGCGCGCCTTCAGCGCGAGAATCTTTTGTCTGGGTGGTATCACGAGCGCCGGGGGACGCTCTTACGAACCATCAGGTGGTGCTTGCCCCGGAGGTCGTCAGTGCCGTATGTCAATGGGTTCCTGCCCAGCCAGTCCGCTCCGCTGTTCCACAACGGGCCGTGGCCGCCCGGGCTGGACCTGAGGATCGGCCTCCCCGGACTGCCTGCCGTCTCGATCGACGTGACCTCGTTCGGCCTGTGTGGCGGCATGTCCTTCCTTGCCCGCGACATCCACGAGTCCGGCATGCCGCAGCTGCGCTCCACCGACTCGCGCGGTATCCCGGTCCCCGTGGGCCGGCACATCCTCGGCCGGCTGCTGGACAGCTTTGTCGGCCCGGGCGTGATCCCCTACTGGATCCACGCCACACAGGAGCTCGACCACGCGACCTGGTTCTGGGGCCAGGGTCTGTTCGCCGAGACGGTCGGCGCCGCCCACCAGGTGATGTGCAGCATCGACGCTGGCGTCCTTTGCCCCATCGGCGTCGTCCTCGCCCAGAGCCCCTGGCCGTGGGAGGTGTTCCAGAGCCACGTCGAGCTGGTCTACGGCTACGACCTGGACGGGAGCCAGCTCACGTTGCACGTCTACGACTGCAACGCCGAGGGCAGCGACAACGTGACGATCTCCCTCGACATCGGCGGGACCGCGCCGGCCAAGCCGGTCGCCACCAACGGGACCGCACTCAAGGAGCAGAGCGGACGCATCCGCGGGTTCTTCGTCCTGCCCTACACGCACAAGGACCCCAGCCCCGCCTACGTCGACGACGCGGCGGTCTCCGTCCTCACCACCCTCCCGGCAACGGTGCCACCCGATCAGAGCCTCGAGGTCACGGTCTCGGTCGAGAACCGGGGCTCGACGACCCTGAACCCGGCTCTCGGCTACCGGTTGGGGACGCAGTCGCCACCGGACAACACCCGCTGGGGTGTCCCCGGCTTGGATCTGGCCGGGCCGCTCGACCCGGGACGGGTCGCGACGCAGCAGGTCACCGTTCGGGCACCATCGCAAGGGTGCGCAACGCTTCAGCTGCAGATGCTCCGCGAGAGCGTGCACTGGTTCGGGGCACCGAGCGCCGCCGTCTCGGTCTCGGTCGGGCCTGGCTTTGCGACCGTGGGCTCAGTCGGTGACCCACTCGAGGGAACGCTGGAAGCCAGGTCCGTCAGGTGAGAACCGGCGGGGGTGGTCTCGACAGCGGCACGGCGCAACAACCGGCCCGGGCTGCGTACGAGGCCGGCAGCCCCGACACGATTCGTATGTCTGCCGGCCGCACCAGTCGACCACAACAGTCGACGACGTCGGTCGAGCACAACAGTGCCTCTGGTGGGGAAGCGGACCGGATCCGCCGCAACAGGCGAGCGCGAGGGCCGTTGTGGTAGCCACCTCAACCGCCGCAGCCATCGTGCGTTCCTCACCTCCTTGGACCATCGAGTGCTGGGAGTCGATCCTCTACGCTCGAGCAATGAGCGAGTTCCCTCATCTCTTCACGGCGATCGACCACGTCGGGGTGGCGGTGGCCGATCTGGACGAGGCGGTGGCGTTCTACGAGAGCGCGTTCGGTATGCGTCTGGTCCACCAGGAGGTCAACGAGGACCAAGGGGTCCGCGAGGCGATGATGGCTGTGGGCGACTCCAGCTCGTGCGTGCAGCTGCTCGCGCCCTTGACGCCCGAGTCGACGATCGCCCGGTTCCTCGACCGGTCCGGACCAGGTGTCCAGCAGGTGGCCTACCGAGTCGAGGACATCCACGCCGCGAGCGCGGTGCTGCGTGAGCGTGGACTACGGCTGCTCTACGACGAGCCTCGTCGGGGGACAGCAGGGAGCAGCGTGAACTTCGTGCACCCGAAGGACGCCGGCGGGGTGCTGGTCGAGCTGGTGCAGCCTGGCGGTCACCCCAGCAACGGCTAGGCCCGGCTAGGCACGGGAGACACGGGTTGGCCCCGGCTAGGAGGCCCAGTTCGCGACCAACCATCTCGGACACTTCGCCCTGGTCAACCGGCTGTGGCCCCCGATCGCCTCGGGCGGACGCGTCGTCTCGGTGGGCTCGACCGGGCACCACCGGTCACCGATCCGCTGGGACGACGTCGGCTTCGCGCACGACTTTGACAAGTGGACGGCATACGGCCAGGCGAAGACGGCCAACGCCCTGTCTGCCGTGCACCTCGACGCACTGGCGCCGGACTTCGGGGTGCGCGCCTTCTCACTCAACCCCGGAGGCATCCTCACTCCGCTGCAGCGGCACCTCTCCATCGAAGAACGGGCGCAGATGGGCTGGGTCGACGAGCAGGGCAATACGCTGGGTTTCACGTCGCCCGCCGCCGGCGCGGCGACGATGACCTGGGCGGCGACCTCCCCGCAGCTCGACGGCCTGGGCGGGGTCTATCTCGAGGACTGCGACGTCGCGCTCCCGTGGGTCGAGGGCGGTCCCCGATCCGGGGTCAAAAACTGGGCCGTCGACCCCGAGCAGGCCGCCCGGCTCTGGACCCTCTCGGCGCAGCGGTCGGGTGAGGACGCGTTCGCAAGCCAGGACGGCTGAACGGCAGTGGACCGTGTAGGACCCTGCCACATCTGAGGTAGCGCCCGGCTCGACTAGGACGTTTGCCTGATGTTCGGCGCTACCTCAGGGACGGATTCTCGTCATATCGGACCAACGAGGTCCGGTCCAGCTCGAGAAGCTGGCAGACCGCTCAGGAGTCCACCATGTTCCCCGTCACCACCCAGGTCGTCATCGCCGATCACAGCCGCCGGCTGGAGAGCTACCGCCGCTGGTCGCAGCGTCACGGACAGATCGCCGGCGTCGACGCCAACGACGCCCCCCGGCCGGTCTCCGGCCACCGCCGCACCCTGCGGGCCGCCTTCAGCTGGTGAGCAGGCACACGGCCCATTCGACGACGCACCCGCGCCTGACTGCACCGGTCTCTCTGCGGCGATGAGCGGCATCGTGTCCACCGACACGTCGCCGCTCACCGCCGCAGAGGGGCCGGTGTCGGCTTCAGGCACGATGATGGCTCTCGTGCCCACCGACGAACCCCCCCTCGTCGGCCGCGAGGCCCAGCTGGCGGAGCTGGTCGACCTGCTGCAGATCCGGGACCCTCGAGGTTCGGGCGCCGTCCTGCTCGGCGGCGACGCGGGGGTCGGCAAGACGCGCCTGCTGCGTGAGGTCCGCGCCCGGGCCCGCACCGAAGGCCGCCATACCGTGGTCGGCCACTGTGTCGACTTCGGTGACAGCGCGCTCGCCTACCTGCCGTTCACCGAGATCCTCGGTCGTCTGCAAGCCGAAGAGCCCCGGCTGTTGTCCCGCGTGGCGGTGCAGCACCCAGCCATCGGCCGGCTGCTGCCACGGGAGCGGGTCAGAGCCGTGTCAGGCAGCCCCGCCGAGCCGGACCAGGACGGCCAACGCCTGCCCGGGCTGGACGGCGGGCTTGGCGGCGACGCACGTTCGAGCCGCGCCGACCTTTTCGCAGGAGTCCACGCCGTGCTCGAGGAGGTGGCTCGTCAGGCACCGCTGCTCGTCGTGGTCGAGGACGCACACTGGGCCGACCAGTCGTCCCGCGAGCTGCTCACCTACCTCTTCACCCGTGGTGTCGACACCCCCGTCTCGTTGGTGGTGTCCTTCCGCAGCGACGACGTGCATCGGCGTCACCCCCTACGCCCGACCCTCGCGCAGTGGTCGCGGCTGCCAACCCTCGAGCGCGTCCAGCTCGGTCCCCTCGCCGAGCCCGACGTGCGCGCCCTCGTCCGCGCCCTGCACCCGCGCCCACTCACGGGTCTGCAGGTGCGTGACATCGTCGACCGCGCCGAGGGCAACGCCTTCTTCGTCGAAGAGCTCGTCAGCGCTGCCGAAGCCACCCGGCTGGATGGGGCAGCGCTTCCCGACGACCTGGCCGACCTGTTGCTCGTGCGCCTGGACCGGCTCGACGACCACACCCGCGCCGTGGTCAGTGCCGCCTCCGTCGGCGGTCGCCGTGTCTCGCACCAGCTGCTGGCGGCGGTGCTCTCCAACATAGGGCTGTCCAGCTCAGGGTTCTTCGGCTCGGTGCCCTCCGACCCGGTGCCCTCAGACCCGGTGCCCTCAGACCCGGTGCCCTCAGACTCGGTGCCCTCAGACTCGCTGCCCTCAGACTCGCTGCCCTCACACGCGGCGCCCTCAGACTCGGCGCCCTCAGACTCAGACGTGGTGCGCTCCGGATCCGCAGCCGGGGGCGCCAGCCTGGATCGGGCGCTGCGCCAGGCGGTGGACGCGCTTGTCCTCGAGCCCGGTCGCAACGGCTCGGACGGCGACTACACCTTCCGCCACGCGTTGCTCTCCGAAGCGGTCTACGACGACCTCCTGCCCGGCGAGCGCGTGCGCCTGCACACGGCATACGTGGCCGCACTGCAGTCCGGGTCGGTGCCCGGGACCGCCGCCGAGCTCGCCCGCCACGCGCGCGCGGCCCACGACACCCCAACCGCGATCCGGGCGAGCACCGAGGCCGGTGACGAGGCCATGCGGGTCGGTGCACCAGAAGAGGCCGCTCGGCACTTCGAGGTCGCTCTCGACCTGCTCGGGTCCGACGTCGAGGACGCAACCGGGCTGGTGGTGCGAGCCGCCGACGCGCTCGCCGAGGCCGGTGACCCCTACCGGGCGGCAAAGCTCGTGGCCGCCAACCTCGTCGCCCTCCCGCCGAGCGCCGCACCCGAGGCCCGCGCCCGGCTCCTCATTGCGCAGGCCGCGACGGCATACCTCACCGAGATCGACCTCAACCCCCTCACGTTAACGACCGCGGCGTTGGAGCTGGTACCCGAGTCACCCCCGACGCCGTTGCGCGCCGAGGCGCTCGCCGTGCACGCCAAGGCACTGCTGCAGGGCTCCAGCAACGAAGAGTCGGCCCGCTACGCCGCCGAGGCGATCGAGCTCGCCACCTCTCTGGGACTGCGAAACCTCGCCCAGTCCACGGCTCTGGTGCTCGCCAAGATCGACGACCTCACGGGCGACCGCCGCGCCGCGCTCGCTCGGCTCGACGATGTACTCGACCAGGCACGGGCGTTGGACGACGCCGACGTCGAACTGCGCGGCCTGCACCAGCTGGGAGGCGTCCACTACGGCACCGGAGACTTCGTCCGGGCCCGCAAGGCCTACCTCGCGGCCACCGAACGGGCCCGCGACGCCCGACGGCCGTGGGCGCCGTACGGCCTTGACGCCCGCGGACTCGCCGCGCTCAGCTCGTATGCGCTCGGGGACTGGGACGACGCCCTGGCCGTTCTCGGCACCGACGGGGAGACGCCGCCGGTGGCCGTCGAGGCGTTCTTGACGTCGATCCGCCTGAGCGTCGAGGCCGGCCGCGGTTCCCCGGACGGGATCGTCCACGTCGGCGTGGTGCGGCCGTTCTGGGAACGCGACGGCATGATCGTCGTCTGCAGCGCCTGCGCAGCGGTCGACCTCTTCGGGGACCGCCTCGACCTCGACTCCGCCATCGCGATCCACGACGACGCGATCACGACCCTCGAGCAGCTGTGGCCCGTCACGCTCTTGTGGGTGCGGCTGCGGCTGCATGCCCTGGTCCTCGGACAGCTCGCCGGACACGCAGCGGTGCGCTCCCGCGCGGAGCGGGTGGAGCTGGTCCGCCTGGGCGACGGCTACGCTGCGGCCGCTGTCGAGTTCTGGCAAGGCCGCTCCTTCGATGGGGCGTCGCGCGTGGAGGCACGGGCGTGGCGGGCCCGACTGGAGGCGGAGCACCTGCGGCTGCACTGGCTCGCCGATGTCGAGCCTCCGGAGCCGGAGACCCTCACGCAGGCCTGGCGCTCGAGCGTGGCGGCGTTCGACGAACTGGGCCACGTCTACGAGGTTGCCCGCTCGCAGGCCCGGCTGGCTGCGGTGCTGCACGCTACCGGTGAGGTCACGGGCGCACGCGAGCTGGTGACGCAGGCCAGGACCACGGCGCGGCGACTCGGAGCGGACCCGCTGGTGCGTGAGCTGCGGACGGTCAGCGGGTCGGGCCGCGGTGCAGGTGCGCGCGAGGCACCGGCACCCGAGGCGGCGCCCCTGACGGCGCGGGAGCACGAGATCCTCGCCCTCGTCGCCCAGGGCCGGAGCAACGGCGAGGTCGCGCGCCAGCTGTTCATCAGCACCAAGACCGTCAGCGTGCACGTCTCCAACATCCTCGCCAAGCTCGGTGCCACCGGGCGGACCGAAGCTGCCGCCATCGCCCGCCGTCAGGGCTTGCTGTCCGGCTGAGCGTCGCGGGTGCCGGCCCACATCGCCACCGAGCTCCGGCACGCCAGCCACACCAGGTCGACCGTCCGGGGGAGGACGTCGCGACGTGGCGATCACTGGAGTCGACGGTCGTCCCTAGGACCCGCCACAGCGTCCGCCCACCTGCCGGAACTCCTCCGCGGCCGCGCCGACGCCCAGGTTGCTCACAGATGGTGACCCCACGATGACCTCGTTCGGATGGGCCTGAAGGGAAGCAACGTGGTGAATGATCCGCCGTCGGCAGGACGCGTCTTCGTACCCGAGCAGCCATCCGCTGAGATCCGGCTGATGGCGCGAGTGGCGCTGCCGGGTGTCGCGTTCTGGGCTGCCAAGGGCCTGTCGACGGCGATGGGCGAGTCGGTCTCCGACTGGTCGATCCGGGCTGTGGTCCCCGAGCTGGCGGTGATCCTGGGGTTCGTCGGATTCGTGGCGGCGCTGGCGATACAGCTCACCCGGGGCCGATATGTTCCGTGGGCTTACTGGCTGGCAGTCGGCACGGTTGGCGTCTTCGGGACGATGGCCGCCGACGTCGCGCACGTGGTGCTGCGGGTGCCATACGCTCTGTCGTTCCTGGGTTGCGCTGCGGTGCTCGCTGGGGTGTTCCTGATGTGGCGCCATCGCGAGGGGACGGTGGACGTCCACGCGGTGACAACATCGGCTCGCGAGTGCTACTACTGGGCGGCCGTGGTGCTGACCTTTGCCATGGGGACCGCCTTGGGTGACATGGCTGCGGTCACCTTCCATCTGGGTTACCTGACGTCCGCGGTCGCGTTCGCTGCCCTCATCCTCCTGCCCGTGATCGGCTACCGGTTCCTGGGATGGAACCCGGTTGTGTGCTTCTGGTCGGCCTACGTGGTGACCCGGCCACTGGGCGCCTCGATCGCGGACTGGCTCGGCAAACCGAGCAGCGAAGGCGGCCTCAATGCTGGTGCCGGCCTGGTGGGCCTCGTGCTCGCGCTTGCCATGGCGGGAGTGGTGGCATGGTCGGCACGGCCGGGTCAGGCATCAGGCTGAGCGTCCGCAGCCAGGACGTCTGGGCGACGAGGAGCGCAGACCAGAGACAGCTCGACCACCGAGCTGCGCTCGCGACGAGACCCACCATCATGCCCGAGATCGCGGACCTCCTCAGTGCGGTCGTCGCTGAGTCGCACGCTCGGCACGGTCGGCACGGTCGGCACGGTCGGCACGGTCGGCACGCTCGGCACAGTCAGGGCGTGGCTGGCGAACCCGGTAGCGCTGCTGCCCGTCAGACAGTCGTGCAGTCAGGCATACCGGATGTCACCGGATGTCACCGATGATGGCGTGATGCCGACAGCTCTGCCCAGCGCGTCGCTGGTCCAGGTGAACGACGCTGCGGGGTACCTGCGCCTCATTGTCCTGGTCATCTCGCTCACCGGCCTCGCCGCAGTGGTGTCCCGGGCCGGGCAGCTGGGCTACGCACGGGCCCAGCTGGTGGCCGCAGTCCGGGCCACCGCCCAGCTGGCGGCCGTCGGTCTGCTCATCGCGGCTGTCCTGGCGTCCTGGTGGCTGACCGGCCTCTTCATCCTCGTCATGCTCACAGTGGCGTCGGTGACCTCGGGCCGGCGGTTGGTCCCCCGCGGCCGGTGGTGGTGGGCGGCCCTCCCGGTCTCGGCCAGCGCCGCCCCCGTGGTAGCCGTCCTGTTGGGCAGCGGCCTGGTCCCACTGACCGAGACTGTCGTTGTCCCGGTCGCCGGTATCCTCATCGGCGGCGCGATGACGGCCACCACCTTGGCCGGTCGCCGCACCTTCGACGCCCTCAGAGTCCGGCACGGGGAGGTCGAGGCCGCCCTCGCGATCGGGCTTGAGACCCGGGACGCCCGCCTGCTCGTCGCCCGCGATGACGCGGCCCTGGCGCTCATCCCCGGACTGGACCAGACCCGCACCGTCGGCCTGGTCACCCTGCCCGGCGCCTTTGTCGGCATGCTCCTCGGCGGCGCTTCGCCCTTACAGGCAGCTGCGGTCCAGCTCCTCGTCCTCGCCGCACTCCTGCTCGTCGCCAGCGCCGCCGTCGTCGTCACCGTCGAGCTCGTCGCCCGCGACAGGTTGCGCTAGCCCTACGCGCACGACCTCCCGGCACGATTGTCAGCCGGCAGCACCCGCCGGCGTGGTGGTGATCGCGGTGCCCTCCAGCTTGTTGGCCTTCGTTGCGTAGTCGTTCGTGAAGGTGTTGCCAACGGTCACCTTGTCGACCGCTGCGCCGATCACCTTCTCCATGTCGTAAACGGTCTTGGGGCCTCCGGCGGGCATGATGCCATCCGGCAGGAACTGGCCCTTGTCTGTGGTCAGGCCGGAGATGTACTGCTCCTTGGTGATGGTCTTGTTGGAGACGAACTGCGCCGGCAGCTTGGCGGCGATGTCCGCGGCTGAGTGCTGGTCGATCCAGTGCATCGTCGCGACCAGAGCGTTGACAACGCTCTGCACCGCGGCTTCGTGAGTCTTGACCCAGCTTGCCTGCGCCAGTACGCCCGCCGCGGGCCAGGCACCGCCGAGTACCTTGGTAGCCCCGCTGGTGGTTGCCAGATCGAGGGCAGAGTATGCGAGATTCTGCGACTCCAACGCTCCGACGGTCGGCTGCGTCGTCATCACACACTGGGCGGACTTACGCTGAATTGCGGCAATTGCGGTGGAACCGGCACCGACCGCGAGGGTCTGGTAGTCCTTGCGGGTCAGGCCCTGCTGTGAGGCCAGGAACTGGGTCAGCTCGTCAGTGCCGGACCCCAGGTCGGTGACGCCGACGGTCTTGCCCTTGAAGTCGGCGGCGCTGTGCACACCGCTGTCGGTGCCGCACATCACCCGCTCACCTGGTGCGCCGGACAGCTGGACGACGTCGATGACGTCCTTGCCCTTGGACTGGAAGTCGATGGTGTGGATGTACCAGGCTCCAGCCATGTCCACCTGACCGGAGGCCATCGCATCCTCGGCGCCGACCCCACCGTTCGTCTCGGTCGAGAGCTCGACGTTGACCCCGTACTTCTGGTAGAAGCCGAGGCCTTGGGCCAGCTGATAGGGGAGGTAAATCTGTTTGTCGATGCCGCCGACCATGAGCTTGACGGTGGGCATGGACGCGTCGGTCGACCCGCCACCGCCTGATCCGGCGTTGGAGGTGTTACTCGAGCTGGAGCATCCTGCGGTGGTGAGCGCCAGCACCCCTGCGGTGGCGATCGAGATGACGGTTTTACGCATGCCTGTGACTTCCTTTCGTGCATCCGGTTGCGGATGCGAGGGCGACGCCTGACGTGGGGAGAGGGTGTGGACTGCTCAGACGGCTACGGCCTCCGACCGGGTGGGTGGTCGCCAGGCCAGGACCCGCCTTTCCAGGAGGGTGATGAGGAACTCGGCGATCAGGGTCACCACCGAGGTGATGACCATGGCGGCGAAGACGGTGTCCATGTCGAACTGACCTTGGGCTTGGGTGATGATCAGGCCGATGCCGTGCTGGGCGCCGAGGACCTCGGCGACGAGGGCCCCGATGATGGCGAACCCGAACGCGGTGTGCAGGCTGGCGATGATCCAGGTCAACGCCGACGGGATGGTGACGTGCCGGGCTACCTGCAGGGGCGACGCGCCGAGGACCCGGACATTCGCGATGAGGTTCGGGTCTACCTCACGCACCCCTTGGAAGGCGTTGAAGAAGACGATGAAGAAGACCAGGACGGCCGCCAAGAGCACCTTGGGGAAGGTTCCGAGGCCGAACGCAACGATGAAGATCGAGCCGAGGATGATGCGTGGGATGGAGTTGAGGATCTTGATGTACGGCCCGAAGACCTCTGAGAGGTATCGGTTCTGTCCCAGAAGCAGGCCGAAGATGATGCCGGCGATGGTGCCGGCCAGGAACCCGTAGACGGCCTCTTGGATCGTGACCCACAGGTTCTCCCAGATCGACCCGAACGCGGTGCCCTCGGTGAACAGGCTCACCAGGCTGGCCCAGACCCCGGTGGGCTGACCGAAGAAGAACTTGTCGATCCACCCGACGGATGTTGCCAGCTGCCAACCGCCGAGGAAGACCACCGGCACGGCAACGCGCCCCAGCCAGATCAGCCCGGCGCGGCGTCGACGGGCGCGCTGAAAAGACTGCTGCCCCGCGGGTTCCATGACTCCCGTGGTCACCGTCGCCGCAGAGGTGTCGAGGTTCGCGGTCATGCCGCACCTGCTGTCTGCGCGTAGGCCCGTTCGACCTCGTCCTTGAGGGAGGCCCAGATCTGGTCCTGGAGCTCCAGGAAACGCGGCTCGTGCCGGATCGTCTGCACGTCACCGCGCGGACGCGGTAGGTCGATGTCGAAGCCGTGCTTGATCGAGCCGGGGCTGCTGGTCATGATGAGCACACGGTCCGACAAGGCCACGGCCTCGTCGAGGTCGTGGGTGATGAACAGCACTGATGGTCGCAGCTGCTCCCAGAGTCCGAGCAGCTCGGTCTGCATGATGGCCTTGGTCTGTACGTCAAGGGCGCCGAACGGTTCGTCCATCAACAGGATCTTCGGCTCGTTGATCAGGGCTGCCGCCATGGCAACCCGTTTACGCATCCCACCGGAGAGCTGGTGGGGGTAGCGGTCCTCGAAACCGGAAAGACCCACCCGCCGTAGCCAGTCCCGCGAGAGAGCGATCGCGTCCTTCTTCTTCATACCGTTCAGCGTTGGGCCCGTCATCACGTTGCCCAGGACGGTCTTCCAGGGGAACAGTGCGTCGGCCTGGAACATGAAGCTGACGCCGTTGGTGATGCCGTTGACCTCCTGCCCGTTGACCCGGACGGAGCCGGCGCTCGGTCGCTCCAGACCGGAGACCAGACCCAGGGTGGTCGACTTGCCGCACCCGGTCGGGCCGACGATCGCGCAGAAGTGGCCCGGCTCGATCGTGAAGGTGACGTCGGTGATCGCGGTGAATGGCTCACCCTTGGGGCGCAGGAATCGCTTGCTGACCCCGGTCAGCTCGATCCGCCCCGCAGTCTCCGTGCGTGTAGGCCCAGCGGTTTGCGCCGACGCGCCTGGTGGTCGGTGTTCTTGCACGGCCATCTCAGCTTCCTCACGTCGTCGAGTGGGCTGAAGGTAGCCGGGTGGCGGGTGTCACGTCACCGTTGCGGTCATATCGCGCTTTTCCCGCATTTTCAGCAGTTTTGCGCGTTCTGCGCCGTGCACTTGTTCACCGGTTGGACGGCGATCACACTGAGCCTCATGCGGTCCCGGATGCGTCGGCTCTCCAGCCAGATACTCATGGCCCAGCTGGTAATCCTCACCGCGACCATCGTCGTCGGGTTCGCCCTGTTCGCCAACGACGCCCGCCGGCACCTGGACGAGGAGTACGAGACGCGCGCCGCGGCGATCGCCTCGAGCGTCTCGGGCGTGCCGACCATCCGCAGCTGCATGGCGCACGACGGGCCGGGATGTGCTGCGCAGATCCAGACCACTGCGACGTCGGTCGAACAGGCCACCGGAGCCTCATACGTCGTCGTCATCGACATGCTCCAGGTGAGGCACTCGCACCCCAACCCGGCGCTGGTAGGACAGCCGGTCACCGAACCGATCGTCACCGCCGACGGGCAGATCCACCTTGGTGTCGACAGCGGCAGTACTGGTCCCTCAGCCAACGGCAAGGCGCCGCTTTACTCGCCGGAGGGCACGATGGTCGGGGAGGTCTCCGTCGGCATCACAGAGAGCTCAGTGTCAACTGCCCTATGGCACGAGCTGCCCTCGTACGGCGCCTGGTTCGCCATAGCCCTTGCCCTCGGCTGCGCCGCGTCATTCGGGCTGGCGGCACACCTGAAGCGCAGAACGTTCGGGCTCGAGCTCGACGAGATCTCACTGCTGTTGCAGGAACGAGAGGCCATGCTGCACGGCGTCCGCGAAGGTGTCATCGCCTTCGACAGACAAGACCGAGTCAGTGTGGTCAACGACGAGGCGCAACACCTGCTCGGCCTGCCCATCAGTGCCGTGGGCCGTCATCTCAACGACCTTCTCCCCGAGGGTCGGCTGCGCGACGTGCTCGCCGGGCGGAACACGGAAGGAGACGACATCGTTCTGACAGACAACCTGAGCCTGGTCATCAACCGGAGGCCCGTCACCGTCGCTGGACGACCGCACGGCGCGGTCGCCACGCTCCGCGACAGGACCGAGATCGCAGGCGTAAGAAGCGAGCTCGTCGGGGAGCGCGGCCTGACCGACTCCCTACGCGCTCAGCAACATGAGTTCGCCAACCGACTGCATGCCGTTGCGGGACTGTTGCAGCTCGGCCAAGCAGACGAGGCCCTCAGCTATGTCCTGGAGATTCGCGGTACCGCGGCCGAGTTCGACAACACGTTACGCACCCACATCGAGTCCCCCCAGATCATCGGGCTGCTCTTGGGTAAGGCCGCCGAAGCCAGCGAGCGTGGAATCGAGCTGGTCATCACACCCGAGACCTGGTTGAGCGAGTCGCCCGACAAGGTGCAGGCACTCACCAGCATCATCGGCAACCTCATCGACAATGCTTTTGCCGCCCTCTCCTCGGTGCCAGCACCACGACAGGTGGTGATCGACGTTGTCGAGGACAACGACGAGCTGTGCATCACCGTCGCCGACAACGGCCCGGGCATCGCCGTCGGCGCTGAACAGCTGATCTTCCGCGACGGGTTCACCACCAAGGCCGCGGCCCCAGGCCGTCGTCACGGGCTCGGCCTGGCGCTTGTCGCACGCCTCGTGGCGCAGCTCGGGGGGTCGACCGCGGTCTCCGACGGACCGGGCGCCGAGTTCACCGTGCGACTACCGGCCGGCCGCGTTCCGGTGGGTCACCGAAGCCCATCGTGACTCCTGGCGAGCTCCTTGACGTCCTCGTGGTCGACGACGACTATCGCGTCGCCGACATCCACGCGGCGCTGGTTCGACGCGTACCCGGATATCGCGTCGTCGGCACCGCGCACACAGCACACGAAGCGCTCGCTCTCGCACAGTCACTCAGCCCGGACCTGGTGCTGATGGACATCTACCTCCCCGACGGCAACGGACTAGAGGTCCTGCGGTCACTTCTCGACGAAAAGGACCCCCCCGACGTCATCGTGATCTCCGCCGCCAAGGAGATCACCGCCGTGCGGGTCGCCATGCAGCTCGGAGCGGTCCACTACCTCGTCAAACCGTTCGACTTCGCCATCCTCGCCGAGCGGCTCAACTCCTACCGGGAGCTACGCGATCACCTGGCCAACCTGCCCGCCGAGCCGCAGCAGTCCGACGTCGACCAGCTGTTCCGGAAACTCAGATCCGATACCGCGGCAGCCACCCCGCGCCCTCCCAAGGGCCACTCCGCCCACACACTCGAACAGGTACGCAACGCCGTCCAAGCCAGCAGCACTGATGTCTCCGCAACCGACGTCGCCGAGACTGTGGGCATCAGCCGCGCCACCGCCCAGCGCTACCTCAACTACCTCGACCAGCACGGCTTGGTGCGGCTCAGGCTGAAGTACGGCGAGGCAGGTCGCCCGGAGCATCGCTATCACCTGGGACCCCACTGAGAGCTCTGCCTGCTTGACTGACACGCGCGTAGCCTCGCCCTTTGGAGGATGTCCGAGGCGCTGCTGCCGACGCGCCTGAGGGAGTTCGTCTCCCGCGCCGTTAAGGTTGACGCATGCTCGACCGGCTGCGCGCGTTCCGGGAGCGGCAGCGCGAGCGGATCGCGACGACACGGCGAAGCGCCGCGTCCTGGGCCGACGAGACCCGGTCCGAAGAACGCCCCGAGGACGACCAGCTGACGCACGACCTGCTCAGCGACATTCTCCCGCGGGGTGCACCGACCGAGGTTCCGACCGGATCGGCCGACCGGACGGCCGTGCCGGCATCGTCACCCTCGGCTTCGGCTTCGGCTTCGTCGGCAGCCTCGTCGGCACGAGGAGGTGCCCGCGGAGGTGCCGCGCGTCCCTTCGGGCAGGTGGGGCGCCCGCTCAACCGGCAGTCGCCCTTCTACGTCGGTTTCGTCGGCGCGATCGGGGTGCTCGCGGCATACGCGCTCTGGCAGGCGGTCGCATCGCTGGACACCGTCATCACCCTGCTCACCGTTGCGTTCTTCCTCACCCTGTCCCTCAACCCGCTCGTCGAGTTCCTCGTGCGCCGCGGGTTGCGGCGCGGCGGGGCGGTCACGGCGGTGTTCGCTCTGGCGGTGGCCGTTTTCGTGCTGCTGGGCATCCTCGTGGTCCCGCCGGTCACCCAGCAGGCCGCCGACCTGGCCCGCAACGCTCCGGGCTACCTCGACAACCTCTTGCAAAACCCCCGCATCCAAGACATCGACCAGCATTATCACGTGATCGACAAGATCCAGGAGGAGATCAACAAGCGCCTCACGGACAGCGGGTTCATGTCGCAGGTCGCCGGCGGGGTGCTCGGCGCCGGCCGGATCATCGCGTCGGGGATCTTCTCCACCCTGACGGTCCTGGTCCTGACCCTCTACTTCCTCTCGTCCCTGCCGACCCTCAAGCAGGCGGCGTACGCCGTCGTTCCCGCCAGCCGCCGCCCGCGGGTGATCTCGCTGTCCGAGGAGATCATGCGCCGAGTGGGGTCGTACGCGATCGGCCAGGTGGTCGTGGCGGGAGTCAACGCCTGCTTCGCCTGGGTGATGATGACGATCGTCGGCATCCCGTATGCCGCGGTGCTGGCGGTCGCGGTCGGGTTCCTCGGGCTCGTGCCGATGGTCGGCGCCACCCTCGGCGCCGTGCTCGTCGCCATCGTGGCGCTCTTCGACGACCCCACGAAGGCGGTGATCGCACTGGTCTACTTCATCATCTACCAGCAGACCGAGAACTACCTCGTGGCGCCGCGGATCATGCAGCGCACCGTTTCCGTGCCAGGCTCCGTGACCATCGTGGCCGCCCTGATCGGCGGCACCCTGCTGGGTGCGCTCGGTGCGCTGCTCGCCATCCCGGCCGCAGCCGGTCTGCTGCTGCTCTACGACGAGGTGCTCGTGCCACGGATGAGACGGGTCTGACCACTCGACGCAGCAGCCGCAGCAGCCGTAGCAGCCGTAGCAGCCGCAGCAGCCGTAGCAGCCGTAGCAGCCGTAGCAGCCGTAGCAATGCTGTCAGCGCACTCCGCCCATGAGCCGACGAAGCCAGGGAGTGACCAGCGCAAGAACCACCCCAACCACGACCGCGACCCCGCCCAGGATCGCGAAGTAGGGCACCTGGTTCTCGACGGTGTATCCCTCGGCAAGGCGTCCGGCCATCGCCGTGCCAAGCGCGACCGAGAGGAAGAACAACGCGACCATCTGCGTGTGGAACTTCTGCGGCGCGAGCTTGGTCGCGAGCGAGAGGCCCACCGGTGACAGCAGCAGCTCGGCGATGGTGAACACGAAGATCACGCCGGTCACCCCGAGCAGCGGAGCCGAGTTGGCCTCGGTGCTGGCCATCGGGATGAAGAGCAGGAACGCGATGCCCATCACGACTGTGCCGGCAGCGAACTTGTAGGGAGTCGGCGGCTGGCGGTCGCCCATCTTGGTCCAGATGGCCGCGAAGACCCCTGAAAGCACGATGATGAAGACGGGGTTGATCGACTGCACCCACGACACGGGCATCTCCCACCCGAAGATGCTGCGGTCGAGCTGCTTGTCCGAGTAGATCGTCAGCACCGTGAACTGCTGCTGATAGAGCGACCAGAACACTGCGCTGACAATGAACATCGGGATGAACGCGAGGACCCGTTTGCGTTCGACCTCGGTCACGAGCTTGCTCGTGAGGATGATCGCGAAGTAGATGACCGTCGCCACGATGGTGACCCCGATGACGATCGTGGCAAGCCGGTCGGCGCGCAGGACGCCGGTCAGGGCCAGCACGAGGATGACGACGGCAGCGAGCACGGTGCCGGCGACGTAACGCGTCCGCTCCGACGACGGCAGCGGGTTGGGGATCTCGTTGGCGACCTCGGCAAGCCGCTTGCGGCCGATCGTGTACTGGATGAGGCCGACCGCCATCCCGACCGCCGCGAGGGCGAACCCCCAGTGGAAACCAAGATTGGACTGCAGCAGACCGGTGAGCAAGGGGCCGATCAGGGCGCCGATGTTGATGCCCATGTAGAAGATCGAGAATCCTGCGTCGCGCCGGGGGTCCTTCTCGGAGTAAAGCGTTCCGACGAGCGAGGTGGCGTTGGCCTTGACCCCACCGCTTCCGACGGCGATGAGCACCAGACCCACGCCCACGCCGACGAGCCCGGGCAGGATCGAGAGCGCGATATGACCGGACATGACGAGGGCCGCTGCGTAGAACAGGGTGCGTTCGGCGCCGATCAACCGGTCGGCCAGCCAGGCGCCGGCGATCGTCGAGAGGTAGACCAGACCGCCGTATGCGCCGACGATGCCCGTCGCCGTGGCCTGGTCGATCCCGAGCCCGCCCTTGTCGGCGGAGTAGTAGAGATAGATCAGCAGGATGCCTTGCATGCCGTAGAAGCTGAACCGCTCCCACAGCTCGACGCCGAACAGGTTCGCCAGAACCCTCGGCTGTCCAAAAAATGAGGTGTCCTCGTCCTTGGTCTGCTGGTCCCCCGCCACGTCGGTCATGGCTCACGATCCCACGTAGGAGACTCGTCGCGCAGTATCCGGCGTACCCTCGTGCGGTGCGATTTCTCAACGGCTTACAGCCGTCCTTCGACCTGACCTACGAGGACGTCTTCATGGTCCCGGGCCGCTCGTCCGTGACCTCGCGGATGGACGTCGACCTCAGCTGTGAGGACGGCACCGGCAACTCCCTGCCGCTCGTGGTGGCGAACATGACAGCCGTCTCGGGACGGCGGATGGCCGAGACCGTCGCGCGACGGGGTGCGCTCTGTGTGATCCCGCAGGACATCCCCGCTCAGGTCGTCGCCGATGTCGTCGACTTCGTCAAGTCCAGGCACCTGGTGGCCGACACCCCCATCACGGTCGACCCCACCGAGACGGTGGGCGCAACGATGACGTTGTTGCACAAGCGAGCCCACGGCGCGGCAGTTGTGGTCAACCCAGACCGACGACCGGTGGGGATGGTCACCGAAGCCGACCTGGGCGGCGTCGACCGCTTCACCCAGGTCCAGGACGTGATGAGCCGCGGGTTGGTAACGCTCCCCGCCGACATCGCTCCGGAGGCCGCCTTCGCTGCGCTCGGGGACGCCCGCCACCGACTCGCCCCCATCATCGACGGCGAAGGCCGGCTGGTCGGCATACTCACCCGGCAGGGTGCCTTGCGGGCCACCCTCTACGTCCCGAACGTCGACGACCGAGGGCGGTTGCGCATCGCCGCCGCCGTCGGGATCAACGGCGACGTGACCGGACGGGCCAAGGAGCTGGTGGCGGCCGGAGTCGACCTCATGGTCGTCGACACCGCCCACGGGCACCAGGACAAGATGCTCGAGACGCTGCGAGCACTACGCCACATGGGTGTCGACGTGCCCATCTGTGCCGGCAACGTCGTGTCGGCTGACGGCGTGCGCGACCTGGTCCGGGCCGGTGCCGACATCGTCAAGGTCGGGGTCGGGCCAGGGGCCATGTGCACGACCCGGATGATGACGGGAGTCGGACGTCCGCAGTTCTCCGCGGTGCTCGAATGTGCCTCTGCCGCAAAGTCACTCGGCAAACATGTCTGGGCCGACGGAGGAGTCCGACACCCACGCGACGTTGCGCTGGCACTGGCGGCCGGCGCCTCCAACGTGATGATCGGCTCGTGGTTCGCCGGTACGCTCGAGTCGCCCGGCGACCTCCAGACGAGCGCGGACGGACGGCCATACAAGGAGTCGTTCGGCATGGCCTCCTCGCGCGCCGTGCGGACGCGGACGGTGGCAGAGTCCTCCTACGACCGCGCCCGCAAGGCGTTGTTCGAGGAGGGCATCTCCAGCGCCCGGATGTTCGTCGACCCGGCCCGGCCCGGCGTCGAGGACCTCATCGACGCGATCACGGCAGGGGTGCGGTCGGCCTTCACCTATGCCGGTGCGCGGACCCTCGCGCAGTTCCACGAGCAGGCGGTCGTGGGACTTCAGGGCACAGCCGGGTTCGTCGAAGGCGCCCCGTTGCATACGTCCTGGTGATCGGGCCGGCGAACCCCAGAGAGCTCACACGGCTCAGAGAACTCAGAGAAGCCGCGCCGGGCTCGGCTCGTGACGCTGGCCGGCCGCGGGCCAGGTCGTGGGGAGCGGCAGGGCACTGGGGTTGACCCGGGCGACGATCTCCTCGTGCACGCGCCGGACATATGGCTCGCCCACCCAGAGGTGCTTGGCGCCGTCGACGGCAACGACCTCGGCCTGGGGGACGGCTGCGAACCGCGTCCGCGCCTCCGTCGGCCGCAGGTAGTCGTCGAACTCGGGGACCAGTGCGACGAGCGGCGTTCCAGAGGTAGCCCAGGCGTGAAGATGCGAGGGACGGCTGTAACGCAGCGGCGGGCTGAGCAGGATGGCACCGCTGACCGAAGGGTCGTCGCCGTACATCAGCGTGAGGTCTGTCCCGAAGGACCAGCCGACGAGCCACCGGTTGGTCAGCTCGGGGTCCTCGTGGAACTCGGCGAACTCGATTGCCGCCGCCACGTCGAACCTCTCGCCGTCGGCATCGTCGAAGGTCCCCTCGGACGTCCCTCGCGGCGACGTCACCCCACGCAGGTTGAACCGCAGCACCGCGAGGTCGGCGAGGGCGGGCAGCCGATAGGCCGCCTTCTTGAACACGTGGCTGTCCATGAAGCCGCCGTGCGTCGGCAGTGGGTGCAGCGTCACCAGAGTCGCGACCGGGTCGCGCTCGAGCGGCAGTGCGAGCTCACCGACCAGTCTCAAGCCGTCGGCCGTCTCCAGCTCGACGTCCTCGCGCCGGGCCGGGAGGATCGAGCTCGCGCGGATCTCGTCGGGGTCACGGCTCACACCGGCAGGCTACCGAGGGACACGTTCGGCCATCATCTGCCTCGGCCCGCTGCGGTCTACCGGAGCTCCGCACATCCCTAACTCACCGATAGGAGCTCCCCGCCGCGCGCGCATCCCTACGACCCCAGCAGCCGGTGTGCCAGTGCCTCCGGTCGCCGACCCCACCGGCCCCGTCGGCGGGCCACACCACGACGTGCGGGTTGCCCGGAGCGATCTCCTGCTGACATCCGGGGCAGCGATAGGTGCGCTCAGAGCCGGCCCCCGTGAGTCGGCGCACGGTCCAGAGACCACCGGCGAAGCTGGTGGTGCTCGTCGACCCGCCGAGGCGAGTCACGTCGGGCGGGCCCTCCCGACGCCGTCTGTTTGCACGCGGCATACCGGCATTGTCCTGCAGCTCTCCAACCACCGCGATCGACCGATGTGTCCCGCCGCCTCACGAGCCCCCCTCAGCCGTGTACCGGGGAATCGTCTTGCCCCCAGGTGCTGGGCGGCGAGCCACGGTCGACCTCGAGGCGAACGGTCACCGATCAAACGGAGGCCACGCCGCCTGTCGCACCCGTCTCCCGCCGTCGCTAGGGTGACCCGGTGCGACTCGTGATAGCCCTGTGCAGCGTCGACTACGAGGGGCGGCTCACGGCTCACCTGCCGCTCGCGACGCGACTGCTGCTGGTCAAGGCGGACGGGTCCGTGCTGGTCCACAGCGACGGAGGTAGCTACAAGCCGCTCAACTGGATGTCGCCGCCGTGCGCGATGGCTGAGGTCGAGCCCGACGAGGATGAGGCGGCTGACGGTGTGACCAGCGTGTGGGTGGTGCAGCACGCCAAGACCGAGGACCGGTTGCGCGTGCGTCTCCACGACGTGATGCTGGACTTCACGCACGTGCTCGGGGTGGATCCCGGACTGGTGAAGGACGGCGTCGAGGCCCATCTGCAGCGGCTCCTGGCTGAGCACATCCATACCCTCGGCAGCGGTTGGAGCCTCGTGCGGCGCGAGCACATGACGGCCATCGGCCCGGTCGACATCCTGGCCAGGGACCCGGCTCGACGTCACGTTGCCGTCGAGATCAAGCGGCGCGGCGAGATCGACGGGGTGGAGCAGCTCACCCGGTATCTCGAGCTGATGAACCGAGACCCCCATCTGGCACCGGTGACCGGCATCTTCGCCGCCCAGGAGATCAAACCGCAGGCCCGTGTGCTCGCCGAGGACCGAGGGATCCGGTGTGTGGTCCTCGACTACGACGCGCTGCGGGGCATCGACGACGTAGGGTCGCGGCTGTTCTGAGGAGCTGTGCACCACGCAGGGGGTGATCTGGCGGCCCTGTTCGGCGCGGGACATGGGTGCTGTGGGATATCCAGCCCAACCCACCGCGGGTGGCGGTCCCTCCCCGGTGCGAGACGCGGCTCATCCTCGGGAAGGGGTCAGACGCTGAACCGGCGCAACGTCAGGTGACTGGCACCGGCAAATAAGAGGCAGAGCACCGCAGCCCAGCCTGCGGCTGTGAAGGGCGTGAGGCCGAACAACCAGGAACCGATCGCCGGCCAGGCTTGGGCGCGTGAGACCAGCACCGTCGCGACGCCAGTGACGAGGACGCCGCCCATGCTCATGATGTTGAGACCCCTGGTGCTCCAGCGGACCCAGATCGAGGCGCCGAGGGCGCCGAGCAGGTACATCGCCAAGGTCGGCACGAAGAGCACGAGCCACACGGCCACCGGTGACCAGCCGTCGAACCACGGCATATCGAAAAAGTGACCGCGTTGGCCCCATCCGTGAGTGGCCCGCTCGACAACACCCAGGGCCAGAACCAGGAAGGCGAACGATGCTGCGAGCCCCGCACCGACGAGCGCGGTCCCGAGCATGAACGAGCGGCGCGTGGCTCCCATCCCCAGCGCAAAGTAGATGCCGCGGGTGACACCGAGCACGGCCGCATACATGATGAAGATCGGGATCGAGAGGGCGCCCCCGGTCGTTCTCGACGCTACGGGGATGTAGCGCCAGATGAGGATGTTGATAACAAACGAAGCAGCGCATATGCCCAGCGGCATGAGTATCAACGTCGTCCGGTCGACGAGGTGCATGCGAGCCACCGCTACCGCCCGGTTCATCGGACACCCCCGGCAGCGACGAGCCCTGGCCGCTCAGCCAGCGCGTCGATGGCGGCCGCGTGGACGACCAACTGTTGCAGGCTGAGCGGATAGAGCTGGACCGAAGCAGCCGAAGCCGCCTCACGCCGGACGTCGTCGAACCTGCCATAGACCGTTCGCGACACCGCCGAGCCCATTCGCCGCTCGTCGAGGACCTCCAGCCCGGCCGAGACGGTCGCGACGCGCCGGGCCTGACCGACGACGGTCGTGGCGCAGCCTCGAAGGTCGTCCGCGGGGCTGTCGACGACGAGGCGACCCGCGTCGAGGACGAGGACATGGTCCAGCATGGCGCTCACCTCGTCGACGAGGTGCGTCGACAGCAGCACGGTACGAGGGTGGCTGATGTGGTCGGCCAGCAGCTCGTCGTAAAAAAGCTGACGCGCCGCGGCGTCGAGCCCGAGGTGCGGCTCGTCGAAGATCGTCAGCGGCGCGCGGCTGGCCAATCCAACGATCGCCCCGAGAGCCGACGTCATCCCCCGCGACAGCTTCTGCACCTGTCGCTTCGGGGGCAGGTCGAACGCCGCCACGAGGTGGTCGGCCAAGCGGCTGTCCCATGCCGGGTGGAAGCCCTGGGCGGCGTTCAACACGTGCCCGACCGTCGTTGCGAGGTATCGCTGGTTCTCCCGGACGAAGCAGCTTTGCCGCAGGACGCGGTCGTTCTCCATCGGCGGCTCGTCGAACAGGCGTACGTCACCACTCGTCGGAAAATCCTGCGCCGTGATGCAGCTCATCAACGTGGTCTTGCCCGCGCCGTTCCGGCCCAGTAGCGCGGTGATGGAGTTGGTCCCGATGCTGCAGGTCACGTCGCCCAGCGCAACGACCGAACCGAACCGCCTGGTCACCCCGGACATCTCTACCGCCCAGGTCATCGCTCACCCGCTTGCCGACGGATCATGGCGACCAGGTCGTCCCCGTCGATCTCGAGACGCCGCGCCTGTTCGATCAGGGGCGTGACATAGGCTCGGACGAAATCTTCGCGACGTCGCGTGAGGAGCTTGTCTCTGGCTCCCGTGGAGACAAACATGCCGATCCCCCTTCGCTTGTAGATCGTTCCGTCCGAGACGAGTTCACTCATGCCCCGGGCTGCAGTCCCAGGGTTGATCCGGTGGAAGGCGGCGAGCTCGTTGGTCGAGGGCACCTGGTCCTCCTCTGCGAGCGACTCGTCGAGGATGTCGTCCTCCAGGCGTTCGGCGATCTGTTGGAAGATCGGCCTCGCATCATCGAGCACGCCTAGTGCCTCTCGGTTACCTGGTTAGTCACCCTACTAGGTAACCATATAGCCAACTCTGTGTCAACGCTCCCAGGCTGAACCGGTGGACAGATCGCGCCACCGCGTTGTCCCGCACGGCAGAATCAACCGGGTGACTGCAGCCGTTGCCGCACCCAACCAGCTCGCCGTCGACGCCGGGCTAGCGGTGTGTGCCGCCGGAGGGACCGCCGTCGACGCCGCCGTCGCGGCGATGCTCGTCGCCATGTGCACGGAGCCTGGTGTCGTCAGCCCGCTCGGAGGCGCGTTCGTGACGGTCTGGCCGACGGTGGGCGAGCCGGAGGTGGTGGATGCCAACGTCGAGATGCCGGGACGTGGCCTTGCGCCCGAACGGTTCGGGCAGGGGCTCATGGAGCTCACGACCACCTATGGTGGCGGCCTGACGCTGTATGCCGGCCCTGGCAGCGTCGCGACCCCGGGCGCCCTGGCCGGCCTGAGCCTGGCGCACGAACGACATGGCCGGGTGCCCTGGTCCGACGTCGTCGCCCCCGCTGCGTCGGCTGCACGTGACGGGTTCCCGCTGGGTGCCGCGGCCGCCAGCTACCTGGCGATCACCGGCGACACCCTCTTCGCGTGGGACCCCGAGACGGCCGCTCTGCTCCTGCGCCCGACCGGGGAACCGCGGTTGGCCGGCGAGCGGATCGTCGACCCGCACCTGGCCGACGCGCTCGACCGGATCGCGGACGTCGGGGCCGACGACCTCTACCGGGGGGACCTCGCAGCGGCTCTCGCGACCGACCAGGAGCGCCGCGCAGGGCTGGTCACACGCGAGGACCTGCAGGCATACCGGCCCGTCGTGAGACCCGCCCTTCGGTTGCGAGCCGGCGACTGGGACCTCGCCACCAACGCACCGCCGTCGATCGGTGGGCCGGTGCTCGCCGTCCTGCTGGGCGAGCTCGTTCGGCGCGGCGAGTGGGGTGTGGCGGACCTGATCGACGTCCAGCGCCGCGTTCTCGGCCACCGGCTGAGCGAGCACGACTTCGCACGTGACCTCGAGGCCGCGGGGACCGCCCTGCTGGAGCGGGTCGAGCGGCATGGTCTGGCCGGTCTCCCGACCTCGGGCTCGACGGCGAACGTCTCGGTCGTCGACGCGGCGGGGACGGCGTGCGCTATCACGGCATCTGCCGGATATGGCTCGGGCGCAACGGTTCCGGGCACCGGGTTGATGCTCAACAACTGTCTCGGCGAGCCCGAGCTCAACCGGCTGGGCCTGCATGCCCTCACGCCGGGGACCCGTCTCGCGTCGAACATGGCGCCCACGGTCGGCCGGGCAGTCGGTATGCCCTCTGGCGCCGGACCGGTGCTGGCCGTCGGGTCACCGGGTGCGGACCGGATCACGACCGCGCTGATGCAGGTTCTCGGGCGGTTCTGTCTGCAGGGCATGGATCTCGCCGACGCGATCGAGTCCCCCCGACTGCACGTGAGCTACCGGGGGACGTTCGCCAACCCCGCCGACCGGCCCGACCCGTCTGAGGACCTGGCCCCGCTGGAGGGTTCGGCATCCAGCCCTCAGGACGGCGCCGGCGCCGGCGACGAGCGCGGCGAGGAGATCGTTCCGTTCGTGCAGGTCGAGGACGACGAGCTGCTCGTCGACGCGGTCGAGGAGGCGGGCCTCGAGGTCGTCGTGCACCCCCGCGGGTCGATGTTCTTCGGCGGGGTCGGCGCCGCGTTCCGACGCGAAGACGGCACTCTCGGGGCAGCCGCTGACAGTCGTCGCGAGTCCGCGACAGGCGTGGGCTGAGAGGTTACGGTCGCGTCGAGTCGCGCACGGTGGCCGAGGGGATCCTCACGGCAAACCGGTTGCGTGCATGTCGGCGCAGCCACGAACACCAGGGGTGCTACGCGTTGGTCGACCGGGGTGCGCGGACTCGTCAACGGTGCGTGCGGGCGCCGCGCATCGGGAGGGTCAGGCCAACAGAGTCGCGGTGTCGAGGACCCCATCGGTTCCGGCGACGGTGTCGAGGGTCCCGTCAGTGCTCTCCCCGATCGTGGGGTCGAGGTGCAGGACCCGGTTGAGACGCGAGACGCGCAGCAGTCGTTCGGTCCGAGGGGTGATGCTCGCCAGCACGAGCCGTCGACCCTCCCGACGGGCTCGACGGTGCGCCTCGACGAGGACGCCGAGGCCGGTCGAGTCACCGATCTCGACTCCACCGAGGTGCAGGTAGAGGTCACCCGCGCCGTCGCTGATCGCCTCGTGCAGCGCGAGCCGGATGTCGGGAGCGGTACGCACATCGACGGGCCCCTGGAGGGTGACCTCCTGACCGCGCGCCGAGGGGGCCACCCGTACGACGGGGCCCCGTACTCTGACCGGCTGAAGTGCCATGGTGCTCCCCCAACTGGGCCCCCCGGCCCGTTCGATCGTTCCGGTCCTCATGCTGTCGGCCGGGTAGATCCGCTGTGCGGTGCAATTGACTCACAAGCTGGCGGCCAGGAAGCGGGCCGCGGAGGTAACGATCCGGTGTCCCTTGTGCAGGAGCGCGGGTCGTCACGAGTGATACACGTGTGACGGATCTTTCGCGTGACCCGACGGTATGCCGCGAGCCCGCGGGCGTTCGGACCGACACACCCGCGTAGGTGACGAAACGGCCACAAAGCGACCCGACATGAGCCCCGCGAGGGGTTCGGTTGTATGCGCTGGCCCCGGGGCGGCCAGATGCGGTGGTCCGCTCAGCCGTAGAGCTCGTCGTCGGGTTCGCGGGTGACCTCGGCTCCTAGGTCCTGCATCTGCAGCTCGAACCGGTCGTATCCGCGGTCTACGTGGTGGGCACCACTCACGGTGGTCACCCCGTCCGCGACCAGTCCAGCGAGGACGAGGGCAGCACCGGCCCGGATGTCACTCGCCTCCACCGGCGCACCCGACAGCTGGGGAACGCCGTGGACCATGACGTGGTGGCCGTCGATGCGAGCGTCGGCACCCAGCCTGGCCAGCTCTTGGACGGTGCGGAACCTGGCCTCGAAGACGTTCTCGGTCACCATCGCACTGCCGTCGGCGACCGCGTCGTAGGTGATCGCAAAGGGCTGCAGGTCGGTGGGAAACCCTGGATACGGCAGCGTCGCGACGTCGATCGAGCGGGGCCGGTCCTGGGCGCCGACGACCCGGAACCCGCGCTCCGTCGTCATCACGCGTGCTCCGGCCCCGGAGATCAGCTCGAGCGCGAGCTCCAGATGACCCGCGACACCGCCGACAACCTCGATGTCCCCACGGGTGGTGGCTGCGGCGAAGGCCCAGCTCCCCGCGGCCACCCGATCGGAGACGACGGCGTGCTCGGTCGGCTGGAGCGCCTCGACTCCGTCGACCTCGATCGTCGAGGTCCCGGCGCCGGTGACCGTGGCACCCATTGCGACGAGGAACGCGGCGATGTCGACGATCTCCGGCTCCCTCGCGGCGTTGTCGATGCGGGTATGGCCCGGAGCGAGCACTGCAGCCATGAGCACGTTCTCGGTCGCGCCGACGCTGGGGAACTCGAGCCGGATGTCGGCGCCGTGCAGGCCCTGAGGGGCCGTGGCAATGAGGTAGCCGTGCGCGACGTGAACCTTCGCGCCCAGAGCCTCGAGGCCCTCTGCATGCAGGTCGAGCCCGCGAGACCCGATCGCGTCCCCACCAGGAACGGCCACATCGGCCTCCCCCACCCGAGCCACCAGGGGGCCGAGCACGCAGATCGAGGCGCGCAACGCGCGTACGAGCTGGTAGTCGGCGCGGTGGCCGATCCACTCGGGCACATCGATCTCGACCACCCCGGTCACCGGGTCCCAGTCGACCACTGCTCCCAGCCGGCGCAACAGCTCGGCCATGATTGTCACGTCGACGATCCCGGGCACGTTGGTGAGCCGGGTCCGACCGACGGCGAGCAGGGCGCCGGCCATGAGCTTGAGGGCGCTGTTCTTGGCCCCCACGACGGTCACGCTGCCGTGCAGGCGTGCCCCGCCCACGACCCGGAACCGCTCACTCATTCGATCACCGTATCGTCGCCGCGTGGACGGCCGTTCGGGGCAGGTCGGGGGCAGGTCGGGGGCAGGTCGGGGGCAGGTCGGGGGCAGGTCGGGGGCAGGTCGGGGCAGGTCGGGGGCAGGTAGAGGCAGGTAGAGGCAGGTAGAGGCAGGTAGAGGCAGGTACGAGGTTCAGGTCGGTGCCGGCTGACCGCTGCGGCAGGGAGGTGGCACCCTTAGGTGCATGGTCAACCTCACCAGGATCTACACCCGGACCGGCGACGATGGGACGACCTCGCTCGGCGACTTCAGCCGGACCACGAAGACGGACCCGCGGCTCGCGGCATACGCGGACACCAACGAGGCGAACGCCGTCATCGGTGTGGCCGTTGCCGCGAGAACGTTGGGCGAGGAGGTGGAGGCGACCCTCACCCGGGTCCAGAACGAGCTCTTCGACGTGGGAGCCGACCTGTGTACGCCGCTGCAGGAGTCCTACGAGTACCCCCCGTTGCGCGTCGAGCAGCCGTGGGTCGACGACCTCGAGACCGACTGCGACCGCTACCTCGAGAGGCTGAAGCCGCTGCGCTCCTTCATCCTGCCGGGCGGCTCCCCCGGGGCAGCCCAGCTGCACGTGGCGACGACGGTCGTGCGCCGGGCCGAACGCAGCACCTGGGCCGCCATCGAGGTGCACGGCATCGAGCCGGGCTCGACGCGAGGCGAGGGCGGCGTCAACACGCTGACGGCGACCTACCTCAACCGGCTGTCGGACCTGCTGTTCATCCTTGCCCGCCTCGCCAACGTCGAGCGTGGTGGAGACGTGCTGTGGCAGCCCGGCGGCGGCAGAGCGGAGCAGCCGACCCGTCGCGGCCGCGGCTGACCGAGTCCGGCCACCGGGCCGTGTCCTTCGTGGTTCTTTGTGGGCCTTCGTGCGACATCGTTGGCCATCGTTGGCCATCGTGGCCATCGTTGGCCTACGTCAGGCGACGTTGGCGGCGGAACCGGGCGGGGAGGCCTCCGCCCAGGACCGCAGCGCCGTGTATGCGGGGGTCGCCAGCGCGAGCTCGAACTGGTCGGTGCCGTGCGAACAGCGGACCAGCACCGCGTCGGGGATCAGCTCGATATGGTCGGCACGTTGCAGGATCAGCGGGGCGGAGAGGTCAAGGACCGCCCTGTCCCAGGAGTGCCGAGGCCGGGTGGACGCTCCGACAAGGGTGAACCACTCCAGCTCTGCCGACCCCTGGCGCATCAACCCGACGCGCCACCGCTCGCCCGGCTGCCCGCGCCAGGCGCACAGGGTCAGGGTGCGCCCGCGCCTTACCACGAGACGTCTGGCGAAGGTCAGCACCAGGCCGACCGCCAGCAGCACCACCAGCGCACCGACCACGGCCTCAGCGGAGACGAGCGCGGCTGGCATCCGAAGGAGCCCGTCAGCCGTCCGTCAGGATCGACGTGCGGCAGCGTCGCCGGACGTGCCCACGGAGTCGGCGACGATCGTCACGCGGTCGTGCTCCACCGAGATGAACCCGCTGTTGATGGCGGCGGTCTCGTCACCATCCGTGCCATGGATGGTGACCTCTCCCGCAACGAGGACGCCGAGCAACGGCGTGTGTCCAGGCAGGATGCCCAGCTCACCATCGACGGAGCGCGCGCGAACCATCCGCGCCTCGCCGGACCAGACCATGCGGTCGGCGGCAACCAGCTCGACCTTGAGTGGGCTCACGATGTCCTCTGTTCGTCAGGCAGGTGCGTCATGCAGGTGAGTCGGTATTTTGGGTGAGTCTAACCGGCGGTTCGACGGGGTTGGGGCGCCGCCGGCCGGCCACCCGAGGTGGGCGGCCGGCTCGGGTGCCTGTGGGGTCACAGGCTCTTTTGGATCTCGTCCCATTGGCGTTCGACGTCGTCCAGGCCACCGCACATGAAGAACGCCTGCTCGGCGACGTGGTCGTAGTCGCCGTCCGCGATCTTGGTGAACGCCTCGACGCAGTCCGCCAACGAGACCGTCGAACCCTCCAGACCGGTGAACTGCTTGGCGACGTAGGTGTTCTGCGAGAGGAACCGCTGGATGCGGCGAGCCCGGTTGACGAGGGTCTTGTCCTCCTCGGACAGCTCGTCGACACCGAGGATGGCGATGATGTCCTGCAGCTCCTTGTTGCGCTGGAGGATCTGCTTGATGCGGACCGCCGTGTCGTAGTGGTCCTGGGCGATGTAGCGCGGGTCGAGGATGCGCGACGTGGAGCCGAGCGGGTCGACGGCGGGGTAGATGCCGAGCGAGGCGATCTCACGGGAGAGCTCGGTTGTCGCGTCGAGATGGGCGAAGGTCGTGGCTGGTGCCGGGTCGGTGTAGTCGTCGGCGGGGACGTAGATCGCCTGCATCGAGGTGATCGAGTGTCCACGCGTGGAGGTGATCCGCTCCTGGAGCACGCCCATCTCGTCCGCGAGCGTCGGCTGGTAGCCCACGGCAGAGGGCATCCGGCCGAGCAGTGTCGAGACCTCCGAACCCGCCTGGGTGAACCGGAAGATGTTGTCGATGAACAGGAGCACGTCCTGCCCCTGGACGTCACGGAAGTACTCCGCCATCGTCAGCGCCGACAGGGCTACACGCAGTCGGGTGCCCGGGGGTTCGTCCATCTGGCCGAACACGAGTGCCGTCTGGCCGAGGACGCCGGCCTCCTTCATCTCGGCGATGAGGTCGTTGCCCTCACGAGTGCGCTCTCCCACCCCGGCGAATACCGAGACCCCACCGTGGTCGCGCGCCACGCGGGCGATCATCTCCTGGATGAGGACGGTCTTGCCGACACCCGCACCGCCGAACAGGCCGATCTTGCCGCCCTGGACGTAGGGGGTCAGCAGGTCGATGACCTTGATGCCGGTCTCGAACATCTGCGTCTTGGGCTCGAGCTGGTCGAACGGCGGCGGCGGCCGGTGGATGCCCCACCGCTCATGGACGCCGAGCGTCTCCCCCTCTTCGAGGTTGAGGCACACTCCGGTGGTGTTGAACACCTTGCCGAGCGTGACATCGCCCACCGGGACCATGATCGGGCCGCCGCTGTCCTGCACGGCAGCGCCGCGCACGAGGCCGTCGGTCGGCTGCAGCGAGATCGCCCGCACCATGTTGTCGCCGATGTGCTGCGCGACCTCCAGGTTGACGTTGTTGGTCTCGCCATCGAGCTCGACCTGGGTGGTGAGCAGGTTGTACTGCTCAGGGATCCCGTCGGCGGGGAACTCGATGTCGACGACCGGGCCGGTGATCCGGGCGACCCGGCCAATGGCACCGGGGGTGGTGTCCTGGCGCTCTTCGGTTGCTGTGGCAGTCATCACGTGTCCTTTACTTCGTCTTGGCGAGCGCGTTCGCGCCGCCGACGATCTCGCTGATCTCCTGGGTGATCTCCGCCTGGCGGGCCTGGTTGGCCAGTCGGGTGTAGGTCTTGATGAGGGCGTCCGCGTTGTCGGTCGCCGACTTCATCGCCCGTTGCTGGGCCGCCATCTGCGACGCGGCCGACGACAGCAGGCAGGTCCAGATCCGGGCCACGACATACTGCGGCAGCAGCTGGTCGAGTACCTGTCCGACGCTCGGCTCGAACTCGTAGAGCGGGAGCACGTCCTTGTCGGCCGGCGCGTCCTCGGCGTCGTCCTCGACGACCTGGATCGGCAGCAGCCGCAGCGCTCGAGGTTCCTGGTCGACCATGGTGTTGAACCGGGTGTAGACGACATGGACCTCGTCGACCCCACCGTCGTCGTAGGCCCGGTGGAAGTCGGTGACGATGCGGTCGCCGATCTCCTTGGCCGCCTCGTGGGTGGGCTGGTCCGAGAAGCCACCCCACTGGGCCGCAGAATCGCGCCGCCGGAACTTGTAGAAGTTCACGGCCCGGTTGCCGACGAGGTAGGGGACGATCTCCTTGCCCTCCTCACGCAGCCGGCGCGACAAGGACTCGGCTTCGCGCAGGACTGACGAGTTGTAGGCCCCGGACAGCCCGCGGTCGCCCGCGATGATGACCAGGCCGGCGCGCCGGACCTCCTCGGGCTCCGTCGTCAGCGGGTGCTCCTCGCGCGAGTACGTGGCGAGCGCCGACAGCGCCTGGGTCAACGCGTGCGTGTACGGAGCCGAGGCCAGCACCCGCTGTCGGGCCTTGACCACCCGGGACGCCGCGATGAGCTCCATCGCGCGGGTGATCTTCTTGGTGGCCTGGACCGACTTGACGCGCTGGCGGTAGACCCGCATCTGCGCTCCCATGCCGCCGCCTCTCTCTCGTCGTGAAAACCGCTGGTGAGCTGGTGTCTCAGGTCACCGCTTCTGGCGCTTGATCTGCTCCTGGTCGACGCTCTCGTCCTGCAGCTCCTCGGGGTCGGCCTCGTGGCCGACGTCGGTACGCCGGTCGTCCTGGGGGACCTCGCCGCCGAACTCCTTGCGGAACTCGCGGGCCGCCTTCTCCAGCTCGGCCTTGGTGTCGTCGCCGAACCTGCCGGACTCACGGATGCCGTCGAGCAGGCCCTGGTGCTTGTGGTGGAGGTAGGAGAGGAAATCGGTCTCGAACGCCCGCACATCGTCGACCTTGACCGTGTCCAGCTGGCCGGTGGTCCCCGCCCAGACACTGACGACCTGCTCCTCGACGGGGTAGGGGTTGCTCTGGCGCTGCTTGAGCAGCTCCACGAGCCGGGCCCCCCGGGCTAGCTGCGCACGCGAGGCGGGGTCGAGGTCGGACGCGAACATCGCGAACGCCTCCATGGCGCGGAACTGCGCGAGGTCGAGCTTGAGCCGGCCCGCCACGTCCTTCATCGCCTTGATCTGGGCGTTGCCGCCGACCCGGGACACCGAGACGCCCACGTCGATTGCGGGACGCACGTTGGCGTTGAACAGGTCCGACTGCAGGTAGATCTGGCCGTCCGTGATCGAGATGACGTTGGTCGGGATGTAGGCCGACACGTCGCCGGCCTTGGTCTCGACGATCGGCAGGCCGGTCATCGACCCCGCACCCAGCTCATCGGACAGCTTCGCGCAGCGCTCGAGCAGCCGGCTGTGCAGGTAGAAGACGTCACCCGGGTAGGCCTCGCGGCCCGGCGGGCGGCGCAGCAGCAACGACACCGCGCGGTAGGCCTCCGCCTGCTTGCTCAGGTCGTCGAACACGATGAGGACGTGCTTGCCGGCATACATCCAGTGCTGGCCGATGGCGGAGCCGGTGTAGGGCGCAAGGTACTTGAACCCGGCCGCGTCGGACGCCGGGGCGGCGACGATGGTCGTGTACTCGAGGGCGCCGGCCTCCTCGAGCGTCCCGCGCACGCTGGCGATGGTCGAGCCCTTCTGGCCGATCGCGACATAGATGCAGCGGACCTGCTGCTGCGGGTCGCCGGACTCCCAGTTGCGTTTCTGGTTGATGATCGTGTCGACCGCCACGGTCGTCTTGCCGGTCTGCCGGTCACCGATGATCAGCTGACGCTGGCCGCGGCCGATCGGGGTCATCGCGTCGACGGCCTTGAGGCCGGTCTGCAGCGGCTCGTGCACCGACTTGCGCTGCATCACCGTGGGGGCCTGGATCTCGAGCGCGCGCCGGGTCTCGGCCTCGATCTCGCCGAGCCCGTCGATGGGGTTGCCGAGCGGGTCGACGACCCGACCGAGGAACTTGTCGCCGACCGGCACCGAGAGGACCTCGCCGGTGCGGGTGACCTCCTGGCCTTCGTCGATGTGGCTGAAGTCGCCGAGCACGACGACACCGATGTCGGCGACGTCGAGGTTGAGCGCGATCCCGAGCGTGCCGTCGGAGAACCGGAGCAGCTCGTTGGTCATGGCCGAAGGCAGACCCTCGACGTGCGCGATACCGTCACCGGCGTCGAGGACCCGGCCGACCTCTTCGCGGGACGCCGCGCCGGGCTCGTAGGACTGGACGAATTTGTCCAGCGCGTCGCGGATCTCCTCCGGACGGATCGAAAGCTCCGTCATGGTGTCTCGTCTCCTTGGTTCCGGCGGGGCCGGTTCGGGTCTGTGGTCCGTACGTGTTCGGTTGTCAGGCGGGTGGTGCTGGTATGCGGGTCAGCCGCCGAGCAGCCGCCTCGCGGTTTCGAGGCGTCGCAGGATCGTGCCGTCGACGACGTCGTCGCCGACCTGCACCCGGATGCCGCCGAGGACGGCCGGGTCCACGACGACGTTGAGGTGCACGGTCTTGTGGTAGTAGGTGGTCAGCGCGGTGACGAGCCGGTCGCGCTGCGAGGCGTCGAGGTCGATGGCGCTCGTGACCACTGCGGCGAGCTCCTCCCGCCGGACCGAGGCGATCCCGAGGTATCGCTCGATCACCGTGTCGAACCGGCGCCCGCGCGGCGAGCGGACGGCCTGGCGTACCAGCCGGACCGCCTCGTCGGAGGCTTTGCCCTCGAGCAACGTCGAGACCAGCTCGTCCTTGCCCTGCATGTCGGAGCGACGGTCGGTGAGGGCGTCGCGCAGACCCGGGTTGCCCGCCACGATCCGCTCGAACCGGAACAGGTCGTCCTCGACCTGGTCCGCGCGGCCCTGCTTCTCGGCGGCGGCGACGACCGAGGACACCGCGAGCTCCTCGAGGAGGTCCGGGAGGTCGCGCTCCTCCGCCCAGCGCTGCGACACCGCGGCTTTGACGACCTCGACTGCGTCGGTGCTGATCCTGCCGCCGAACAGCTGCTCGACCAGCGCGGCCTTGGGCGCGGCGTCTCGTGAGGGGTCCCCGACGGCCCGGCGCAGCGGGATGTTGCCGTCGAGGGCCGACGTCACCGCGAACAGGTCCTCGCTCAGGCGCGCCCGGTCGACGTCGCCGTCGAGCGTCTCCTGGAAGGCGTTCCGCGCGGCTTTGGCCGCGAGGCGCGAGGAACCGTGCATCAGTTGTCCTGTCTGCCCGTGCTGGTGTCGGGAACCGTCGCGCCCGTGTCACCGACAGACTCCCCTGCCCGGGCGCCGACCTTCTCCGGAGCGATGCTGCCGGACTCGAGCTCGGCGAGGAACCGCTCGACGACGCCGCTCTGACGAGCCTCGTCCTCGAGCGACTCCCCGACGATCCGGCTGGCCAGATCGGTCGAGAGCCGGCCCACTTCGCCGCGCAGCTGCACGATCGCCTGCTGGCGTTCCGCCTCGGTCTGCTTCGAGGCGCTCTCGATGATGCGGGACGCCTCGGTCTGCGCCTTCTCGCGCAGTTCCGCAATGATCTGGGCGCCCTGCTGCTTGGCGTCCTCGCGAATCCGCCCCGCCTCTTCACGGGCCTCGAGGAGCTGTGCGTTGTAGTGCTCGAGCGCGGCCTGGGCCTCGGCCTGGGCCTCCTCGGCCTTGTGGATCCCGCCCTCGATCGCTGCGGTGCGCTCGCTGTAGATCTGCTCGAGACGCGGGACGATCTTCTTCGCCACGAAGAAGTAGATGATCGCGAAGACGACCAACCCGAAGAAGAACTCCATCGGGTGCGGGATGATCGGCGCAGCGGTCGCCCAGAATCCTCCGTCCCCCTCGGCTGTGGGGATCATCGGTGCGGACATGAGGCTCTCCTCGCGAGCAGTGGTAGGTCAGACGACGAGGTGCTGGGTCAGGCTTTGAAGACGAAGGCGAGCGCGATTCCGAAGATGGCGAGCGCCTCGGTGATCGCCATACCGAGGAAGGCGATCGGCTGGAGCATGCCGCGAGCCTCGGGCTGGCGGGCCACTCCGTTGATGTAGGCGGCGAAGATCAGGCCGACACCGATACCGGGGCCGATGGCGGACAGGCCGTAACCGAGGATGGCGATGTTGCCGGTCATGTCATTTCCGTTTCTTGTGTGGTGTCCCGGAGGCGGTCGCCGCCGGGGCGTGCGTTCGTGGCTGGTTCATGGCGCGGATCTCAGTGCTCGTCGGCGACGGCGCCGGCAATGTAGAGCGCGGCGAGCAGGGTGAACACATAGGCCTGCAGGAACTCGACGAGCATCTCGAAAAGGAACATGACGAACGCGAAGATCCACGTCACGCCCCCGGCGACGCTGAGAACCCCGCCAGAGGTCAAGAGGTACCAGCCCCCGGTGATGAACAGGACGAGAAGGAGGTGGCCGGCGAACATGTTGCCGAACAGCCGCAGCGCCAGGGTGACCGGTCGGGTGAACAGGTCGGTGATGAGCTCCAGGAAGAAGATCACCGGGACGATCCATGCTGGCAGGCCGGACGGAACCAGAGACTTCCAGTAGCCGACGAACCCGTGCTTCTTCATCCCTACCGCGTGGAAGGTGATCCAGACGACCAAGGTCAACGCGATGGGGAAGCCGATCCGGCTCATGGTCGGGAACGAGAACGGCATCAGGACGCCGAAGAAGTTGTTGACCAGGATCGTCATGAACAGGGCGAACAGGAGCGGCACGAACCGGATGAACTCCTTGCTGCCGATGAGGTCCCGAGCAATGCCGTTGCGTACAAGCCCGTAGACGGACTCGGTGGCGAGCTGGCCCTTGCCCGGCACCAGAGCCTTCTTCTTGGTCGTCGCGTGCAAGAACCACATGATCCCTGCGGCGGAGACGATCATCAGGAAGATCGGGCGGGTGATCGCAAAGGCGCCATCGCCGATCAAGGGCTGCCAGAAGTCACCGACGCCTGGGGCCTCGTAGTCCATCGGGACGACGGTGGCGGCGATGCTCACGTGAGACTCCTCATGGTGCGCGGGACACAGCAGTGCTGGTGGGTCGGGCGCCGGTCCTGGTCGGGGCGGACCGAACGGTCATCGACCGTTGCCCCGCGAGGAACCGCCGAGTTCAGTGAGAACCGTACCTGAACCAGATCAGGTAGAGCGACAGGGCCAAGCCTGCGATGATCCCCACCGGCAAGATGAACGACGTGCCCAGCCAGTGGTCCGCTGCCCAGCCGATGCCGCCGTACAACAGCGGCCCGGCGAGCATGTAGCCGACGACCTTGGTCCACATCTCCGAGTCGCGCCGCATGGCCTCGCGCTCGGTCTCGGCCTTCTGCTCCGCCGTGGGCTTGGGCATCGGCTCGGCGTCGGCGTCCCCTTGGGGGACAGGCGGCTTCGACATGGCAGCACCGATTCTCTCTCGACGTGCTCATCCTGCTCAACAGGCTCATCGCGGCTCTCGCTTCGTCTCCTCGTCGACCGCCGCAACCGGAAGCGCCGCAGCGCCTTGTGGGTCGTAGGCAAATATCCTCAGATGGCGGTAGGCGCGCATCTCGAAGAACAGCCACACGAGCGCGCAGACGGTGATGCTGACCCCGACCGCGTACCCCGAGACGAAGGTGGCGTCTCGCAGGGCGAACATCACCACCCCGAGAACCAGCACCTTGGCGGTGTAGGTGGCGAGGACGACCATCATCACCGTGGTCGGAGGCAGCTCGGCGGTGCGCTTCATGGCCAGGAGCGTGAGACTGAAGAAGCCGATGACCAGGGCGGCACCGAGCGCAGCCGACCAGGCCGCCTCGGGGCTCGACACCACGCCGACGATGACGCAGACGACCGCGGCAACAAGCGTCGGCAGGAGGGACCCGCGCAGCAGCTCCGCAAAGGCATCGCTCTGCCGTGCGGTCGGGGCGTCACTCATCATGACTGCTCATGTCGGCCTGCTCTGGTCGAAGTCGTGATCGGGAGCGGTTGGGCGGGGTCGTTCTCAGGGATTCTCCAGATGCTTGTGAAAACTATCACAAGCGTCGAGCGCGAGTCCACCGGGGCAGAAACGCGGTGAGCGCAATGACGATGGCGAGGCAAACACCGATAGCGACCGCGGCACGCACACCCTCCACGAAGGCAAAAGACACGGTGCCGAGGGCCAGCAACGCCGCCCACATGTAGAGGATCAGCACCGCGGTGCGGTGTCCATGACCAATCTCGAGCATCCGGTGGTGCAGGTGCTTGCGGTCCGGGGCCCACGGCTTCTGTCCGGCCAGCGTGCGTCGGACGACGGCAAGGACGACGTCGAGGAACGGGAGCAGCAGAATCGCCAGCGGCACCGCGAGGGGCAGCAGCGCCGCGCTCACGGTGCCGGTCGTGAACTCCCCTGGGTCGACGTTGCCGGTGAGCGAGATGGTGGCCGCGGCCAGCAGCAGCCCGAGCAGCAGCGCACCCGAGTCGCCCATGAAGAGCCGGGCGGGGTGGAAGTTGTGCGGCAGGAAGCCGGCGCAGCAGCCCAGCACGGCGGCACTGATGAACGTCGCGTTCGAGAAGACGTTGGGCGGGTTGAAGGTGCGTGACACCGAGTAGGAGTAGACGAAGAACGCGAGCGCGGCGATGGCCACCAGCCCCACTGCCAGGCCGTCGAGGCCATCGATGAAGTTCACCGCGTTGACGGTGGCGAGGACGACGATCACCGTCACGGTGACGAGCACCGGACCCGGCAGGACGGTGCTGGTTCCGAAGAACGGGATCGCCAGGAGCTGGACCCCCTTGTATGCCATCACTCCGGCGGCGAGCGTCTGGCCGGCCAGCTTGGTCACCCAGTCGAGCTCACGGATGTCGTCGATCGCGCCGACCAGGCAGATGATGCTTGCGCCCATCAACACGCCGCTGATCTGACCACCGCTGTAGACGCCCCGCAGGAACGGCAGCTCGCGGGCCACCAGCGCTGCTGCGGCAAACCCGAGGAAGATCGCGACCCCGCCGAGGCGCGGAGTGGGCGTGGTGTGCACGTCGCGCTCGCGCACCGGAGTGAAGGCGTTGGTGGCGACCGCGACGGCCCGGACGAGCGGAGTCGCGAGGTAGGTGATCGCTCCCGCGATCACGACGATGAGGAGGTACTCCCGCACGGGTCGGCGGGCTCAGGGACGCGGGTATGCCGGGAACCGGGTCACGAGGTCGGTCACCTCGGCGCGCACCTGCTGAGAGACCGGGTGGTCGGGGTCCGCGTCGCCCTTGGTCACCGCGGTGTTGATCAGCTCGGCGATCGTCACCATCTCGTCGGCCCCCATGCCCTGGGTCGTCGTGCACGCCGTGCCCACCCGGATACCGGAGGCGATGTTGGGCTTCTGCGGGTCGAACGGGATGGCGTTCTTGTTCAGGACGATCCCCGCAGCGTCGGCCCGAGCCTCGGCGTCGACACCGGTCACGCCGACCCCCTGCAGGTCGTGCAGCGACAGGTGGGTGTCGGTGCCGCCCGTCGTGGGGCGGATGCCGTACTCCCCCAGCGAGGTCGCGAGCCGCTGGGCGTTGACGATGACCTGCTTCGCGTAGGCGGCATACTCCGGGGTCGCACACTCCTTGAAGTTGACCGCCTTGGCGGCGATCGTGTGCATCTGAGGACCGCCCTGCATCATCGGAAAGACCGCCTTGTCGAGCTTGGCGGCGTGCTCCTGCTTGCAGACCAACGCACCCGAACGCGGGCCGCGAAGCACCTTGTGCGTCGTGAAGGTGACCACGTCGGCATACGGGACCGGGCTGGGGATCGCCTTGCCGGCCACGAGGCCGATGAAGTGCGCCGCATCGACCCAGAACAGCGCACCGACCTCGTCGGCGAGGTTGCGGAAGAACTCGAAGTCGATCAGTCGCGGGATCGCGCTGCCGCCAGCGAGGATCACCTTGGGACGGTGCTCGCGGGCGAGGGAGGCGACCTGGTCGTAGTCGATGTCCTCGGATGTGGGGTCCACGCCGTAGTGAACCGCGTTGAACCACTTGCCCGAGAACGAGACCTTGCTGCCGTGGGTGAGGTGACCGCCCATGGGGAGCGCCATCGCGAGAATCGTGTCGCCAGGCACCATGAACGCGCCGTAGACGGCCTGGTTCGCGCTCGCGCCGGAATGCGCCTGAACGTTCGCGTGCTCGGCGCCGAACAGGGCTGCGCACCGCTCGATGGCGATGTTCTCGGCCCTGTCGACCTCGGAGCAGCCGCCGTAGTAGCGGCGGCCGGGGTAGCCCTCGGCGTACTTGTTCGACAGCGTCGAGCCGAGCGCGGTCAGCACCTCCGGCGAGGACATGTTCTCGCTGGCGATCAGCTGCAGCCCACCGCGGATGCGGTCCAGCTCGGAGACAAGCACTCCAGCGATGTCGGGGTCGAACGCACGCAGCGCCCCGAAGTCGGAGCCGTAGAACGTGTCGTCGGTCAGGTCACGAGTGTCGGTCAAGGCAGTCTCCGGGGTCGTCGGGCGGCGACGACCACTGTAGGCCCAGTCGGGCACCGGCCTCGGCGTCGGCGGCGTCGGCGGCGACGGCGGGGTCGGCGGCGTCGGCGACGTCAGCGGCGTCGGCGAGCGCCGGCGATCCTTGGGCCCGCACGGGCGCGCGGCGGTTGCTGGGTGGTCGACGGCGCCGGCGCGTCAGAAGCGGAGCGCCGCTGGCGTTCCTCGCGCTCTACTGCCTCGATGGCCTCGTCGATCTCGCGGCGGCCAAGGGCACCCTCGCGCAGGGTGACCGGGGTCGGTCCGGTGCAGTCGAGGATGGTCGAGGCGACCGACGAGGTCGCCGGTCCCCCGTCGAGGTAGACCGCGACCGACTCCCCGAGCATCGCCTGCGCCTCGACCATGGTGCTGGCCGCCGGCGAACCGGTGATGTTGGCGCTGGTCACGGCCATCGGGCCAGCGTCCCCGAGCAGCGCGAGAGCGATCGGGTGCGCGGGCATGCGGAGCGCGACGGTTCCGTTGGTCTCGCCGAGGTCCCAGGTGAGAGACGGCTGGCACTCCAGGACCAGGGTGAGCGCGCCCGGCCAGAAGGCGTCGATGAGGTGCCGGACATAGTCGGGTATGCCTCGGGCTAGGCCGTCGACGGTGCGCTGGCTCGGGACGAGGACGGGCGGGGGCATCTCGCGGCCCCGCCCTTTGGCGGCGAGAACCGAGGCCACCGCGGCGGCGTCGAACGCGTCGCAGCCGATGCCGTAGACGGTGTCCGTGGGGAGCACCACCACCCCGCCCGCGCGAACGGCGGCAGCCGCTGCCTCGATGCCGGCGGCGAGGCCCTCGGGGTTCGTGCAGTCGTACACCTCGGACATGGGCCGAACCTTAACGCTCGCGCCGGTGCCTGCCGGCTTGTCCCCTGAAACCCCCAGTCTCCCGTCGGCTTCCGTAGCCTGTGTCAGACGTGGACGGCCACCACACATCGAGGTCGGCCGACCAGGTCGACGTGGTCGGTGACCGCGCCCCACGCCCTTGTGCCCATCAGCGCGCGGGGCAACGACGCGCCCTGCGTCTCGGCGTGCTCCATGATCAGGACCCCCTCGGGTCGCAGCAGCTCGGCGGCCCGAGCAGCCATCTCCAGCGGCAGGGCCAACCCGTCGGCACTTGCGCCGTAGAGGGCCAGCGCGGGGTCGTGGTCACGCACCTCGATGTCGACCGGGACCTGGCCGAGCGGGATGTACGGGGGGTTGCAGGTGACCAGGTCGACCCGGCCGACCAGCTCGGGAAACGCCGTCCGCGCGTCGCCGAGGACGATGTCGACATCGAGGCCGAGACGGTCCCGGTTCGCGACGGCCCAGGCCTGCGCGAGGTCGCTCAGCTCGACGGCGTGCACCTGAGCGTGCCGGCACTCGTCCTTGACCGCGAGAGCCACGGCGCCGGACCCGGTCGCCAGGTCCACCGCCACCGGGCGCTCGCTGCCCTTCATGCCCCGCAGCGTTCGCAGCGCCAGCTCCACGAGCAGCTCGGTCTCCGGCCTGGGAACGAACACCCCCGGCCCCACGAACAGCTCGAGGTGCCGGAACCCGGCGCGTCCAGTCAGGTGCTGCAACGGCACGCGGGTCGCCCGTTCGGCGACCAGAGCGACATACCCGTCGGGCGCATCGATGCCGCCGAGGACCATGCGTCGGCGTACCTCACCGACCGGCTGACCGAGCAGGTGCGCGGCCAGGTGCAGGGCATCGACGGGCGCCGACGCGATGCCGGCCTCGGCGAGGGTCATCGTCGCCTGGCGTACCGCGTCCCGCAGCTCGGTCACCAGCGGTGCTCAGGCTTCGGGGCCGGAGAGCGCCGCGAGGTGCGCCTGCTCGTCGGCCGCGACGCAGGAGGCGATGACGCCGTCGAGGTCACCGTCGAGGACGGTGTCGAGGTGATAAGCCTTGAAACCGGTCCGGTGGTCGGAGAGGCGGTTCTCGGGGAAGTTGTAGGTGCGGATCCGTTCGCTGCGGTCGACGGTCCGCACCTGGCTGCGGCGGGCGGCCGACGCCGATGCCTCGGCCTGCTCCCGGGCCATCTGATGCAGCCGGGCGCGCAGCACCCGCATCGCCGACTCCTTGTTCTGCAGCTGCGACTTCTCGTTCTGGCAGGAGACGACGAGCCCGGTGGGCAGATGGGTGATCCGCACCGCGGAGTCGGTGGTGTTGACGCTCTGCCCACCCGGACCGGAGGAGCGGTAGACGTCGACGCGGATGTCGTTCGCGTGGATCTCGACCTCGTCGGTCTCCTCGACCTCCGGCATGACCAGGACGCCCGCCGCGGACGTGTGGATCCGCCCCTGGCTCTCGGTCACGGGAACGCGCTGGACCCGGTGCACCCCACCCTCGAACTTCAGCAGCGCCCAGGGCGCCTCGCCTGGCAGCGGCGTGCCCTTGGCCTTGACCGAGAGGCGCGCCTCCTTGTAGCCCCCGAGGTCGGACTCGGTTGCGTCGATGACCTCGGCCCGCCAACCGCGCTTCTCTGCGTACCGGGTGTACATCCGCAGCAGGTCGCCGGCGAACAGGGCCGACTCCTCGCCCCCCTCGCCCGCCTTGACCTCGAGCAGGACGTCCCGGTCATCGTCGGGGTCACGTGGGACGAGCAGTCGCCGCAGGTGGTCTCGCGCCTCGTCGACGGCGTTCTCGAGGGCCGGGACCTCGGCCGCGAAGGACGCGTCCTCGGTGCCGAGCTCGCGGGCGGCCGCGAGGTCGCCCTCGGCCGACTCGAGCCCGCGGTATGCCGCGACGGTGGGCGCGAGGGCGGCATACCTCTTGTTCAGAGTTCGGACCCGCTTCTGGTCGGCGAAGACGTCGGGGTCGGCGAGCTGCCGCTCCAGGTCGGCGTACTCGTCGAGGACGGAGCGTCCGGACGCCAGCACGGAGGGGGCCGTCTCGGTCATCTCACGCTCCTTGGTCGTTCCGGTGCAGACGCGAGACGCCGGTCCTCTCCGGCAGGCGAACCTGCCGGAGAGGACCGGCGATCGGAAAAGCTACTTGCCGGCGGCGACGGTCTTCTTGCCGTAACGGGCCTCGAACCGTGCCACGCGGCCACCGGTGTCGAGGATCTTCTGCTTGCCGGTGTAGAACGGGTGGCACTGCGAGCACACGTCGGCGCTGATCGCTCCGGACGACGCCGTGCTGCGAGTGGTGAACGTGTTGCCACAGGTGCAGGTGACCGTGGTGTCCACGTAGGTGGGGTGAAGGTCTTTCTTCAACGTGCTCTCCTTGGATCTCAGGCGGGCCGGGTCGGCGATGGGCCACGCCGCAGAGGGCGCCAGCCGTGAACCGGTCCAACGGATCAGTGTGCCAGAGATCGGCACACATCGGCTAAACGCCGGTGGGGGGTACCGCATTCCGGCGGGGGCTCCACCGACGCCCACCGACGCCCAACGACGCCTGCAGGCGCCCTTGGACGCCAGAAGGCGAGGTCGGCCACGCGGTCAGGCGCCGTCGTCCAGCCGCGTCGAGCTGCTGGACTGCACCTGACGCAGGAACTCGATGTTGGTCCGGGTCCGCTTGATCCGGTCCACGAGCAGGTCGAGGGCCTTCTCCGGCTCGAGGCCGCCCAGCACGCGACGGAGCTTCCAGACGATGTTGAGCTCCTCGGGACCGAGCAGGATCTCCTCGCGGCGGGTCCCTGAGGCGTTCACGTCGACGGCAGGGAAGACCCGCCGGTTCGCGAGGTCGCGGGAGAGCGTGAGCTCCATGTTGCCGGTGCCCGTGAACTCCTCGAAGATCACCTCGTCCGTGCGTGAGCCGGTCCCGACGAGCGCGGTCGCGATGATGGTCAGCGACCCGCCGTTCTCGATGTTCCGGGCTGCCCCGAAGAACCTCTTCGTCGGGTGCAGCGCGGCGCTGTCGACCGCACCTGAGAGGATCCGACCGGAGGCTGGGGCGGACAGGTTGTAGGCCCGGCCCAGCTTGGTGATCGAGTCGAGCAGGACGACCACGTCGTGGCCGAGCTCGACGAGGCGCTTAGCCCGCTCGATGGACAGCTCGGCGACGGTGGTGTGGTCATCGGCTGGTCTGTCGAAGGTCGAGGCGATGACCTCACCCTTGACCGCCCGCTGCATCTCGGTCACCTCTTCGGGGCGCTCGTCGAGCAGGACCACCATGAGGTGGCACTCGGGGTTGTTCGTCGTGATCGCGTTGGCGATGGACTGGAGCACCGTGGTGGACCCGGCTCTGACGGGGGCCACGACCAGACCACGCTGGCCCTTGCCGATCGGGGCGACCAGGTCGATGACCCGGGTGGTCAGCAGGCTGGTCTCGGTCTCGAGGCGTAGCCGCTCCTGCGGGTAGAGGGGTGTGAGCTTGGCGAACTCCGGCCGAGACTTGGCCCCCTCTGCGACGGCCCCGTTGATCGAGTCCAGACGTACGAGCGCGTTGAACTTCTGCCGCGTGCCGGGGCCCGCCGACGGCTGCTCACCGTCGCGCGGGGCCTTGACGGCGCCGCTGACGGCGTCTCCCTTGCGCAGCGCGTACTTCTTGACCAGTCCGAGAGGCACGTAGACGTCGTTGACTCCAGGCAGATATCCCGACGTGCGCACGAACGCATAGTTGTCGAGAACATCGAGGATGCCCGCCACGGCGACGAGGACGTCGTCGTCGTTGATCTGCAGCTCCGGCTCGTAGTCGGTCCCTGTCGTCGGGCGTCCGCGCTTGCGGTCCCGGCTGCGCTGCCGGCTGCGGCGTCTGCCCCCTGCGGCCTCGTCGTCGACATTCTGGCTGTTCGGGGCGCCCTGCTGGCCGCTCTGCGTCGGCTGCTGGCTCGGTGCCGTCTGAGTGGGTGCCGTCTGGGTGGGTACGGTCCTCGTCGCTGGGCTCTGCGCCGGTGTGGTCTGAGGCGGTGTGGTCTGCGTCGGTGTGGTCTGCGGCGGCTGAGTGTGTGCCTGCTGACCCGCGGGGGGGGTGGCGCTGGTCGAGCGCTCCCGCTGGTAGCGGGTCTGCTGCGTGCCGTCGGTCCGCGAGATGCCGTTTTTCTGACCGGCGGAACCCTGCTCAGCGGGGTGGCGGGTGGGCTGCTGCCGAGCGCGGACCTCGCTGCTGGTCGGGGCGGGCGAGGCAGCGGTCGCGGGCGGGTTGGTCGTAGCGGTCGTGGGAGTGCGGGTGTCGGCGAGGGTCTGGGCAGGGGCCTGTGTCTCGACGTCGTGAGTGGCCTCGTTGTCGGCCGACTCTCGGCGCTCGCCCGTCTCGCCACGGTCCGCGGTGCCGTTCCGACCCGAGGACCCATCGGTCCGCGCGATCTCGGCGGGCACCGGCTCGGGCAAGGTGATCGACTCGGCGCGCTCGCGTCGGTCGTCGGAACCCTGGGCGGGGGGCCGCGGCGTGCGGGCGACCGGCGCTCCCGAGGCTCCCCCGGTTGCTGCATCGGCAGTCGCTCCAGCAGCAGAGCCCGATCCCTGCCGGGCGGAGATTGCCGCGACCAGGTCGTCCTTCCGCAGCTTGGTGATGCCGGTGACGCCGAGGCGTGACGCCAGTGCCTTGAGCTCGGCGACGTTCATCGCAGCGAGCCCGCTGCGACCACCGCGGGTGCGGGTGCTCGGCTCGGTGATGAGCTGTGTGGTGTCTGTCACGAAGGTCCTTCCCCTCGTCATCGGTTCACTGGGGACATCGCCCCGGAACCGGTCAGGGCTGAGCGGATTCGCTCGACGTTCATCCCCCGGCACAGAGAGACACCCGTTTGTGCGTGTCTCCCGGGGCGAGCATGTCGCCACTGGTCAGGGGTGGTGCTCCGATGCGAAGTCGCAGAGTGCGGTCGTCCGTTCGGTGCGGTGCCAATGTAACACCCTCGGTGCACCTGACCTTCCCCGAGCCGCCGACGATGCCGGACTGTGACCGAGGCCCCCGTCAGCACTCTGCTCGGCCATCATCTGGCCACGATTTGGCACACCATCAGGCCACCTTCAGGCCCGGGTCACCTCCACACCGCTCGTGGGGATGGCCGGCGAGAGCCGCCGCCAGGCTCCGATCGCGCCGCCCGAGTCGGCAGGTGCCACGACCTGGTCCACTCGGTCCCGCGTGGTGAGGACGAGCACGCTCGGACCGGCACCCGAGATCACCGCCGCGTGCCTCTCCGACCTCAGCGCGTCGACCAGCTCCATCGACGCGGCGAAGGCCGGTCGGCGGAACTCTTGGTGGAGCCAGTCGCGGGTGGCGGGCAACAGCAGGTCGGGGCGGCGCGACATCGCCTCGACGAGCAGCGCGCAACGCCCCGCGTTGAGGGCGGCTGCCCGGTGGTCGACCTGGTGAGGTAGGACGGCCCGAGCCGTATGCGTCGCGAGCTGGTTCTGCGGGACCAGCGCGACCACCCGGACGTCGTCGTGGACCGGCACCGACACGGTGCCGGTCATGCCGGTCATGGCCCCGATGACCAACCCAGACAAACCGACCGGCCGTTCCTCGACGTCGCGGGTCCAGGAGAGCGTCATCCCCCCACGCACGCTTGCTGACGCGTTGTCGGGATGCCCTTCGAGCTCGGTCGCCAGGTCGGTCGCCACGTCGAGGTCGACCGGGATCGTCTCGCCGACGGGCCCGTGCTGCCACGCCTCGAACGCACATACCGCTTGCGCCGCAACAACACCCGCTGTGATCGCCGCGGCGGATGAGCCAAGCCCACGACCGTGCGGGATTGCGTTGTTGGCGACCAGGTGCAGATCGGCCGGCAGCACGGCGCCCAGCCGAGCCGCCGCGTGCGCCATCGAACGCACGACCAGGTGCGCCTCGTCCAGGGGCACCTCGTCGGCACTCTCCCCCGAGACCTCGATGCGCAGCCCCCCACCGTCCCCGACGATGATGTGGTACTCGTCCCAGAGGCCGAGGGCCAGCCCGATCGAGTCGAACCCGGGACCGAGGTTCGCGCTGCTGGCCGGCACGCGGACGTGCAGCGCCAGCGGGCGCCGCATGCCGGCCCACACCCGTTCGTTCACCCGTCGAGGCCGAGGGCGGTGGCCGCCGTCACGGCGTCGACCGGCACTCGCACCGGCAGGACCTCACTGCCGTCGGCGTTGCGCAGCGCCCACTGCGGGTCCTTGAGCCCGTGACCGGTGACGGTGCACACGATCCGCGAACCGGAGGGGACGAGACCGGCCTCGTGAGAGGCCAGCAGGCCGGCCACCGAGGCGGCGGATCCGGGCTCGACGAAGACCCCCTCCCGGGACGAGACGAGTCGGTGCGCAGCGAGGATCTGGTCGTCGGTGACCGCGTGGATCAGCCCGCCCGACTCGTCCCGGGCGGCCTCGGCCTGCCGCCAGGACGCCGGGTTGCCGATCCGGATGGCGGTGGCGATGGTCTCGGGCTCGTCGACCGGATGCCCCTTGACGATCGGGGCGGCCCCGGCGGCCTGGAACCCCCAGAGCTGTGGCAGCTGGGACGCGGGACCAGGTCGGTCCGAACCCTGTTGATACTGCTGATAACCCAGCCAGTACGCCGTGATATTGCCGGCGTTCCCTACCGGGAGGCAGTGGATGTCGGGGGCGTCACCGAGGGCGTCGACGACCTCGAAGGCGGCGGTCTTCTGGCCCTCGATACGAGCGGGGTTGACGGAGTTCACCAGCTCGACCGGGTATGCCTCGGCAAGCTTGCGGGCCAGCGTGAGGCAGTCGTCGAAGTTGCCGTCGACCTGCAGCAAGGTGGCTCCGTGGGCGATCGCCTGGCTGAGCTTGCCCAGAGCGATCTTTCCCTCGGGCACGAGGACCCCGCAGGTCATCCCGGCCTTGGTCGCATAAGCCGCTGCGGACGCACTGGTGTTGCCCGTCGATGCGCAGATCACCGCCTTCGCGCCGTGGCCGGCGGCCAACGAGATCGCGGCCGTCATCCCCCGGTCCTTGAACGAACAGGTGGGGTTGAGCCCCTCGAACTTCAGCCACACCTCGGCATCGACGAGCGCGGACAGGTGCTCCGCGGGGATGAGCGGGGTGCCACCCTCCAGCAAGGTCACGACCGGCGAGCCGGCGAGCATCGGCAGGCGGTCGGCATACTCACGGATCACGCCGCGCCACTGGTGAGCCACCTCAACCGCCTTCGACGCGCATCACCGAGTCGACGGCGCGCACGATCGGCATCGCCGCGAGTGCCTCGACGGTGGCAGACAACGCCGCGTCCGAGGCGGTATGGGTGACGACCACGAGGCTCGCCCGACCCTCGGAACGGGCACTCACCAGCTCCGATCTCGCGCCGACGTCCGTGCCGACTTCCGTGCCGACTTCCGCGCCAGCCCCCGACTCTCCGCTGGGGACCGAGCCGGAACCCGACCGGTCTGCGACGATGTGCTGGCGCACGGTCTCGATCGACACGTCGTGCTCCGCAAAGGCGGACGCCACCTGCGCCAGGACCCCCGGCCGGTCGGCCACGTCGAGGCTGATGTGGTACCTCGTCAAAGCCCGGCCCATGGGCAGAACCGGCAGGTCGGCATAGGTACTCTCGCCCGGCCCGCGGCCGCCGCCGACCCGGTGACGAGCCACGGCGACCACGTCGCCGAGGACGGCCGACGCGGTCGGGTCGCCGCCGGCGCCCCGGCCGTAGAACATCAGCTGACCGGCAGCGTCGGCCTCGACGAACACGGCGTTGAAGGCCTCACGGACTCCGGCGAGCGGATGCGACCTCGGAATCATCGCCGGGTGAACGCGGACCGAGACGCCATCGTCAGTGCGCTCGCAGATCGCGAGAAGCTTGACCACACAGTCCATCTCGCGGGCTGCCTGAATATCGGAGGCGGTGACCTCGGTGATCCCCTCGCGGTGGACGTCGGCGATGGAGACGCGGGTGTGGAAGGCGAGTGAGGCGAGGATGGCCGCTTTTGCGGCCGCATCGAAACCCTCGAGGTCGGCGGTCGGATCCGCCTCTGCATACCCGAGCGACTGCGCCTGCTCGACGGCGTCGTGGAAGCCGGCGCCGGTGGTGTCCATCTTGTCAAGGACGTAGTTCGTGGTGCCGTTGACGATTCCGAGGACCTTGCGGACGTCGTCGCCGGCGAGCGACTCACGCAGCGGCCGTAGCAGCGGGATGGCCCCCGCGACCGCGGCCTCGTAGTAGAGGTCGACGCCGTGGTCCTGGGCCGCGGAGTACAACGTGGGCCCGTCCTCGGCCAGCAGCGCCTTGTTGGCGGTGACGACGGACGCCCCGTGCGCCATGGCGCGCAAGATCAACGACCGGGCCGGCTCGATCCCACCGATGACCTCGACGACGACATCGGCACGGGTGACCAGGTCCTGCGCGTCCGTCGTGAAAAGCCCGGGGTCCAGCCCGAGCCCGCGGCGGTCGCGGCCCGGACGACGGACCGCGATCCCCACGATCTCGAGCCGCCGCCCGACGCGGGCCGCGAAGTCGTCACCGTGCTCGGTCAGCAGCCGGGCCACTGCCGATCCCACGACCCCGCAACCCAGCAGGGCAACCCTGAGCACGCCCGTCGTCGGGTCGGGGCCGGCCACCTCCCGCGGGGAGACCGCCGGCCGCACCTGAATCATCGGCGGGACCACGCGGTGCATCCTGCCCTGTGTCCACCTGGTGATACCGGGGTATTCCGCGATCCGGACCACCAGGCGGACCACCCCGGCGGCGCCGGCGTCACGGTGCGTCCAGGGCGAGCAGGTCGTCGACCGTCTCGCGCCGCACGATGACCCGCGCGTCGCCGTCGCGCACAGCGATCACCGGAGGGCGCGGCGTGTGATTGTACTGGCTCGACAGGGAACGGCAGTACGCCCCGGTGCCGGGCACGGCAAGGAGGTCTCCCGGAGCCACGTCGGCGGGCAGGAACTCGTCCATGACGACGATGTCACCGGCCTCACAGTGCCGCCCGACGACGCGGGACAGGCGCGCCGGGGCATCGCTCGCCCGGCTCGCCAGGGTGCACGAGAAGTTGGCCGCGTAGAGGGCGGTGCGGACGTTGTCGCTCATCCCACCGTCGACCGAGACGTAGGCCCGCGAGGCACCGCCGTCGAGCTCGATCGACTTGACGGTGCCGACCTCATAGAGCGTGAAGGTGCTCGGGCCGGCGATGGCCCGGCCGGGCTCGACCGAGATACGCGGCACCGACAGGCCACTGGCCCGGCACTCTCGGTCGACGATCTCGGCCATCCCGGCCGCCAGGCTGTGGGGAGGGAGGGGGTCGTGCTCGGTCGTGTAGGCGATGCCGAACCCGCCCCCGAGGTCGAGCTCCGGCAGCTCGACCCCGTGCTCGGCTGCCACCTGCGCGTGCAGCCCGAGTACCCGGCGAGCGGACACCTCGAATCCCGAGGTGTCGAAGATCTGAGATCCGATATGGCTGTGCAGGCCCACGAGCTCGAGATGCGGGGCGCGGGTGAGGATCCTGCGGACCGCCTCGGCTGCCGCGCCGCCACTGAGTGAGAACCCGAACTTCTGGTCCTCGTGGGCCGTCGCGATGAACTCGTGAGTGTGAGCCTCGACCCCGACCGTGACGCGCACCATCACTCGAGCCGTGGCTCCCAGCCGCCGGGCGACGTCGGCGAGCCGGTCGATCTCGTCGAAGCTGTCGACGATGAAACGGCCGACCCCATAACCGAGCGCCGCTTCGAGCTCAGGCACCGACTTGTTGTTGCCGTGGAAGCCGATCCGGTCACCGGGCATACCGGCTCGCACGGCGACCGCGAGCTCGCCGCCGGTGCAGACGTCGAGCCGCAAACCGTCCTCGTGCACCCAGCGGGCGACCTCGGTGCAGAGAAAGGCCTTGCCCGCGTAGTAGACGTCGGCACCTCCGCCGACGTCCTCGAACACCTCCTCGTAGGTATCGCGGAACCTCGCCGCCCGCGCCCTGAAGTCAGCCTCGTCGAGCACGTATGCGGGGGTGCCGAACTCACCCGCCAGCTCAGTCACACTGACCCCTGCAACGCTCAACGCGCCGTTGGCGCCCCGAGTCACCGATGAGGACCACAGCGACGGCACCAAGGCGTTGACGTCGCGAGGGACGGCGAGCCAGGAGGGGTTGCCGTAGCCCTCGGCGTGCAGGGCGCCGGCCTCGTGTGCACGCATGGGACCAGCCTAAGGCGGGTTCAGGAGCGGGTCGGTGGACGGCCCCAGGACCGAGAGGGTGCCGTGCCCGGTGGCCGGTCGCGCGGGCGACCGTGTCGAGCGAGGTCCTGCACGAGGTCCACCAGGTCGTCTGGGTCGAAGGGCTTGGCGAGGAAGATGTCGACGCCGACAGTGGCGGACCGCTCCTCCTCGCGTTGCTGCAGGGCGGCAGTGACCATGATGACAGGCAGGTTCGCGAGGGCGGGATCTGCGCGGATCGCAGAGATGGCGCCCCATCCGTCCAAGGGGCGCATCTGGGCGTCCAGGACGACCACCGACGGAGGTCGGTCGGGGTTGCGGTGCAGCAGCGCGAGCGCGGCCGCCCCATCCGTGGCCTCGATGACCTCGAAACCGGCCAGCTCGAGGTTGATCCGGATCAGCAGCCTGATCGAGGCGGTGTCGTCGCACACCAACACCCACTCGGCGCCCGAGCCCGCGGGTACCGGCGGGTTGGAGCTCGGTCCGGTGCCGGGTCGCGGGGGCTGACCCGCAGGTTCCATGAATGCCACCCTAGGCTGCTACCCTCGCCGGGCACGACCGTAGGAACGGACTGCACCGATCTGTGGGTGTGCCCGTACATTGCCCGGCTCGCTCGGTCTCGCGCCGGCTGGCCCCCGTAGCTCAGGGGATAGAGCGCCGCCCTCCGGAGGCGGAAGCGCAGGTTCGAATCCTGCCGGGGGCACCAATGTGATGTCTCAGGACATGCTGGACGACCGAACCTGCGAGTGGTGGGTTCGGTCGTCTGGGTTTCAGGGTGTGGGTCCGGGTGGGCGTCCGGTTCCTTGGTAGCGCTTGGATGGGTCGAGGACGAGTTCGCGAAGCAGTTCGCCGGTGGCGCTGTCGATGATGCGGATGTTGAGGTCTTGGACCAGGACGGTGACGCGGGTTCGGGTGTGGGTTCGGCCGATGCCGATGGAGTAGAGCTGGCCGCCGTGGCGCAGGGTGATCTTGCCGGCCTTGTCGACCCGGTCGGTGCGGACCCGGTCGTGGGTGTCACTGGTGCGGTCGCCGGGGATGGCCTTGGGCCGGTTGGTGTAGGTCGCGGCTGGGGTGGCGCGGTGTTGCAGGGACCGGTGCGGACGCTGCTGGTTGTACTGGTCTTGGAAGCGGTCCAGGAGTGTCTGGAGGTCGGCGATGGTGGCTGGCTGGCGGGGTTGTGCGCGAAGCCATTTCTTCATCGTCTGTTGGAACCGCTCGACCTTGCCCTGGGTCTGAGGGTGCCAGGGGCGGCCGTTCTTCTGGTCCACGCTGAGGCGGCGTAGCTCGGTCTCGAGGTGGTTGCGGCCTCCCCTGCCGCCGGCCAGTCGGGTTCTGGTTCAGGACATCCCGGGCTGGTGTCTCTCGACATGCCGGATTGATGTCTCTCGGCATCCCGGGGTGAGGCCGGGCCGCGCTCCAGCGTTTGAGCATGACCTCTACCCGCTTGCTGATCACCGCTGTGGTGGTCGAGAACCGTCTAGTCCGTGACGTCGCCGCCAGCTACGGCGTGTCAACCTCGTGGCTGTATGAGCTGCTGGCCCGCTACCGCCGCGAAGGCGAGGCCGTCTTCGAGCCCCGCTCCCGCCGGCCAAGGTCCAATCCGAACGCGACCCCGCTGCAGGTCGTGGACCTGATCGTTCGGCTTCGCGAAGAACTGGTTGACCAAGGCTTGGACGCCGGCCCCGAGACCGTCAGCTGGCACCTGGCCCACCACCACGGCACCACCGTGTCCCGGGCCACCGTGGCTCGACACCTGACCGCTCGCGGGATGGTCGTGCCCGAACCGAAGAAACGGCCGAAGCCGTCCTACATCCGCTTCGAAGCGTCGATGCCCAACGAGACATGGCAGGCCGACTTCACGCACTACCGGCTCACCCACCCCGACGGCCGCCCCGGGCTCGACAGCGAGATCCTGACCTGGCTCAACTGACCACTCCCGGTTCGCCCTGCGGATCACCGCCCACCACCGGGTCACCGGCCCGATCGTGCTCGCCACCTTCCGCGAAGCCGTTGCCGAACACGGGATCCCCGCCTCCACCCTGACCGATAACGGGATGGTGTTCACCAACTGCCGGGGGCACCAACCCGTAGGCATTTGACCTGCGAAAACGTGGTTCGCGCTGCTGGTCGTGCAACAAGCGTGCAATAGAGCTGGCGGTTCGGTGGTCATTCCGCAGTCGATGGCCTCATCTGTGCCGGTCTCGGCTTACAGGGGATGCGGAGCGAACTGAGTCGAGTTGAGCCAAGTAAGCGGGTGGCCCGTCGTAGAGCTGCCAGCCCATCCCCTTCCTGAAGTCGTTTGGCGTGCGGCTCTTCACATCGGGGCGCTTACAGCTTGTGATGATGGGGCTGTTTGGCCGCAGGGAGGCTGCGGAGCCTCGCTGACGGCAGTCGCCCGGGCCCCGCCCGCTGCTGATGGCGCTTGACCGGCTGCTTTTCCAGTCCCGGGTTGGTTCCTGATCGACTCCAACAACCGGGCCGTGCCGGGCGTGAGCGTCACCAGCCTGGAGCAGGGCCTGGACCTGCTCGTTGATCCTGGGGGCGGCGGATCTGCGCCGACTGTCCCCCGGCGGACTCTGGTGGGCTGGCTGAGGCCGGAGGTGACGGCGGTCGACGTCGACGCCTTTGGGGTGCAGGGCAACGCCGTCGTGGAGCAGCTGGCCGACTGGTGCGTCGCCCGCAACCTGTGGCACCTGGTGCGCCCGTCTGGCGGCGGCGCCCGCCGCGCCCACCTCTGGTCGTGCCCGGCGGGTTTGTCGACGAGCTGGAGGCGTTCTGTGCTCAGCTGCGCACCCAGCACCGTCTGTCTGGGACCGCCGTGGACGTCCGCGGCGGCCGCCATCGAGGCAAGGCCCTGCGCCCCTCTCGGCGCCCCACCGGACCGGCGTCCAGACCAAGCCGGACGGGGTACTGCGCGAGCACCTGACGAGCCTGCAGGCGATCCTGTGCCCCGTTGCGGAAGCGTCGAGCCCGCTCCCAAGGCCCAGTCGACGCAATACCCGACAAGGCCCAGCGAGCACCCGCTTGCGGCCGCCGTCCACCCCGTCTCGATCATCTGCGGACCCGCACGGGCTGCGGCCACGACCGCTGTCCCCGGGGTGGGCGGCGCATCTACAACGCGGCACTCCCCCGCCTTGCCGGAACACCGACCGGTCGACCGTCGAGCTGCTCGCTACCGGGGCTTTGCTGCACGCCGGCCATGACGCGTCCTCGGCGTGGGCGATGCTGCAGGCGGCTCCCTCCGGGGTAGCGGAGAAGGCGAAGGAACGCGGCCGGGTGTGGTGGCAGCAGCACGTGTGGAGCTCCGTAGCGCGCACGGACGCGGCGTACCGGCAGCTAGCTCAGCACGGGGGGCCAGCACGGGGGCCGGGGGCACTCGTCGTCTCTCGGCCCGCCCCCCCGCCACGACGGCAGCACCGACCCGAGGCCGGAGACCCGCGGGATCGGCGGCATTGGCGGGACCGGCCAGCCGTACGGCTGTCGGACACCCATGGCGGTGGCAGCTGCCCGGGACGCGCTGCAGAGCCTGCAGTGGCGGTTAAGCCCGCGGGTCCGACCGGGGGTGCTCTTGATCGCTCACACGCTGCTGGATCGGATGGACTGGGTCGACGCCACCACTATCCCCTGCCCGGTGCGCGACCTCGAGCTGGACACCGGTCTTCCCTACCGACGGTCAGCGCCGCGCTGAACCGTCTCAGCGGTGTCCTGGGCCGGCGCACTACCCAGACCTTCGACCCGGAACGACGCGAGTCCACCTCGCACACCTTCGCCCTGGACGGCCGTTTCATCGAGCTCGTCCAAGACGGCAGACATGTCTTCGGGCAGAACATGACCGGCATGTTGCAACCTTTAACACCTGTTTCTCACACCCCCCACCGGGCCCCGTTCCTCCCTCCAGGGGTCTGGGGTTCAACTCGGCCCGGCCTGTGCGGTGCTGTGGCGGTCTATGCTCGCCGCCGGCCAGCAGGGCCTGACCGTCTCTCAGCTGGGGAGGTCTGCGGGGTTCACCTCGGGGCTAATAAGGGGTCTCAGTCCAGGCCAGTCTCGAACGGTGCGAGGACACCTCACTACGTTACTCGAGGCTGGCCTCGTCCAGATGGACGCCCAGGGTCAGTGGTTCGCCGGGACGTCCGTGACCCAGCAGTGCCGGGCGGCGGCTGACCGGCAGTACGCGGTGGTGGTGGAGCGTGTGGGCCGAGAACGTGCGGACTACCGGTCTGGGGTCGGTCGGGCTGGCGTAGTCTGGCGCGCTGGCCGGGCCGCGGCGGTGCAGCGTCAGCACCAGTCTGATCTTGGCTAGGCAGCGGGATTGGTGGTCGGGCCTCGACGAGGTCGAGCGGGCTCGACGTCGACGCGAGTATGCAGCGCGCTTTGCCGCTCTCCCCCCGGTCAGCCAGTTGTTGACCAAGGACCGTTGGGCGAGTCACGGCGCTGGCCGGGGCCAAGTTCCGGAACGGCTGCGTCATGAGCGCTGGGTAGCCGGTATCGGCGATGCCGAATACGAGCGGCGCGGCATCGAGCGGGCGTTCTCTTTCGCTCAGCTCCCCCGCCCAACCCAGATCGCCCTGGCGCAGGAGTGGCACCGACACCGCCAAGCGTGGGATGTGACGCGCGGGCCGTCCGTCTCGACCCTCGCTGGGCTTGACCAGGTCAGCGCGTCAACCTCGGTCGCCGACGCCGGGACGAGAAGTTCCTCGAGGCCCAACGGCCGGACAGTCTGCCGTTCGACGGGGCGACCGGTGCGTAGCCAATACTGCTCGTAAAGGGTCCATTCCAAGACGCGTGGCCTGGGTGGCTCAGGGACAGCCCTGTGACTCGCAGCGGTTAATGGCCGCCTTCTCGCAACACAACGTGACCCAACCCGGTCTCTGAGCGGTCCACATACGAGCCGAAACGCACCGCCGCTACCGCGCGATCGTAGAGCGCGGCCAGATCACCCACGCCGTCGCCGCTGGCCCACAGCTCACCTGCCACGTCTAGGCACACGATGGCGCTCGCGACGATCGCGCCGGGAGCGGGATCCGACCCGTCGTGCTCGGCGACCCCGAGGCGCCGCCGAATGTCGGGCACCAGCAGAGACTGCCAGTGCAGGTGTTTCTCGATGCTGCGCGATCGGAGTGACGGCGTGCCATACATCATCTTCGCGATCTTCAGAGTGACTCCGGGCTCGATTTCGAGCGCATCCACTGCGTGCAGCGCCTGCCTCAGAGCTTCCCACGGGCCGACCGTCGATGGCACTTTCGACAGCGCATCGCGCACGAGCTCGCCCTGGCTCGCCAAATCACCCAGCACGATGTCTTCCTTGGTGCCGAAGTACCGGAAGAACGAGCGGCGCGAGATGCCGGCCGTCGACGCGATCTGATCGATCGTCGTCTGCTCGAAGCCCTGGTCAAGGAACAGCTGCATAGCGATGCTCGTGATCTCGGCATACGCCGCTTGACGTGATCGCTGCCACAAACTCGTTTGGATCCTCACGTTGACAGCATAAGGCAATGCCCGTTTGACACTAAGTGCCAGACTGGCATACATTCTCGAGGGCGTGCTCATCCCGTCCCATCACAACCCTCCCCTTGGAGCTGCACGTGGCCTACCTTGACTATCGAAACCAGACCGTTCTCATCACTGGAGCGTCGTCAGGTATCGGCGCGTCCTTCGCCCGCGCGTTGGCCGCTCGCGGTTCCGACTTGGTGCTCGTCGCGCGACGTCGGGATCGCCTCGATGCTCTGGCCGCCGAGCTCGAGGATGCTCACGGCGTGACCGTCACCGCGATCACGCAGGATCTCGGATCCCCGTCGGTGGGCAATGAGCTCGCGTCTGCAGTCGCTGCGGCTGGGCTCTACCTCACAGGCGTTATCAACAACGCCGGCTTCGGCACGTTCGGAGACTTCATCGAGGAGGACCCGGACCGGCTGGCCCAGGAGATCGCCGTCGACGTCAGCGCGCCGGTTCAGGTCAGCTCAGCGTTTCTCCCCGCCATGCTGCAGGCCGGCGAAGGGTTTCTGATCAACGTCGCCAGCATGGCCGCGTACACACCCACCCCGCGGATGGCGGTCTATGGTGCGGCGAAGGCGTTCGTGCTGAGCTTCACCGAGTCGCTGTGGGCCGAGACCCGCGCATCGGGCGTCACCGTCTTCGCCCTCTCGCCCGGCGCGACGAGCACCGAGTTCAACGCCGTCGTCGGCACCGACGATGCCACGGCAGGAGCGCGGACGCGCACCGCCAATGACGTGGTGAACACCGCCCTCACCCACCTAGAGCGGCGGAACCCCGGCCCGAGCGTAATCGACGGCTCCTCGAATCGACTCGGCGCGAACGTCAGCCGAATGATGAGCCGGCGCGCAACCGCCACGATGATGCATCGCCTCACCGACCCCGCCCGCCGCAAGCGCACCGACGCTGTGGAATAAGAAGGCCATTAGCGGCTCTCCTGACTGATCCGTGGGTCATTTCCTGCGTGGGAGGGTCGGGCGGTGGCCGCCGAGGCTGAGCAGGGCGAGGGCGATCAGCGGCTCGGGGGAGGCGAACCCGTAGGCCATCCGGGTGATCAGCCGGACCTTGGTATTGGTGGACTCGACCAGACCGTTGGATAGGCCGTGTTCGATCGCGGCGAGGATCCGGCCTCGGTGCTTGGTGATGCTGTTCTGCGGTTTCACGAACGCCGGGATCAGGCAGCGGCGGGCCCAGCCGACCCACCGGTTCAGGGCTGCGGCGGCCTGGTTGTGGGTCGTCCTGAAGATGAGCCGAAGGCCCTCTTTGAGCAGGTAGGCCCGGTGCAGCCGCGGGCGGTGGCTGCGATCCAGGCCAGCTTGATCTGCTGTCCTTCGGTCAGGTCCTGGGGGTTCTTCCACAGCGCGTACCGGGCCCCGTTGAGCGCTTTGGCCCGGTCGCTGTCCGGCCGCGGCGCGGCGTCCGCGCGATGCCGGCCCCGTCCGCGTCGTGGCTCGCCCTTGGCGAGCCGGCGGGCGTCGTTCCAGGGAGGCCCGCCGGACTTCGTCGAGGGCGTCGGTGACCCAGGTGGCGACGTGGAAGGGGTCAGCTACCTGGACCGCGTTCGGGCACGTGGCGGCCACGACCGCGTCGATGAAGTCGGCCCCACCGGCGCTGACATGGGTGATCCGCGCACACCGCTGCTCACCGAGCAGGTCGAAGAACGCCGGTCAGGGTGGCCTTGTCCCGTCCCGGCGCGGCCCACAGCAGGCGGCGGGTGTCGTGGTCCACCACGACCAGCAGGTACTTGTGGCCCTTCCTCATGATATGAGGGTGATGCTGTGCCACTGCCCGTCACCGTCCGCGGTCCGGCTTACATGATTCGGAGAAAGCCTTTGATGCCTGTGATTGTTAATGGGCTCGTCAAGACAATGTCGGGTGAGAACGTCGCCTCGATCTCGTTGGGCCATGCCACGCTGGATGACTATCTGGAATTCGTCGCGGCGAGGGCTCGACCGAATACTCTCCTCGCGGTCGCGTATGACTTGAAGGTGTTCTTCACCGAAATCGTGAAGCCGCCGGAAGACGTCACCACGGCGGACGTGCTGGCCTTCATCAAGGCACAGCGAGCCCCTCGCCATGGTGCACGGGTGGTGCGGTTGGAAGACGGCGAGGCGGGACTGTCCGCTCGCACGATCAAGCGTCGGCTGGCCAGCCTGTCCGGGTTGTTCGACTATCTCATCGCACGGGCGGATGCCGGGGTGGTGACCAACCCGGTTCCGCGGGGTCTGGCCACCCGGGGGCGACGGGGTCGTGCCGGAGTGCGGGGCACTCCATTGATCCGCGCCCCGCGGACCCTGCCGCGGGTGCTGGCGCCGGCCGAGGTTGAGGCGTTTGTGGCCGCGCTGCGCACTGACCGGGATCGGGCGATGGTGCAGGTGATGCTGCTGGGGGGTCTGCGGCGCTGCGAGGTGCTCGGGCTGCGGCTGCCGGACCTGCATCCGGGCGAGCGTCGGGTGTTCGTCGCCGAGGGCAAGGGTGGCCGTCAGCGCATCGTTCCGATCTCGGCCCGGTTCTTCTCGACGGTGGCCGACTACTACGACAGCGAGCGGCCACGGACCTGCGGCACCGACCGGGTGTTCGTTGTCCTCAAGGGCCCACGGCGGGGCCAGCCGCTGTCGGCTGCCGGGCTGGACGAGATCGTCGACGGGGCCAGGAGGCGGGCCGGCCTAGCGCGGCTGACCTGCCATCAGCTGCGTCACACCTGCTTCACCCGGCTACGTGAATCCGGGATGGCGTTGGAGGCGATCCAGGCGCAGGCCGGTCACGCCTCGATCGAATCCACCAGGATCTACCTGCACCTGGCCAACGACTGGCTCGCCGGAGAGTACCTGCGAGCTGCCGAGGCCATCGAGGCCCAGTCGGTGCGGGCATGAACGCCCGGTTGGTGCTGACCGTCGAGGCCCAGGACCTGGTGGGGGCCTTCGCCGCCGAGGTGACCGCGGCCGGGTCAAGAGCATGGCCCTCGACCCTGGGTGGGGCCCGGGCCTTCTGCGCCCGATACCCCACGCCTGCAGTGTTTTCCGCCAGCCCGGTCGAGGAACAGCTTCGCCTTCCCGCTGTTCAGCGACAGTTCGCGTGCTGGCTGATGGTCACCGCCCGGATGAGCGCCTCGGCGCAGTACTTGGCCCGAGCCGACCAGCGGCTTGGCGCGGTCGCCGCCCGCTACTACCCAGCGTTGCGCGCCAACTTCGCTGAGACTGCAGCGACGCTCGGCTCCGACCGGCCGTGGCAGTGCGCTCAATGGTCAGCCTTGGCCCAGCTCGCCGCGCTGCACGGCGTGCGCCTCGATCAGGTCAGCTCCGAGCAGGTCGACGTCGGCGGAGACACCTTGCTGGCCGCGTTTGCTCGTCCCGGGCATCCCAAGGCCGGGCACGTACTGCGTTCGTCCCTGGTTCGGTTGCGCGCCACTCTCTTTCACGCTGGCATGACTCAGACTCCGCCGCGTCTCCACCGACCCAACACCGGCAAGGTCGCTGCCGACCAGTGGGCGGCCGTCCCGACCGCCTTGGACCAGACCGCCCACCGCTACCTGGCTCAGATCGAGCTGAGCCTACGGCCTTCCAGCGTCCGCATCGCCGAGCAGGTCCTGCGCGAGCTGGCCACCTTCTTGGCCCAGCAAGCACCCGAGGTGACCCGCGTCGCCGACATCCGACGCCAGCATATCGAGGCGTACAAACTCTGGTTGTCCAGCCGTCCTCGCGCCGGCGGTGGAACCCTGCACCGCAGCACCATCCGCGGTCACCTCAGCACGCTGCGCTGCTTCTTCGAGCGAATCAGCGAGTGGGACTACCCGGACGCACCGCCCAAACCGCTGCTCTTCGCCGGCGACCTGCCCATCCTCGACCAGCCCTTACCGCGCTTCCTCGACGACGCCTCCTCCACCAAGCTGCTGCGAGCAGCACGCGCCGACTCAGACGCCTTCACCCGCTTGGCCATTGAGTTCCTCGCACGCACCGGCCTGCGCAAGGGTGAGTTGATGGCGCTGACCACCGACGCCGTCGTGCAGATCGGCTCCGCCTACTGGCTACGCGTGCCCGTCGGCAAGCTGCACAACGACCGCTACATTCCCCTTCACCCACAGCTGAAGACTCTGCTCGACGGCTGGCTGGCCGATCGACCCCAAGGCCTGCGCTCGAACCTCGTCTTCCTGGACCGAGGGCGCCCGATCCCACCCGCCCGGGTCGACCGGGCACTGACCACAGTCGCGACTGCAGCCGGCATCGGCAAAGTCACCGCACACCAACTGCGTCACACACTGGCGACCCAAGCCATCAACCGAGGCATGTCGCTGGAGGCGATCGCCGCCTTGCTCGGTCACCGAACCATGGCGATGACCATGGTCTACGCCCGCATCGCCGACCGCACCGTGGCCGAGGAGTACTTCGCCGTCACCGAGAAGGTCGAGGCCCTCTACGACCACAGCCCACAACTGCCGGCCGACGCCGAGGGCGCCGAGATGCTCAAGCTCCGCCGCGAGATGAACAGCCGGATGCTCGGCAACGGCCACTGCGCCCGACCCGTGGAAATGGACTGCCACTTCGAGTCGATCTGCGAATCCTGCACCTTCTTCGTCACCACCATCGAATTCCGGCCCACACTCAAAAAACAACGCGACGACGCCGCCGCGAAAGGACAGGTCGGACGCCAAAAGGTATTCGACGGAATCCTCGAGCGACTCAACGACGAAGCCTCCTAAGACCTTCCGGCTCCGAGCGACCCAAGAAACTCGTCAAAGAATGTTCGTGAACCCCTTGACAACGATCACCCGCATAATTGTAGGAGATCTCATCGATCCCGATCCGAGCCAGCCCGGCCAACCGGTCCGTGCCCGCCTCGACATCGGCCCAGACCCGGGCGATGATCGATCCGACCGTGCGCCACGCGATCCGCATCAGCTGGGTGACCGTCGTTTTGCTGGACTGGGTGGCCAACCACGCCACGGTCTCATCGAACGGGTGCGTATGTCCCGACTCGTGCCGCGTCCACGGCACCGCCGCGACGACCACCCCATGCTCCCGGCAGGTCACCCTCGGGGCGTCCGCCTCCAGCACCGCCCGGATCGTGCCCAGGTGCAGGGCCCGCCACCGCCGCCGGCCTGCGCCGGTGTCGTACCCCGGACACGGCCGGCGACACACCCCGCACCGGCTCCGGGCCCGGCTCCTGGGCCGCACGTGAGCCACCACCAGCTCGGCGTCCTCGTCATACTCCAGCCGCTCGATCACCGTCTTCTCGACGCCCAACAGGGCACCCCATACGCTGGCATCGCGCACGCCGTTCTCCGCTTCAATAGTTCCGGGACCTTAGACAGCCCCAGAACCTCAGCGGGAACGGCGTGTTCACGTCAGCAGCCCCCAAAACCACCCACAGATCAGTCAGGAGAGCCAGAATAAAGGTCATCGCCATGCCCGCACCGCGGGCTCCCAGGTGAGATTGGTGTTCGCGCCCGGGATCACTGGGTTGGCGAATGTTATGTAATCCGCGAGCAGGTCGCCGAAGTCCTCCGGCAGATGGTCAAGCCGCTGCTTGCGTCGCCATGCCGCATACTTTGGCTGCGCGATCGCCGGGTATCCCTCGAGGACCCTTGGGAGGGGTGAGAGCTCGACCCGGCGATGGCTGGCCACCTCGGCTATCGCGGTCTGCAGCTCATCAGCGTCGACCGGATGCTTCCCGGACAAAGTCCAGACGTCGCCGAAGTCGCGCCACCGGGTGTTGACCGTGCCTCGTTGGACCGCGGTCACCATCTTCTCGGCATAGACCATGGGCAGGGGGTAGCCGACCAGCTTGAGGGGTTCGCCGCCCATGAGCCGCGGGACCTCGACGCGGCGCGGTGCGGGCCAGATCGGGTCGCCGACACTGATGTCGACGTGAAAGCGCGTGCGGGCCGTTGCAAGCTCGACGCCCAACGACACGCGGACGCCGGAGTAGACGTCCTCGTCGCGGATCACCTCCGCAGTCGCCCCGGCGGGGTCGAAGACAAGACCGTCGTCGGACTCCGGCGTCAGCGCCGCGATCTCCCGCACCAGGGCCAGGACACTTTCCACGTCGTTGTCCGTCAGGCGGGCCGCGAAGTCGATGTCCCGGGTGGGGCGGCGGGTGCCGAGCGCGGCTAACAGCACGCCTCCCTTGAGGACCAGCCGTTCCGGGTGCGCGCTGGCGATCACACGGACGAGGAAACCCTCAAGGACGTAGAGCTGGATCAGCTCGTCGGTCAGCCGGGACTGCGACTTGGCCTCCGCTTTCAGGTCGAGGTAGGCACGGCCGGCCGCGGTCGCTCGAGACACCGCTGTCACAGGAGGACCTCCAGGGCTTGACGCAGGGCCGGTGTGCCCTTGCGGAACTCGCCTGCCATCCGCATCAGCGTCGACGGTTGGCCGCCCGTGCGCAGCCAGCGGCGCAGCGCCTCGATCCCCAGTTCCGGTCCCTCGTCTTCGCGGAACCGGAAGGCGTCGACGATGGACCGTTCGGGGTTGTAGATCCCGATACTGGTCGAGTCGTCCAGATCAATGCTGTCCCGGCCGATGTCGAAGGTCTCCGGGTCGAACTGATGCCAGGAGACGGGTGCCGTGGTGTCCGCCATGCGGGTGCCGCGGGGCAGCGCGATGTCGAGCGCTGCGGGGATGTCGTCGATCAGGTCGTGCCGCGCCAACGCGGTGCGCAGGCAGAGCGTGGCGCGAGGGCGCAGCGCCGCGATCTCGATTAGGTCCTCATCGCCCGCGGCGTCGGCCTTCCGGTAGAGGCCACGGTTCAGCCGGACGACGAGACGCTGTGTCAGCAGGTCGCGGAACCGGCGCTCGTTTATCAGGGCCCGGGCTTCGCGGTAACGGAACGTGGTGGGCAGGCGTCGTAGCGCGTCCTGGTCGCGGTCGCTTGACATGGCTCCTCCCCTTAGCTGCTGGCGTAGGAAACTGCGATCACTTGCGGTGCCACTGTACGCATTTTCCTACGCGGTGCCCCCCCATAAGTGGGTGGGCGTCGAGGTTGCATGGATGGATGCCGCCGGCGACCGGCTCCACGGAAAGAGGAACCGGCTACCGGAGCGCAGAGTCACGCTCCGCGGTCGTCTCGACGCTCGATGGGACGACCGGGTGCTCGGCGGCAGCGGCTATGCGTGACAGCGCTGCGGCGATTTCGCCGTCGCGCCCCGCGGCCACGTGTTGGTATCGCATGGCGGCTACGGAGGTGCTGTGGCCGAGGCGTGCCATCAGCTCGGCAAGTGTCGCACCGGTCTGTGCGGCGAGGACGGCAGAGGTATGGCGTAGATCGTGGAACCGAAGGTCGGGTCGGCCAGCGGCTATACGGGCCGGGATCCAGGCGAGGTGGTAGAAGTTGCCGTGGGTCCAGTACTGGCCGTGGACAGGTCAGCGAGGCGACGCACGCCCTGAGCACCAGTCGTGAAGAGCAGGGCGTTTCGGCCCTTGCCGACGTTGGAGTCGAGATGCTGCTCGAGGGCTCGCTTGACGTTCGGCGGGATGGCGACGGTTCGGACCCCGGCTTCAGACTTGGGTGGACCGACGACCTCCAGCCGGTCGATGCGCACGACAGCCGGCCGGATGTGAATTATCCCGGCATCGAGCTCGAAATCGCTGCGCCGCAGTTCAAAGACCTCCCCGAAGCGCAGAGCGCACCACGCGGCGAGCAGGACGGCGGCTTTGAGGTTGTCCTGGGTCGCAGTGACTAGTGCCGCTAGCTCACCGAGGGACGCCGGCCGGATCGCGCGGCGTCGCCGGGTGACACCGGCGCCGCGGATGGCGCATGGGTTAGGTCCGGGGTGGATGCCTTCATCGATGGCTTGCTCGAACAGCGACCGGAGCAGCGCGTAGGCATGTGCCCGCTGGGTGACCTGCTCTGCCGGGAGATTGCCGTACCACGCGTTAACGTCCGCCCGGCGTAGCTCGTGTAGGGATTTGTGCCCCAGCTGGGGCCCGATGATCCGCTCCATAAGTCCTTCGTACAGCTTGACGGTGCGTGGTCTCAGCGACTTTCCCCTCACACGACGCCTGGGGATCGCCTCCTTGGCGAAGGCCTCGAGGGTGACGCGGTCGGTGCGGGACGCGTTGCGGAGTGTGGGCGGTAGCCACTGGTCGGTCTCGATCAGCCGGCGCTCCTGTGCAAGCCATCCCTCGGCGTCGATGCGTGCCGTAAACGTCTTCGGGCCCACGTAGCGGGCGAGGTCTGGGGCGAGATAGCTAGCCTGGTAGCGCTTGGAAGGCAGCCGTCGGATGGCCCCGAAACCGCGTCGTCCTGTCGCCATCCTGTCCGCCTTTCGTGCAACATACGTGCAACATACGTGCAACAGCAGAGTGTCGTCGTGTCCTCTCATGTCCACGTATGTCCACGCCGAAACCGTTGTCTAACAAACATACTCGCCGATATTTGGCTTGGCTCGGTAAGCGTCAGACTTACATAGTGGACAGTTTCGAATCCTGCCGGGGGCACCGAGGACAGGCGCCGGCTTGCGCAGATGGAATTGCCCACCGAACCCACAGGTCCTGTAGATCGGCTCCCGGGAGCAACCTGAAAACCCGGTCTCGATGGCAGGTGGCTCATGGGGCTGAGTCATGACGTTGCCGGCCCCACCGGGCCCGAAGAAACTCATCCTCACCCAGAAGGTGTCACCCCTGGACATGGTCAGGGTCCCCTGGGTGCTGAGACGCGTCGGCGTCGGGGCCGAGGTCGGACCGACGAAGCAGGTGGCGTGGGGTCGGCGGGAACGGCCGGGTGGACTCCATCCGTAGGTCAGCCTCGACGTGGAGGAGCTCGCCGGGGTCGAGCAGCCGCCATGCTGGGTCGTCATCCATCGGCTCGCTGGCGACCACGACCGACGGCCGCGCCCCCAAGTGCTCCGAACGGGCCCGGATCCGGCTGGTCCGCGCGTCCAAGGGTCGGTCGGTGCCGGTGCCCCCTGAGGGCCGGTCGAGTACGTGGAGCTCGTGGGTGCCCGGATAGCGCAACGCCCAGAGGTCGGTTTCGGTGGCCAGGACGAGGTTGAGCGCGTAGACGGGAACGTGGTCGCTGACCCACGTGACCGCCGCCGTCAGCCCTGCCGTGACATCGCCGCCGCACCGCGCCGTCTCGGCAGTGACCATCGCGAACAGCCGCTCACTGTCCGTGTCCCCGTGCACGAGGTGCTGTGCCCCGAGGGTCCTCAGCCTCACGTCGATCGCCGGAAGGCCCGTCACGACCCCGTTGTGGGCGAAGACCCGCCCGTCCTGCGTGAACGGGTGCGTGTTCGCCAAGGTGTGGGCACCGGTGCTTGCGTACCGCACATGCGCGACGAACATCGTGCTGCGCAGCGTCCGGGCTGCCGAGGCGAACTCGCGGTCCTGCCAGGCAGCAAGGGGCTGCTTGTCGACCTGCGGTGTCCCGTCGGGTCCGAAGGCGCCGATGCCCGCGCCGTCGGGGTTGCGGTGGCTCTGCGCGGAAAGGCTGTCGGGGGCATCGACGAGCCAGAAGGTGGCCGCAACCGGTTCAGCCCCGGCGTGCAACGCAAACAGGCGGCACACCCGGTCCTCCTCCCCCGACGTCAGACGACGGATCAGCGCTCAGGCCGCGACCAGCTCTGGAGTGTCGTCGGAGCCGAGGTCCGCGACGACGGCACGGTCGACCTCCTCGGCGCTGACCGCCAGCCGAACCGCCCAGTAGTAGATGACGAGAGCGAATGCGACGACGACGATGATGTCGGTGGGTACCCCGCCCACTTCGGGGAACAGGCTGCGGTTGCCTGCACCGTCGCTCCCGTAGTCGCCGAGCCAGCCGATGACGAACTGGCCCGCGAACCATACGGGAATCCAGACGGCGGAAGGGAACCCGTCGAAGTTCCCCGTGTCGGCGCGGGTCGACCCGATCCCGAAGATCAACAGTCCGACGACCATGGCGCAGATGATCTTCCACGTGTAGTCGAAGCCGCCCCAGTAGATGATGAGGTTGGCTGCGCAGAAGGCGGCAGGCAGCAGCACCTTGGGCATCGGCGCCTGGTATGTGCGCCGGCGTCCGCTGTCGCGCTTGTGGAGTGCGCCGAGAGCGACCGGCGCGAACGCATACATCACCGCTGTCGCGCCGGTGACCACGCTGACAAGGGAGTTCCAGCTCTTGAAAGGACCGAAGGCGATGATGCCGATGACCGACGAGACAATGATCGAAACGACCGGTACGCCACGGCTGTTGGTGCTGGCGAGAGCCTGCGGCATCTCCTTCTCGAGCCCGAGCGCGTAGGAGAGCCGCGCGGTGGTGCCGATGTAGACGATGCCTGTCCCCGCGGGGGAGACGACCGCGTCGACGATGAGGATGGTGCCGAGCCAGGTGGCGCCGATCGCCAGGGCGAGCGTGTAGTAGGCACCGTAGTCACCGGCCTTGAGGGGCTCGTCCCACCCGTTCTTGATGTTCGCCGGGTCGATGCCGGCGATGAAGACGACCTCGAGCAGGGTGTAGAGCAGAGCGCCTATCGCCATCGCGGCCAGGATCGCCCGGGAGATGTCCTTGCGAGGGTTGCGTGCCTCCCCAGCCAGTTGGACGGCCTGCTCGAATCCCTGCAACGCGAAGACGACACCGCCGGTCAGGGCCGCGAACACACCATGGATTCCGTGGGGCATGAAACCGGCCGACGTGAAGTTGCCGGGGTGGAAGGAGGTCGCCGCGATGACACCGATCGCGAGCAGCGGCACGGCGGTCTTCCACAGGACGACGATGGAGTTGCTGTCGGACATGAACTTCGCGCCCGCGAGGTTGACGCCGGTGAACAGGACCATGAGGACGACGGCGACGATCAGGCCCCGGCCGTTGAGCAGGCCCTCGTCGGTGAGCATCGGGAACTGCTTCTGGATCCATTCGACAGAGTCGACGTAGGAGATCGCCGCGAGCACCTCGATGGGAGCGATGAAGACCGCCTGCAGCCAGGACGCCCAGTTCGACACGAACCCGGCGATCCGCCCATGCGAGTAGAAGGCGAACCGGCCAGAGCCACCAGCCACCGGGTAGGTTGCGCCGAGCTCGGCATACACCAGGGCGAGAAGCGTGAGCATGACCGCGCCAAGGACCCACGTGATCAGCGACGCCGGACCGGCGACCTTTGCGGCGTTCAGCGCACCGAGCAGCCAACCGGAGCCGATGATCGACCCGAGCGAGACGAACATCAGACCGTAGAAGCCGACGCTGCGGTGCAGTTCTCCGCGGCGGGCTGCTGGCTGCTCGATATCCGAACTCACGATTGGACCTCGTCTCTCTAACCGTGTAGTCGCCGTCACCCGATGATTCCGGGACGGTACTCCCGGATCGGGCAGCCACCCGAAATCCCAGCGTTCTCCCAGCAAGACTTATCGCCTGGGAACCACCAGAGCCGTGCGGCCCCCCGTGCTATCGATGGCGTGTGCGCCGTCGGGACCCGTTTTCCCGCAACGGGTTCCGGGTTCCAGACGCCGCGTCGCGTCTCGTCGCCGACGTTGCGCGACGGCCTGGGCAAGGACGGTATCGACTACGACATGCGCTACTGCTGGGCCATCCGCGTCCTCGACAACCAGGTCGGTGAGGTGATCGGCTACGACCACACCGCCACGGGCAACGCCGTGTTCGGATAGCGCCCACCCGCACGATCGATGAGCCGCTCACCGACCAGGCCGCCCGCTCGACCACCGGCTCACCACTCGGTTAGTCGATCGATTTCGGACCTGCCCGTTATGGCCGGAGCTCGAGGATGACGTTGACGGGGGTTTGCGCGACGTGTCGGAACCGGCTGAAGCCGGCGTCGCCGGCTAGTTGCCGGACGGCTGCGGGGCCGGCCTGGGCGCCGAGCGCGACGCCGCCGGGCTGGGCCAGGGCGGTCGGCGTGCACTGGAACGTGGACGCTGCGTAGTTGAGCGCGGCCAGCGGACTGGCGAGGTTCGCTGCGTAGTCGTCGGCCGCGTTCGGTTCGACGACCAGAACAGCGCCGTCGGGGGCCAGGGCGTTGCGGGCGTGGGCCAGCGCAGCGACCGGGTCACCGAGGTCGTGCAGGGTGTCCAGCAGGCAGATCAGGTCGAAGCCGTCGGCGGGGTAGCTGGTCGCGTCGAGCGGCTCGAACCGGATGCGGTCGCCGAGGCCGGCCTCATCGGCCTGCTGCCGGGCGACCTGGATGGAACGATCGTGGAAGTCGTATCCGTAGACGCTCGCCTGCGGGTAGGCGCGGGCCAGCAACATGGCGGCCACGCCGTGTCCGCAGCCGACATCGGCGACTCGGCCTCCGGCTGCGAGCCGGTCGGCCACCCCGGGCAGGGTAGGGATCCACTCGGTCGTGAGGCTGGCGGTGTACCCGGGACGAAAGAACCGCTCGGTGCCCTCGAAGACAGCCGAGTCCTGTTCATGCCAGGGGATGCCGGCGCCGGTGCGGAACGCGTCGGCGACCCGGTCGATGCCCGCGAACCAGCCGCGGGTGATGGTGACGCCGCCGGCCAGGTAGGCCGGCGAGGCCTCGTGGGCGAGCACCGCGGCCGCCTCGACCGGCAGCTCGTACCGCCCGTCGCTCTCCTGGTAGGTGAGGAACCCGGCGGCGGCCTGCTGGGACAGCCACTCCTTGAGGTAGCGGGCCGCCGTGCCCGTGCGGGCGGCCAGCTCGTCCTGGGTAGCCGGCCCGCCGTCGGCGAGTGCTCTGTACAGCCCGAGCTGGTCGCCGACCGCCACCATGGCGGTGGTGGCGGCGCCGGTCATCGCGCCGAGCAGCCGGTGCACGTTCTGTTCGATCAGGTCGGTGTTCATCGGAAACCTCTTCACATGTAGATGGACGTGTATGGATCTGCGTGGATCCCTAGGGATGCGGTGTGCCGCAGACGCTAGGCGGCGCACGCTCGGATCGGGTGAGCCGAAGATGAGGCGAACCTGAGCAGCCCTGGTCAGCGTCGCCTCATGTCCGGCTCATCGACGCGGCCCTTGCCGTCCCCACCCTGGACACCTCACCCGTGACGGGCGCGCACCGCGTCCGTCACCACATACCGAACGGAACCCCACATGCACACGCAGGTCGTCACCTTCACGCTGGACGGCATCGACGATGCGGCGTACCAGGCGCACGCCGAACAGATCGCGCCGGTGTTCGCCGCGCTGCCCGGTCTGCGCGCAAAGATTTGGCTGGCCAACCAGCAGACCAACACCTACGGTGGCATCTACACCTGGGACGACGTCGCCGCGTTGAGGGCCTATCAGGGCGGGAAGATCTTCCACGAGTTGCAGGCGAACCCACACATGACCGACGTGGCCGTCAGGGAGTTCTCGGTCCTGGCCGGGCCCACGAAGGTGACCCGAGGCGGATACTGACAGATGACCAGAGAACGACCGTGACCAGAGCACGACCGGACGGGCGTTGAACGAGACCCTGAGGACATTGCTGCGTGCCCGGGCGGCCGACGTGGTCGGCCGGCAGGCGGAGCGGGCGTTGCTGCTCGAGCTGGTCGAGCGCGACCGTCCGTTGGTCGTTGCCGTTCATGGCATTGCGGGGATCGGGAAATCTGCGTTGCTCGCCGCGTTCGTCGAGGACGCGGACATGCACGGCGCCGCCGTCGTCAGCCTGGACTGCGGTGGCATCGAACCGACCGAGCGCGGTTTCCTCGCCGCGCTCGACCGCGCGATCGGGGCGCTGCGGGACGCACCACCGGGGGGGACCCGGCCGATGGCTACGGTCGCCGAGGCCGCCACCGCACTGAGCGGCCGCGGTGACCGGGTGGTGCTGGTTCTCGACACCTACGAACAGCTCCGGTTGCTGGACACCTGGCTGCGGCAGGAGCTTGTGCCGGGCCTGCACGACAACACCCGGCTGGTGCTGGCCGGGCGTGAGCCGCCAGTCGCCGCGTGGATCAGTGATTTCGGGGACCTGCTGGCCACGGTGCCGCTGCCGAACCTGTCCGCCGCAGACGCCGGCGCGCTGCTGCGCCGTGAAGGGCTCAGCGGCGCCGACGTGGCCCGGGTCACCCGCTTCACCCACGGACACCCGCTGGCACTGCGGCTCGCCGCGTCCGCGCGGGGCGCCCGCCCGGATCTCACGGTCCCGGATGCCGCGGTCGCCACCGTCGTCACCGAACTCGCCCGGGTCTACCTTTCCGGCCTCGACCAGCAGACCCGGGCCGTGCTCGACGCCGCCTCTACTCTGCGACGGCCGACCCTGTCGCTCCTTCGTGTCCTGCTGCCGGAGGTGTCCCCGCACGACGCCTATGACCTGCTGCGTCCGCTGCCGTTCGTCGAGTTCGGCCCGGACGGCCTGGTCCTGCACGAGACCGTGCGCGAAGTCGTCGCGGCGCTGCTACGAGTCAACGATCCGCCGACCTACCGTGCGCACAGGATCGCGGCCTGGCGGCAGCTGCGGCGCGAGCTGCGCACGGCCCTACCCGCCGACCTGTGGCGGTACACCGCCGACCTGCTCTACCTCATCGAGAACCCGGCCGTGCGGGAGGCGTTCTTTCCCACCACCAGCCAGCGGTATGCGATCGAGCCGGCGCGGCCGACCGACATAGCCCAGATCACGACCATCGCTGCCGCGCACCAGCCGGCCGAGGCAGTCACCGTGGTGCGGGCCTGGTGGGAGACGATGCCGTCCGCGTTCCGCGTGGCGCGGGACCCCGACGGGTCCCCCGCCGCGTTCCAGTGCCTGTGCGAGGCGACGTCTGTACCGGCCCGGCTCCTCGCCGCGGACCCGGTGGCGGCCACCTGGCGCGAGCACCTGCGCGCCAACCCGGTGCCGCGCGGCCAGCAGGTGCTCTTTCTGCGGCACATGCTGGCGGCCGACGGCGGCGAGGGCACGACGCCGGCCAACGCCGCCCTGATCCTCGACCTCAAGCGACGCTACCTGGAGATGCGGCCCAGGCTCCGGCGGATCTACTCGCTGGCCGCAGACCCCGCCGCGGTACTGTCCCAGTTCGCGCCGCTCGGCTTCGCCCGCCTCCCACAAGGCGCCACCACCATCGGGGGGACCACCCACCACACCCTCTACAACGACTTCGGACCTTCCTCGATCGACGGCTGGCTGACCGACCTCGCCGCGCGGGAAATGCTGATCGACGACGAAGCCCTGCTCGATCCGGACCGCCGTCAGCTCATCCTCGACGGCACCCGCGCCGATCTCACCAAGCTGGAGTTCGATGTCCTTCAGTACCTTTACGAACGCGAAGGACGGGTCGTGGGCCGGGCGGCGCTCCTACGCGACGTGTGGGGTTATCACTGGAGCGGCGGCAGCAACGTCGTGGAGGTCGTGATCAGCGCCCTGCGCCGCAAGCTCGGTGACAGCGCCGCGAGCCTGCAGACGGTGCGCGGCATCGGCTACCGCTTCACCGTGCCGCATTGACCCGGGCAGGTGCACGAGGACACTCGCGGCCGGACGGAAGCGTGACGCTCGCTGAAGGTCGGCTGGCTGTCGTTCGTTCTGCCCGGCGTTCCGCTGCAGCCGCCACGACGCCGTTGATCTTGATCAGGACGATCCCTGAAGCAGATGCGTGGATGCCGCAGCGCACAACCGCGCGGCGACGGGACGTTGCCCGTCGTTGGAGTGTCGGGTGAGGAACTCGTGCCACGAAGCGAACCCCCAGAACCTCCCTGCAGGATCGTGCTTGCCACCGCGAAACACGACGTCTGGCCAGGTCGATCGTTGGCATACTCGCTATCGGCTCAAGCCGACCACACGGGTACCGGGTATGGGAGAGGTCGATGTCCCTCAGAGACGGGTTGCTCGCGCTGCACGCCGAACGTGGCGGGCGGCTACGCGCGACCACGCCGGAGCGCGACCTGGCCTGGTCGCTCGTCCTGGAACACCTGCTCTTTGCCGCGCAGGCGGAGGCTCGCTGGCTCGACCACGTCGAGGCGGCCCTCATGAGCGAGGGCAGGTCGTGATCCCGCCCGGCACTCAGAGCAGGACCTGCGTCACGACAGATGCAGGGCCTCTCCCATGACCACGCCGTCCTCTGTCCCGTCCGCTGCGAGCAGCCGGGTGGCTGTCGTCACCGGAGCGGCAGCCGGCATCGGCGCCGCCACGGCGCGGATGCTCGCGGCTCGGGGCCGGCCGGTGGCCGTCGTGGACCTGGACCCGGCGGGCGAGGTCGTGGCGCAGCAGATCCGAGGTGACGCAGGGGTGGCTTCGGCATACCGGGGTGATGTCTCCGACGAGACGTTCTGGGACACCCTTGCCCAGCGGGTGCACGACGACCTGGGTCAGGTCGGGGTGTTCGTCAGCAACGCCTATGCCACGGATGTTCGCCCGCTCGCCTCGATGTCACTCGCGTCCTGGGAACGCCAGCTCGCGGTCAACGTCGGCGGGGCCTTCCTCGGGACCCGAGCGCTGCTTCCCGACCTCGTCGTCGGAGACGGACAAGCCGACGGCAGCATCGTGTTCGTCTCGTCGGTGCACGCCCGGGTCGGGATGCCCGGCAGACCGGGTTATGCCGCCGGCAAGGGCGCGCTCGTCGCCCTGACCCACCAGCTGGCCGTCGAGTACGGCCCTCAGGTGCGGGTCAACTGTGTGTTACCTGGACCGATCCTCACCCCCGCTTGGGCCGGCGTGACGGCCGAGGACCGAGCGGTCAGCGCCGCCGCCACGGCCGCCCGGCGCCTGGGGTCACCTGACGAGGTGGCCGCCGTGATCGCCTTCCTCGCCTCGGCAGACGCCTCCTACGTCACCGGTGCGGAGATCCCCGTCGACGGCGGCTGGCTGGTCACCAAGGACTCTCAGTGAGCCTCAGCCGCGCCGCTGGGTCGCGTCGGACACTTCGCCGACGAGTTCCTCGAGGACATCCTCGAGGAACACGACCCCGCTGGTCGAGCCGTCGTCGTCGACGACCCGCGCCAGGTGGGCACCGGTCTGCTGCATCGTGGCGAGCACGTCGTCGACGTCGTCGACGGGGCTGACCGTAGCGAGCCGGCGCACCCGCTTGAGGGGAACCGGCTGGGTGAGGCGGGCGTCGTCGGCATACAGGATGTCCTTGAGGTGCAGGTACCCGACGATCTCGCCGTCGTCGTTGCGGACCGGGAACCGGGAGAACCCCCGCCGTGCGACGAGACGTTCGATGTCGAGCGGCGTCGCTCCGAAGGACACGGTGACCAGATCCTCGGCCGGCACGGCGACCTGCGAGGCGACCTTGTCACTGAAGGCGAGCGCGCTGCGTACCAGCCCTTCGCGCTCCTGCTCGATCAGCCCCTGCTCGTGGGATTCCGCGACGATGTGCGCGACCTCCTCGGCGGTGAACGCGCTGGTGATCTCGTCCTTCGGCTCAATCCGGAAGATCAACCGGACCAGGCCCTTGGCGATGAACTCCATGACGCGTACGAGGTAACGCAGGCTCCGGGCGATGACGAGCAGCGGAGGCACCAGCAGGAGCGCGGCGCGGTCGGGTCCGGCGATGGCGAGGTTCTTGGGGATCATCTCCCCGATCACGACGTGGCAGTAGACGACGACGAGCAACGCGAGGACCAGCGACACCGGACCCAGCCACGCCTCTGCGACCCACTGGTCGAGGTGGAGTGCATAGAAGGCGTCCTCGAGTATCTCGTGCAACGCCGCCTCCGCGAGCGCACCCAGACCGACGGAGCACACCGTGATCCCCAGCTGGGCCGTGGCGAGCATCGACCCCATGTGCTCGAGTGCGTCCAGCGCGAGCCGGGCACGGGCACTGCCCGCCTCGGCCATCGGCTCGAGCGTCGATCGTCGCCCCGCCATCGCCGCGAACTCCGCGCCGACGAAGAACGCGTTCCCGAGCAGCAGCAGCACCGAGATCCAGAGGGCGAGGGCGTGGCTCACGACAACCTCCCGGCCGTGTCGCCTGCCCTGTCGTCGGCCGTATCAGTCGCACCGTCTGGCGCGACCTCGGGTTCGGGCGTCATCCTGACCCGGTCGACCCGGCGGCCCTCCATACGCAGGACCCGCAGCAGCCACCCTGGCACCGGCACCTCGTCGTCGACCTCGGGGACCCGGCCGAGGGCGGCCATGAGGAACCCGCCGACGGTCTCGTATGCCGGACCGTCAGGCACCAACGCGCCGACCTGGTCACGCACCTGGTCCGGTCGCCACAGGCCGGAGACCACCCAGGAGCCGTCCTGGAACCGCTTGCCGTCGTTCTGGGAGCGGTCGTGCTCGTCGCTCACCTCCCCCACGATCTCTTCGACGACGTCCTCGAGCGTGACCACACCCGAGGTACCGCCGTACTCGTCGACGACGATCGCCATCTGCAACCCGGCCGCGCGCAGCTGCAGCAGCAGCGGGTCGAGTCGGATCGTCTCGGGGACGAGGACCGGCGGCACCATGAGCGCGCTCACGGGCACGTCCGACCGTCGCTCCTGCGGCACGGCGATCGCCTTCTTGACGTGGACGACCCCGTCGACGTCGTCCCAGTCGTCCCCGATCACCGGGAACCGAGAGTGCCCCGTCTTCCTCGCCAGCCGGACGACGTCGGCGGCGCTCGCGGTACGGTCGATGCCCGAGCAGCGCAACCGGGGCGTCATCACGTCCGCTGCCGTCTGCTCGCCAAACCTCAGCGACCGGGTGAGCATCTGCGCCGTCGTCGGTTCGAGGGTGCCCTGCTGGGCGGAGCGCCGGACCAGGCTCGCCAGCTCCTGCGGCGTGCGCGCACTGGACAGCTCCTCCTGCGGGGTGACCCCCAGCGCCCGCAGGAACGCGTTGGCCGACCCGTTGAGGACCGCGATGAGCGGGCGGACAAGCACCGCGAACGCACGCACCGGTCCGGCGACCACCTGCGCCGCGGCGAGCGGCGCGCTGATGCCGAGGAACTGTGGCAGGAGCTCGCCGAAGACCATCGAGAAGAGCGTCACGAGGATCAGCGCCAGCGCGGTCGCGACCGACGTCGCCGCCCCGTCGGACAGTCCGAGGAGCATCAGCGGGCTGTGCAGGAGCGACCCGACGGAGGGCTCGGCGAGATAGCCAACGATCAACGTGGTCAAGGTGATGCCGACCTGGGCCGCCGACAGCTGCGTGGACAGCTGCCGCAGCGAGCGCAGCACCGTTGCGGCACGTGCGTCCCCGCCTTCGGCAGCGCGCTGCACGCTGGGCCGGTCGAGCGCGACGAGAGAGAACTCCGCGGTGACGAACAACGCGGTCCCCGCCGTGAGCGCCACGGCGGCGAGCACCAGCAGCCAGGCGGTCATAGTCCGTCCATCCTAGGAGCCGGTATGCCTCGGGGCATCCTCCCGCTCCCCCTGGGGTATGACCCTGACCTGACCCTGAACCTGTCCCTGTTCCGCCCTGGGGTGGATCTGTGGCACGCCAGACGCTGGTTGGATCGAGGTATGACACCACAGCAGGCCTCCAGGCCGTCGAGGGATGCGGGCGCCCGGATCGAGGTGCGGGGGCTGACCAAGAAGTTCGGCGACTTCACCGCCGTGCACGAGCTCGACTTCGTGGTCGAGCCCGGCCGGATCACCGGTTTCCTCGGCCCGAACGGTGCCGGCAAGACCACCACGCTGCGCATGCTGCTCGGGCTCATCCGGCCGACTGCGGGCAGCGCCACCATCGGGGGGGCTGCCTATCACGACATCCCGCAGCCGCTCCGCGAGGTGGGGTCGGCCCTCGAGTCCACCAACTTCCACCCCGGCCGGTCGGGACGCGACCACCTGCGCGTCCTGGCTGCCGCGTCCGGCGTCGACGAGAAGCGGGTCGACGAGATGCTCGAGCTGGTCGGCATACCGGCCGCCGCTCGCAAGCGGGCCGGGGGCTACTCCATGGGTATGCGTCAGCGGCTTGGCCTCGCGGCTGCACTGCTCGGGGACCCGAAGGCGGTCATCCTCGACGAGCCGTCAAATGGTCTCGACCCCGAGGGCATCCGGTGGTTGCGCGGCTTTCTGCGGCACCTGTCGAGCGAGGGCAAGACGGTTCTCATCTCCAGCCACCTGTTGCAGGAGGTCGCCCAGACGGTCGACAACGTCGTCATCATCGCCAACGGGCGCAGCGTCGCCCAGGGGTCGATCGACGACCTGCGAGGCGAGCCGACCGTGCTCGTCCGGACGCCCTCGCGCGACGAGCTCGGCAGCGCCCTGCTCGCCGCCGGGCTCACGTCCGAGCGCGACGGGTCTGACGGCCTGACGGTGCGCACCGAGGACATGGCCCGGATCGGCGACGTGGCTTTGCGCTCCGGCGTCCCGGTGCACGAGCTGCGCAGCGTGTCCACCGACCTCGAGTCGCTGTACTTTCAGCTGACCTCGACACCGGAGAACCGCAACCGCAACCTCAGCGACGCGCCCCCGGACCCGTCGCCACCTACCCCGGGGCAGCCGAGGGACCAACCCCGCCATCCCGTGCCCAGCCCCTCCGACGCAAGGAGCGAGCGATGACCCGCGCGATCAAGGCCGAGCTGCTCAAGTTCTTCACGACCCGCATGTGGTGGGGGATGGCTATCGGCGTCTTCATCCTGGGGGCCGGGTTCGCTGCGCTGACGGCGTTCTTCGGTGCCAACGGCCCGCCCAACCCCGGCCAGGCGGCCCCGACGCTGGCCGACCCCGCGCTCGTCAGGTCCGTCTACACGGGCGGCCTCACCGTGGGCTACCTGCTGACGCTCGCCATCGGCGTCATGACCATCGGGGCTGAATACCGGCACAAGACGGTCACCTCGACGTTCCTCACCGAGCCCAAGCGGGTCAAGGTGATGGGCGCCAAGATCATCTCGCTGCTGGGCATCGGCGCCTTGTACGGCGCGATCTCGCTGCTCGGGTCGGTGAGCGTCGGTGGCACGATCATCGCCATCAAGGGCTACTCGCCGTTCCCCGACTCCTCGATCTGGCGGACCCTTGCTCTCAGCCTGCTCGTCCTGGGCCTCTGGGCGCTCATCGGGTTGGGTGCCGGGATCCTCATCCCCAACCAGGTGGCGGCGCTGCTGATCACCATCGGGGCCGCGTTCATCGTCGAGCCCATCGTGGCGCTGGTCTTCTCGTTCCAGTCGTGGGGAGAAGGCATCGCACCGTACTTCCCGAGCCGGGCCAGCTCCGCCATCACGGCTGGGGTGACCCAAGGGGACACCAAGGAGCTGGCGTGGTGGGCCGGCGCGCTGGTGCTCGCGGCATACGCCGCCGTGATGGCCGGGATCGGGTCCTGGCTGACCGTGCGGCGCGACATCAGCTGACCGACCCCGGGCCAGGGAGTGCTGCGCTCGGGAATCCGGCCGCGGCACTCCCAGAAGTCGTCGGTGCCGACGACGCGGGTCGGGTGACCGGCGCCAGAGCCCGGGTCTAGACTGGCTGCCTGTGTTGCGTGGGGAGCGCACAGGCAGATCGCTTCTTGATGTCCCTCCAAGTGTCGGAATGTTTGCGTGTCACCTTCCCGTTGCAACGTCGCCGAAGACGTGACGAAAGAGGCGTATCCGCCGTGCCCGACCAGAGCCGGACGACCCGGACTGACAACCCCCTGACTGCACTCGGACCCAACGAGTGGCTGGTGGACGAGCTCTACCAGCAGTACCTCCAGGACTCGAACTCGGTCGACCACACGTGGCGCGAGTTCTTCGCCGACTACACGCCCGGCGGCACGAACGGCGTCGCGAACGGGTCCAACGGCGCGAACGGTGCCAGCGCTGCCGCGGTGCCGGCAGGTGCTGCGACGACCGCTCCGGCCGCCGCGAAGACGGCACCCGCACCGAAGGCAGCGCCCGTGCCCGCCCCCGCGGCGAAGACCTCCCCCGCGGCCAAGACCGCCCCCGCGGCCAAGACCGCCCCGCCTGCGCCGCCGAAGCCCGCCACAAAACCGGCCGCCACTCCCCCGGCCAAGACGGAAGCCGCCCGGGCCACGAGTCCCACGCCCCGCGACGTCCCCACCGTCAAGGGCGTCGAGGTCGACACCTCACCCCACACGACTCCGTTGCGCGGCCCGGCTGCCCGGGTCGTCATCAACATGGAGAGCTCGCTCTCCGTCCCCACCGCCACGAGCGTGCGAGCGGTCCCGGCCAAGCTGCTCATCGACAACCGGGTGGTCATCAACAACCACCTGGCCCGCTCCCGCGGTGGCAAGGTCTCGTTCACCCACCTGATCGGCTTCGCCCTGATCAAGGCGTTGCGGGCGATGCCGGAGATGAACAACGGCTTCGGCCACGAGAACGGCAAGCCCGTCCTCGTCACGCCGCAGCACGTCAATATGGGCTTGGCCATCGACCTTGCCAAACCTGACGGCACCCGAGCCCTGCTCGTCCCGAGCATCAAGGGCGCCGAGCGGATGGACTTCGTCCACTTCTGGACCGCCTACGAGGATGTGGTGCGCAAGGCGCGCAGCAACAAGCTGACCGTCGAGGACTTCCAGGGCACGACCATCTCGCTGACCAACCCGGGCACGATCGGCACGGTCCACTCCGTGCCGCGGCTGATGGAGGGTCAGGGCGCCATCATCGGCGTCGGCGCCCTCGAGTACCCCGCCGAGTGGCAGGGCGCCAGCAGCGAGACCCTCAACCGCAACGCGGTCACCAAGATCCTCACCCTCACCAGCACCTACGACCACCGGATCATCCAGGGCGCCGTCAGCGGTGACTTCCTGCGGGTGGTCCACCAGCTGCTGCTCGGCGAGAACGGCTTCTACGACGAGATCTTCGAGTCCCTGCGCATCCCCTACGAACCGATTCGCTGGGTGCAGGACATCTCGGCCACCCATGACGACGACATCAACAAGGTCGCCCGTGTCCAGGAGCTGATCCACGCCTACCGGGTCCGTGGCCACCTGATGGCCGACACCGACCCGCTCGAGTACCGGCAGCGGCGCCACCCCGACCTCGACGTCACCACCCACGGGCTCAGCCTCTGGGACCTGGACCGCTCGTTCGCGACCGGCGGGTTCGGTGGTGAGCCGTTCCTCAAGCTGCGCCGCATCCTCGGCATCCTGCGCGACTCCTACTGCCGCACCGTCGGCATCGAGTACATGCACATCCAGGACCCCGAGCAGCGGGCCTGGATCCAGTCCAAGGTCGAGGTGCCCTACGCGCGTCCCGGCAGCGACGAGCAGATGCGAATCGTCAGGCGCCTCAACGCCGCTGAGGCGTTCGAGACGTTCCTGCAGACCAAGTTCGTCGGGCAGAAACGGTTCTCCCTCGAGGGCGGCGAGTCCGTCATCGCGCTGCTCGACCGGGTGCTCTGCCGCGCCGCGAGCGAGGGCATGGACGAGGTATGCATCGGGATGCCGCACCGCGGGCGGCTCAATGTGCTCGCCAACATCGCCGGCAAGTCCTACGCCCAGATCTTCCGTGAGTTCGAGGGGCAGCAGGACCCGAAGTCGGTGCAGGGCTCCGGCGACGTGAAGTACCACCTCGGCACCGAGGGCACCTTCACCTCGGAGGACGGTTCTAAGACCGACGTCTACCTCGCCGCCAACCCCTCGCACCTCGAGGCAGGCGACCCTGTCCTCGAAGGTATCGTGCGAGCCAAACAGGACCGCCTCGACCTTGCGGGCGAGGCCTTCACCGTGCTTCCTGTCCTGCTGCACGGTGACGCGGCGTTCGCCGGTCAGGGCGTGGTCGCCGAGACCCTCAACCTGTCGCAGCTGCGCGGCTACCGCACCGGCGGCACGATCCATGTGGTCATCAACAACCAGGTCGGGTTCACGACCTCGCCGTCCGCGTCGCGATCCTCGGTCTACTCCACCGATGTCGCGCGGATGATCCAGGCCCCGATCTTCCATGTCAACGGCGACGACCCCGAGGCCTGTGTCCGGGTGGCCGAGCTGGCCTACGACTTCCGGCAGACGTTCAACAAGGACGTCGTCATCGACCTGATCTGCTACCGCCGCCGCGGCCACAACGAGGGCGACGACCCCTCGATGACCCAGCCGCTGATGTACACCCTCATCGAGGCCAAGCGCTCGGTCCGCAAGCTCTACACCGAGGCGCTGATCGGTCGCGGCGACATCTCGCCCGAGGACGCCGACGCTGCGCTGCGCGACTACCAGCAGCAGCTGGAGCGGGCCTTCCTGGAGACCAAGGAGGCCATCAAGACACCGGCCAAGCCCGAACGCGACCCCAGCTCGGACGTCGCCGGTCACAGCGGCTTGGAGAAGCCGGCCTCCCAGGTGGCCGACGACGCCGCGGCACCGCGCTGGAAGAACAACACGGCCGTGTCCGTCGAGGCCCTCCAGGCCGTGGGCGATGCGTTCACCAATGTCCCAGACGGTTTCACCGTGCACCCCAAGCTGCGCCAGCTGCTCGAGCGCCGCACGCAGATGACGCGTGACGGGGGTGTCGACTGGGCCATGGGCGAGCTGCTCGCGTTCGGGACGATCCTCAAGGAGGGCACCTCGATCCGTCTCGCCGGACAGGACAGCCGCCGCGGCACCTTCGTCCAGCGGCACGCCGTGCTGATCGACAAGAACAACGCGTCCGAGTGGACGCCGCTGCTCTACCTCGGCGAGGGACAGGGCCGGTTCTGGGTGGTCGACTCGCTGCTCAGCGAGTTCGCGGCGATGGGTTTCGAGTACGGCTACTCGGTCGAGAACCCCGACGCGCTCGTGCTGTGGGAGGCCCAGTTCGGTGACTTCGCCAACGGCGCTCAGTCGATCGTCGACGAGTTCATCACCGCCTCCGAGCAGAAGTGGGGCCAGCGCTCGTCCGTCGTGCTGCTGCTCCCGCACGGTTACGAGGGTCAGGGTCCCGACCACTCCTCCGCCCGCATCGAGCGTTACCTGCAGATGTGCGCCGAGGACAACATGACCGTCGCATACCCCTCGACGCCCGCGTCCTACTTCCACCTGCTGCGCAGGCAGGCGTACGCCCGTCCGCGTCGGCCACTGATCGTCTTCACCCCGAAGTCGATGCTGCGCCTCAAGGCCGCAGCGAGCGCTGTGGAGGACTTCACCAACGGCGGGTTCCGGCCGGTGCTTCCAGACTCCGGTGTTGGCGTCGACCTCGACAAGGCCGCCGTGACCCGGGTGCTGCTGGCCTCCGGCAAGGTGGTCTACGACCTCGAGGCGGAGCGCACCACGCGCGCTGACGCCACGACCGCGATCCTGCGCGTCGAGCAGCTCGCGCCGCTCCCGGCCATCGAGGTGGTCGCGGCGCTCGCCGACTACCCCGGCGCGGAGGTCGTCTGGGTCCAGGACGAGCCCCGTAACCAGGGTGCCTGGCCGTTCATGGCGCTGAACCTGCCCGAGGCGATGGCCGAGCACGGCGAGACCCGCCCGCTTCGGGTCGTCTCCCGGCCGGCGTCGGCGTCCCCGGCCACGGGGTCGCACAAGCAGCATGAGCTCGAACAGGCCGCCCTGGTCGCCGCCGCGTTCGACCGCTGACCCCCCGCTGGATCAACCCGTGTACTTCACCGACCGCGGCATCGAGGAGCTGGCGACCCGTCGCGGCGAGGAGGAGGTCAGCTTCGACCGGTTGGCCGAGCAGCTGCGGACCTTCGTGGACCTCAACCCCGAGTTCGAGGTGCCGGTCGAGCGGCTGGCGACCTGGCTCGCGCGTCTCGATGATGATGACTGACGATGACTGACGATGACTGACGACGAGGTTCGTCTCGCGTAGCAGAAGTGGCATCTCGGCCACGACGGGACGTCAACGGCGGGTGATAAGCGCTGATATGTGGCATCTCGGCCACGACGGGACGTCAACGGCGGGTGGCTGGCGCTGATAGGTGACATCTCGGCCGCTCGATGACACCAGCCGTCAGGTCCACCATCCCCGCGAGCCGGACGTGGCGCGGCCTCGCGGCCATGCCACGATGGGGCCCGTGACCGGCCAGCCCCACCCTCCGCAGGAGCAGCACGAGCACAGCGAGCCCGAGTTCACCCCGAGTGCCGAGTTCAGCATCGTCGAGGGGCGTCGGGACGTCGGCCTGTGCTTCGTGGGTGCCTCGATGACGGCGGGCTACGGCGACCCCAAGGGCCTCGGCTGGGTCGGTCGAGTCGTCAGCCGCACCCAGCACCCGGACCTCGACCTGACGGCATACAACCTCGGCGTACGCGGTGACACGTCCGGTGACGTCATGGCCCGGTGGCGGGGCGAGACGGCTCCCCGCTGGGTGAACCGTGGTGAGCGCCGACTCGTCATCTCGGTTGGTGCCGGAGACCCCCTGTCGGGCGTCAGCCTGGCCCGCTCCCGCCTCAACCTCGCCAACATCCTCGACGAGGCGACCACCAGCGGGATCGCGGCGTTCGTCGTCGGTCTGCCCCCCGCCCTCGATCCAGAGGTCAACGCCCGCATCGAGGCGCTGTCCGACGCGCAGGCCGACGTCTGCTCCCGCCGCGGGGTGGCCTACGTCGACTGCTATCGGCCACTCATCGCCCACGACCAGTGGCTCTCCGACCTCAACGCCTCTCCCGACCGAGTGCACCCCGGTCAGGCCGGATACGGGCTGATTGCCTGGCTGGTGCTGCACCATGGCTGGTACGACTGGATGCGCATCACCTCCTGACCTGCCCCTTGCAACTTGCACGAACGCGATATAACGTGTCTTGCAGATCGCGACATATCGCGTATGCCGGATCGACTGGCACGCGCCGCGAGCAGGGAGTAGACGTGACGGCACAGGAGTGGCAGATCGACGGACCCAAGGTTTTCGACGTCGGCGACGAGCACGAACGGGTCACCAAGCTCGAGGTGGGTGTGGTCGGCGGTCGCGTCGACGTCGTCACCCACGACGACTCCCCCACCGCGCGGGTCGAGGTCACCTCGGTGGAGGGCCTGCCCGTCCGGGTGAAGTGGGACGGCGGCACGCTGCGGGTGATCCACGGCAAGGACGACGACAAGAACATCATGGACATGCTCAAGCGGACCTTCGAGACGTTCGGGAAGAACCGCGTCGTGCTCAGCATCTCCATCCCCGTCGAGGCCCGCGCCACGGTCAGCTCGGTGAGCGCGACCGCCGTGGTGTCGGGGGTTCACAACACGGTCAAGGTGAACAGCGTGTCCGGCACGATCACCGTGAGCGATGTGCGAGGGGGGATCGACCTCAACACGGTCAGCGGCGGCGTCGAGGGTGACGCCCTGACCGGCCCGACGAGCATCAACACCGTCTCGGGTCCGGTGACGCTGCAAGCCAGCGACCTGCCGGAGGTCAAGGTGAACACCGTCAGCGGAGACATCGCGCTGGACCTGGTCTCGGGCAGGTCACGGATCAAGTCGAACTCGGTATCCGGTGACGTCACCGTGCGCGCCCCCTTCGCAGGGTTCGACGTCGAGGGCAACACCGCCAGTGGACAGGTCGTCGTCGACGGCCGCCAGCTCACCCGAGTCACCCGAGGCACCCGGCCCGCCGGAAACCACGGGAAGCACGACCGTGGCGGCCGGCTGCGCGAAGGGGACGGCGCCCTGGAGATCAAGGCGAACGCGGTCTCGGGCAGTGTCGTCGTGCTGCGCTCCCACGCGGTGGACACCCAGGCCAACCCTCAGGACCGCCAGGACCACCCCGTCGGCGAACCGAGCAAGCCGTCGGCTACCCCGACCGAGCAGATCCCGCGTGACGACACCAGCGTGATACCTCAGGACGTGCCGTCCGGCGAGCATCCGTCCGACAGCACCGACAGCACCGGCAGCACCGGCAGCACCGGCAGCACCGGCAGCGGCTGGACGGCCCGCTGATGAGCCCCGTCTTCGCGCACGGGCAGCTGCGCCTCTACCTCCTCACCCTGCTCGACGAAGGCCCACGGCACGGCTACGAGGTGATCCAGGACCTCGAGAGCCGGTTCAACGGCCTGTACTCGCCGAGCGCCGGCACCGTCTACCCACGGCTGTCCAAGCTCGAGGAAGAGGGCCTCGTCGAGCGCACCGACGAGGGCCGCAAGGCGACCTACCGGATCACCGACGCCGGACGCGCCGAGGTGCGCGCTCGCCACGGGGACGTCCAAGATCTGCGCGCGGACCTCGACCAGTCGGTCCGTCAGCTCGCCGAGGACGTCCGGTCCCGGGTCCAGCACCAGGCGCGGGACCTGCGTGCCGAGCTGAAGAACGCGGCCCGCGAGGCCCGCGCCACGGCCACCCCCGTCGGGGGCCGTGACCCGTGGGACAACGGCGAGGCGTACGCCGACGTGGAGCGCGCCGTCAACACCTTCCGTAACGACGTGCGTCGCGCCTGGCGCCGTGGCGGGCTGACCCAGGAGCAGACCCGGGAGGTGGTGGACATCCTCACCGACGCTGCCACCCGGATCCGCGCCGTGGTTGCGGGTCGCTGACCCGCTCGCTTCGCGCGCCCGGGCGTCCGACGTGCCGAGGGCCAGCACGTCGGACGCGGCGAGTCGCACCTGATCGGTCGTCGTACGCTCGCACCATGCTCGGCCCGTCGGACCCGTCAGACCCGTCAGACCCGTCAGACCCGTCAGACCCGTCAGACCCCGACGTCGACCTGCCGGTCGACCCCGACAGGCCGGACGATGCCGGCCCGCCGACGCTCGCGCTGGTCCTGGTGATCGCCGCGGGCGGGATCGTCGGCGCTCTGGCCCGTTGGGGCCTGGTGGTCCAGGTGCCCACGGCCAGCGGCGGGTTCCCCTGGGCGACCTTCCTCGCCAACGTGACGGGGAGCCTTCTCCTCGGGCTGCTCATGGCCCGCCTCGCGGCCCATCCTCGACCGAGCGCCTACCTGCGTCCGTTCCTCGGGATCGGTGTCCTCGGCGGTTACACCACATTCTCTACGTATGCCACCGACGGACGGGCGCTGCTGGCCGGTGGGCATCAGGCCGGCGCCGCGGCATACCTGCTCGGGACGGTCGCACTGTGCCTGCTGGCCAGCATCGCCGGACTGCGTCTCGGACGGCTGGGCCGGGCATGATGGACGCCTTGCTCGTGGCGACCGGAGCCGCCGTCGGCGCGCCGCTGCGGTGGCTGACCGACCGGGCGGTCAGTGCCCGGTTCCCGAGCCGATTCCCGTGGGGAACCCTGTGCGTCAACCTCATCGGCTGCTTCGTACTCGGGTTCGTGCTGGCCGCCGCCACCGCACCGCTGGCGCTCCTGCTCGGAACCGGCTTCTGCGGGGCGTTCACGACGTTCAGCAGCTTCTCGTTCGAGACGGTCCGGTTGCTCGAAGGCGGCCCCCGCCGGTACGCCGTCTGGAATCTCGCGGTCAGCGTGCTCGCAGGCAGTGCCCTGGCAGCACTCGGCTGGGCCCTCGGAACAGCACGGTGACCAGCACCTGACCACACGCGACATGCACGCGACCAACACGCGACAAGCACTCGACCGGTTACGTCTCGCGGGCCGAGGCAGCCGCTCCGACCCCGGTCCCGAGGCTGGTGAGCACCACCACCAGCACCGCAGTTGCCACCAGGGTGTCTCCGGAGGAGTAGAGCGCGTAGACGACAGGGACCAGAACGAGGTTCCACACGATCGTCGGGGTGCTTGCACGACGCGACCTGGCGAACCAGAAACGGGCGAGGACCATGAGAAGCAGGGCCATGAGGACGATGAGTGCGGCCGACAGCACCACGGTCGCCACGTCGCCCTCACCCCGGGCGAGCTGCACGAGGTAGAAGACGGCGAAGCCCACGAGCACGGCCGCCTCCAGGAGGCACAGACCGGCTCCGAGCAGCGACCACACGGTCCCCATCCGCGGCTCGGGTGAAGCCCGGGGCTCGCGCGGGTCTTCCCCAGCCCGGCCCTCTACGCTCACGCCCGAGAGCCTAGCGACGCACGCGACCGGCGGATATATCCCCCGTGCCGAGTATTTCGATGTCGAAATGGTTGCCCTCCGCGCCCTCAGCCGTCAGACTAGTCAGCGGTCGTGGAACACCTGAGGCACCACGCGCGTTTCCGGGGAAGGCCACACCGGTGACCTGCGGCGGGACCCTCAAGGACCTCGTCCCGAGCGGTCGGCAGCAAGTCGGCACGACCCCCACGACCCGGCCACCGCGCGCCGACCGACGAGAATCTCAGGTGGTGCGCCGCACGAAACCAGATGAGGATGCACTGTGGCCCCTCACCATCGCCCAACCGGCCCATGCTCCGGCAGGGCCGTCCGTCCGCCCGGCCGCTGCCGAGCACTCCGATGACCGTGATGACCGTGATGACGAAGGCAACATGACAATCCGCAGCAGCACCCGCCCAGAATCCCGCACCGTCCACCCGAACCACCCCCGCTCGGTCTCCTCGCTGTCACCCGCGAGAGCCACACCCCCCACCCGACCGACGAGCAGCACCCAGGGTCCGGTCACCACACCTGGCCCGAGACAGAGCACGACAAGGAGCACGATCCTCATGGACTGGCGCGACCGCGCTGCCTGCCTCGACGAAGATCCCGAGCTGTTCTTCCCCATCGGGAACACCGGTCCGGCGATCCTCCAGATCGAAGAGGCAAAGACCGTGTGCCGCCGGTGTGAGGTCATCGACACCTGCCTCAAGTGGGCCCTCGAGTCCGGTCAGGACGCCGGTGTCTGGGGCGGCATGTCCGAGGACGAGCGCCGCGCCCTCAAGCGTCGCAACGCCCGCGCCCGCCGCGCCGGCTGACGACCGGTCACCCGAGGGCCGGTCCCTGGGGACCCATCCGGAGACCAACCCGTCAGGGCGTGATCGGCCGTAACAGGGCCGTGAAGACCACCCTCGTGCCGTGGGGTTCGACGGGTGCCCAGGTGATGGTCCCGCGCAGGTCGCCGACCAGGGACTGGACGATCTGCGTGCCGAGGCCCGAACCCGGACGCCGGCCCGGTTGCATGCCCGCCCCGTTGTCGGTAATGGCGACGGTCAGCCGGTCCTGACCGGACTCCAGCATCTCGCGCACCACGTCGACGCCGACCATCCCGGCGGGCGCCGCAGCGTCCGGAGGGTCGGCAGAGACGGGGAAGCCGTGCTCGATCGCGTTCTGTACCAGCTCGCTGAGGATCATCGCGAGCGACGTGGCGTCCTCGGCCTTGAGTCGGCCGAACGACTGACCCGTGCGCTGCCGCTCGACCCTCTGGTTGTATGCGGTGACCTCGGTGATCGCCCGAAAACCTTGGTCGGCGACCGCATCGAAGTCCACCGACTCGTCGATCCCCTGGCTGAGAGTCTCGTGCACCAGGGCGATCGTCCCCACGCGGCGCTCGGCCTCGCGCAGTGCCGCCCCGGCCTGTTCGTCGTTGGTCCGACGGGCCTGGAGCCGCAGCAGCGCCGCGACCGACTGCAGGTTGTTCTTGACCCGGTGATGGATCTCCCGGATCGTGGCGTCCTTGGTGAGCAGCTCCTGCTCACGGCGCCTCAGCTCGCTGACGTCCCGCAACAGCAGCAGGGCACCGAACCGCTGCCCCGCCTCGGTGAGGGGGATGGCCCGCATCGACACGACGGCGCCCCGGTTGCTCACCTCGGTGCGCCACGGCTGCCGCCCCGTGAGCACGAGGGGCAACCCTTCATCGACCGGTGAGGTGTCCCGCAGCACGTCCGTGACGATCTGGGCCAACGAGGCCCCCATCACCTCGCCCGGCCAGCCGAGCCGGTGGATCGCCGAGACGGCGTTGGGGCTGGCATACGTGACGACGCCGTCATAGTCCAGGCGCACGACACCGTCGCCGGCGCGCGGTGCGCCGCGGCGCATACCGGTGGGCGCGGACGAGTTCGGGAACTCCCCCGCCGCGATCATCCGCGACAGGACGTCGGCCGTGGCGAGATAGGTCAGCTCGAGGCGGCTCGGGGTGCGCATCATCGACAGGTTCGTATGCCGGGTGATCACCGCGAGCGAGCGGCCTCGCCGCACGACGGGAATGGACTCCTCCCGCACGGGCAGGTCGTCGCGCCACTCGGTGTCGCGCTCGCGAACGATCCGAGCTGAGGCGAAGGCCTGCTCGAGTACCTCGGCCCTGGCCCGCGTCGCGCTGACACCGACCTGGTCCTCGAAGAAGACCATCTGGCCGGTCGTCGGCCGGATGTGTGCGACCGCCTGCCATTGCACCGGAGAACGCCGCGACCACAGGACGAGGTCCGCGAACGAGATGTCGGACAACAGCTGCCAGTCGCCCACGAGCAGGTGCAACCACTCGACGTCGGCCGCTTCGAGCTCGGAGTGCTCGTGGAGGAGCTCGGCGAGCGTGGGCACGTGAGCGAGACTAGCCCGCCCGCGCGTCCAGCGTTTCGCACACCGTGACCCTCGCCGTTCGGGGCCCAGCCGGAGCGTCAGCCACCTTGGCCGCCGCCACGCAGGACGCCCCGCAACGAGCGCAACGCCACGGACAGGGCCGCGATGCCCGCGTGGTCGAGACGTTCGATGCCCTGTAGCGCGTTCCGCGCGCGGCCCAGCGCGTCGCGGTTGGCACCGGCCCAGTGCTCGAACCGCTTTGCCGGTGTCTCCCCGACGGCATCGAACGCCCCATCGGGCACGCTGGCCATCAGGACCGACCGGGTGAGCGACTCGAGCACGGCGTACAGGTCGTCGCGCATCGCCCCGCGGGCGAGGGAGTCCCAGCGGTCGTCGCGCGGCAGCTGGCTCACCCGGGTCAGCATCTCGTCGATCCCGAACCGCTCCGACGTGAGGTAGTAGACGCCGGCGACATCCTCGACGTCGAGCTTGAGCTCCTCCGCCAGCGTGACGACGTCGAGCAGCGAGAACAGGTCGAGTAGTGCGGCCGCCCGCCGTGCGAAACCTGTTGGTGCACCGAGCTTGACGAGCTCCTTGGTCCGTCCTTCGAGTCGCTTGCGCTCAGCCCCTTGGAGCATCTCGTGGATGGCGGGTGCGAACTCGGCCACGGGTGCACGGAACCGTTCGACCTCGACGGCCACGTCGATGTTGGTGGGCCGTGCCGTGAGGAACCACCGCACCGCGCGGTCCATCAACCGACGGAACTCGAGGTAGAGGCGGGTCTGGACCGCAGTCGACACGACGTTGTCCAGAGCCTCGACACCCGCGACGTAGGACGTCAGGTCGAAGATCTCCCGGCACACCACGAACGCGCGGGCGATCTGCTCCGGCCCGGCTCCGGTCTCCTCTGTCGCCCTGAAGGCAAACGTGATGCCGCCGCGGTTGACCATCGAGTTGACGACGGCGTTGGTGACGATCTCCCGGCGCAGCGGGTGCCCTGCGAGCTCGTCGGCATACTGCTCCCGGATGGGCCCGGGGAAGTAGTCCGTGAGTGTCTGCTGGAACCACGGGTCGTCGGGAAGCCCGGACGGCAGCAGGTCTTCCTTGAGCGCCAGCTTGGCGTAGGCCACCAGGACACTGAACTCCGGTGACCGCAGACCGAGCTTGGCCGCCTTGCGCTCGGCGATCTTCGAGTCGCTCGGAAGGTACTCGAGGGCTCGGTCGAGGTCTCCTCGCTCCTCCAGATAGCGGATCAGCCGCTGGTGGACGGTGAGCATCGAGAACTCCTGGGCCCGGGCGTTTCCGAGCAGGACGTTCTGCTCGTAGTTGTCGCGCAGCACCTGCTCGGCGACCTCGGCGGTCATGGACTGCAACAGGGTGTTGCGCTCGTCCAGACTCATCTCGCCGTCACGGGTCAGCGCGGTGAGCAGGATCTTGATGTTGACCTCGTGGTCGCTGGTGTCAACGCCTGCAGAGTTGTCGATCGCGTCGGTGTTGATCCGAACACCAGCCAGGGACGCCTCGATACGCCCGAGCTGAGAGCAACCAAGGTTGCCGCCCTCGCCGACCACCTTGACGCGCAACGCGTTCCCGTCGACGCGGATGGCGTCGTTGGCACGGTCGCCGATCTCCGCGTGGGACTCGGTGCTGGCCTTGACGTAGGTGCCGATGCCGCCGTTCCAGAGCAGGTCGACCGGGCTGAGCAGGATCGCGTGGATCAGCTCGGCCGGGGTCAGGATCGTGGTCCCTTTGGTCAGGCCCAGCGCCTGGACCATCTCGGGTGTCACCGGCACGGCCTTGAGGGTGCGCGAGAAGATCCCGCCACCAGTGCTCAGCAGTGACACGTCGTAGTCCGCCCAGGACGAGCGGGGCAGGTCGAACAACCGCCGGCGCTCGGCGTATGACGAGGCAGCGTCCGGAGTGGGGTCGACGAAGATATGCCGGTGGTCGAACGCGGCTACGAGCCGGATCTGCTCGGACAGCAGCATGCCGTTGCCGAACACGTCACCGGACATGTCGCCCACACCGACGACCGTGAACGGCTCGGCCTGCGTGTCTACGCCCATCTCGCGGAAGTGCCGCTTGACCGACTCCCACGCCCCCCGGGCCGTGATACCCATCGCCTTGTGGTCGTAGCCCGCCGAGCCACCGGAGGCGAACGCATCGTCGAGCCAGTAGCCGTAGTCCTGTGCCCGGGCGTTCGCTATGTCCGAGAACGTCGCCGTTCCCTTGTCGGCGGCCACGACGAGGTAAGGGTCGTCGCCGTCGTGCCGGACCACCTCGGGTGGCGGGACCGCCGCACCCTGCACGAGGTTGTCGGTCACATCGAGCAGCCCCGAGATGAACAGCCGGTAGGCGGCGACTCCCTCGGCAAGCCAGGCGTCCCGGTCGAGGGCCGGGTCGGGCAGCTGCTTGGCGAAGAACCCACCCTTGGAACCGGTCGGCACGATGACAGCGTTCTTGACCATCTGCGCCTTGACGAGCCCGAGCACCTCGGTCCGGAAGTCCTCGCGGCGGTCGCTCCAGCGCAGGCCGCCGCGGGCGACCTTGCCGAACCGCAGGTGCACCCCCTCGACCCGCGGGCCGTAGACCCAGATCTCGAACATCGGTCTCGGCGCAGGGAGCTCGGGGATCTTTAAGGGGTCCAGCTTGAGGCTGACGTAGGACTTCGGACCGCCGGACTCGTCGGGTTGATAGAAGTTCGTGCGCAGTCCAGCCGTGATGACCCCGAGCATGGCCCTGACGATGCGGTCCTGGTCGAGGCTCGTGACCGCGTCCAGTGCCTGGTGCAGGGCGTCGACGATCTGCTGCTCTGCCGCCGCGCGCTCGCTGCCCACTCCGCTCGGCTCACCGGCATAACGGCTCGGGTCGAAACGGGTCTCGAAGAGGTCGACGAGCGATCTCGCGATGTCGGGGTTGGCGACCAGCGCGGACTCGATGTAGTCCTGCGAGAACGTGGACCGCGTCTGACGCAGGTACTTGGACACCATGCGCAGCACGACGACCTGCCGCCACGTCAGTCCCGCCGCCAGGACCAGGGCGTTGAACCCGTCGGACTCGGCAACACCGGTCCAGACGGCGCGAACAGCATTCTGGAACAGCAGCTTCCGTGCGTCGCGATCGTCCTCTGTCCCCCAGTCCTGCGGATTGAGGGTGCGCAGCCCAAAGTCGTAGATGAACACGCGGACGCCGTCGCTGCGCACGACCTCGTAGGGGCGCTCGTCGACGACCTCGACGCCGAGGTGCGTGAACAGCGGGAGGATCTGTGTCAGGGTCAGGGGCCGCCGCCGGTAGAGCGTCAGCCGCCGCTCGTTGCCGGGCTCCTGCGAGCCCTGGTGCAAGCCGAGCTGGACCGCACCGTCACTGTCGAGCATCTCGATCCGGCGGATGTCGGTGACCGCGAGACCCGGGGGCACGTCCTCCTTGTATGCCTCGGGAAAAGCACGCCCGTAGAGGCCCACCAGCCGCGCGCCGGCTTCCTCGCCGAGCTGGTCGCGCATCGCCTCGCTGAGGTCCTCGTCCCAGGTTCGCGTCGCGTCGGCGATCTGGAGCTCGAGGGTGGGTACGTCGACGTCGGGAACCATGGCCCCGCGGGGCACGCGGACGACGAAATGCACCCGAGCAAGGGCGGACTCGGAGACCCGAGTGGTGTAGTCGACGCTCTCGGCATGGAAGGCGTCGCGCAGGATCGCCTCCATCTTGAGGCGCACCGCCGTCGTGTAGCGGTCCCGCGGCAGGTAGACCAGGCACGACATGAACCGTCCGTAGACGTCCCTGCGCAGGAACATCCGGGTCTTGTGACGCTCCTGCAGATGCAGCACGGACGTGGCGATCTCGAGCAGGTCGTCCGGGTCGGTCTGGAGCAGCTCGTCCCGTGGGTAGTTCTCCATCACCTCGACGAGGTCTTTGCCCGAGTGGCTGTCCGGGCTGAACCCCGCCTCGTCCAGCAGCCGCCGCACGCGGTCGTCGAGGATCGGGATGTTGAGGATCGACTCGGCGTAGGCGCTCGAGGCGAACAGGCCGAGGAACCGGCGCTCGCCTGTCACCTCGCCCTTCGCGTCGAAGGACTTCACGCCGACATAGTCCAGGTAGGTCGGGCGATGCACCGTGGCGCGCGAGTTCGCCTTGGTGATGATGAGCAGCTCCTTGTCGCGGGCCTTGGCCTGCGCGGACGCGGTCAGCCGCGCGAAGGACAACGAGCTGGGCTGGTCATAACGCAGGATCCCGAGACCGGTGCCCGGGACCGCGTCGAGGACGGTGTCGGGCGCCGTGTCGTCAGAGGTACGAGGGGTGCTGAGGGTGTACTCGCGGTAGCCGAGGAAGGTGAAGTGGTTCGCCGCGAGCCAGTCGAGGAACCTCGTTGTCGAGATGACTTCTTTGCGGTCGATCGACGCAGGCGGGTCGTCGCGCAGGTCAGCCGCGATGGCCCGGCAGTTCACACGCATCTTGTCCCAGTCCTCGACGGCGTCGCGGACGTTGCCGAGGACCTCGCGCAGCCGGACACAGAGCGCATCGCGCTCGTCGGGCCCGCTCACCAGGTCGATCTCGAGGTGCATCCAGGACTCGATGCCGACGCCGAACGAGCCGTCGGGGACGGTGTCGCCGGGGAGGACCTCCTGCAGCGTCCCGACGGCGTCGCGGCGGACCACGAGCTGCGGGTGGACGACGAGGTGGATGCCCAACCCCTCGGACGTGAGCTCGGCGCTCACCGAGTCGACGAGGAACGGCATGTCGTCGGTGACGACCTGCACGATCGAGTGGCCGCTGTGCCAGCCGTCGACGTCGGGCGTGGGGTTGAGCACCGCGACATTGGCGGTGCCGACCGCCCGGTCACGCGCGAGCTGCTTCTCGGCGAGCGCCGCACCCAACAGGTCGACGGGCTCGCGCGCGAGCAGGTCCTCAGTGGCCACGTGCCGGTAGAACAGCTGGAGGAACTCCACGACCTCGCTGTGTTCCGAGTCGAGGCCGCCGGGCGCGTTGTCCGCCGCGGCCCGGAGCTGAGTGGTGCGGGACTGTTCGAGCGACGCCGACACGTGACTTCTCATCCTTCGCTGGTGACCACCGGCACGCGACAGCGGGTGCCCCTTTGACCATATCCCTCTGGGGATTCTTCTCCGGATTCTTCCCCGGTCTCGTCAGTCACCGTCAGCCCCCCTCAGCCCCCCCTCAGCCCCCCCTCAGCCCCCCCTCAGCCGCCTGAACCCCCCAACCGGACTCCGGACGGCGGACAGCGGTGGACAACCCCGGGCCCGCCGCATCCCGGTTGCCTACGCTGTAGCGGTGACGACGTCGGCGGCGGGGTTGGCCGGTCTGGTGCGCGTGGTCGACGAGGCGCGCCGCTCGGCGGGCTCGGCGGCCGACGACGTCCTCGGTCACCTCCCCGACACCGGTGACCACGTCACCGGCCGGGCCGTCGACGACTTCGTCGAGCAGGCAGCCGACGCGTTCCGGGCTCTGGAGACACTGGCCGTCGAGACGCTTCGGGTCGCCGGATCGTCCTCCATACACGATCCCGCCACCGATCCCGCCACCGATCCCTCGACTGCCCGACCGAGGTGGGAGCGGTGATCGACGCCGTCGTCGGCGACCCGGCGTCCTGCTCGGAGCTCGGTGGCGCCCTGCGCTCCCACGCGTCGCGGTTGACGCCCGTGCGTCAGGAGCTCGCCGAGCGGTTGCACGGAGCCTCGGGTCGCCGCCTGCAGCCGGCTCTGGTCGGGTCCGCCGAGGCATACCTCGCACTGCTCGACACGGTGATCGACCGGTTGGACGAGGCCGGGTCCTGTCTGCAGCGATACGCCCAGGACGTTGCCGAGCTCGTCGAGGCCATCCGCCGCCTCGATGAGGCGGCGCGAGCGGCCGGGCTCGAGCTGGACGGGCTGCGCGTCGTCGAGCCGTGGGGAGTCCTCAGCACCGAGCTCGCCGAACGCCGGCACCGCGCGCTGCCCGAGCTGCAGCAGCGGGCGGACCGGCTGGCCAGCAGGCTCGGCCGAGCCAGAGGCGTCCTGCAGCACGCAATGCGAGACGGCAGAGCGGCACTGCACCTGGCGGCAGACACGGGACGCGCCGGCCTTGGGCGGTGAGGGGTTCCCTGTGCGTTCGGACGCAGCCCGTTCGCTACGGTGGGCAACATGCGGATCCAGAAGTCCTACGAGTACGCCGCCAGCCCGGAGACCGTCTTCGCGATGCTCGCGGACCCGCAGTTCCAGGCCGCCAAGTGCGAAGCGACGCACCCCCTGTCGCATACCGAGTCCGTCGCCCCCAAGGGTGAGCAGACCGAGATCGTCACGCGCCGGGTCGTGTCCACCGACGGGTTCCCGGATTTCGCGAAGTCGATGATCGGGCCGAAGCTCGCCATCACCGAGACGGTCATCTGGAGCCGCGCGTCGATCGACGGTTCGCGCACGGGCACGATGGTGATCGGCGTCGGCGACGCCCCGGTCGGTATGCAGGGCACCGTCTCGATGATGCCTGCCGCCGGGGGTACTCGAATGGAGATCGACGGCGACCTCAAAGCCCGGATCCCGTTGCTCGGCGGCACCATCGAGAAGACCGCCGAGCCGTGGGTCGTCGCCGGCGTCGACAAGGAGCAGGAGGTCGGCCGCGAGTGGTTGGCCCGCTGAGCTTCGTCGGCCGGTTCGACCGCTACCGTAACGGCCGTTATCCGGTGAACCGGCCGATATAGGCACCGGAACGCCGACTTTCGGCCGTGATGGGAACGATCTATGAGCGAACCGAGCGCCTACCCCGAGTGGTTTTTCGACCGTGACGACCCCACCCCGGATGGCGACTTCTACGACGCGCCACGGCTGGTCACGCACATCGACGCGGGCGCCGTCGCCGCCGTCGGTGAGCTCTACACCGAGCTCGGGGTGGACGCGCCGAACCAGCGGGTCCTGGACCTCATGTCGTCCTGGGTCTCGCACCTGCGCCGACCCCCCGGCGAGCTCGTGGTCCTCGGGATGAACGGTGCCGAGCTGGCCGCCAACCCGTTGGCCACAGACCGGGTGGTGCGCGACCTCAACGTGGATCCGAGGCTGCCGTTCCCCGACGCCTCCTTCGACGCCGTGCTCTGCTGTGTGTCGGTCGACTACCTGGTCCACCCGATCGACGTGCTGGCCGAGACAGCCCGTGTGCTGCGACCCGGTGGCACGGTGGCAATCACGTTCTCCAACCGCTGTTTCCCCACCAAGGCGATCCGCGGCTGGCTGGCCACCGACGACGTGGCGCACACCGTCATCGTCGCGGACTATCTCCGTCGAGCGGGAGGCTTCGACGAACCACAGACCAGTCGGCGAACACCAGACCCGGCGCACTACCGCGGTGATCCGCTCTACGCCGTAGTCGCTCGCCGCTCCTGACCGGCGCGCCTCGGCATCCGCCATCTGGTGTCAGTGCCCAGACGAACGTTCCGGACGTCTCCCTGGTGCAACCTGTCGGTCACGACATGTGTGGGTATGCATGGTGCGTCGCAGGCACGAACGTCTCCTTGATGGACCGGGCGCTGGTCCACCGCAACAGGTTCTGGGCTGCGCCGGCCTTGTCGTTGGTGCCAGACGCCCGGCCTCCCCCGAACGGCTGCTGCCCGACCACGGCACCGGTTGGCTTGTCGTTGACATAGAAGTTGCCGGCCGCGAAGCGCAGCCGCTCAGTCGCGTCCGCGATCGCGACACGGTCCTGCGCGATGATCGAGCCGGTCAGGCCGTAGGGCGCGAAGGACTCCATCTGGTCGAGCGTCGCGTCGTACCGCGCATCGGGAAAGACGTGCACCGACAGGATCGGACCGAAGTACTCGGTCCGGAAGGACTCGTCCGTCGGGTCGCTCGACTCGAGGACCGTCGGCCGGACGAACCACCCCTCGCTGTCGTCGTAGGTTCCTCCGGCGATGACCTCGACCTTGGCGGCGGACTTGGCCCGGTCGATCGCTGCGGCGTTCTTGGCGAAGGACCGGTCGTCGATCACCGCGCCCATGAAGTTGGAGAAGTCGGTCACGTCACCCTGGGACAGCCCGTTGGTGATGTCGACGAGGTCGCCCTTGATCTGCTTCCACACCGACGCGGGGACGTAGGCGCGTGATGCCGCCGAACACTTCTGTCCTTGGTACTCGAAGGACCCACGTACCAATGCGGTTCGCAACACATCGGGGTCGGCCGACGGGTGGGCCAGCACGAAGTCCTTGCCCCCGGTCTCGCCGACCAGCCGCGGGTAGGTGCGGTATCGGGGCAGGTTCGCGCCGACCTCGGCCCAGAGCCGCTGGAAGGTCGGCGTCGACCCGGTGAAGTGGATCCCTGCGAGGTCCGCGTCGGCGAGGGCCACCTTGGAGACGTTGAGCCCGTCGCCGGTGACCATGTTGATGACGCCGGGAGGCATACCGGCTGCCTCCAGCAGCTCCATGGTGACCTGAGCCGCGAGCTGCTGGGTGGGCGACGGCTTCCAGACCACGGTGTTGCCCATCAGCGCGGGTGCGGTCGGCAGGTTGCCCGCGATCGCGGTGAAGTTGAACGGGGTGATCGCGTAGACGAAGCCCTCGAGCGGCCGGTGGTCCGTGCGGTTCCACACCCCCTTGGCGTTGAGCGGGGGCTGCTCGGCGAGGATGTCGCGAGCGAAGCTCACGTTGATCCGCCAGAAGTCGATCAGCTCGCACGCCGAGTCGATCTCGGCCTGGTAGCAGGTCTTGCTCTGGCCGAGCATCGTGGCGGCGTTGAGCCTGGCCCGCCACGGACCGGAGAGCAGATCCGCAGCCTTGAGCAGGATCGCCGCGCGGTCGTCGAACGACAAGGCCCGCCACCCCGGCGCCGCGGCCTTGGCGGCCTCCACGGCCGCGCTCGCATCGGCCAGCGTCGCATTCTTCAGTGTGCCGAGGATCTTGCGGCGAGCGTGGGGTTGCCGCACGTCGAACTTCCGGCCCCCACCCATGACACGGCGTCCCGCGATCGTGTGCGGCAGGTCGTGCCGCACGCTCCCCAGCTGCGCCAGCGCCATCTCGAGCCCGGCTCGCTCCGAGCTGCCCGGTGCGTAGTCGAGGACGGTTTCGTTGTGCGGGGTCGGCACTGAGGTGACGGCGTCCATCGGGTCTCCTTCGGGTGGCAGCAGGTCGGGCGCACCGTAGACGCCAGGCGGTGACCGGCCGTCTGGCTGCGGCCCTATGGTTTCACGTATGCCGTCCGACCACCCCAGCGAGGACCTCACACTGCACCGGTTCGGGCGCTCCGGCGAGTCCGCACCGACGCTGTTGCTCATGCACGGTTTGACCGACTCGGGCCGGTGCTGGCCAGACGCGGTCCGCAGGTGGGAGAAGGCCTACCGGGTGCTGGCCTGGGACGCTCGCGGCCACGGCGGGTCGGAGCGGTTCACCAAGAGCGAGCTCGCCGAGGGGGTCGGTGAGATCATGTACGCCGACGCGGTCGACCTCTTGGAAACACTTGCCGCAGAAGGCATCTCGCGGCCGGTTGTGATCGGTCACTCGATGGGAGGCGGCACGGCCGCTGCCGTCGGTTGGCACCGACCCGACCTGGTCAGGGCCCTTGTGCTGGAGGACCCGGCGCTCGGGACGAACGACGACTCCGCGAAGGGCTCCGGGCCCAAGCAGAAGGTGAAGGAGCGCCTGGCCGGGGACCAGGACATCAGGCGGAAGCCCAAGCGGGCGCTCAAACGACAGAAGCGCGATGCGTCCGGCTGGCCGAGCTCGGAGTACGCGCCTTGGCTGGACGCCAAGCTCGAGACCGACACCCGGATGCTGGCCGACCCGATCATCACCGTCGCGACCCCCAGGTTGAAGGTCGCCTCGAAGATCTCCGTGCCCACCCTCATCGTCACCGGGGCCCAGGAGGAGGTCGTGCGAGGTGAGTACTACGCGGCGCTGCGGGCCCTGGACAACCCCTGCCTGTCCTTCGAGGTCGTCAAGAAGGCCGGCCACTGCGTCCGGCGCGACCGCGCCGACGGCTTTCACGCCGTCGTGGACCCGTGGCTCGAGGCCCAGTTCCGCTCCTGACCATCACGACCCGGCGCCGAGTTCGCGGTCCGCGAGATCGCCGGCAGGGCGAACGACGGTGAGGACCCGTGGTTCACGGCCAACCGCCGAGCGTGTCAGGTGAGCAGGTCCACGACGGTGTCGATCTCCGTGGCGTCGTACCAGAGGAACTCGCCCTGATCTGCGCCACTGGTCCTCGGAGACTCCTCGACGTGGAATGAGGCCATCAGCCGCAACGGCACCGAGCTCGTGACCCGGACCGCGCTCGACGACCGCGTCGCGACGTCCGTGTCACCCTCGGCGACGCTGTCTGAATCAGCGTCCGCCTCAGCGTCAACGACGCTGTCCCCCTCGACGTCGACGGCCGCGACAACGCGTTGTGCGCCGGGTGCGGCGGCTGCGGCCTGGAGAAATGCGAGGTACTCCAGCTCCTCCTGGTCGGCACCCGGGTTGTCTCGGCACAGACCCTCGGTCACGGCGAAGGCCGGCAGCGGCGTACCCGCCAACCCGCCTCCCGCGCGTAGCTCCATCAGCGTCCGTCGCGTGACCGGCACGTAGACCCGTCGTTGCACGAGATGCTCCTCCCCCCGTCAGGAGCGAGTGACGGCATCGGCACCCAGCGTGGCCGGCGGTTCGAGCGGTCCGCCGTCGTCCAGCCCCAGGTGGGAGGTGTCGGGAGCCACCGGCGCGGGGGCTGGGTCAGCCAGCGCTACCCGAGAGGTGCGTAGCGAGGTCTCGATGACGTTGGGCCGTCGCCCGACGTCCATGAGGTTGCCGCCGATCACCTCGAGATCCTCACGTCCAGGACCGATGATCGTCACCTCGGTGCCTTCGGCGTGCACGACGGCGAGCTCGGCCAGTGCCTTCTTGGTGACCCGGGCCCTCCACTGCCGCTCGAGCCGCGTCACCACGTCTCGCGGAGCATCCAGGTCGAACGACACCTGCGGCGCGAGCACATACACCTCGTCCAGCCCGAGACCGGTCATCAGGTCGATGTTGGTGGACGACCAGGTGCCACCGTCGATGTAGCGGTGCTCACCGATCCGCACCGGCTGGTACCAGCCGGGGATCGCGCAGGACGCCATCACCGCATCGGCGGTCGAGGCGCCGGGTGCGCCCTCACGCCCGAACGCCACCCGCTGTCCTGAGTCGTAGTCCAGCGCCACCGCGGTCAGGCCGTCACGACCCACCCACCCGTCGCCGACGACGTGCCTGACCATCGCGCCGACACTGTCGAGGCGGCCACGCCCTTCGGGCATCAAAGCAGCAAGGACGGCCGTGGGCGGCAGCTGGCGCAGCTCGCGGATTCCTTTGCGCAGCAGCACCGGCGAACCGAAGCCGGCTTTAGGGGCGGGCGGCCTGTCCCCTCCCGTGCTCTCCTCGTACTCCCACTGGTAGCCGGCGAGTAGGCCGTCGTCGACCCGACCGGTCAGCTGGTGGGTGCGCAGCTCGGCGACACGGACACCGGCGGTGAGCAGCGCAGCCAGCACCGACCCGGCAGACGTCCCGACGAACTCCTCAAAGCTGCGTATGTCCACGTCCAGGTGCTCCTCGAGGGCAGACAGTGCCCCGACCATCCAGGCCGCCCCGAGGACGCCACCTCCCCCGAGGACCAGTCCCCTGCGCGTCATCGCCTCACCACTCCTGCCGTGTCGGACGCCGGCGTCCTCAGCTGTCGACGACTCTCGCCGGGTCTCGATGCCCTCAACGGAGTCCGTCCCCACCGTCGGTGAGCTCCGACAACGCGTCGACCAGGCACTGGCCGAGCACCTCGAGGTCCGGCATCGCGTCACGGTCGCCGTTCAGCCCGAAGTAGACCCCACCGTCGTACGAGGTCAGCCCGATCGCGAGAGCCTGGGACTTGGCGAGCGGGATGACGGGATACGTCGACACCATCGAGGCCGACCCGGCATACAGCATCGTCTGTGGCCCGGGGACATTGGTGATGATGACGTTGAAGAGCCGGCGGGACATGGCGTTGCCGAGGCGCGCACCGAGCGAGTGCAGTGTCGGCGGGGCGAACCCGGCCAGCCCGACGAGCCGCTCCGCGCTGACCGCCTGACCGCCTTCCATCTGCTGGCGCATCGAGAAGGCGATCTGGTGCAGCCGCATCGACGCACCCGGCTCACCGACCGGCAGGTCGACGAAGCATGCGGTCAGCCGGTGCGCGGACGACTGGCTCGGCTCGAGCCCGTCGTCATCGACGGAGCTGCCGATGGTGGGGTCGATGCTCACCGGAACCATCGCCCGCACGACGGCGCCGTTGGTGACGGGTTCGCCGCGCGTCAGCAGCCAGGCCCGGAAGGCACCGGCGACCGTGGCGAGCACGACGTCGTTGATGCTCACGTCGTCGGCGTAGGCACCCCGGGTCAGCCGCGAACGCACCTTGCGGTAGTCGTCGAGGTCGGTACCGACCATGACGAACCGGCGTGCTGAGCCGATCTCGACGTTCAGCGGCGACGTCGGGGCGGGTCGCGCGGCGCCGCGGGCGACGGTCGAGACCAGGGAGCCGACGCCCTTGAGGATCCGTCCCGCCACCTCCTGGGCCTCGCCGAGACCCTCGCGCACCGAGTCGACCACCTGTCCGGGCATAAACACTGCGTCGGTCAGCGCGTTGGCGACGAGCTGGACGTCACTCGGCTCGGGACGCGCGACCCAGGTGTCGATCACCTCGGGTTCTTCTCCCGCGGTGTCCCTGACGATCAGCTGCGCGATGTCCAGAGCGACGGCGCCGTCGACCAGCGCGTGATGGGTCTTGGTCACCAGGGCAAACCGGTCGTGCTCGAGGCCCTCGACGAGATAGACCTCCCACAGGGGCCGGCGACGGTCCAGCTGACGCTGCTGGATCCGGGCGACGAAGTCCTCGAGCTGCTCGTCCGTGCCGGGCCGGGGGAGCGCTGACTGGCGCACGTGGTAGGAGATGTCGAAGGTCTCGTCGTCGACCCAGACGGGGTTGGCCAGCCGCCCGGGCACCTCACGGACCTTCTGCCGGTAGCGGGGCAGGTGCGCGATCCGTCGTGAGATGAGGGTCACCAGATCCTCGTAGCCGAAACCGGTCTCCTCACCACGCCGGTTTCCGGCCGGTTCGTCGAAGACCATCACCGATCCGACGTGCATCATCGTCGTCGGCTCCTCGAGGTAGAGGAGCGACGCGTCGAGGGAGCTCAGCCGGTCCGACACCCCCTTATCGTCGCAGACCTTCGTCGACTCACGATGGCCGCGTGGACCGGCCGGGCTCAGGCAGGCGGGGTATGCCTCGACGCTGTCGACGAGGAGGAGATCGCCATGTCGGCGCGGCTGTCCTGGCGGTCGTCGCCACCGTGGTCGTCACGCTGACGTCGTCGCGGTCGTGGTCCTCGCGGCTCTGGCCGGCGGCGCGCCGGCACCGCGCTGCGGCAGCGCCGCGCTGAAGGGCGCGCTCATCGTGCGGACGCAGCGCATAACCCGTCCCACAGTCGACGCCGGGCCCCGTCGCCCCGCTCACGTCAGGCGACGCCGTGCCTTCAGCAGGCGCGGTGAGCTGCCGCGCACGTCCGTCCCCGGTCAGGGACGGCGGCCGCGACGGGCGCGCGGCTGTTCCACTCCGGCCATGCGTGCGGCGAGCGAGCGGACCGCCGGGCGTACCGGCGACGCCGGCGCGCACTCGGCCAGGGTGCGGCCCTCGAGCAGCGCCGTGTCGACCCCGTGCGGGTCGTCGGGCACGAAGTGCAGGTCGCGCACGCCGGCGAACCGGCCGAGAACCTCCGAGACGCGCCGCTCAGGCCCGGACCCCACGGCGGACGAGCGCACCCGGTTGACGACGACGGTGGGTGCTGGGGCGCGTACGGTCCCGAGCTCTTGCAGCCCGCGCACCAGACGCTGGAGCGAGACCGGGTCGCACCCTCCCACGACGATCACCTCGTCGGCGAGCTCGAGGGTGGTCAGGGTCGCCGCGTTGCGGCGCGGAGCCTGGGTGTCGTAACTGAGGATCTCGTCGTCCTCGAGGCTGAACCCGCAGTCCACGACGACGACCTCACCGAGGGAGCGCGCCAGCGTGAGCACCCGTTCGAGGGCAGCGGGACGGATCTCGGTCCAGCGTTCGGCCCTCGGTATGCCGGTGACCACCCGCAGCCCCGGGCGTGCCGAGGGCGACAACCGAGCCAGCACGCTGACGTCGAGTGTGCCTTGGTCGGCCGCGCGGGTCGCGGCCGCCAGGCCGGGAGCCTCGTCGAGGAAGGACAGCGACTGCGCGACGGACCCGCCGTAGGTGTCGGCGTCGACGAGCACGGTGCGGAGGCCGAGGATGGCGAGCTCTGCGGCCACGTTGACGGCGATCGTGGTGCGACCGGGGGCACCCGCCGGGCCCCAGACCGCGACGATCCGTCCCAGGGCGACCTCCACAGCCACCGCCTCGGGTTCAACCGGCTCCGCGGTGCCGGCCCCGTCCAGCAGGGCTCCCGGGTAGGCCTCGGCCACGCTCACCGAAGCGCCTCCGGTGACGTCCGCTTGCATCAAGGGCTCCGGTCGCAGGGCCGGTGCGCGCGACGGATCGACCGGGTGGGTCAACGCGGCCTCGAACACCGGCAGCGGCGACCCGGCGACCACCGTGCTCGTCACACCGAGCTGGCGCAGCCGTCGATCGGCGTCCTCGGAGGCGGTGCTGCCCCCGTCGACGGGCTGACCGGACGGGATGACGCCGACGACGTGCAACCCGCAAGCCTGCAGCTGCGCCACCGTGGACAGCTCCAGCCCGCGCAGCTCTGCCGAGACCAGGGCGACGGTGCCGAGGCCCGCCGACGCCGTGGCGACGAGGTCGGCCACATCGACGCATCGGCGAACGATCTGAAGCTCGCGTGACCGTTCGAGGAGCGTGGCGACCTCGCTGTCCCAGCGGTTCCCCACCGCGGTCAGAACACCGGTCACGATGCCCTCACGCAACCGGGCACGATGCCGTCACGCAGTCGCCGCCAACCGCCGCCGTCACGAGCCCGAACCCGGAACCGGGACCAACGTGAACCGAGCCTGTTTGTCGACGTCACCGATGATCGCGGCCACCTTGTCGCGCGGAACGCGGAGCTGCACCGCGGTGGTCGAGGCGGCCGCCCCGAACCGACCGGAGTCGGTCGTCACCGGGGTGACGCTGACCCGTTCCAGCTCGAGCACCGCATCGAGGTAGCGCTCCTGCGTCGACTGGGGGTCGCGCGGACTGACCCACACGTCGACGACCGCACCGGCGCCCAGACCGACAGCGGAGTTGGCGTTGACCTGGACGGTGACCGGCTGGACCGACACCTGGTCGCGCGTGCCCACCGACGCGGCGGGCACCAGTTCGCCTTCGGTCAGTTCGCGCAGCGCGTAGGCGTTTGACGCGGGCGCCGTTCGAGCCGAGAGGTAGCGTCGGGTCTCATCACCCAGCTGGACGTCGACGCGTCGGAGGTTTGCCGGGGAGAGCTGCTCGCCCGGTCGAACGGTGGTCGACGCTGCATACATGGGCACCGTGTCATCGGCACTCGAGATCACCCGTGCACCCAGCCCCGTTGCGAACAGGACGAGCACGACCCCCACGACGAGCCGCGCGTCCCGCCACGAGGGTCGCTGCAGCCGTTTTGCCACAGGTTCTGGCAGTTGAGCCACGCTGTCGTCCCTTCGCCCCGGATGTCATGCTCCAGCCATCGCATCGACGTGCTGTCGGTTGTGCACGCCCCATGATGGGTGATCGCGTCGGGGAGTGTGTCACATTGGCAGAAGCCTTGTGGACAACGGTCCACTCACGACACTCGTGTGAAAAACTGACGTTCGGCGAGGGGGATCGCCTAGAGTCAAGGCTTGGTAAAGAACACTGACGCGTGTACGACTAGTGTGCGCGTCACCTGTTGATCTCAGTTCACCCTGCGCACGAAGCGAGGACATCCCCCAGCATGCCGACCCAACGCTTCCTCCAGCTGACCGAGGTTTCCGAGGTCTTGAACATCTCGTCGGCTCAGGCCTACGCATTGGTCCGGTCGGGTGACTTGCCGGCGATCAAGATCGGCGGCCGCGGGCAGTGGAGGGTGGAAACCAGCTCGCTTGAAGAATTCATTGCTCGCGCCTACACAGAGACCAGGGATTTCGTGCAGGCTCACCCGTTCGGCGCTGCTGCCGGGGATCTCACCGAGCACTAGTTGCTCTGTTGGTTGCGAGGCGGCCACGGTGGGGCGGGTCACTGCAGGTTCGCGTAGGTGTCGTCAGTCGGGGCGGTCCAGCACCGGGGCCATTCGTTCGACCACCTGGGGCCATTGGAGGTGTTCTTGGACTCGTCGTCGGCCAGCGCGGCCCATTCGCGCGGCCTTGTCGCGGTCAGTCAGCAGGTCGACGAGTGTGTCGGCGAGGGTGGGGATGTCGACGGTGGTGTTGTTGTCGGCCCAGTCGACCATGGTCCCGGTCACTCCGTCGACGATGATTTCGGGGATGCCGCAAGAGCGGGTCGCGACGCAGGGCAGGCAGTGGGCCATCGCTTCGAGAAGGACGAACCCGTAGGGCTCGAAGGTGGACGGCAGGCACATCACGTCGGCCTGTGCGAACAGGGCGGCCATCTCGTCCCGCTTGTCGACGCGGCCGAGGACCTCGACCCCTGGTTGGGGGGGGATCGGGTGGGGAGTCCCCACGATGAGCAGCCGCGCGCCGGGGACCTTCTCTGCCACGGTGCGGAAGGCTTCGAGCAGCTGAAGGCCGCCCTTGCGGATGAAGTCGTTGCCGACGAACAGGACGGTGGGCGGCAGGTCCGCGGCCCGTGTCCGGGTTTCTGGGAGGTGGTCGAAGTTCAGACCCGCCCCGACGACCGTGACGTGATCGTCAGCCACGCCGTACTGGTCGATGAGGGAGCGTCGGGTTTCGTCGGAGAACGCGAACAGGTGGGCTGCGTTGCGGTACTGGCGTCGTTCGCGCTTGTACCAGCGCCTGAGGGCTGTCGGCCCGAGCGGATTCCAGTCCGGCCACTGCTCGGCTGACTGCCGGTGGGTGCAGTCGATGTAGATGACGGTGCGTGGGTCGTTGATCGTGAACAGGGCGTGGGTTTGGAAGATCACGTCGAACGGGTCCGTGACGGTTGCCAGAGCCTTCTCGGCGTTCCTCGACCGGAGCGTCATCGACAGCTGGCTCTTGTAGAACCGCTCCACCCAGGCCCGACGTGAGGGGCGGAAGGTGACTGCGGCCGACATCAGTCGCTGAACCTGAGACAGCTCCGCGTCGACGTCACCGATGATGGTGTAGCGCTGCCGTAACGCGGCGAGCAGGTACGGGGCGAACGAGTCAGCTCGTCCGGCCATCACCAGACGGGGTGTCAAGGGCCGGTGACCCTCTTGCTGGGCGGCGCGCTCCGCGAGACTGGCCACCACGTCGGACCCGTGGTTCTCGCCCGTTCCGTCAAGCGCCACCGGGTTGATCACCGCCCCGCTCATCGTTTGATGGGTCTACGGCCCACCCTGAGAAACCGAGCGCAAGTATATGAGCCTGAACAACGCCATCGCCGGCTGTGTCGTGATCGCCCTGCCGGCGGGCATACGACCGGCCCTGGCTGCTACGCAGGCTCGCCGACAGCGACCCCGGACAGGTTCGACAGGGGTTCAACAGACCAGTGGAACAAGGGGCGCGTTCTCATCGCCGGAGATGCAGCGCACCTCATGCCGCCGTTCGCCGGGCAGGGGATGTGCGCCGGACTGCGCGACGTCAACAACCTTGCATGGAAGCTCGACCTGGTGCTGCGCGGTCAGGCCGACGAGGGCCTGCTGGACACCTACGGACCCGAACGCACCCCCCACGTGCGGCACTTCGCCGAGATGTCCATGCAGCTGGGCCGCGTCATCTGCGTACCCGACGTCGAGTCCGCCGCTCGGCGCGACCAGGAGATGATCGCGGCGATCCAGGACCCCACGCTTGCTCCGCCGGACGCCCAGCCCCCTCGACTCGGTGCAGGCGCACTCGCCGTCGACGACAATGCTGCCGGCCTGCTGTCGATCCAGTCGCGGGTTGCTTACGACGGCCGGGAAGGACTGTTCGACGACCTCGTCGGACACGGCTGGTTCGTCCTGACCCGGGCCGCGCTCGGGCCTCTCTCGACGCACGCGCAGGCAACCTTGGTCCGCCTCGGTGGCCGGGTCCTCACCATCGGTGCGACGGGCAACACCGACACCCATGTCGATGTCGTCGACCTCGACGGCCGGTATGTCGCATGGTTCAGCGAGCTGCAGGCCGAGGCAATCGTGGTGCGTCCGGACTTCTATGTGTACGCAGCGCTTTCCTGCGTGGACGCCGTGGAGGACACCCTCGTTGCCCTGGGCCGGCAGATCCCCCCACTGGCGCTGGTCACCGCCTGAGGTCGGACGGCACCGTCGCGTCGACGTCTTCGCGAATCCGACGCATCTTGCCAAACACGTTGATGACAGACGGAATTCACTATCGAAAGTTTCGAGCTGGAGAACAACAGCCAGCGTCAGTAGGCCGGGCCAGGCCACCGATGTGCGGCGCAACCCCTCGGTTCGGGCGAGGATGAGCCCGGCTGTTCTCACCCGCCCGCCGCCTCCGGTCGCGCGCGCTACCGGTGCGAGGTGCGCCGGTTAGCGGTGCCGGATCGCCGCGATCGACCAGAACGGCACGGTCCTGATGCCGATGACGTTCTCGGGACGTCGGGGTAGGTCCGTCGGGTGCTCGGCGATGTCGACGAGGTCCTGTCCGACCGCGTCCACGGTGCCGGTGACGACGATTCCCTCGACGTCGTGCAGGGCAACTACCGCGCGGTCGCGACTCAGCGCGCGCAGGGCGGCGCCCAGCGCGAAACCCTTGGCGACCGCTCCGGGCCGCCGTTCTTGGAGCCGGCCGGTGAGCCCGGTCAGCGACCTGATCGCGTGGTACGCGACAAGCACCGAGTGGTCGCCACCGTGCGGGTGCCCGTCCCCGAGCAAGACCCAGTCGGGCCCGACACCGATGACCGACCCCTGCAGAGTCCCGACGCCAGCCACGCGAACCGAGACAGTGCCGGCCTCGAGCACGGACAGGAACCGCTCGTGGATGCCCAGCAGCGCCCGTTCGCGGCGCGTCCGGTCGGCGACCTCGACCTCGAGGTCGCGCGCGTCGTCGGCGGTCAGCTGGGCCTCGAGGTCCTCGAACAGGCGCTCCCACCGCATCGGAACCTCCCGCTTCTTGTGGCCCGGATCAGCACTGCCGTGTGCTGCCCACCACCTTAAGTCACCGTGTTGACGTCGCCGCAAAAATAGGTAAACATAGGCAAACGAACGCATCCGAGAGAGGTCATGATGTCCGTCCCCCGCCCCTCGCACCCCGCGGCCCGTCCGCCCGTCGGCACCGTCGGCACCGTCGGCACCGTCGGCACCGTCGGTGTCCTTGTCACCAGTGTTGTCGCGGCAGCTGCGGCGCTAGCCGTCCTGCTCGCCTTCTGGGCGCTTGGTCTTCCGTCCTGGCGGGTCCTCTCGTCGGGCGCACCGGCCGACGCTTCCGACCTCCTGCTGCTCATGCTCTGCGCGGCGGGGGGCGTGATCACCCTCTGGCTTGGATGTGGGTTCGTCCTGGCGGTCCTCGGGGCGCTGCCCGGCGCGGTCGGCGCCAGTGCGGCCGAGGTCGCCCAGCGGCTGGCGCCGGCCGCCGTCCGCAGAGGTGCGACCCTTCTCGTCGGCGCCGTGCTCGCCGCCACCGCGCTGCCTGCAGCGCACGCTGCAGACATCCTGCCCGGCCCACCCGCCCCGACGACGATGTCAGGGGTGGCCGCAGGCCCCACCATCAACGACGGCCAGCGTTCGGGGACTGCGCTCGTCCCGCTTCCAGACCCGGGGTTCGGACCGACCGGACCGCACCCGTCGCCCCCGAGTACGACCACCACCACGCCCGCCATCACCAGTCCCACCATCACCAGTCCCACCATCACCGGACCTCATCCCGCTCCCCCGGCTCCCGCTCCCCCGGCTCCCGCTCCCCCGGCTCCCGCTCCCCCGGCTCCCGCCCCCCCGGCCCGAACCTCCACCGCACCCGCTCGTCCAGCCCCACCCGCACCGACCTCCCTCGGGCCGCTCGGACAGGCCCGACGGGTGACTGGTGACCGGCATACCTCCATCACGGTCATTCGTGGAGACACCCTGTGGGCCATCGCCGGGCGACACCTCGGTGCCGGGGCCTCGAGCGCCGAGATCGCCCGCGAATGGCCGCGGTGGTACGCCGCCAACCGCACGGTCATCGGCGACGACCCCGACCTCATCCTCGTCGGCCAGGTGCTCACCGCCCCGACCCCGACCTCGACATCGACCTCGACCTCCTCGAACGGAGCACCCCGGTGACCTCCCCACCCACCTCGTCGGCGGCAACCGCCCCTCCGAGTCCCCACCCGACTGCGCTGCCGCGGCTGCGAGTGGTTCCTGCCCCACGCACCGCTCCGCCGATCATCTCGGTGGACGAGCTCACCACGACCCAGTCGCCCTACGTGCAGGACGCGCTAGCCATCGACTACCGCCCCGACGAGGACGAGTACTTCGACCGCCAACGCAGCCGGTCGATCGAGCTGCCCGAGCCCAACGGGTTCGCGGGTCGGCTGGCTCAGGCGCTCGTCGAGGTCATGGTGGGGGTTCGCCCGGCCCCGCAGGTGGTGCGCTGGACCAGCCCCGAGGTCTATGCCGTCCTCGCCCGACGTTCGCTCGTAGCGAGCCGCCGTGGGTTGCAGCACGGCCGGCGACCGGTCGTACGACGGGTACGCGTCTGCGAGATCGGCGATGGGGTCGTCGAGGTCGCCGTCGTCGTCGTGCACCCCGACCGGGTCCGCGCGATCGCGATGCGCATGACTGGCGTCGACCACCGCTGGGTGGTGACCACCCTCGTCGTCGGCTGACTCGACGTCCAGTCGTGCGACTGGCGGTCTGCAGCGCTCGGAAACCCGATCGCCTCACACCCTCAGTGAACCGCGCCGCTGGCGAACCGCGTTGACAAGCGAGTCCACAACCGCGTCACTTGCCGCGGCGACGGGCCTTCTTGGACGACCGCTTGGGCGGGCGGCCACCTGGTCGCGGGGCGGCCCCGTTGGATCCGTTGGCCCCGTTGGAGGCTGGCCCGGTAGTTCCGTCCCGCGACGCTCCCCCTTCGGAGACGTCGCGCTCCTCGATCGAGCCGTCGTCGCTGGGGGCGGAGTAGCGTAGGCGCCGCGAGACGGGCGCTTCAAGGCCCTTCGCAGAGAACGTCACACCGGCACCCACCGGGGCCGGTGCGTCGTGCGGGGCGTGCCCGTTCTCGTGACCGACCGCGAACACGGAGGGCTCACTGTCCTGCACAGGACGGTCGGCGAGCGCGTCGGCGCTCGCGCCCGCGGTGGACTCGGCCACGGCGTCCTGCGCGCCGAACCCGCCCATCATCTCGCTCACGGACATCGGTGCGACGGCATCCTGCGGTTCGGCGGGCGTCTCGGTCTGGACGTCGACGTTGAAGATGTAGCCGACGGACTCCTCCTTGATGCCGTCCATCATCGCCTCGAACAACAGGAACCCCTCGCGCTGGTACTCGACGAGCGGGTCACGCTGGGCCATCGCGCGCAGCCCGATGCCCTCTTGGAGGTAGTCCATCTCGTAGAGGTGCTCACGCCACTTGCGGTCCAGGACCGACATGACGACGCGCCGCTCGACCTCGCGCATCACCGGCGAACCGAGTCCCTCCTCGCGGGTGTCGTACGCGTGGTGCGCGTCCGAGGTGAGTGCCTCGCGCAGCATCTCGGGGCTGATGTTGTTGCGCCCACCGGCCTCGTCGGCCAGCTCGTCAATGGTGATCGAGACGGGGTACAGCGTGCGCATCGCGACCCAGAGCTGCTCCAGGTCCCAGTCACCGGCATACCCGTCGGCCGTGGCCGAGTCGACGTAACCGGCAATCACGTCGTTGACGAAGTGCCGGATCTGCTCCTCCATGTCCTCGCCCTCGAGGACGCGCCGGCGCTCGTCGTAGATGACCTGCCGCTGCCGGTTGAGGACGTCGTCGTACTTGAGGACGTTCTTGCGGATCTCGTAGTTCTGCGCCTCGACCTGACTCTGCGCGCTCGCAATCGAACGGGACACCATCTTGGACTCGATGGGGACCTCGTCCTCCATCCGCGCCGTGGTCATGAACCGGTCCACCATCGCGGCGTTGAACAGCCGCATGAGGTTGTCCTGCAGCGAGAGGTAGAACCGGGACTCGCCCGGGTCACCCTGCCGGCCGGACCGGCCGCGCAGCTGGTTGTCGATGCGCCGCGACTCGTGCCGCTCCGTGCCGAGGACATAGAGGCCGCCGCGCTCCTTGACCTCGTCGTGCTCGGTCTGGACGGCCTCCTCGGCGGCGGCGAGCGCCTCGTCCCAGGCCTCCTCGTATGCCTCGGGCGTCTCCTCGGGGTCGAGCCCCCGACCCTTGAGCACGGCGATGGCGCGGAACTCCGGGTTGCCGCCGAGCATGATGTCGGTGCCACGACCGGCCATGTTGGTGGCAACCGTGACGGCGCCCTTGCGGCCGGCCTCCGCGATGATCGAGGCTTCCCGCTCGTGCTGCTTGGCGTTGAGGACCTCGTGCCGGATCCCGTTGCGGCGCAGCTGCTCGGCGAGGTACTCGGACTTCTCGACGCTGATGGTGCCGACGAGCACGGGCTGCCCGGCCTCGTGCCGCTCGGTGATGTCAGCGACGACGGCGGCGTACTTGGCCTCCTCGGTCCGGTAGACGAGGTCGGCCTGGTCGCCACGGATCATCGGCATGTTCGTCGGGATCGAGGTGACGCCCAGCTTGTAGATCGCGTTGAGCTCGGCGGCCTCGGTCTGGGCCGTGCCGGTCATCCCGGAGAGGGTGCCGTACATGCGGAAGTAGTTCTGCAGGGTGATCGTGGCGAGCGTCTGGTTCTCGTTCTGGATCTTGACGCCCTCTTTGGCCTCGATGGCCTGGTGCATCCCCTCGTTGTAGCGGCGGCCGGCGAGCATCCGGCCGGTGTGCTCGTCGACGATGAGGATCTCGCCGTTCATGTTGACGTAGTCCTTGTCCCGCTTGAACAGCTCCTTCGCCTTGAGGGCGTTGTTGAGGTAGCCGATGAGCGGGGTGTTGACCGACTCGTAGAGGTTCTCGATGCCCAGCAGGTCCTCCACCTTCTCGATCCCGGTCTCGAGCACGCCGACGGTGCGCTTCTTCTCGTCGACCTCGTAGTCCCCCTCGCCGGACTCGAGCTCGCCCCGGTGCAGCCGCTGGACGATCTTGGCGAACTCGGTGTACCACTTGGTCGCCTGGTCGGCCGGGCCGCTGATGATCAGCGGGGTGCGCGCCTCGTCGATGAGGATCGAGTCGACCTCGTCGACGATCGCGAAGTTGTGGCCGCGCTGAACCAGCTCCTCGGGGCTCCACGCCATGTTGTCGCGCAGGTAGTCGAACCCGAACTCGTTGTTGGTGCCGTAAGTGATGTCCTTGGCGTACTCGACGCGACGCTCAGTGGGGGTCATCGCCGCCAGGATGACGCCGGTCTCGAGACCCAGCGCGCGATGGACGCGGCCCATCAGCTCGGACTGGTACTCGGCGAGGTAGTCGTTGACCGTGACGATGTGCACGCCCTTGCCGGAGAGAGCGTTGAGATAGGACGGCAAGGTCGCCACGAGGGTCTTGCCCTCACCGGTCTTCATCTCGGCGACATTGCCCAGGTGCAACGCGGCCCCGCCCATGATCTGCACGTCGAAGTGCCGCTTGCCGATCGTCCGCTTGGACGCTTCACGCACCGCCGCGAACGCCTCCGGCAGCAGGTCGTCGAGCGACTCACCGTCCTCGAACCGCTTACGGAAGACGTCGGTCTCGTCGCGCAGCTCCTCGTCGGTGAGCTTCTCGAAGTCCTCCTCGAGGGCGTTCACCTGGGCGGCGACACCCTCCAGCCGTTTGAGGGCGCGGCCCTCGCCGGCTCGCAGCAGCTTCTCGAAGATGGGCACGTGACGACTCCTGAACACCGGTGACGCGGACGACCGGCACACGATGGCCTGGCCGACGGGCCCGCAGAGCGCGGGTCAGCCACCAAGGATAGTCGGGCACCGGTATCCGGCCCAACGTGTTGGTCTCCGGGCGGGTTCCAGCCTCCGCCCGCGGCGTTGGTCAGTTGCCCGCCCGGGCAGGGGTTGGTTGGGTGTCGGTATGCCTGCGTCCGTCTCCGCCAACCCAGCAGCGCCCACCCTGAGCGACGGGGTCGTGGTGCTCCGAGCGGTCACCCCTCACGACATCCCGGCGATCGTCGAGCAGAGCACAGACGCCGAGACCGTGCGCTGGACCACCCTGTGGGAGGGGTACACCCGCGACGACGCCCGCCAGTTCGTCGAACGGGTCGCGCAGGAGTGGGCCACGGGCGAACGCCACACGTGGGCGGTCGAGCTCGGTGGGCGTTTCACCGGCCTGGCGGGATACCGCCCCAGGGGTGACCGCGCGGTCGAGGTCTCGTTCGCGAGCCATCCGGACGGGCGCGGCCAGGGGGTCACGACGCGAGCGGTCGGGCTGGCGGTGCGGCACGGTTTCGACTCCGGGGCCGACGTCGCGTTCTGGCACGCGCTGGTCGGAAACTTCGGTTCCCGCAAGGTGGCCTGGCGTCTGGGCTTTTCGATCACTGGGCCGGTCAGCAATGTCGTCGACGGGGCGGTGCGGGACTTCTGGGCCGGCCGGCTGCTCCGCGCCGAGGCGATGCGGCCGCGCCACCGCTGGCTGAGCGCGCCCGACCTGGTGGGTGACGGCATACGGGTCAGAGAGTTCCGCGACGCGGACGAAGCGCGCTTCCCGGTCGAGCACGACCCGCTCACCGCCGCGTTCTCGGGGGGCCTGCCCACGCGGGACGGGTATGCGTCGTGGCTGCTCGAGCGCCGCACCCGGGCAGCCGAGGGGGGTGCGCTGTGCTGCGCCGTCGCCGACGCGGTGACCGACCAGCTCCTCGGCGGCGTCGACGTCTCCCGGCTGGGGGTCCCGCTGCTGGCCGGCACCGGCATCCTCGGGTTCTGGCTGCTGCCCGATGCCAGAGGCCGCGGGGTGCTCGGTAGGACGCTGGAGACGTTCCTGCCCTGGACGCTGCGTCCGACCCGCAACGACGGTCTGGGCCTGCACCGGTTGTCTGCCGGCTGCGTCACGGAGAACCTGGCGTCCGGACGTGTCCTACGCCGGGCGGGGTTCCAGCTCGTGGGGACCGAACGGCGCGCGCTGCAGTCGGGCGGCACCGCGCGCGACGAGCTGCTGTTCGACCTGCTCGACACCGACGACCGCGACGCGCAACGCATGCAGCCCGGACGGGTCGCCGTCGTCGAGACCGAGCACTACCGGCTGAGGCCCTGGCGCGACTCGGACGTCCCTGGGCCGGACGAGGGTCCGGACGACGCGAGCCTGCTGTTCATGCCGACTGGCGTGCACCCGGACGCCGACTCCTATGTCACGTGGCTGGCGAAGCGACGCCTGAGGGTCGACGAGGGCTGGGGACTGGACTGGTGCATCGCCGACCGGGCCGACGACCACGCGGTGGGCAACCTCACCATCTTTGCGATGGGTGCGCCACGGGGCCGGTTCCAGGGCGAGATCGGCTACTGGCTGCACCCCCCTGCCCGTGGGCGCGGAGTACTAGGTGAGGCACTGCCGCCGCTGCTCGACCACGCCTTTGCGACGCTCGACGACAGCGGGCTCGGGCTGACGCGACTGCACGCGGCGACGGATGCGGACAACCTCGCCTCGCAGTCGGTCCTGCTGCGCGCGGGGTTCCGCGAGACCGCGCGGGAGCGGCAGTCCTACCGCAACGGCTTCGATGACCTCGTCGACGGCGTCATCTTCGAGCTGTTGGCGTCCGACGACCGGCGCGATCGTCGCCCTCACAGCATCGTGCCGGTGCGACTCGACGGACTGGACGTGCGGCTGCGTCCCTGGCGCGAAGAGGATGCGGCCCGCGTCGTGCAGGCCTGCGTCGACCCGCAGACGAGGTACTGGCTGGCCGGCATGCCGCAGCCCTACACGCCTGATACGGCGCGGGCATACATCCACCGCTGTCAGGACCAGGCCAGAGCGGGCACCGGCTGCTACCTGGCGATGGCCGACATGGTCGACGACACCTGCGTGGGCTCGGTGGCCGTCATGGGTCTGACGGGGCAGCCGCCGGACGACCCGTTGACGGGCGAGGTGGGCTACTGGGTCCACCCGGCCGCCCGCGGTCGGGGGTCGATGACGCAGGCGGTCCGGTTGCTCGTGGCATACGCGTTCCGGCGCCAGGACGCCGGGGGTCTCGGGCTGCGGCGGTTGGTCCTGCGCGCCGCCGAGGGAAATCTCGCATCGCAGCACGTTGCCCGGTCGGCTGGCTTCGAGCAGGTCGGCGTCGGTCGGCTGGCAGAGCAGCTGGGCGATGGGTCCTACGTCGACCTCGTCGAGTTCGACCTGGTCAACCCCGACTGGCAGTCAGAGCAGGCGACCGCCACCCACCCCTGACTCCTGCCACCCACCCCTGGCTCCTGCCACCCACCCCTGGCTCCTGCCACCCATCCCTGGCTCCTGCCACCCCCACCGGACTCACATGCTGGCGGGTTTTTCGACCCTCAGACCCCTAAGGACCGGCAGAGGTAGGTGTTCGGTGCTCAGGAACGTGAGCTCGGTGCTCAAGAACGTGAGTCCGGTGGCCCGGCCCCGAGAGGTGGTCGGGGGCCGGTGACTCCTCGGGCGGCGTCGCGGATGCCTCGCGCCACCTCGCGGACCGTCACCTGGCGGTCGGGCACCAGGGTGAGAACCAGCACGAGGTGGCCGCCCAGCCCGACGACCTGGCCGGCCGCCCACCCTGGATGGCGGCGACCATGGCGGCGTAGCAGCACCATCCGGTTGCGAACGAGGTAGTAGTACCGGGACGGCGCCGACCTGGTCAGAAAGAGCCGGTGAGAGCCGACCCGGACCTCGTGCCGGGCGCCGAGCCGGTGCCCGAGGCCCAGCCCCGGCGCGATGACGACCGCCAGCCCTGCGTCGAGACACCGCAGCGCGAAGTCGGCGTCCACGCCGTCGATGACCAGGGCCTCGTCGAACAGCCCGACGGCTCGCACCGTCTCGACCGGCACCAGGGTCCCGGACTGGATCGGGTCGCGGCCGAGGAGCACCCCGTCCGGACCGCGCCCGCGCCCCTGGTCCGGCAGACCGGTGACCTGTTCCGGCGCGACCAAGCCGACCCGGACCCTCACCGTGCGGGCGGCAACCCAGGCGTCGAGCAGTGCGCCGGCGAACCCCGGCGCGACGGTGCTGTCCTGGTCAAGGGTGAGCACGGCATCCGTCCCCGGACCAGCCGAATTGATCGCTGCCTCGACGCCGGTGTTGAGGGCCGCGGCGATGCCGCGGTTGCGCTCGTGCCGGACGATCAGCGCGCCGAGGTCCGCACAGCGCACGAGGATTGCCTCCGTGCTGACAGCGGCGCTGCCGTCGTCGACGAGGATCACCGAGACGACCTGCTGGACAAGGCTCCTCACGAGCTCGACGAGAGCCACACCCGGGTCGAAGACGGGCACCACGGCAACGACCCGAGGGGCAGCCCGGGGCTCAGTCAGGCTCACCGCGCAACCGACCCGGCACCTGGGCGACCCGTCGCACCAGGCTCCGACCAGCCCACCGACCCCTGCACGCCGCCTGCCAGACCGAGCCAGTCGGCCATCGAGGCGAGGTTGCGCTCCAGCGCCTCCCTAGCGGCTCCCGGCGCCCGCGGCTGCCAGGTGACCTGGTTGACGCGCAGCACCCCGGCCGCGCGGTCGGCCTTAAGGTCGCAGCGCGCGACCAGGGTGTCCCCGTAGAGGAACGGCAGCACGTAGTAGCCGTGCACGCGCTTCTCGACTGGCGTGTAGATCTCGATGCGATAGCGCAGGTCGAACAGCGCCTCGGTACGTTCCCGCTGCCAGACGAGCGAGTCGAACGGGCTGAGCAGCGCCTCGGCGTGCACGGACCGTGGACGCCGCGCCCCGGCATACAGCCAGGCGGGCTTGTCCCACCCCTCGATCCGCGCGGGGAGCAGCTCGCCACTGGCGACCAATGCGACAATCGCGGGCATCACCTGGACGGTCTTGAGCCGGAAGTAGTCGCGCAGGCAGAGGGCGGTGCCGACCCCGTGCGCGCGTGCGGCGAGGCGCACCATCTCCAGGTATGCCTCGGGCTCGTTCGGGCGCGCGGCCGGGTTGAGCCACTGCTCGCGCACCAGCGGTGGGGTGCGCGGCGCGACGTGGGCGAGCGAGGCATACCGGCGCTCGAACTGGCTGCTGCGACCCGCCGAGGTGATCTGACCGGACCAGAACAGGTGCTCGAGTGCGTTCTTGACCATCGACCAGTTCCAGCCCCAGCTGTCACGGGTGCGAGGGACGTCGTGCGCGAGGGCGACCTCGAGGGCCCGAGAGGTCAGGGGTCCGTTGCGCTCCACCTCGTCCAGCACCGCCTCGACCAACCCGGGGTGCTCGCGGGCCACCCGCTGCATACCGCCCCACGACTCCTCCAGCACCCGACGCATCCGGAAGTCCAGCAGCGGCCAGGTCGACGGCGGGATGAGGCTGGCCATGTGGGCCCACGACTCGACGAGCCGGCGCGGGGACCGGTCACGGGCCCGGTCCAACAGGTCGGTGTCGTACGGGCCGAGGCGTGCGAAGAACGGGAGGTACTGGCTGCGGGCGACGACGTTGACGCTGTCGATCTGGACGATGCCGACGCGATCCACGACCCGCTGCAGGTGCCGGGTCGTCGCCCCCCAAGGCTCCGGCTTCGGGTCGGCAAAACCCTGTGCGGCGAGCGCAACCCGGCGCGCTTGGGCTTTGGTCAGCCGCACCGTGGACGCTGTCGCCATCAGGGGTCTCAGCCCGCTTCACGCCTGCCGAGGGTCGATGATGTTCTGCCGGACGGCGTACATCGCCGCCTCCATCCGGGAGTGCAGCTGCAGTTTCTCCAGGATGTTGCGGACATGGTTCTTGACGGTGTTCTCGGAGATGAACAGCTGGCTGCCGATGTCACGGTTGCCCATCCCCCGGGCGACCAGGCGCAGCACCTCGACCTCGCGCTGGGTCAGCTTCGGGACGTGGGTGTTGGGGATCTGGGCCTCGCGTCGGCTGATCTGCGCGAACTCGACGAGCAGCTTGGACGCCATCGAGGGAGAGATGAGGGACTGGCCGTTGTAGACCGCGCGGATCCCCGCCGCGATTTCGTCGCCCGGCACGTCCTTGAGCAGGTAGCCGTTGGCACCGGCCCGGATCGCCTCGAACAGATCGTCCTCCTCGTCGCTGATGGTCAGCATGACGACCCGCGCCGAGGGAACCCGCTCCTTGATCGCGGAGCAGGCCTCGATCCCGGACGACTTCGGCATCCGCACGTCCATCAGCACGATGTCGGGCAACAGCTCCTCGGCCTTGGCGAGCGCCTCGATGCCGTCACCAGCCTCGCCGACCACCTCGATGTCGCCTTCGTGGACGAGCACCATGTCCAGGCCGCGACGGAACAGGGCGTGGTCGTCGGCGACGAGGACCCGGATCGGCTCCACGGCCTCGGCCAGATGAGCGGCGGCAGGCGAGTCACGCGGGCTGTCGCGCGGGCGGTCCATCCCGGCATCATTGCACGCGCCAACCCGCTGGGTCAGAGCGTGGCGGTCTCGACCTTGAGGTGGATGACGCCGTAGGACCAGCCCCGGCGCCGGTAGACAACGCTCGGCTGCCCGGTGTCGGTGTCGTGAAAGAGATAGAAGTCGTGACCGACGAGCTCCATCTGGTTGAGTGCATCCTCGAGCGTCATCGGCGCGCTCGCGTGGACCTTCTCGCGAACCTCGATCGGCGAGTCGCCGACCGCCCCGAAGTGCCCGTTGCCGCTCGGGTCACCAGTGAACGGGTCGGCAGCGGCGCCACCCCCCGCCACCGGCGTCTCCGCGACGCGGCCCGTCGCCTGGGCGACGGACTCGGGGACCCGCCGGCCGGTCCGGGACACCTTCTTGCGGTCGCCGACCCGCCGGAGCCGCTCGAACAGCTTGTCGAGGGCCAGGTCGAGCGCCCCGTAGGCGTCGTCCGTGCAGGCCTCGGCCCGGATGACCGGACCCTTGGCGTGACAGGTGATCTCGACTGCCTCGCAGTTCTTGACCTGGTTCTCGTGGGTGACGACGACGTCGACCCGGGAGACCTTGGGCAGCAGCTGGGGCACCTTGGACAGCTTGTCCTCGAGATGCTGGCGGAATCGGTCCGAGACCTGGGTGTGGCGCCCAGTGACCACAATATCCACGGGTCCTCCTCGCTGTTGGGGTGACGCTGTTGGGGTGACGCATCGGGGTGATGCCGTCAGGGTTCGTCTTTCGCGGTCCCTATACCTGCCGGTCCCTCCTTTCCGGCCCACCTGCGTCGAGCACGGCGAACCTGTCTCGACGGTAGCCCTGTCCGGTCGCGGGTGGAACCGTGCGACCGCAACTGCGGCACCCGAACGGTGCACCGGAGCTGTGGGACCGAGAAGTTCGGGATCGTCGGGGCCCGCTCGCGAGCTCCCGGCAGGACGTCACCGCCGTGGGGTCGCAGCCAGGACGGCCGCCCCGACGACGACACCGCCGGCGGCACGAACCGCCCGGGCCGCCTCCGCCAGCGTGGTTCCGGTCGTCATCACGTCGTCGACGAGCACGACCCGGCGGCCGGCCAGCTGGGCGGCCCGACGGGCCGGGACTGCGTATGCCTCGGCCAGGTTTGCGGCCCGTGCGGCCTGCCCGAGCCGGGACTGGTCGGCCACTGGGCGGACGACCCGCAGCACGGGCCGGACCTCGCCGCGCGTCCACCCGGCGCGACGAGCTGCGGCGCGGGTCAGGTCGGCGACGGGTTCGTCTCCACGGCGACGCACGGCCGCGCGCGAGGACGGTGCCGGGACGAGGACGTCACCGCCCCCGAAGGGCGTGAGGGCCCCCGTCAACAGACCGGCGAGGAGCGGGCGCAGGTCGCGCCGGTCCTCGTCCTTGTACGCCGTCACGACTCGCCGAAGCGTGCCGGCGTACGGGCCGCAGGCGATGACCAGGGGCAGCCCCGCCGGCACCGGGTCGGGGGCTGTCCGACGCGGCGTCGGGAAAAGCCCCGCGGCGAGCTCATGACGACAGGCCGAGCACACCGGCAGGCTCGGAGTTGACGGCCCCTCGCAGGCGGCACACATACGGGGCAGGGCCAGGTCGAGCAGCGCCAGGGCCAGGCCGAGGAGGGCACCGACGGGTCTCACGTGGGGCTTTCGCGACTCATCCGCCCATCGTGGGGGCGGGGCGGCCCGTCCCGTCACGAGAACCCCTGGCCTGTGGACAACGAGCGCGGACACGGTCTCCTCCTCGGGTCACGTGCCCGCGACGACCACGTCGTCGACGTCGGACTGCGCCGCCCAGTTGTTGCCCACTCGGACCAGGACCTGCCCGCGCGTCGAAGCCGTCGCAGGGGTGCTCACGACGATCCCCCGCACCCCACCGCGAGAGGTCACGTCGGTGCTCGTCTCGGGGACCTCCTTGATCAGGGTCTGGTCCAGGTCGAGCTGTCCGACGCGCCGCAGACCCACGCCCTGGCCGATCTCCACCTGGAACGGACGGACGGGGTCGGCGTCCCGGTCACGAGCCAGGACGACCAGGCTCATCGGGTCGAGCCAGGCAAGGTCGAGGAACCGGGTGAGCGGCTCGCCCTGCCGGTAGGGGTCGCCCAGTGCCGTCGGGATCCCACCGCCGTCACGCACGATCGAGGCGATGTCGAGCCGGAAGTCGGTGGCGTTGGGCAGCTCCGACAGGACCGCTGCACGAGTGCCGTCCGGGGAGAGGGCCAGGTTGATCACCTGACGTCCGCTCAGCCAGGCCACCTTGACCGGGGCCGGAAACGTGGCCTTTGAGCTGGTCGCGTCGAAGGTGACGACCGTGGCGCCCCCGCCGGCCTGGCCCGCAACCCACAGCCGGCCGTCGGGAGCATAGGTGGGGTTGGTCAGGTCGGAACCGAAAGCGGCCACGGTGACCGGCACCGAACCGTGCCATCGGGCCAGCTCGGTCCGGCTCGCCGACACCGCAGCGATGTCGGTGCCGTCCGGGGAGAGCGCCAGGTGAGCCCACGAGGTGGGGATCGTGAGCGTAGGTGCGTTGGTGGCCTTCGTGGGCTTGACGGCCTGCGAACCCTGCTGCGTCTCGTCGAGATCCTGTGGGTTCAGCTCCTGGACGACGTCCTTCGTACGGATCAGGCCCCGGGTCACCAGATCGGTGGCAGCCGGGGTGTACCCGAGGTCGCTCGCCGACGACAGGGCGCCCGGCAGTGTCGAGACCGGGATACTGCCGATGCCTTGGACCTCGACCGACACGGCGGTGACCTCGGGTGCCTGCATCACCGCGGAGACCAGCTGGGCCCAGATCGCCCGCCGGCGGGATGGGTCGATGGTCTGGGCGGTGTTGGTCAGCGTGACCGTGGCAAGCCCGTTCGCGTCCACGTTGACCGCGTCGACGGCCAGCCGGGTTCCGTCCGGGATCCCCGCGTCGGCGATGGGCGCCAGGTAGGCCGGGACACCGCTCAGCTGGGCCCGAGCCAGGGCCGTGGGCAGCCGGGCACCGGTCGGAAGCCACCGGACGTCGGACACCAGCTGCCGCCTGCCGGCCAGCGGGTAGAACGTGTCGAAGGCGCCGAAGACCTGGTCGAAGTCCTCGGTGTTGAGCCACAGACCGAACCCCTCCGCTGGCAGGCCGATCCGCCACTCCCCGGCCACCTTCACCATCGTGAAGACGACCGAGGCGGCGGTCCCGGGCGGCACCTCCCGGTAGTGACCCGCATCGTCGATCGTCGCGACGGCAGTCGCGGTCAGACGCACCTGGTCGGAGGGGAGGTGCACGATGGCGACGGGGCTGCGCGCGTCGAAGACGGTGGTGGTGAGGGCTGTCGGACGCCACAGGTCGACCGAGTCCGGCGTCAGGTAAGAACGTCCCACCACCTGCTGGTCGCCGCCCAGCTCTTGGAACGCGGCACCCGCGCGGACGAAGTCTCGGGCGATCACGTCCTGCGAGGCGCCCGGCAACGGAGCGTTGACCACGACACGCGCTCGGGGGGCCACGTTCTCCCCGATCCGGCGGCCCTGCTGGATCTCGCTGCTGTGCGGAAGTCCGCAGCCGCCGAGGAGCGCGGCGACCGCGAGGAGCGCCACCAACACGGGGTGTCGCGTCCGCATCGGGGTCACCTCCGCCGCACCGCGGGCACCGCGGGCGAGGAGCCGTCCTGCGAGGGGGAGGTGGCGACCGCCTGACTGGCGTGGTTGGCATGACCGGCGTGACCGGCATGGTCGGCATGGGCGGCATGGTCGGCATGGGCGGCAAGGTCAGCGAGGGTCGGGTTGAGTGGAAGGGGAGATGACTCGAGCGTGTCGCCGGCGGTCCGCGGCAGGGTGAGCCGAAAGCAGGAGCCCTGGCCCGGCATACCCCAGGCCTGCAGCCAGCCCTGGTGGAGTCGGGCGTCCTCCAGCGAGATGGCGAGGCCCAGCCCGGTCCCTCCCGTGGTCCTGGCCCGCGCGGGATCGGCCCGCCAGAACCGGTTGAAGACCATCCCGGCCTCTCCCAGCCGCAGCCCGATGCCCTGGTCGCGGACCGAGACGGCAGCGGCGTGGGCGTCCTGGGCCACGCGGATCGTGATGGGAAGCCCTTCGCCGTGCTCGATGGCGTTGACCATGAGGTTGCGCAGGATCCGCTCGACCCGCCGCGCGTCGATCTCGGCGACACAGGGGGTGTCGGGCTCCTCCACGACTACCTGACTCCCCTTGCGCTCGGCCAGGGACGACGTCGACGAGACGACCCTCGCGACACAGGGGCGCAGGTCGGTCGGCTCGGTATCAAGGACCGCGGCACCCGCGTCATAGCGGCTGATCTCGAGCAGGTCGGACAACAGCGCCTCGAACCGGTCGAGCTCGCCGCGCAGCAGCTCGGCCGACCGAGCCACCGCGGGGTCGAAGTCGGAGCGAGAGTCGTGGATGAGGTCGCCGGCCATCCGGATCGTCGTGAGCGGGGTCCGCAGCTCATGGGAGACGTCGGAGACGAAGCGTTGTTGGAAGCGCGAGAGGTTCTCCAGCTGGCCGATCTGCTGCTGCAGGCTCGCCGCCATCTCGTTGAACGAGGTCGCCAAGGACGCCAGGTCGTCCTCGCCCTTGGCCGGCATCCGTTGGTTCAGGTCCCCTGCGGCGAGCCGGGTCGCCACGTCCGCTGCCCGACGAACGGGGGCCACGACGAGCCGAGTCACGACGTAGGCGATCCCCCCGATCAAGAGCATCAGCAGGACGCCACCAAGCAGCAGGAACCGGCCGACCAGGCTGAGCGTGTCGCGCTCGCGCGTCATGGGGTAGACGAAGTACAGACCGCAGTTGTTCGCCAGCGGCACAGTGATCTGCTGGCCGATCACCCACGACGGCACGGGGTCGCCCTCGCCGGTCAGCTTGATCGAGACCACCTGCATCTGCGGGACAGTCGGGTTGTCGGCAACCTTCTGCCGCAACGCGTCCGGGATCGCCGACAGGTTGACCTCGCCGGACTGGATCAGCGGGAGCGCATAGCTCTGCTCGGTGTTGTTGGCACCCTTGACGAGCAGGACATAACGGCTGCGCTCAGTGCCGGCCGCGTCCTGGACGAACCCGCGCGCGGACTCCAGCAGGGCATCGCCCGTCAGCACCTTGTCGGAGGCGTCGAACTGTTGCTGGGTGCGGCTGGTGAGCAACGCTGCCTCGGCCGAGGCGGTGACCCGGCGGTCCTCGACCAGACCGTCGGCGACGCGCTGGTAGAGGTAGGAGCCGACGATTGCCAGAACGATCGTGCCGAGGATCATCGTCACGGCGACGGTCCGGAACTGCAGCGAGCGACGCCAGGTGCGGCGTAGCCGGCGCGCACTGTCCCACGAAGCCTTCCAGACCACCCGCAGGACGCGAGCCACGGTCGGCAGCACGCGGGAGCGCAGCGTCCCCCAGTCGCGACGGGGTGCCTCACGCGGGACCCCCGGCGCAGATGGACCCACCGCCGGGTCGGCGACTGGTGTCCCGGCCGCCGCGCGCTCGTCACTCACCGGATGCCCATCCGGTCAGGCAGGGCCGGCCTTGTAGCCGACCCCACGGACGGTGATCACGATCTCAGGGCGCTCAGGATCACGCTCGACCTTGCTGCGCAACCGTTGGACGTGCACGTTGACCAGTCGCGTGTCACCGGCGTGCCGGTATCCCCAGACCTGCTCCAAGAGCACCTCCCGGGTGAAGACCTGCCACGGTTTGCGCGCGAGCGCGACGAGCAGGTCGAACTCGAGCGGGGTGAGCGACAGTGCGGATCCGCTGCGCTTGACAGAGTGGCCGGCGACGTCGATCTGCAGGTCGCCGATCTCGAGCTTCTCCGGCTCGGGCTCGTCGGTGCGCCGCAACCGTGCCCGGACCCGGGCGATGAGCTCCTGCGGCTTGAACGGCTTCATGATGTAGTCGTCGGCACCGGACTCGAGTCCGACGACGATGTCGACCGTGTCGGTGCGAGCGGTGAGCATGACGATCGGGACGCCGGACTCGGCCCGGATCCGCCGGCACACCTCCATGCCGTCCAGGCCCGGCAGCATGACGTCGAGCAGCACGAGGTCCGGGTGGTAGTCGCGGAAGGTGGGGACGGCCGACGAGCCGTCGGCGACGTGCGCGACATCGAGGCCCTCCTGGCGCAGCACGATGCTAAGCATCTCGGCCAACGCCAGGTCGTCGTCGACGACGAGCACGCGTCCCTTCACTGCTGCGGTCCTTCCTCGGTCCCCCCGAACCTGACATGCACGACATCCCCCGCGCCTGGCCCTGCGATCATTTCACACGGCCCGCGGCGAACGATGCCGATCGGGACCAAACCCGCAGGCCGGTATGCCGTCAGCTCGCGTGCGCTGACGGCATACCGGTGGTGGCAGCTGAGGGTGGCTGGGAGCGTCGCCTCGCGTCAGTAGCGGTAGGCGTCAGTCTTGTAGGGACCCGCGACGTCGACGCCGAGGTACTCGGCCTGGCCCTTGGTCAGCTCGGTGAGCCGGACCCCGAGCGCATCCAGGTGCAGGCGGGCGACCTTCTCGTCCAGGTGCTTCGGCAGGACGTAGACCTGACGCTCGTAGTCACCGGTCTTGGTGAACAGCTCGATCTGGGCGATCGTCTGGTTCGAGAAGCTGTTGCTCATGACGAAGCTCGGGTGCCCGGTGGCGTTTCCGAGGTTCATCAGCCGGCCCTCGGACAGCACGATGATCGAGCTTGCGGGGCCGTCGTGACCAGCGAACGTCCACTCGTGCACCTGCGGCTTGATCTGGGTCTTGGTCACACCCGGGACCTTTGCCAGGCCGGCCATGTCGATCTCGTTGTCGAAGTGACCGATGTTGGCGACGATCGCCTTGTTCTTCATCTGCGTCATGTGGTCGGCGGTGATGACGTCGTAGCAGCCGGTCGTGGTGACGAAGATGTCCGCGGTTGCGATGACATCCTCGAGACGGGCGACCTGGAAGCCCTCCATCGCGGCCTGCAGCGCGCAGATCGGGTCGATCTCGGTAACGATGACGCGAGCGCCCTGGCCGCGCAGCGACTCCGCACAGCCCTTGCCCACGTCGCCATAGCCCGCGACGACGCAGACCTTGCCGCCGATCAGGACGTCGGTTGCGCGGTTGAGACCGTCGATGAGCGAGTGCCGGCAGCCGTAGGTGTTGTCGAACTTGGACTTGGTCACCGAGTCGTTGACGTTGATGGCCGGGAAGAGCAGGTCACCGGTCTCGGCGAGCTGGTAGAGCCGGTGGACACCGGTCGTGGTCTCCTCGGTGACGCCCTTGATGCCCTCAGAGACGCGGGTCCACTTGGTGGGGTCCGCCGCCATCGTGGCCCGGATCAGCTCCTTGAAGACGCCGAACTCCTCGGTGTCGTCCTCGGTGGTGGTCGGGACCTGGCCGGCGGTCTCCCACTCGCGGCCCTTGTGGACCAGCATCGTGGCATCCCCGCCGTCATCGAGGATCATGTTGGGGCCGAGCGCGTCCCTGTCGTCAGTCCCGTCGGCCGGCCAGGTGAGGATCTGGTCGGTGCACCACCAGTACTCGGGAAGGCTCTCGCCCTTCCAGGCGAAGACCGGGACGCCCTGTGGGTCTTCGGGGGTGCCATCCGGGCCGACGACAGCAGCAGCGGCCGCCTCGTCCTGGGTGGAGTAGATGTTGCACGAGGCCCAGCGGACCGCGGCGCCGAGCGCCGTGAGTGTCTCGATGAGCACGGCCGTCTGCACGGTCATGTGCAGCGAGCCGGCGATGCGGGCGCCCTTGAGCGGCTGTGCGGCGGCGTACTCCTCGCGGAGCGCCATCAGGCCGGGCATCTCGTGCTCGGCAAGTCGGAGCTGGTGACGGCCGGCCTCGGCGAGGCTCAGGTCGGCCACCTTGAAGTCAAAGGACATGACGAATCTTCCTGTTGAGGTGAGGTGTGCTGACCCGGCGTAGCCCATCTGGGCACATCGTTCTCGCGGGGTATCACCCACGCCGCGGTTCTCTGTCGAGTCTACAGCGACGCAGCCGTGGACACCGAACCTCGCGCGTCGCGGCGTCGTTGCTCAGCCCAGATAGCCCTCGACGGTCCGCGGGTCGCGGACCGTCGCGCCGTCGGGGTTCTCGCCGAACTCGCGCTTGGCGTCCCGCTGACGCAGCAGGTCCCAACACTGGTCGAGCTCGACCTCGAGCTCGCGCAACCGCGACTGCTCGTCGGCCGGGGAGATCTGGCCGGCAGCGAGCCTGTCGCGGAGCGTCCGCTCCTCGTGCACGAGATCGGTGATGTGCTGCCGGATCGAGGGGTCGGTCATGGCGCCGACGGTACGCCAGGTGACCGGGACTGCACGTTCCGTCCCCCGTTCAGGGCCGAAGCGGTCACCCCAGCGCTCAGCTCGGGTCCCAGGCCGGGTGGGTCGCCTCGCCGGCAAGGGCCCTGTCGAGGTCGGGCTCGAGGTAGAGCAGCAGGGTGAGGTCGGGGGTCGCCTGGCGGGCGGCGAGCTCGGCTCGGTTGATGGCGTCGGCGATCTCGTCGGCCGTGTCGGTCGTCGTCACCGCGACCTTGGCGGCGACGAGCAGCTCCTCGGGTCCGATGTGCAGGGTCCGCATGTGGATCACCCGGTCGATGCCGTCGCAGGAGGCGAGCGCCTCCTCGATCGCGCGCACGTGCTCGACGGTGCCGGACTCGCCGAGCAGCAGTGACTTCATCTCGACCGACAAGGTGATCGCCACCGCGACGAGCAGCAGGCCGATCAGACCGGTGCCCACGGCGTCCCAGATCCCGTTGCCCGTGATCAGCGTCAGGCCCACTCCGCACAGGGCGAGGACAAGGCCGATCAGCGCCGCGAAATCCTCCAGCAACACCACCGGGAGCTCGGGCGCCTTGGCGGTCCGGATGAACTCCGGCCATCCCCGGGACCCGCGCACGTGGTTCGACTCGACGATGGCGGTCCGGAACGAGTAGGACTCCAACCCGATCGAGATGACGAGCACGACGAGTGGCAACCACCACCAGAACCCCTCGATCGGCTCGGGGTGCTGGAGCTTGTGGAACGCCTCGTAGAGCGCGAACAGACCCCCGACCGAGAACAGCACGATCGAGACGACGAACGCCCAGAAGTAGCGCTCGCGGCCGTAGCCGAACGGGTGCTCCGGCGTGGCCGCCCGACGAGCCCGCTTGCCGCCGAGCAGCAGCAGCGCCTGGTTGCCCGAGTCGGCAATCGAGTGCACCGACTCGGCGAGCATCGAGCTCGAACCGGTGAGCAGGAAGGCCACGAACTTGGTCACGGCGATCCCGAGGTTGGCCGTCAATGCCGCGATGATCGCCGTGGTTCCACCCTGGGTCGACACCCCGCCAGCCTAACCGCCGCGCTAACGTCCGTCCGTGAGCACGCGAAGCGGCACTGCCGGCGGGAGCCTCGACTGGACGCCCCTGAGGGACCACCTCGACCGGGCCGCCGCACCGGTCGCCGCGGCTGCCGGCTTGGTCCCTGACGCCCTCGTCGCCACCATCGACCACACCCTGGCCGACACAGCCGCGTTCTGCGAGGCATACGAGGTCGCTCCCGAGCACTCGGCGAACTGCGTTGTCGTGACGGCGCGGCGTGGCGAGGTCACCCGGTATGCCGCGGTGATGGTCCTCGCGACGATGCGGGCCGACGTCAACGGGGTGGTTCGCAAGGCGCTCGACGCGCGCAAGTGCTCGTTTGCCGCGCGCGACGAGGCCGTCGCCCTGACGGCAATGGAGTTCGGCGGCATCACCCCGGTCGGCGTACCCGGAGGCTGGACGATCCTCGTCGACGAAGCCGTGCTGGCAGCCGGTGACGTCGTGGTCGGCAGCGGGCTGCGTCGTTCCAAGCTGCTGCTCCCGGCGGCCGGTCTGATGGCGCTGCCCGGCGCCCGCCGGCTCACCCTCGCGAGCTGAGGCGTCAGGCCGGCCTCAACCCCTCGTGCGATCGCGCAGGTCGGCGACGTGGGGCGACAGGCCCGGGTCCATCCCGAGGCCCAGCGCGAGATAGGTGGCAGCGAAGTCGGTCAGCGCGATGTGCCCGGCGAGGCGTTCCAGAGCGTGACCGGCCTCCGTGCCGTGTTCGCTGACCCGCACCCCCACGTCGCGGGCGGTCTGGGCCACCGCGTCCGCCAGGGCGCGGGCCCGCTCGTCCACCACCTCGGACGCGTCGTCGCGCAGCAGCAGCAGCCGCAGCTTGGGCGCGGGAGCCCCGTCGAGATAGGGGTCCGCAAAGAGGTCCGCCGGGGCGGAGACGGCCGCCGACGTCAGCCCCGCGTCCGTGTACGGGCCGTCGAAGCACGCAACCACCTGCGACGCCGCGTCGGGCAGCTCGCCCCACGTGGCCGGTATGCGTGCCGTGCGGGCGAGCATCGCGGCCGCACGGCAGGCGGCCACACCGGTCAGCGGCCCGTCCCCGAGAACGACCGGAACCCCTTCGGCGAGCTCGCAGGCGAGGGTCTTGGCCGGGTTGACGAACGTCTCAGAGCTCGGCCGGAAGAGCCCCGCCTGGTGGTCGAGCCGGTCGGCGACCCGCGCAAACACCGCTGGGCTCGCGTCGACCATGCCCAGCGCGTGGGCCGCGAGAACGACCGGTGTGAGCATCGCCCACAGCGTGGTGCGCGACGAGGTCCCTCCCGGGACGTCCACGTGCACGCCGCGAGCTCGCGCGCTGATGTCGGCGAGCGGCGAGTCGGGGGCGCCGACCGTGAGCAGGGACGCCCCGCGTCGAGATGCCTCGGCAGCCAAGGCAAGCGGCCCCTCGGCGCGGCCCGACTGGGAGACCGCGACAACGAGGTCGAGCGTGCCGACCCAGCCCGGGAGCGGCAGGTTGTGCCGGGTGTGGACGGGGACGGGTGAGCCGGGCTCGGCCAGCAGCTCGAGGACGTCGGCGACCACCGAAGAGCCTCCCAACGCGGCCACGAGGACCGCTCTCGGCCGTTCACCGCCCATCAGCCGGCTCAGCCCGGCCTCGCCGGCGAGGTCGACGGCATGACGGACCTGCGCCCCGGCGGACGCGAGCGACCGCAGGGTCGAGCGCGAGTCGAGATGCGTGAGCTGCTGCTCGTCGTCCAGATGTGTCTCGTCGATGAAGGGCATCGGCCGCCAGCCTCAGGCCGGTGTCGGTGCCGGTGCCGGTGTCGGTGTCGGTGCCGGTCCTGATGTCCCGGCTCGGGCCTCGTCGACGAGGAGGACGGGAATACCGTCCTCGATCCGGTAGGCCCGGCCGCATTCGGCCCCGGTGCAGACCAGCTCCGGCCCCCCCTCGGGGCCCACGGCGTCGACGAGCTCGCAAAGGCAGGCCGGGCAGCGCAGGATCTCGCGCAGCCAGGGCTCGATCCCCGAATCGCTGGCGACAGCCGAATCACCCGTGACAACAGACTCTTCCGGCGTTCCGCCGGGCCCGTTCGTATCGCTCATGCGTCCGCTCCTGCCCGGATCAGCGCGAGAACCGCGTCCCGCACGCGCTCCATCGTGGCACGATCGACGGCCTCGACGTTGAGCCGCAACAACGGCTCGGTGTTCGACGCGCGGACGTTGAACCACCACATACCGTCACCGCTGTCGTCGGCGCTTTGGTCGGCGGTTGCGTCACCGCTGTCGTCGACGCTGTCGTCGGCGCTGTCGTCGGCCCCTCCGCCCCCACCTTGGTGCGTGATCGTCAGCCCGTCGAGCTCGTCGAGCTCGACCGGCCCGTGGTCCTGCGCCCACTGCCGAGCTCGTCCGGTCGCCGCGGCGGTGTCGGTGACCCGGGTGTTGATCTCGCCCGAGGCGACGTACCGCTCGTAGGCCGCGCCCAGCTCCGACAGCGGGACGCTCGCCTCACCGAGGGCGGCGAGGACGTGCAGCGCCGCCAGCATGCCGGTGTCGGCGTACCAGAAGTCGCGGAAGTAGTAGTGCGCCGAGTGCTCGCCGCCGAAGACCGCGCCGGCTGCGGCCATCTCGGCCTTGATGAAGGAGTGGCCGACGCGGGTACGGACCGGCACGGCGCCGTGCTCGCTGATGATCTCCGGCACCGCGGCCGAGGTGATGACGTTGTGGACCACCTTGATGTCGCCGGCGGCGGTGCCCTGTGCCACCTCCCGGGCGATCTCGCGGGCGGCGACCAAGCCGGTGATCGCGCTCGGGCTCACCGGTTCGCCTCGCTCGTCGACAACGAAGCAACGGTCGGCGTCGCCGTCGAAGGCCAACCCGACGTCGGCCCTGTGCTCCACGACGGCAGCCTGCAGGTCGCGTAGGTTCTCCGGTTCGAGCGGGTTCGCCTCGTGGTTCGGGAAGGTCCCGTCGAGCTCGAAGTAGAGGGGCACCACCTCCAGCGGCAGCTCGTCCAGGCCAGCCCCCGTCTCCAGGACGGCGGGCACCGTGAACCCGCCCATCCCGTTGCCGGCGTCCACCACGACCTTGAGGTGACGGTTGCCGGAGATGTCGACGAGACCGCGCAGAAAGCGCGCGTAGTCAGGGAGCACGTCGCGTTCGCTGATCGTGCCCCGAGCCGCCCCCGGGTCGCTCGGCGCCACCACGTCCTGACGGTCCAGTGTCCACTGGGCCAGGTCGCGGATCTCGGCGAGGCCACTGTCCTGACCGACCGGGCGCGCGCCGGCTCGACACATCTTGATCCCGTTGTACTGGGCCGGGTTGTGGCTCGCGGTGAACATCGCGCCGGGCAGCCCCAACGCACCAGAGGCGTAGTAGAGGCCGTCGGTCGAGCACAGCCCGATGAGGGTGACGTCCAGCCCGCGGGCGGCGATGCCGTCGGCGAACGCCCGACTCAGGGTGGGCGAGCTCGGCCTCATGTCGTGACCGACGACGACGGCGGATGCCCCCTCTGGCACCGCGACGACCTGCGCGAACGCCGACCCGATCGCGCGGGCGACCTCCTCGTCGAGCTGGTCGGGGACGACGCCACGCACGTCGTAGGCCTTGATGAAGTCGGCCAGGACGCGCACGGACGGAGCAGCGGCGGGTGAGGTCACGACGAGTGAGGGTAGCGAAGCCTGCAGCGACGTCGTCAGCTCCCCGAGTCGCTGCGCCGCCGCTGCGCAGCTGCCGAGCCGAGCCGCCGCTGCCCCGCTGCCGAGCCGCCGCTGCCCCGCTGCTGAGCCGCCGCTGCGCTGCCGTCGTGTGCTGCCCCTCGTACAGCCCCTCGTACAGCCCGAGTGCAGCCCGAGTGCAGCCCGCCTCCGCGGGTCCTGTCAGGAGTCGCGCAGGACGCGCAGGTGTCCTTTGCGGCCGACCTCGACGGCGCCGGTGGCCGCCTCATGTCGCGCCTGGTCGTCGGCTTGGGCCTGCGTCCGGTCCCGTCCCGCGCCTGGTCTCACCCGGCCGGCTTCACGGACGGCATCGGCGAGCGCCAACAGGTCGTCGGTGGTGGGTGGCGGTGGGGTCGACTGGGAGGTCAGCCGCACGACCTCCCACCCGCGCGGTGCCGTCAGCCCCTCTGCATGCCGGTGGCACATGTCGTAGGTGTGCGGCTCCGCATACGTCGCGAGCGGCCCGAGCACCGCAGTGCTGTCCCGGTAGACATAGGTGAGCGTCGCGACCGACGGGGATGCACACCCCGTCTTCGAGCACTGCCGAGACAACCCCACCCGCCGACTCTAGGTCTGTGGCGTGGCCCTGCCGCGGCGCCGCGCCGCAGGCACCTAGGGTGGAGCGGTGAGCTGGACCGACCCTGGTGACCTGCGCCGACCCGGTCCGACGCGGACGGCGCGCCCGCGTCGCCGGGACCGTCGCGGGCGTGGTGCTCGCGGGCCACTGGCCTGGCCGGCTGTGCCGGTGATGGCGACCCGCTCCGAGCTGTTCGACGAGCTGGTGATCGAGTCGGCCAGCAGGTTGGAGGAGATCTGGGGGCGGCCGTTTCCCCCGGTCGAGTTCGGCGTCGAGGACGTGCCGCCCTCAGATCCCGCCCCGTGGGAGCACGCGGAGGTGCCGCTGGGTCGGCTGTTCGGAGCCGAGGGCCGCAGCCCGGCCCGGATCGTCATCTACCGCCGTCCCGTCGAGACCCGAGCCGTCGGCCAACGAGAGCTCGCCAACCTCGTCGGCGATGTCGTCACCGAGCAGGTGGCCGCACTGCTCGGGGTCGCGCCGGAGCAGCTCGACCCGGGGTACGACGACCTCGACGACTGAGAACCCCCGCGGCAGTGGGGATCGAACAGCGTCCGGGCGAAGGTGGGTGACATCGGTCGGAGCTCGACCGCCATCAGCCACCTTTACCAGGTTCAGCCCGGCAGCTGGCGAACCGGCACCTGAGTGGCGCTCACGACGGCCGGGGGCAACGGGACGACGGCGAACAGTGGCCCGGCCGTCCCCTCGGTGACCGCGATCGACACGGCGGCCCGGATCGTACCGGTGGTCTGACGCACCCACACCTGTCGTTGACCGGTCACGTCGAGCGTGACGGTGCTGTCGGCAGCCAGCAGGTAGGTATGGGGGGTGACCTCCCCGTTCGCCGCAACCGTGTAGACGGACGCCGACGCGGTGTCCCCGGTCGAGACGAGCTGGAGGGAGCCCGACGCCCCGGCCGGCAGCGGCGTTCCGGCCAGCACCGGAACCGGGGCGGTGGACGACGACCAGCCGAGGTCGGACTGCTGCGCCGCCGTCCCCCGGCGTTCGAGCACGACGCCCGAGACGACCGGTTTGTCGGCCCGCACCTGGACCGCGTAGGAACCGGCGGGAAGCGTCGACAGGTCGATCTCACGTACAGAGCTACCGGGTATGCGCACGACGCCGTCGCCGGGCAGCCCGACCGGTCCTGCGGCTGTCAGCGCACGGGCCTGCACGACCGCTTCCTCGTTGCCGGGGACGGCCACCCGCAACGTCGCCGGCCCGTTGACGAACACCCCGGGCACGACCTGCTCGTTGGACGGCTGGGCCGTCGGCGCGACGTCGTCCGCGCCGCGTCCGACGGCGCCGTCGACCCAGCTGTCCGACAGGGTCGCCGTGACGGCCCCGCCAGTGGCGACGACGTGCACGACGGGGGTCTTCTCGGGTCCGACGAGAGCGTCGACCAGGACGCTGGCACGGCCGTGGGCGGGCACCGCCACGTTGTCACCGTTCGCCGAGGCCAGCGCGCCGGCCTGGCCGAGCACCGAGACGTCGACGGAGACGGCGTTGGCGCCCGGGTTGGTCACAACGACGCGCTCACGCCGGGTGCTGCCGCCCCCTCCACCCACCAGCCACAGGTCCGAACCGGGTGCGCGACAGGCCGTTGCGGACAAGGCGCGATCGTCGCCTTGGGTGGTCAGCGTGGTCTGCAGTCCGGCGACGCCAGGCGCGAGGGCGCCGGTTGCGCTGACCCGGCCAACCGTGCGGCCGGTCAGGGCCGCCTGCACCACGGTCGCGGCAACCGACGTGCCAACCGACGGGGCAGCCGCGGTTGCGCCGGTCGCGGCGGTGCCTGCGGGGGGGACCGCCGACACGGTGACCGACCCAGCACCCGGCGCGGCCGCCAGACCGGTCATCGCGGCGGCGGGCGGCGACGAGGCATACACGGTGGTCGTTCCGGCGACAGCAGGCACGCCGGCCAGGCCCTCGGTCTCGGGACCAGGGCAGGACAGGACAGAGGACACAACGGGGACGAGAGTGGCCTGGGGCGCGGACACCTGCTCGATCGCGGGAGTGAGGGACACCGTCCCGGGCACGTTGGTCGCGGCCCAGACCAGGCCCCCGCCGAGGGCGACGACCACGACGCCACGCGCCAGACCCCACCACGCAGGCCTCATGTCAGCCGCCTCATGTCAAGCGCCGCGAGCGGCGGGTGCCGAACGGGATCGACAGGAACACCACAACGGCCAACAGCGCCAGCTGAGCAAGGAACCAGCGCTGGTGCGCGGGTGGGAGGTCGATGTCGAGTCGACCGCCGGCCGCCGGCAGTGCATAGGTGGGCGGACCGGAGGACGAGATGACCGCCAACGACGCACCGTCGTAGCGGACGATGGCGTGGCCGGCCCATTCGGGGGCTTCGGCGACGACCACGCGGCGTCCCGGGGCGCCGACCGAAAGGTCGCTCGACACGGCGCCGTGCGGGCCGACGACGGGCACGCTCTGCAGAGGATTCCCGGCGGCGTCGTCGAGACGCACGCGGGCTGGCGGGACGGGGACGTCGGCCGCGATGCTGGACGGGCGAGCGAGAACCCGCCAGAGGGTCTGGTCCTCGGCCGAGCCGAGCCGGGTCACTCCAGGGGCCGCGTCCAGTGTGCGAGCCAGGGAGCTGTCTGCGCCACCACGGACCGCCACGAACCCGACGCCCAGGTCGGCGAGCGCGGGCCCCGCACCCGGTCCGATGTCGGAGCCGGACGCGAGGTCTCCGAGCACGGTCGCGAGACCGGGGTCGCTGACCTGGGTCGCGCGGGTGACGTCTCGCATCAGGTCTCCCGGCTCATTGCCGTACAGCGTGTAGTCGAGTCTGTCGGTCGCCGGTGTGAGGACGACGAGGCGGTTCGCGTCGGGACCACTGGCCTGGTCGACCGCGACCGCGGGCAGGACTGTGGACCCGGGCGCAAGGGCACCCGTGCCCTGCCACGCGAACAACCCTCCCGCTGCGGCAACCGTCAAGGCGACCACCGTGACAGCCACGCCTACGACGGCTCGACGCCAGCCCCACCGTCGCTCGCCGAGGAGGTGCCCCAACCCGTGCCACCCGGTCAGGACGATTGCGAGGACGGCGATGACATAGAGCTCGAGGCCGACGCCTGTCCACAGCGTGGCCAGAGTCGAGATGCCGTCGTCACCGGTGGCCTGGCCTACTTCGACGCGTTCGGAACCGAGGGCGGCAGCCAGACCGATGAGGGCCAGCGCCGACAGCCCGATCAGGGCCGCCGTGCGCGGCCGACCCCCGCTGCGGCGCAACAACGCCAGCACGGCGACCGCGAGCAGCGGCACGAACAGGGCGCCCAGGAGAGGGCGGCCGCCGTCTGGTTGCGCGAGCGCCAGCTGCCACGCTGGTGGCGAACCGCTGCCCACGTCGACCAGACCGGGCCCGGTGAGCAACAGCCTCGGCTCCTCGACGAACCTCATGACCCACGGACCGAGCAGGGCGCTCGGGACGACCAGCAGCACCAGGGCGCGAGCACGCCGTCCGACCCCGGGGCCGACGAGCACGGCGACCAGCGCAGCGGTCACAGCGACGACGAGCAGGAGCGGGACGAACGCACCGACGACGGCTGTGACGAGAGCGGTCGCGAACGTCAGGGTCCACGTGCCCCCGCGCTTGAGAGTCGCACCGAAGCCGGCCACGACGAGCGGCAGCAGGATGTGGGCGACGACGAAGGACACCCGCCCGGCGGAGATGGCTGCCAGGAGGACGCCGCTCGATCCCCAGGCCAGGGCGACCAACCCACGACCCCACCGCGTTCGGGTGGCGACCCGACCCGCGAGGTATGCCGTGACTGCGGACAGCGGCATGGCACAGATCAGGAGCCAGGCGAGGGTGACGGACGCCGGGCTTCGGCCCGAGTCAACATAGGGCAGTCGCTCGACCAGCCAGGTCAGTGCGGCGAGGACACCCACGGCCGGTGAGACATCCAGGGCGTTGCCCCAACCGGCACCGTGCCACCCGTCGCGGAACTGGTGCCACAGGCCACCCGAGTCCGTCGCGAGCGAGTGCAGCTCCCCCCCGGACAGCCCGGCGCCCTGGGCGTCGAGCACACCCTGGGTCAGCGAGCCACGGAACATCAGAGCAGCGAGGACGACGCAGGTCAGCGTGGCGACAAACCCGGGATGGGTCGCAATCCGTTGTGGGAGCGAGGGAGGCAGACCGGTGAGCGCCTCGGCCTCCTCAGAGACCGGACCGGATTCGGTGGCCTGCTCGCTGTCGGACGCCGGCTCGGTCGGCCCGCTCACCCGGTCCGGGGTGAACGCCTCCTGCACTCGGTCCCAGGTGTGGCCGACGGCCGCGCCTCCGCCGACGAACAGGGATCTCAGGTCTCGGCGGCGGACGCGCCGGGCCCGGGACGCACGGACGGCCCGGCGGAAGCGCCAGCGGGCGCCGACCGAGGTGATCGGGCGGACCAGGGCGGCGAGGTCACCGAGCTCGGACCAGGCGTGCTGCGGTCGCTTGAGCAGCAGCAGCGCGATCGCGCCGACCAGGCTGCTCAGCAGGATCCAGATGGCGAGGAACGGGGCCGCGGGCAGCGAGCAGCGGGTCAAGGCCACGCGCCGGGAGGCACGGCGCTCGGCGCGGCGCTCGGTGAGCTGCGCAGCTGCATCAGCGGTATCAGCGGTATGAGTGCTCACAGCGGCATCAGTAGCGGCCGTTGATCCCGAAACGGTGCTCCCGGCGCCTCCGGTGCCGTCGGCGTGCCGGACCACGGCGGCGGGAACCACCACCACCCGGTGCCCGGCGAGCTGCGCGCGCCAACCGAGGTCGAGGTCAGCGCCGTGCGCGGAAAAGGCCCGATCGAAGCCGGCGATCTCATGCAGGACGGACCGGCTGACCAGCATTCCCGTGATGCCGACGGCCAGCACATCGCTGCGGGTGTCGTACTGCCCCTGGTCGGCCTCGCCGGGCTCCGGCGAGTCGATCCGGCGGCCGGCCCGGGTGACCTGGCGGCCCAGCTCGACGAGCTGTCGCGGCTCGTCCCACTCGACGACCTTCGGACCGGCGATCCCGACGCTGTGCGACCGGCGCACCGTGTCGACCAACCGAAGCAACGACGTGGGGGCCGGCGCCGTCGCGTCATCGAGCAGCCACAACCACTGCGGTCCACCCTGGTCTGCCAGGGCGAGGGGCGGCGTGGCCGCTCCAACCCCGCCCGACGTTCTGCTGGCCGGCTCTGCGGTGCTCGACTCCGAGCTGCTCGACACCGCGCCGGTCGACTCCCGCCTGCTCGACACCGCCCCGGTGGACTCCGGGCTGGTCGACACCGCGCCGGTCGACTCCGCGCCGGTCGACTCCGCGCCGGTCGACTCCGGGCTGGTCGCAACCGCGGTCGACCGCCCGCCAGCCGCAGTCGGGCCGCTGATGCGGTCCAGGTCGGCGAGGACCGCATCGACCACGAGGCCAACGGGCAGGAGGCCGCTACCTGCAGCCGCCGTGCGCGACGAGGGCCGAGTGAACCCCTGCACCGGCAGGACCGTCGCGTCGAGAACCACCTCCCGTAACCGGTCATGCGCGAGCAACTGCGCGCGCACGGCGGCGAGAGCGGCGGGAGCCGAGGCGTCAACCGCGACGACGACTCGATCCGGAGGCCGCACCTGCTCGGCGAGCGCGTCGAGCACCTCCGGCAAGCGCGTACCGGGGGGGTCGGTCACCCGGACGAGGGCCGTCACCCTCGGGGTCGCAGGGCTCTCCCCCCGGCGAGGCTGAGGAGATGGCATGGCCGGCGGCGGCGCGAGCGTCGTCGTCACGAGATCAGCGGGAGTCGCCGGCGGCGACTCAGACCGCGCGCTTCTTCAGCTTGCGCCGCTCGCGCTCGGACAACCCGCCCCAGATCCCGAAGCGCTCGTCGTTGGCGAGCGCGTAGTCCAGGCACTCGGGCCGCACATCGCACCCGATGCAGACTTTCTTCGCCTCCCGGGTGGAGCCGCCCTTCTCCGGGAAGAACGCCTCGGGATCGGTCTGCGCGCACAGCGACCGCTCCTGCCAGGTCAGCTCGTCCTCTGGCCCCTCGATGTTCGTCACCACACTGAGCTCGTGCATCGCGCCCTCCTCGACCCTGCTCGACCCTGCTCGACCCTGCTAGCACGCACACACGAGGGTGTGCCGCCGTCCTCGGCTCCGATGCAGACGCTGATCCCCTGGGGGCGGCGATGCGGGTCGACCTCGGAAGGACAGTGGTGAAATTACACGCGTGTCATTGGTCAAAAGTCAAGCCTTGGGGTGATATTCGCAACACGAAGACGGACGATGCCCGTCGCGACCGGCGTGTCCGGCGCGACGCGCTGTGCGCCGCGAGTGCGATCGAGGCGCGATCTGGCCGCGCTGTGCTGGGTCCGACCGCAGACGCGGCCGGCGCGGTGACGTGCTGTGCCGTGCCGTGCCGTGCCGTGCCGTGCGGTGCGGTGCCGTGCGGTGCGGTGCGGTGCGGTGCGGTGCGGTGCGGTGCGGTGCGGTGCGGTGCGGTGCCATGCCGTGTCGCGCCGTGTCGCGCCGTGCCGGTGGGGGCCGGTAGGAGCCGGTAGGGGCCGGTAGGGGCCGGTGCCCGTGTGGTGCAGGGGCGGTGTCGTGGCGGGGTGGTGCCCGTATGGTGCAGGGCGGTGCGGACGGTCGCTGCGCTGCTGCCAGACTCGGGGTATGCAGATCACCGCGTTGGCGGGCGGCGTCGGCGGAGCCCGCTTCGTCCGCGGCTTGCTCGCCCACCTCGACCGGACCCCCGAGCTCGCCGGCTCGAAGGTCACGGTGATCGGCAACACCGGTGATGACATCACGCTGTTCGGGCTGCGGGTCTGCCCCGATCTGGACACCATCCTCTACACCCTCGGTGGCGGCATCGACGAGGCGCAGGGCTGGGGCCGTGAGGGTGAGACGCACGCCGTGCAGAGCGAGCTGGCGGCATACGGGGTGGAACCGCAGTGGTTCGGGCTCGGCGACCGCGACATCGCCACCCACGTCGCGAGGTCGCTCTGGCTGGGTCAGGGTCAGACCCTCTCAGAGGTCACGGCCCGGCTGGCGACCCGGTGGGGCCTGCCGGAACAGGGAGTCACCCTCCTCCCGATGACCGACACGCCGGTCGAGACCCACGTGGTCCTCGACGAGGGTGCAGAGCAGCGGGCCGTCCACTTCCAGGAGTGGTGGGTACGCCTGCAGGCGGCGGTTCCGGCGAGCCGGTTCGTGGTCGCGGGGATGGATCACGCGACCGCAGCGCCGGGAGTACTCGACGCGATCCGCGGCGCGGACCTCGTTCTCCTGCCACCAAGCAACCCGGTCGTCTCGATCGGGGTGATCCTGGGCGTCCCCGGCATCCGTGAGGCGCTGCGCGGCACGCGCGCACCGGTCGTCGGGGTGTCGCCGCTGATCTCCGGCCGCCCGGTCCGCGGTCACGCCGACGTATGCCTGCAGTCGATCGGCGTCGAGTCCACGACCCGTGGGGTCGCCGGGCTCTACGAGGACTTCCTCGACGGGTGGCTCGTGGCGCCGGAGGACCACTGGTTCGTCCCGTCCGGTCAGCTGGTGGTGCGTCCCCGGCCGCTGCTGATGTCCAGCGTCGACGCCGCGGCGGACATCGCCGCGGCGGCCGTCGAGCTCGGGACCCAGCTCACCGGCGTACGGGCCTGACGGGCTTGAGGCGTTGCATCGTGCCCACTCCATGACCACTGCGTCCGCCCGGAGCCCGTCAGGGTCGTCGACATGACGCTCGAGATCATCCCGGTCACCGGTATGCCCGAAGTCCAGTCCGGTGACGACCTGGCCGCGCTGCTGGGTGCGGCCCTCACGCGGCTCGGGCTGGCGCTCACCGACGGTGACGTCCTCGTCGTGTCGAGCAAGGTCGCCTCCAAGGCCGCCGGCCTGACCGCGCCCGCGGCCAAACGGTTCTCGGTCATCGCCGCCCAGAGCCGGCGCGTCGTCGCCGAACGCGATACCGGTGTCGGAATGACGCAGGTGGTCGAGGCCTTGGCCGGCCCCGTGATGGCGGCGGCCGGGGTGGACGCGTCGAACACCGGCCCGGGGGACGAGCTGCTGATCCTGCCGTCCGATCCGGACGCCGTCTGCCGGGAGCTGCGCCTGCGGTTGTGCGAGGCGGCCCGAGTGACCCGGCTGGCGGTCGTCCTGAGCGATACCGCCGGCCGGCCATGGCGGGGTGGACAGGTGGACTTCGCACTCGGTTGCGCCGGGTTGCTCACCCTCGACGACCTGGCAGGCACCGCAGACGCGGACGGGCGCGCGCTGGCCGTCACCGCGCGTGCTCTTGCCGACGAGGTGGCGTCCGCCGCGGACCTGGTCAAGGGCAAGGCAACCGGTGTTCCTGCGGCGCTTCTGCGCGGGTTGGGCGACGTCGTCGTCGAGGGAGCGGGTCCGGGGGCGCGCTCACTCGTACGCGTCGGGGCCGGTGACTGGTTCGCCTACGGCTGGGCGGAGGCGGTTCGCGCGGCTCTCGACGTCGAGCCCGGGACCCACCTGGCCCACCGGCTCGGCGTCGCGTCGAGCGCACCCGAGCCCGTGCGCGAGCGCATCGCCCGGGCCGTCGCCGTTGCCGTTCACGACCTCGACACCGTGGGCGTCGATGTCGGGGAGGACGAGGTCCTGGTCACCGGACCTGACCCGGTCGAACGTGGCATCGCCGCCGCCCGGGTGTGCGTCGCGTTGTTCGGCGAGGGTGTGCACGGACGGATCGTGGCTGTGCCGTCGGCTCCCGGTGCCGGCGTGCGGGTCGCCCTGACACACGGGCGGTGACCAGGCACCACCCGCCACCGGACCCAGCTGACGGGACCCAGATGACGGGACCCAGCTGACGGGACTCAGATGACTGCCGGTTCCGAAGCCGGCCGGACCGCAGAAGTCGTGAACATCTGAGTCCGGTCGAGGCTGGAGGACCTGGCTGATCTGGGCATCCGCGGCAGTGGGCCTGACCCGGGAAGGTGGACCACGGTGCGGCAGGTGGACCACGGTGCGGCAGGTGGACCACGGTGCAGCAGGTGGACCTCAGTGCGGCAGGTGGACCCGGGGCGCCATCCGTGGACCGCGGCGGGGCCGCCGGACTCCGGCGAGCTCGAGCAGGCGCTGCACGCGGTAGCGATGACCGGCATAAGGTCGCAACACCTCCGCCAGGACGTCGTCGCCGAGCGCCTCACCCAGCAGACCCCAGGTGATGTTCCTGGCGACGTGGTAGTCGCCGAAACTGACAGCATCGGCGTCCCCGAGCGCGCGCTGGGCGACCTCGGCCGCCGTCCAGACCCCCACCCCGGGCAGGGCCTGCATCCGCACCCGAGCGTCTGCCGGAGGCAGGTCCACCCCTTGCTCGAGCCGCCCCGCCGCCCGCACCGCACCGATCACTGTCGTGGACCGGCTGTGGTCGACGGACGCCTTGAGGAACTCCCAGGACGGAACGGCCGCCCACTGTGCCGGCGACGGTGCGACGAGCAGCCCGGCCGCGGCAAACGGACCTGGCGCGGGTTCCCCGAAACGACGCACGAGCCGCCGATAGCCCTCGAACGCCTCCTGCCCCGTGACCTTCTGCTCGATGACTGCCGGGACCAACGCCTCGACGACGAGCCGCGACCTCGGGACGCGCCAGCCGCCGAAGCGCCGCGCCGCCTCGCCGACAAGGGCGTGGTGGGCGATGAAACCCGCGTCGTCGTCACCGTCGCCCAGCAGCTCGGGAACCGCGTCAAGCGCCCAGCCCGCCCCCGGGCCCCAGGCCGACGCGAGCACCTCGGAGTCGGCCGGACGAGCCCGCAGCAGCAGGGTCGACGGACCGGCGGGAGTCCGTATGCCGCGCAGCACAGACCCGTCGCCCGTCCGGAGCCAGGTCGGGTCCCCGCTCCCCCGCCGGAAGACGGACAGGACGGCCCCCACCATGACCGGCCGCGGCGAGCGCCAGTCGCGGCGCTCCTCGGGCCAGCGCTCGCTCAGAGCGGCGCTCAGATCGGCGCTCGCGCGGCTGTGGAGGGTCACGGGGACAGTCTGAACCCCACCACCGACGCACAGCGGACGCCGACCGGCTCGCCGAAGCCCGCACACGTCGGCACACGTCGGCACACGTCGGCACACGTCGGCACACGTCGGCACACGTCGGCACACGTCGGCACACGTCGAAGCAGGTCACTGCCGGCGCAGGCGAGCGTCGTCGACCAGCTCCAGACCGACTCACCCACGCCGAACGGACGCCTGACCCACCGCAGCGGTCAGACCGGTGGGAGCGGCGCCTCTGCGCGGGACCTCACCAGGTGGTGCCGACGCGCGTACGCCCACCCGACCCCGGCCGCCGCGACGTCGACGACCGTCACGACGAACCTCGACACCAGCGCCACTGCCGCACCGGCCGACAACGGGATCGCTGAGGCGAGCACCACGGCGAGGATGCCGTCGCGTGCCCCCAGTCCGGCCGGCAGGATCACGGTGAGCATTCCCAGCGCGCCGGCCAGGGCGTATCCCGTCAGGGAGGGCACGGCGACCTCCCCGGCGGCGCCACCGACCGCGCGCGCCAGCACGAAGATGTGCAGGCCGAAACACAGCCAGGCGAGGCAGTAGAGCAGCACCGTCAGCAGGACCGCGCGGGCCGACAGCCCGCGGTCCAGCGGCTCCCGACGCAGCAGGCGCAGCCCGAGGGCCACGATCCGGTTGAGCAACGCGGGCCAGAGCAGCAGCGCGAGGACCGGCACGGCGAGCACGACCCAGACCAGGCTGCCGCCGGACTGGCGCAGCAGCAACGGCACGGCGGGCAGCCCGACGAGCAGGCCGGTCAGCACGGACATCCCGATGGTGACCAACCCCGCCACCCCGGTACGCCGCCTCGGAACGTGCAGGTGCGAGGCCATGTCGGCCTGCACGAGCACCGTCCACACCGAGCCTGGGAGGTACTTCCCGAGCTGCCCGACGAAGAACACCCCTGCCGCCGGCGCCAGGTGCAGCGGCGAACCGAGGTCGGCGAGGATCACCCGCCACCCGAGCATCGTCAGCCAGGTGCCGAGCGCGGCGGGGAGCACCGACACCAGCAGCTCGCCGAGGCTGGCCCGGGAAAGGTCGGAGCCGATCTGGGACCAGTTCCGGGCGATCCCCCACACCAGCGCGGCCACGACGGCGACGGCGACCCCGACCCGAACCAGCGCGAGGATGCGCCCCCGGCTCACGGGGACGTCACCGTCGGCGCAGCGTCAACCGCACCAGCCCGTATGCCGCACCCGGGCTGCGCAGGCCGGTAGCCCCGGCGTCGGCCGCGGCCCGACGCATACGTCGCCCGATCTCGCCGTCGAGGTCCCCCACCAGCACGAACCCGAGCTCGTCGGCGCGGGCGACCACAGCACGCACGTCGGCCGGCCCGAGCGCGAGCTCGATGCCGGGTGCGCCGAGGGGGACGGTGAGGATGAGCAGGCCCCCGGGCCGTAGCACCCAGGACGACTGCGACAGCGTCTCGTCCAGGTCGGACGCGTCGCACCCACCTGGATGGATTCGCACGACGACGTCGACCCCACCCGCGTCGAGCTCGAGGAGATCAGGCTCCCGCCGCAGTCCTGGCTGCACCGTCACACCCAGGTCGACGGGGGCGAAGCCCACCGCTCTCGCCCAGGCCGACAGTGGCGATCGGGAGCCGGACTCGTCCACGACAACCGCGCTCCGCCGGCCGTCGTCGGCCACCCGGACGATCGCCGCGAGCGCGCCGAGCGCCGCCCAGGCCGCGATGCCGTCACGATGCCGGCGCAGCCCGAGACGGGCCGCCTCAGCTCCGGCCTCGTCGGCCTGAGCCGCGTCCTCGAGCACGTCAGTGAGCAAGATCCAGCCCGGTAGGTCGGACCGGTCCAGCTTCACCCGACGCCCACGAAGTCGTCGGTCGGGTGACGTGGCTCGGACCCGGGTGACGGTCGTTACCAGGGTTGATGACGCGAGGGACGACCAGCGGCGGCGCACGTAGGACAGCCGCGGATCGTCGCCGGCCAAGCGCTGGTCGGCGTCCGGCGGCGCGTCGGGCGTCGTGGCGTGCGTGACGTCTGAAGCAGGCACGCAGGGAGCCGAGAGCGCCTCGATCGCACCGACGTACCTGGCCCACGCCGCACTCGTCTCCTCGTCGAGGTCGTGTGCCGTGCGGTCCGTCGGTCCGTCCTGGACCCGCCGATCGGGCTGCCGGGCGCCGCCACTGCCCCCCGCCACGGCCGGGCCGTGGCCAGCCGCCAGGGAGCGCCGCGCGCTCGTGACGAACGCCGCCGCCAGATCGGGAGCCGGTCGGACCACGCGTGGAGTGACGAGGTCGGGTTGTGCGACGGCGTAAACACGGGTGGCGCCGAGCCGCGTCGCAAGAGGCGCCTGTTCGGCCCGGTGGACCAGGACGCCGTCGACCCGCCGCAGCAGCGCCGCCAGCAGGCCGTGGACCCCGGCGTGCGGGCGCGCCGGCAGCAGCTCATCGACGAGCAGGACGCTGCTGGGACCGGTGGGGCCGCCCGCCTGACCCGCCCCGGCAGCATGCAGCAGGGCCAGGTGGAGCGGCACCATCGCCGGTCCGGTGTGTACGACCAGAACGGTGTCGTAGCCACGTAGCCGGCGTCCGGTCCGCGCCCAGGTGTCGGGCCGGGACCGGGACAGCGTGCGCCAGGTGCGTGGAAGGGTGTCCTCGGCCGGGCCCGTCGTCGCCCGTCCGTCGGGGTGGGTCGTCCCGGGTGACCACGACAACAGCGTCACGTCGTGACCGGCCATGCTCAGCTGGTCCGCCAGCGCGAGAGTGTGGCCGACCAGCCGGTGCGACGTCGAGCCCGGGCCGGTCCCAGCGCTGGTCGGCCCGACGAGCGCCACCGTGAGAGCGGCTGAGTCATCTGCTTCGGCTGCCCGCGACGCCGGTCCTGCGGCTGAACCTCCAGAAGAGCCCGGCATGGTCGGAGCCTAGCCCGGCGACCCCTGCGTGCCCGGCCGCCCCGCGGCGCGTCGCAGACACCATACGATCGGCTGGTGCCGACCGCTCCCACGACCGCAGCGGCGACTCCTGCGCCCGCTCACCGGCCCGGCCCGGGAGGCGTCCTCGCCGCGATGCTCGCCACGGACTCGGCCCGGCCACGACTCACCTGCTACGACGACACGCCCGGTCCCTCACAGGGCGAGCGCGTCGAGCTGTCCGCTCGCGTCCTCGCCAACTGGGTCGCCAAGGCGGCCAACATGCTCCAGGACGACCTCGACGCCGCCCCGGCTACGACGGTGGGCCTGGACCTTCCGGCCCACTGGCGGGCCTTCTACTGGGCGCTGGCCACCTGGTCGGTCGGCGCCACCCTCGTCGTTGGACCCGGCGCCAGCAGGGCCGACGTCGTCGTCACCACGGACCACCGGCTGGCCGCCCGTATCGCGCAGGAGGCGGGCCTCGCCGTCCTCGTGACGTTGCCGATGCTCGCCCGCGTCAACCTGGACACGGGCGCCGAGGTCGTCGACGAGGCACGCGAACTGGCAACCCACGGCGATGTCTTCGCTGCGTGGGAGGAAGCCGATGCCCGCTCGGTGGCCGTCGACGACGGAGTCGGCCCGGACTCATACGCGGATGTCGTGGTCTCGCAGCCCGATTGGGGTTCCTCGCCACGGGTGAGGGTCCCCGACCGCCTCGGACCGGCTCTGCGCGCTGCGCTCTCTGCGTGGGCGGCGGACGGCTCGGTCGTCCTCGTGATCGAGCCCGACGGCGACCAGTCTGCGCGCCTCACCTCCGAGGGGGTGACCCTGGATCTCAGCTGAGCTCAGTCGAGGTCGACCAGCAGCTCAGGCTCGGTTTTCTCGCGAACCTCGCCCTCGGAGACCCCGGGCGCCAGCTCGCGCAGCACGAGCCCACGTGGCGTGACGTCGATGACGGCGAGGTCGGTGATGATGCGCTGGACGACGCGGCGGCCGGTGTAGGGCAGCGAGCACTCCGTGACGATCTTGTAGCTCCCGTCCCGCGCCACGTGCTCCATCAGGACGATGACGTGCCTGGCGCCGTGCACCAGGTCCATCGCGCCGCCCATCCCCTTGACCATCTTGCCGGGAATCATCCAGTTGGCGATGTCGCCCGCCTCGGACACCTGCATCGCACCGAGGATCGCGGCGTCCACCTTGCCGCCGCGGATCATCCCGAACGACGTCGCCGAGTCGAAGAACGAGGCACCCTTGCGCAGGGTGACGGTCTCCTTGCCGGCGTTGATGAGGTCCGGGTCCTCGGTGCCCTCGACGGGGTAGGCCCCGACGCCGAGGATGCCGTTCTCCGACTGCAGCACGATCTCGACGTCGTCGGGGACGTAGTTGGGGACGAGCGTCGGCAGGCCGATGCCGAGGTTGACGTAGGCGCCGTCGGACAGCTCCTTCGCCGCGCGAGCGGCCATCTGCTCGCGGGTGAGCGCCACGTCAGGCCGCGCTGTTCCGAGGGTCGAGCGGTCGCGTGGTGCGGCGCTCGATCCGTTTGTCGCCGGCCTGGTCCGGCGTCAGCGCGAGCACCCGCTGGACGAAGATCCCGGGCAGGTGCACCTGGTCGGGGTCGAGCTCGCCTGGTTCGACGAGCTCCTCGACCTCGGCGACGGTGACCCGCCCCGCCATCGCTGCGAGGGGGTTGAAGTTGCGCGCGGACTGGTTGAACACGAGGTTGCCGTGCCGGTCGCCCTTCCAGGCCCGGACCAGGCCGTAGTCCGCCACGATCGCCCGCTCGAGGACAAAGGTCTCGCGCTGCCCCATCCAGTCCATCTCCCGGGTCTCCTTGACCGGTGACGAGACCGCGACGGACCCGTCGGGGGCATACCGCCACGGCAGCCCGCCCTCGGCGATCTGAGTGCCAACACCGGTCTTGGTGAAGAACGCCGGTATGCCGGACCCACCGGCCCGGAGCCGCTCGGCCAGCGTGCCCTGTGGGGTGAGCTCCACCTCGAGCTCACCCGAGAGGTACTGCCGGGCGAACTCCTTGTTCTCACCGACGTAGGACGAGACCATACGGCGAATTCGCTTGTCTCGCAAAAGGATACCTAAACCCCAGTCGTCGACGCCGCAGTTGTTGGAGATCGCCTCGAGGTCGGTGGGGCCGGCGTCGTGGATCGCACCGATGAGGACACTGGGGATGCCGCAGAGCCCAAAGCCGCCGACCGCGAGCGACATCCCGTCGACGATGCCGTCGATCGCCTCGGCCGCGCTGGCGACCACCTTGTCCATGCCCCGGACTCTAGCCTCCGGCGTCAGACGTCCGGGCCGGGGTCCGCGCGGGTCCGGCCGGGCCCACCCCCCGTCCAGCGAGCCGGACTCGCCCGCCCGCGCTGGATGAGGGATAGTGGCGACCGGCTCCCGAGGGAGCCCACCAGCGCCGTCCGCACCAAGCGGCGTCAGGCTCGCCACCGTGGTTGAGCCGTGCGACACGTCAGGAACTCGACCATGGACAACGCCCCGTGAAGATCGCGCACGTCAGCGACTTCTACCTGCCTCGCCTCGGGGGCATCGAGACGCACATCAGCGACCTCTCCGGCCTGCAGCGTGACCTGGGTCACGAGGTCCACGTCGTCACGAGCACGGCAGGTCCGACGGCACCGGGGGTCCATCGTGTGGCGGGCCTCGACGGCGGTGCCAACGCGATCCATCCCCTCGCCGCCGTGGCTGGTGTGCGAACCTTGCGAGACCTGGACGTCGATGTCGTCCACGCCCACCTCGGCGTCGCCTCCCCCCTGGCCTTCTTCGGGGCGCGAGCGGCGGCGCGAGCCGGACTCCCGGTAGTCGTCACCGTCCACTCCATGTGGGCGGGCGTCGGACCCATCATGGCCACCATGGATGCGCTGGGTGGGTGGTCCGGCCTGCCGATCGCCTGGACCGCCGTGAGCGAGGCAGCGACGGCACCAGTTCGTCGACACCTTCGCCCCGGGACCCCGATCAGGGTGCTGTCCAACGGTATCCACCAGAACGAGTGGCGTATGCCCGCCCCCGAGGAGCAGGGTCACGAGCTGCGCCTGGTCGCGGTCATGCGACTCGCGAGGCGCAAGAGGCCGTTGGCGCTGCTACGGATGTTCCGTGATGCGCAGTCGGCGCTCGAACGTTCGGGCGACCCGACCCGCCTACGGCTCCTCGTCGCCGGCGAGGGTCCGATGCGCCCGGCCATGGATCGTTTCGTGCGGCGGCACCGACTGGCCTCGCAGGTGAGCCTGTTGGGTCGGCTGGAACGTCGTGAGGTGCGCGCGCTGCTCGGTGGCTCGCATGTCTTCGTCGCTCCCGCCGACCTCGAGTCGTTCGGTATCGCCGCCCTGGAAGCCCGCTGTGCCGGGCTGCCGGTGGTGGCGAAGTCGCAGGGCGGGGTCCGTGAGTTCGTGCGTCACCAGCGTGAGGGCCTGCTCTGCGCGTCCGACGACCAGATGGTGGACGCGGTGGTCCGACTCGCCCGCGACAGGGCGTTGCGGCGGGCCATTGCCGACCACAACCGAACCACCGACTGTCCGGCGGCGTGGGGACCTCTCCTGGCGGCGACCGCCGAGGTCTATGAGGCGGCCGCCCGACTGCAGTCTCAGCACACGCGACGTCCCGCCCTTCGCGGAGCTCGGTGACGCCCGGCTTACGGGACCTCCCCTCGTGAGCTTCGTCGGGGTGGTCGCGCTCGCTCTGGGGTCGGCGGCCTTCTTCGCCCTGGCGACGGCCCTCAAGTACCGCAGCGCCGGGCAGATGCCTCATGTCGAACGCTTCCGGCCCGCAGAGCTGTTGGGCTTCGCCGGGGCAGCTCTGCGCCATCCACTGTGGCTCGGCGGGATCGGGGCGGATGTCGGCGGCGTCGCGCTGCAGGTGCTCGCCCTCCACCTCGGCGGGCTGATCGTGGTCCAGCTCGTCCTGGTGAGCGCCGTCCTGTTCTCACTCGTCGTCGCTCACTGGATCGCTGGCACGCGGATGAGCCGCCGCGAGCTGCTGTTGGGGGCCGTGCTCGTCGTGTCGGTCACGGGGTTCCTCCTGGTGTCGGGGGCTTTGACAGCGGTCCCGAGCACCGCGGACCGGCTCCCAGCCATCTTGGCCGGGCTGGCCATCCTGGCGGCGGTGATCACCCTGGTCGCGTGGTCGCGCCGGTTCAGCCGTCGCAAGAAGGTCTCTCGACGCGCCGCCGCGATGCTGGGGATCGCCGTCGGTGCCATCTATGCCGGCACGGCCGCCCTGATCAAGACCTGCACCAACGTCATGGCGTCCCACGGCCCGCTCGCCCTGCTCACGAGCTGGCAGCTCTACTGCCTCGTCGTCGCGGGTGTCTCCGGCCTGTTGCTCGCCCAGATGGCCTTCCAGGCCGGACCGCTGACGGCCAGCCTGCCCGCGACCGCGACCGTCGACCCACTCGTCTCGGTGCTGCTGGGAGTCGTCGTCTTCGACGAGCAGCTGAGCACGGACACCGGCCCGCTCGTCCTGTCAGTGCTCTTCCTGCTCGTCATGTCCGGTGCTGTCGCCCTGCTCAGCCAAGTGCGGGCCGTGGTCGAGCACCCGGAGGCGCGTTCACCGTCACACTGAGGTCGTCGTGGCACCATGGACGGCTCCCGGGCCGACGAGACCCGACGAGACCCGACGAGACCCGACGAGACCCGACGAGACCCGGACGGGAGACCCCGACGGGAACCCCAGAGGAGAGGCGCCCAGTGAGCCGCGACACCCCTCGACCCGACGTCACCCGCGAGGGCGATGCATACCGGGTCGACACGCGGCCCCCCCAAGCCCGCTGGCACCCCCGCAGCAAACCGACCTCGGGCCCCGCAGGGCCGGGGTTCGCGCCACCGGACGGCCCTCGTCGGCCGGTCAGCGAGCGACGGCGACGGCGGCGTATCGCCGTGACGATGGTCCTGGTGCTGCTGGCCTGGGTGGTCTTCCTCGTCGCCGTCCCGGTGGTGGCCTGGAACAGCGTCAACCGGGTGGACGCGACACCGGCCGGCGACCGTCCCGCGGACACGTCGGCGCACAACTACCTCCTCGTCGGGTCCGACAGCCGCGAGGGCCTCACCCCCGAGCAGCAGCAACAGCTCAACGGCGGCGGTGACACTGCAGGCAAGCGGACCGACTCGGTCATCCTCGTGCACGTCTCGGGGAGCGGGGGCAAGCCGGCCCTGGTCTCGATCCCGCGCGACTCCTACGTTCCGATCCCCGGGCACGGAAGCAACAAGATCAACGCCGCGTATGCCATCGGCGGGGCCGAGCTGCTCACCCGCACCATCGAGCAGGTGACGGGGGTCCGGGTCGACGGGTACGTCGAGATCGGCTTCGCGGGGTTCGCCTCGGTGGTGGACGCTCTCGGTGGCGTCGAGGTCTGCGTCCCGTTCGACATGAACGACAAGGACGCGGCGATCAACCTCACCAAGGGCTGCCAGACCCTCGACGGGCCCACCGCACTCGGGTACGTGCGTGCGCGCAAGTCCGACCCGCGCGGCGACATCGGCCGGGCCGAGCGGCAGCGACAGTTCCTCGGCGCGATCATGAGCAAGGCGCTGACCCCGTCGACGGTCCTGGTTCCTTGGCGCTACGCAGGTTTCGCCCACGCGGCCGCCAGCGGTCTCGAGGTTGGCGACGGCACCTCGATGGCCGATGCCGTGCGCGTACTCCAGGCGATCCGCGGGGTCGGTAGCGGCGCGACGCTGTCACTGGTCGTCCCGATCCAGACGGCCGCTCTGCAGACGTCCAACGCCGGGATCGCCGTCAAGTGGAACAGCGCCCAGGCCCTGGTGCTGTTCAAGGCCCTCCAGAACGACGACCCGCTCACCGCTCCCCCTCCCGGCACGACCTACCAGTAGCCGTCCACGGCGGGCACGCACCGCCTCGGTCCGCGTCCCGGCCGAAAGTCGGCGATCCGGCCCCTGTAGCGGGAGGAACGCCGACTTTCGACCGTCACGGAACTCACTGCGGCCAAGCGAATCCCGATCGCGGGCGGCGCGGGTCGGGGAGAGGTCGGGTCGGGAGGTGTGGCAGAGTTCCGCAATGGCAACCCAACGGCGGGGGGTGGACGGGCCGGCTTCGGACGCGTTGTTGCGTGCGGGTCGGTTCTTCACCAAGTGGGACGAGACCTCGGATGCCAGGGCGGTGTTCCGCGAGGGTGGGCGCGCCGGTGACGTCTTCTACCGCGACCGGTGGAGCCACGACAAGGTGGTCCGCTCCACGCACGGGGTCAACTGCACGGGTTCCTGCTCGTGGAAGGTCTACGTCAAGGACGGGATCATCACCTGGGAGACCCAGCAGACCGACTACCCGTCCGTGGGCCCCGACCGACCTGAGTACGAGCCGCGCGGCTGCCCACGTGGTGCTGCCTTCTCCTGGTACACCTACTCCCCCACCCGGGTCCGCTATCCGTATGTGCGCGGGGTGCTGTTGGAGATGTACCGCGAGGCGCGGACCCGACTGGGTGACCCCGTCCTGGCCTGGGCGGAGATCACCGGCGACCGGGACAAGCGCCGCCGCTACCAGCAGGCTCGCGGCAAGGGCGGCCTGGTGCGCGCCAGCTGGGCCGAGGCGATCGAGATCGCCGCTGCCGCGCATGTTCACACGATCAAGACCTACGGTCCGGACCGGGTGGCCGGGTTCTCACCGATCCCCGCGATGTCGATGGTGTCGCACTGCGTCGGGACCCGGTTCGTCCAGCTGATCGGCGGCGTCATGACGTCGTTCTACGACTGGTATGCGGACCTGCCCGTCGCGAGTCCACAGGTGTTCGGCGACCAGACCGACGTGCCGGAGTCCGGTGACTGGTGGGACGCGACCTATCTGATGATGTGGGGGTCCAACGTCCCGGTCACCCGCACCCCCGACGCCCACTGGATGGCCGAGGTCCGCTACCGCGGCACCAAGGTGGTCACCGTCAGCCCGGACTACGCCGACAACACCAAGTTCGCCGACGAGTGGATGCCCGCTCAGGCCGGCACCGATGCTGCGCTCGCGATGGCGATGGGTCACGTCGTGCTCAACGAGTTCTTCGTCCGGCGCGAAACCCCCTTCTTCCGCGACTATGTCCGCACCTACACTGACCTGCCCATGCTGGTGCGCCTCGACGAACATAACGGCGAGCTTGGCGGCGAACAGGGCGGCGAGCAGGGTGACAGCGGAGCGTACGTCCCGGGCAAGTTCCTCACCGCAGCCGACCTCGCCGATCCGGCCAGTGGGGATGGCGGCGCCCCGGACGAGGACGCCTGGAAGACCGTGGTGCTCGACGACGCGACGGGCGCTCCCGTGGTCCCCAACGGTTCGCTGGGCTTCCGGTATGCCGCCTCGGGCGAGGGACGTTGGAACCTCGACCTCGAGGGCGTCACCCCGGCGCTGACCCTCGCCGGCGACGATGCCGAGCCCGTCGAGGTCCTGCTGCCAGCCTTCGTCGAACCCGACGGCACCGGCTCGGTGCTGCGCCGCGGAGTCCCGGCGCGCCGGGTCGGCGGCCACCTCGTCACCACGGTCCTGGACCTCATGCTGGCGCAGTACGGCGTCCACCGAGACGGCATGCCGGGTGCCTGGCCATCGGGCTACGACGACGCGTCGACGCCCTACACGCCCGCTTGGCAGGCGGAGATCACCGGTGTCCCAGCCGAGCAGTGCATCCGCGTCGCACGCGAGTTCGCCTCGAACGCCGAGGAGTCGCAGGGACGTTCGATGATCATCATGGGTGCCGGCATCTGCCAGTGGTTCCATGGCGACGCCACCTATCGGGCGGTTCTGTCGCTGCTCGTCCTGACCGGCTGCATGGGCCGCAACGGCGGTGGCTGGGCCCACTACGTCGGGCAGGAGAAGTGCCGCCCCATCACGGGATGGATCTCGCTCGCCAACGCGCTCGACTGGTCCAGGCCGCCGCGCACCATGACCGGCACGTCGTACTGGTACATGCACACAGACCAGTGGCGCAACGACGGCTACTCGGCCGACTCCCTGAGCTCCCCCCTGGCCAAGGGCCACCTGACCGGCAAGCACACCGCCGACACCATCGCCCAGTCGGCGCGCCTGGGCTGGATGCCCTTCTATCCCCAGTTCTCGGCGAACCCCATGCAGGTGGCCGACGACGCCGTGGCCGCCGTCGAGGCGGGGCGGGCAGCGAGCCCAGCCGCATACGTCGCCCAGGCGCTGCACGACGGGAGCCTGCGCACGGCGATCGAGGACGTGGACGCGCCGGAGAACTGGCCGCGGACCCTCGTGCTGTGGCGCTCCAACCTCATGGGCTCCTCGGCCAAGGGCAACGAGTACTTCCTGCGAAACCTGCTCGGCACGCACTCCAACGTGCTGGGCTCGGAGAACCCGCAGGCTCCGCGGCCGTCCGAGGTGGCCTGGCACGACGAGGCGCCCGAGGGCAAGCTCGACCTGCTGTTGTCGGCGGACTTCCGGATGACCTCGACGACCCTGCTGTCGGATGTCGTCCTGCCGGCGGCCACGTGGTACGAGAAGCACGACCTGTCCTCCACCGACATGCACCCCTTCGTGCACGCCTTCACGCCGGCCATCGACCCACCGTGGGAGGCCAAGACCGACTTCGAGCTGTTCCACCTGTTGGCACGGCGTTTCTCCGAGATGGCGCGCACCCACCTCGGGGTGCGCAAGGACCTGGTCTCCGTCCCGCTGCAGCACGACACCCCCGGCGAGACGGCGCAGCCAGGCGGCCGGGTCGTGGACTGGCGCGACTCGGGAGCGCCGGGCGTCCCGGGCCGGACCATGCCCGCCTTCCAGGTCGTCGAGCGCGACTACACGACCATCGCCGACAAGCTGGCCACCGTCGGGCCGCTGGCTGACAGCCTGGGCTTCACCGTCAAGGGCGTCACCTATCGGGTCGAGGAGGAGACGGCGGCCCTGGCGGCGAAGAACGGCGTCATGCTGGGGGGCGCCGGCGACGGCCGACCGGCGATCGACACCGACTCGAAGATGGCCGAGGCGATCCTCACCTTCTCCGGCACCACCAACGGACATCTTGCCGTGCAGGGCTTCCGCACCCTCGAACGTCGGGTCGGCAAGAAGCTCGCCGACCTCGCCGAGGGGTCCGAGGAGAAGCGGGTCACGTTTGCCGACACCCAGGTGGCACCGGTCCCGGTCATCACCTCGCCCGAGTGGTCGGGATCCGAGACGGGTGGCCGACGGTATGCGCCGTTCACCGTCAACATCGAACGCCTCAAGCCCTTCCACACCCTCACCGGCCGGATGCACTTCTACCTCGACCACGACTGGATGCTCGACCTGGGCGAGGCGCTGCCGATCTTCCGTCCGCCGCTCGACATGCACCGTCTGTTCGGGGAGCCGGTGCTGGGACCGGACGGTTCGAAGCAGGTGACGGTCCGCTATCTCACGCCGCACTCCAAGTGGTCGATCCACTCGGAGTACCAGGACAACCTGCTCATGCTGTCGCTCTCCCGTGGTGGCCCCACCGTCTGGATGAGCCCCGACGACGCGAGCGCCATCGAGGTGCAGGACAACGACTGGGTGGAGTGCGTGAACACCAACGGCGTTCTGGTCGGGCGTGCGGTGGTCTCGCACCGCATGCCGGTCGGGGTCGTCTACGTCCACCACGTGCAGGAACGCACCATCGACGTCCCCAAGTCTGAGGCGACGGGGCGTCGTGGTGGCATCCACAACTCGGTGACGCGTCTGCTCGTCAAGCCCACCCATCTGATCGGCGGCTACGCCCAGCTGTCCTACGCGTTCAACTACCTCGGCCCGACCGGCAACCAGCGCGACATGGTCTCGACGGTGCGCAGACGTTCACAGGAGGTGACCTACTGATGCGAGTCATGGCCCAGATGGGCATGGTGATGAACCTCGACAAGTGCATTGGCTGCCACACGTGCTCGGTGACCTGCAAGCAGGCGTGGACCAACCGCGCCGGCACCGAGTACGTCTGGTTCAACAATGTGGAAACCCGTCCAGGACAGGGATATCCGCGTCGCTATGAGGACCAGGAGACCTGGAAGGGCGGGTGGCGGCTGAACAAGCGGGGCAACCTCGCGCTGGCGGCCGGCGGGAGGGTCAGCAAGCTGTTCGGGATCTTCGCCAGCCCGGTCCAGCCGGAGCTCAAGGACTACTACGAGCCGTGGACCTACGACTACCAGACGCTTGTCAACGCACCCCTCGGCGACGACTTCCCAGTGGCCCGCCCCAAGTCGCTCATCACCGGCGAGGACACCAAGATCACCTGGTCGGCCAACTGGGACGACAACCTCGGCGGTGTGAGCCAGCTCGGACACCTCGACCCGATCGTGCAGAAGGTCAACGACCGCCTGCGACGGGAGTCCGAGGAGGCCATCAAGTTCACGTTCGAGCAGACCTTCATGTTCTACCTGCCGCGGATCTGCGAGCACTGCCTGAACCCCTCGTGCATGGCCTCGTGCCCCTCGGGGGCGATCTACAAGCGCGCTGAGGACGGGATCGTCCTGGTCGACCAGGACCGGTGCCGCGGTTGGCGCCAGTGCATCACCGGCTGTCCCTACAAGAAGATCTACTTCAACCACAAGTCGGGCAAGGCCGAGAAGTGCACCTTCTGCTACCCGCGTGTCGAGGTCGGGCTGCCGACCGTCTGCTCGGAGACCTGCGTCGGTCGGCTGCGCTACCTCGGGCTCTTCCTCTACGACGCCGACCGGGTGACAGAGGCGGCCAGCACCCCCGACCCCGCTGACCTCTACGAAGCGCAGCTCGACATCATCCTCGACCCCCACGACCCGGCCGTCCTTGCGGCAGCGCGGGAGGGCGGGATCCCCGAGGACTGGCTGGAGGCGGCCCGCCGTTCGCCGGTCTACGCCCTCGCCAAGACCTACCGGGTCGCGTTGCCGCTGCACCCCGAGTACCGCACCATGCCAATGGTCTGGTACGTCCCACCGTTGTCTCCGATCGTCGACCTGCTGGCCGAGCAGGGGCACGACGCCGAGGACGGCGGCACGCTCTTCGGCGCCATCGAGGCGCTGCGCATCCCCGCGGAGTACCTCGCCGAGCTGTTCACCGCAGGCCGGACCGACATCGTCACGGGTGTGCTGCGCAAGCTCGCGGCGATGCGCGCCTACATGCGTGACGTCACGCTCGGTCGCGACTCCGACGCGGCAATCCCTGCGTCGGTCGGCATGACCGAGGAGAGCCTCTACGAGATGTACCGGCTCATGGCGATCGCGAAGTACGCGGACCGCTACGTCATCCCGACCGCTCACGTCGAGCGTGCGCACGAGCTCGAGGAGCTGGGTTGCTCGCTCGACTTCGACGAGGGGCCGGGGATGTACGAGTCGGGCCCCTTCGGTGAGGCGAGCGGACGCCCCGCCCCGGTGGCCGTCGAGACGTTCAACGCGCTCAAGCAGCGTCAGACCTCCGACTCGGCGACATCCTCGGACAAGCTGAGCGGGCTCCACGGCCGCGTCAACCTGCTGAACTGGGACGGCAACGGCGCCCCACCGGGGCTCTTCCCAGGCCAGCGCAAGGACGAAGGCACCTCGTGAGGTCGCGCTGGGGTGCTCGGCGGACGGCCGACCATCGCGTGGTCTACCAGGTCGCCTCGTGGTGCCTGGACTACCCCACCGAGGAGCTGGTCTCACGGCTGCCCGATCTCGGCCACGCCCTCGCGGAGCAGCCCGACTCGGTGTCCACGGCGGCACTGCGCACGGTGCTCGACCACCTCGGGTCGCAGGCGCTCGACGACCTGCAACGCGCCTACGTCGAGGTGTTCGACCTCAGCCGGCGGCAGGCGCTCTACCTGTCCTACTGGACCGACGGTGACACCCGGCGTCGCGGCGAGGTCCTCGGCCGCTTCAAGTCGGCCTACCGGGCCAGTGGCTTCCTCGTCGACACCAAGGGCGAGCTGACCGACTACCTGCCCATGGTGCTCGAGTTCGCGGCGTGCGCGGATCCCCAGGCGGGGACGGCTTTGCTGCAGGAGTACCGACCGAGCCTCGAGCTCATCCGACTCGCGTTGCAGGAGAGCGCGACCCCCTATGCCCAGGCCCTCGTCGCCGTATGCGCAACGCTTCCAGGGGAGTCGCCCCAGGATCGCGCAGCCGTGCAGGCCATGGCCGGCGCCTCCGGTCCCCCCATCGAGACCGTCGGCCTCGAGCCATACGACCCGCGGCTGCTGCCGTTGCGGCCGGTCCCCGCCTCGGCAGGCGGCGGGCGGTGAACACCGTCCTGTGGGGAGTTCTGCCCTACCTCACCCTGGCGGTTCTGGTCGGTGGCACGCTGTGGCGCTACCGCTACGACAAGTTCGGCTGGACCACACGCTCCTCGCAGCTGTACGAGTCGCGGCTGCTGAGGATCGGCTCACCGCTGTTCCACTTCGGCATCCTCCTTGTCCTCGTCGGGCACGTCGGCGGTCTGCTGGTGCCCGAGTCCTGGACCGAGGCGGTCGGGGTGAGCGAGGGCGTCTACCACTTCAACGCGCTGTTCTTCGGGGGCATCGCCGGGGTGTGCACCCTCGTCGGCATCCTCATCCTGGTCTACCGGCGTCGGCGCACCGGTCCGGTGTTCATGGCCACCACCCGCAACGACAAGCTCATGTACGTGCTCCTCGTGGGCGCCATCGTCCTCGGGTTGTGGACCACGCTCGTCAGCGTCGGAGCTGGCAGTGCGGCGCACAACTACCGCGAGACGGTCTCGCCGTGGTTCCGGTCGATCTTCATCCTCAGCCCGGACGTCGCCTCGATGTCCGCGGCGCCGATCCAGTTCCACGTTCATGCCCTGGTCGGTATGGCCCTGTTCGCACTGTGGCCGTTCAGCCGCCTCGTCCACGCCTTCACCGCACCGTTGCACTACCTGTTCCGGCCCTACATCGTCTATCGAAGCCGAGACCGTGGCGCGAACGGCGCTCGGCCCAGTCGCAGCGGGTGGAGCGCCGTCGGCACCCGCGACCGGGACCGAAGCCGGTGAGAGCCAGAGAGATCCGGTGAGAGCCGTCGACACGGACACACACGGTGGCCCTCCCACCTGCCCCACAGCGCCCGCACACGCGGGGAGAACCGACGACTCGAGGAGCGACGATTGAGCGCCACAGCCGGTCCCACCGTCCAGGCCACGTCCCTGCACGGGCAGACCAAGAACCTCGCCCTGGCCACCATCGCGTTCGCGGTCAGCTTCTGGGCCTGGAACATGATCGGGCCGCTCGCGGTGCGGTACACGAGCGAGATGCAGCTGGACGGCAACCAGAAGGCGCTGCTCGTGGCCACTCCGGTGCTGGTCGGCTCCGTCGGCCGGATCCTGGCCGGGGCGTTGACGGACCGGCTCGGCGGCCGGCTGATGTTCCCCGTCCTGATCCTCGCCTCGGTGCCCTTCGTGCTCCTGGTCGCCGTGGCCGGGCAGCTGAAGTCCTACCCGCTGATGCTCCTCTTCGGCTTCTTCCTCGGCATCGCCGGTACGACGTTTGCTGTCGGGGTCCCGTTCGTCAACCAGTGGTACCAGGCCTCGCGGCGTGGGTTCGCCACCGGCGTCTTCGGTGCCGGCATGGGAGGGACAGCGCTGTCCGCGCTCTTCACTGCCCGGTTTGTCGGCTGGTTCGGCTATGTCGCTACGCACGTCATCATCGCTGTGGCGCTCGTGGCAACCGCCGCGATGTGCTGGTTCGGCATGACCAACTCCCCCCTGTTCCGACCCAGCAAGGATCCGGTCGCCCCCAAGCTGGTGGCCGCGCTGAGGCTGCCCGTGACCTGGCAGATGTCCTTCCTCTACGCCGTGACCTTCGGCGGGTTCGTCGCCTTCTCGACCTACCTGCCGACCTACCTCAAGGACGTCTACGCGTTCGACCTCACCGCCGCGGGCACGCGTACCGCCGGGTTCGCCATCGCGGCCGTCGTCGCGCGCCCCATCGGCGGGGTGCTGTCCGACCGAATCGGCCCGCGCAACGTCGTCGGCATCTCGATGGCGGGGGCGGCGGTCCTGGCGGTCGTCGTTGCCATCAAGCCCCCGTTGGAGATCCCGGCAGGGGTCGCCTTCGTGGCTCTGGCGTTCTTCCTCGGGCTCGGTACGGGTGGCGTGTTCGCCTGGGTCGCCCAGGCGTCACCGCCGGAGCGGGTCGGCAGCGTCACCGGCATCGTGGGGGCGGCCGGTGGCCTCGGCGGGTTCTTCCCGCCGCTGGTGATGGGCGCGACGTTCCAGAAGATCCTGCCCGAGTACGGCTTCGGGCTGTCGCTGTTGGCCGTCGTCGCGCTGGGGGCACTGGCGTTCGTCTACCTGGGGATCACGCGTGTCGCCTCGCGGGAACGGCTCACCTGAGCAGCTGGCGCGCCATCACCATCCGCTGGATCTGGTTCGTGCCCTCGTAGATCTGGGTGATCTTCGCGTCGCGCATCATCCGCTCGACCGGGTAGTCCTTGACGTAGCCGGCACCACCCAGCAGCTGGACCGCGTCGGTCGTCACCCGCATGGCGACGTCGGAGGCGTAGCACTTGGCCGCGGCCCCGAAGAACGCGAGGTCCTTGTCGTCGCGCTCAGACTTGGCCGCCGCGACATAGACCATCTGGCGAGCCGCCTCGAGGGTCATCGCCATGTCCGCGAGCATGAACTGGATGCCCTGGAACTCGGCCACCGCCTTGCCGAACTGCCTGCGCTCCTTGACGTAGTCCAGCGCGACGTCGAGCGCTCCCTGGGCGATGCCCACGGCCTGCGCCCCGATCGTGATCCGGGTGTGGTCGAGTGTCTGCAGGGCGATCTTGAGCCCGTCGCCCTCGCCACCGATGATGCGGTCGCCGGGGATGCGGACGTTGTCGAGGTGCAGCTCGCGGGTGGGGCTGCCCTTGATGCCGAGCTTGCGCTCCTTCGCGCCGAACGAGAACCCCTCGTCGGACCTCTCGACGACGAAGGCACTGATGTTGGCGCCGCGACGCCCGTCGGGATCGGTGACCGCGAGCACCGTGTAGAACTGCGAGACACCGGCGTTCGTGATCCAGGACTTCTGGCCGTTGAGCACCCAGTCGTCGCCGTCTCGTCGCGCGCGAGTCTTCATCGCGGCCGTGTCCGAGCCGGCTTCACGCTCGGACAGTCCGTAGGAGAACGCGGCTTCGCCGCGGCCGAGCGGCGGCAGGTAGCGCTGCTTGAGCTCGGGCGACCCGGCCAGGATCACCGGCATCGACCCGAGCTTGTTGACCGCGGGGATGAGCGAGCTGGAGGCGCAGACACGGGCGACCTCCTCGATGACGATGCACGTCGCGAGGGCGTCGGCCCCGACCCCGTCGTACTCCTCGGGTATGTGCGGAGCGAAGAAGTCGCTGGCGACGAGGGCGTCGTGCGCCTCCTGCGGATACCGCGACTGCTCGTCGACCTCGGCTGCATACGGGGCGATCTTGTCGAGGCTGATGGCGCGGACCGCCTCACGGACGGCCTCGTGCTCCTCGGGGAGCTGATACAGGTCGAAGTCAGGGTTTCCAGTGCTCACGACACCGATGTTACCAACCGGTATCCGGCCCTGTCAGATCATCGAGTCACGCGCCGACGTCCGCCGGGAGGCCCGGGTCGACCCCGGTGAGGCGCACGGCCAGGTCCCACAGGCCACGCTGGACCTCGAGGTCTCGTGACGCGCTGGACGAGCCGACGATCCGCGCCGGCCCGGACATCTCGCCAGGGCCGGACGGGCCGACGAAGGACCCTCCGGGCAGGTCGGGAGCGGTTGCGGCATAAAGCGTCGGCTGTGCGCCACCGGCCGCGTCCTGGACCACGCCGACCCGCTGCAGCACGCCCTGGACCGTCACCGCCGCACGACCCATGCTCGCCTGAAGGTTGGTCGCCGCATAACCGGGGTGCGCCGCGATGGACCGCACCGAGGAGCCCGCGAGCAGCAGCCGACGCTGCAGCTCGTAGGCGAACATCAGGTCCGCGAGCTTGCTCTGCCCGTATGCCGACCAGCGCCGGTAGCGCCGGTGCTCCCAGTTCGGGTCCTCGAGGTTGATCCGACCCATCCGATGAGCACCGGACGACAGCGTCACGACCCGGTCGGTCACCCGCGGGAGCAGCAGCCCCGTGAGAGCGAAGTGGCCGAGGAAGTTCGTGCCGAGCTGGGCCTCGAACCCGTCGGTGGTGCGGGCCTGCGGGACCGCCATGATGCCGGCGTTGTTGACCAGGACGTCGACCTCGCCGTCGAGGCCGTCCGCGAAGGCGTGGACGGACGTCAAGGAGGCGGTGTCGAGGTGCCGCACCTCTGAGCTGCCGCCGACTTCAGCCCTCGCCCTCTCCGCCTTCTCGAGGTTGCGGCAGGCCAGTACGACGTGAGCGCCCCTGCGAGACAATACTTTTGCGGCTTCGAGACCGATGCCCGAGTTGGAGCCGGTGACCACGAACGTCCGACCGCTCTGGTCGGGCATCTCCGCCGAGGACCAGGGCATCAGGCGTCCGACCCGCGCAGTGCGGGAATGACCTGGGTCTCGAACATCTCGATTCCCGAGGTGTCGTAGGCGGCCTCGGCGAAGTTGACGATGGCGTAGGTCATCCCGGCCTTCTCGAGCCCCTTCAGCCGTTCGACGATCTGCTCCGGCGTCCCCGCCCCGAGGTCGCTCCGGAAGCCGGCGATCCGGTCCTGGACGACCTTGTCGGACACGCCGACCTTGCGGTAGACGTCCTCGACAGCGGAGATCCGGTCGTCTACCTCGGCCTGGGTCGCGCCGATGCTGATGTTGTAGTTCGCGCTGCGCACGATCGAGCCGAAGTCCCGGCCCGCCGTCTCGCAGTGGCCCCTGAGGATCTCGCTCTTGGCGGCAAAGCCCTCGGGCGACCCGTCGAAGTTGGTGTAGTCGGCGTACTCGGCGGCAATCTTCAGCGTGACCTTCTCGCCACCACCGGCGATCCACATGGGGATGCCGTTCGCCGCTGACCCCGGGAGCGAGGTGCCCTGCAGCGGCCGCGGCTGGCCGATCGCACCATCGACCGTGTAGTACCTGCCCGCGTGGCTCGCCCCCCCGGTGGTCCACATCTGGCGGAAGATCTCGACGCCGTCGCGCAGGCGGCCGAGCCGCTCTCCCGCAGCGGGGAAGCCGTAGCCGAACGCCCGCCACTCGTGCTCGTACCAGCCGCCACCGATCCCCATCTCGACACGGCCGCCGGAGATGACGTCGATGGTCGCGGCGACCTTGGCGAGGTAGGCGGGGTTGCGATAGGACATGCAGGTGCACATCTGGCCCAGACGCACCCGGCTGGTCGACGCCGCGAACGCCGCCATCAACGACCAGGCCTCGTGGGTGGCCTCCTGCGACGGTTCGGGCACCGTGTGGAAGTGGTCGAACACCCAGAGCGACTCCCAGTCGGGGTTGTCGTCGAGGCGTGTCGCGAGACCCAGCATGGTGCGCCAGTGCTGGTCCGGCTCGATCCCCACGAGGTCCATGCGCCAGCCCTGCGGGACGAACATGCCAAACCTCATGAGACACCTTCCAGAAACGCGGATGGGTGGTCGGACGGCCCCGGCCTGCGGACCTCCCGCATCATCTCACCGTGGCGGTACAGCCGTGCGACCCTACCCGGCCTGACGGGGGCTCAGGTCTGGGTCGGGTCTGGGTCGGGTCTGGTTCAGCCCGCTGAGGACGTCGTCGTCTCGCGTGTGAGGATGACGAGGTGACGAGGTACCAGAACGACCCTGACGTGATCCGCGACCTGCTGACGACTCCGGCCACGTGGGCGGTGGTCGGCCTGTCCTCCAACACCGCACGCACGGCATACGGCATCGCGCAGTTCCTGCACGTCGAGCTCGGCATGCGCGTCGTGCCTGTGCACCCGTCGGCAGAGACGGTGTTCGGCGCTCAGGGATATGCGTCGCTCGCCGACATCCCGGATGACACCCCTGTCGACGTCGTCGACTGCTTCGTCAACTCGACGCTCGTGGGCGCCGTCGTCGACGAGGCCATCGCACACAGGGAGCGGCTCGCGATCGCGGCGGTCTGGCTTCAGCTCGGGGTTGTCGACGAGGCGGCCGCCCGGCGCGCTCGCGACGCCGGCCTCGCCGTGGTCATGGACACCTGCCCGCACATCGAGTACCCGCGCCTCCAGCCGGGCGACGGCGCAGGGGTCGTCGTCGGCTGACGGTGCGCGGTCCCACCCTTACGCGACGCGGACGCCGCCGCACCAGACGGCTCGGATGGTGCGAATCGCTGCGATGTCGGCGAGCGGATCCTGTTCCAGCAGCACGAGATCGGCGCGCAGGCCCGGTGCTATCCGACCCCGGTCCGGGAGGTCGAAGTGCAGCGCCGCCGCGGACGTGGCCGCCTCGAGCGCCTCGCGAGTCGTCAGTCCGGCGTCGACCAGCAGCTCGAGCTCGTCGTGCAGACTGCTGCCGAACCCTGGCGAGGCCGGCGCGCCGGGCGTGGCGTTGGCATCGGTGCCGGCCAGGATCGGCACGCCCGCCGCGTGCAGCGCGGTCACCGAGGCGCGCGCTGACTCGTACGACATCTGCGTCAGGCCGGCCGCCTGCAGGTTCTGGGCAGTGGCGCTCATCATGGTGAGCGTCGGGACCACGACGGTCCGGGTGGTGGCGAGCGCGGCCGCCTGGGTCGCACCGATGGCCTTGTCCAACGGCACGTGGGTGAGGACGTCCACCCCAGCCTGCTGTGCCATGTTTACAGCATCGGAGCGAGAGGCGTGCGCGACCGTCGTGGATGCCCGCGCGTGCGCCGCCGCCACCAGCGCGGCGACGGTGTCCGGTGCGAAGCCGGGGAGGTCGATGACGATCTTGATGTAGTCGGCGCCCTGGTCGAGGTGAGCCGCGACCCAGGCGGCGACGTCCGTGTCCTCGGCCACCAGCGCCTCCTGGACGTTTGCAGCGGCGTGCATCCGTTTGGCGTGCGCACTCGCCGGAGACGTCGCCACCATCAGCGAGCTGCGGATGTCGGTGACCCCGGGCTGGCCACGCAGGGCGGCGATGAGCGCGGTGGGTGAGCCCATGTCGAGTGCCGTCGTCACACCGTGGGAGACCAGCGCGGTCAGGGTCTCGGGGCCACGGAGGTGGACGTGACAGTCGATCAGTCCGGGGATCAGGAAGCCACCGGTCGCATCGACGACGTCGGCCACGTCCGGCGGCACGGCGACGATCCGGTCCCCGTCGACAGCGACGTCGGCGGGATCGGTGAAGCCGACGCCGTCATAGACCCGCGCCCCACGTAGGACGGCCGCCATCTGCTCAGGCCTCCGCGGGGAGAGCGCACTGAAGCGCGAAGCTCAGCTGCGACAGCTGGAATGCGGCGGAGGGGCGGTGAAAGTCGATGCAGTGGCCGCTGCCTGGCTGCAGGCGGCTGTCGACCGACGGCGCCGAGGTGACCCCGGCCCGGAACTGGTCGAGCTCCTCGGCGTTGGTCACCCAGAGGGCGTCGAACTCGCCCTGGCGGTGGTGCACCGGAACGGCGACCCGGCCGCACACCTCGGCCCGGTGCTCGAGCCAGCCGCCGGTGATGTCCAGGAGCTCGGCCTTGGGAACGGCCGTGTTCGACGGGTGACTTGCAGCGGGCATCCCCTCTCCACAGGTCCACGGCGGCCCGAACATCACCTGGTCCTTCATCGGGACCGGGAGCTCGATCATGTCGAGCTCGGGCAACGCCTCCCAGGCGGCGCGAGACTGACCGGGGACCCGCACCAGGCATCCGGAGATCGCCAACCCGAGCAGCGGCCAGGACTGCGGTGCGGCCGCAACGGCCGTCGCGACGGCGGCGCCGATCGAGTGCCCGATCAGCACCACACCGGCTGTCCCGGAGCCGCGCTCCCGCCAGATGGAGCCGATCGCGTCGCCGAGAACGTCGGCGTTCGCCATGATGATCGACGAGTCCGAGGTCAGCCTGCTGGACCCGGAGTAGTTCGGACGGTCGAGCGCCAGCGCCGGTATGGCGAGCGCGGCGGCGCGGTTGAGCAGGGAGTAACCGGGAATGTCGAAGTATGTGGACGAATAGGTCCCCCCGTTCAGGGCAACCACAAGCGGGAGGTCCGAGCCCGGCTCGGCATCGTTCGTCAGTCCGCTGAAGGTCATCCCGGCGGCGTCGCCCGATCCGTGAACGGAGTGAGAGAAGGGTGTGGACATCGGCGTCCTTTCAGCAAGTCTTCGGATCGGGGTCGGGCGGATCGGGGTCGGGCGGATCGGGGTCGGGCTCAGAAGGGGTAGTGGCCGGGGCCGCTGGTCACTGTCGTGAGGCGCACTTCGGTGAAGTCCTCGATCGAGTAGTAGCCGGAGCGACCCCAACCACTGTCCTTCACACCACCGTTGGGCAGCGCGGGCTCGCCCGCCATCGTCGCGCCGTTGACGTGCACGATGCCTGCGTCGAAGCGCTGCGCCATGGCCAGCCCGCGTTGCTCGTCGCCGGTCATGATCGAGGCGCTGAGCCCGTAGGGCGTGGCTTGGGCCTTCGCGAGCGCCTCCTCGACGTCGTCGAAGGGCTCGATGACCACCACGGGGCCGAACACCTCGTCGCGACCGGTGGTGGCGAAGGATTCGTCGGCAACGTCGGCGAGGATGGTCGGCAGGTAGACGGAGCCTTCGCGTGCCCCACCCGTCACGACGCGAGCGCCTCGTCTGACGGCGTCGTGCACTGCTGACTCCACCTGCTCGAGCGCCTTCTCGTTGATGAGCGGGCCGATGATGACCGTGGGGTTCATCGGGTCTCCCGCCTTGAGCGTCCGCGTCTTTGCGGCCAGCTTCTCGACGAAGTCGTCATGAACGGCCCGATCGACATAGACCTTGCGGGTGCACATGCATACCTGGCCCTGATGGATGAAGGCCCCGAACGCCGTGGCGTTCACCGCGTCGTCGATATCGGCGTCGCCGAGGATGATCGTCGGGTTGTATCCGCCGAGCTCCAGGACGATGCGCTTGAGCGAGCGTCCCGCCCGTTCGGCGAGCATCCGCCCCGTGCGGTCCGAGCCGGTGAAGTTGACGCACCGCACTTCCGGACGTTCGAAGAACACGTCCGCCATGGCACCGGCGGCGCCAGGCGCGTGGGTCACGACGTTTACGGTGCCGGCCGGGAAGCCGGCTTCCTCGAGGATCTCAGCCTGGATCAGGCCCGCCGAGATCGGCGCCTCCTCCGACGGTTTGACGACGACGGTGTTGCCGAACGCCATCGGCAGCGCGAAGGTTCGCCAGGCCAGGTTGAACGCGCCGTTCCACGGCGTGAACCCGGCGACGACACCGAGGGGCTTGCGGACGGCCATCGCGAACCGGTCCGGCGTGTCACTGAGCAGCACGTCACCCACGGGGCGGTAGCCCCAGTTGGCGGCCTGGCGCATGAGAGCCGAGGACCACTGGACCTGGAAGGAGGCGAACGTGGCGCTGGAGCCGGTCTCGACGGCGAGCAGCCGGACCGTCTCGGGCAGGCGACGGTCGATGATGTCGGCTGCCCTCAGGAAGAGCGCTTGACGCTGTCCAGGCGGCATTGCCGCCCACTGCGGGAACGCGGCTGCCGCGGCTGTGACGGCCTTGTCGGCTTCTGCCCTCCCGCCGGCGGCGACCTCGGCGACGACATCCCCGGTGAACGGGTTGTGGTCGGGGAACGTCGCGGCAGTCTCGAGCCACACTCCGTCGATGAAGTGGGTGGTCGGCACCCCCGACAGGTGGTCAGCGGCTCGCACTCCGGGCGTGTGCTCTACGGTCGGCATCTGAGCTCCTTGTACCTGAACCACCTTGGCCTGCGCGCTGACATCTGTACCTGCTAAAGACCGAGTAGCACTTCGGCGTTGCCATGAGCGACCTTCTCGCGCTCACCGTCACTCAACGGTGCCGCGTGGAGAAATGCGGACGCCGTCGCACTGTCGCCGAAGGGGTGGTCGACCGAGAACAGGATCCGGTCCGCGCCGAAGGTGGCGAGCGCACAGAGCAGCGGCGCGTCGGAGGTATAACCGGACGTCGTGATGTGCAGGTGGCGTCGCAGGGTCTCGGCGACCGTGCTGGCGTGTCCACTCAACACCGGGCTGAGCATCTCCTCGATGCGATCGAGGTGAAAAGGAATGCCCTCGCCCATGTGCCCGACGATCAGCTGCAGGTCGGGGAGCTCTTCGAACACCCCCGCGGCCACCATACGCAGGACGTGCATCCCGCACTCCGCGTGCCAGCCCCACCCGGCGGTCGACAGGCACGCGGCCACGTCCGCAGTCAGGCCGGAGAAGTACGCCTCCTGGACAGCAGGGGGTGGGGGCGCAGGATGGAGATAGATGGGAACGCCCAGTCGTGCGGCGGTCGCCAGGATGGGCCGCACCGACGGATCGTCCAGGAAGACCCCGCGGGTCTGGCCGTGGATCATCGCGCCGACAAAACCGAGACCCTCGATGCATCGCCGCAGCTCCTCGACCGCTCCATCCGGGTCACTCATGGGAAGGGTTGCAAACGCAGCGAACCGGTCTGGATATGTCGAGACACTCGTGGCCAGCCGGTCGTTGAGATCGCGACTCACGGTGCCAGCCTGCTCTGCTTCGAGATCCTGCACGATGCTGGCCAACGCGGAGAGGACCTGCACGTCGACACCCGCTTCGTCCATGACCTGGAGGCGTCCCTCACCCACGTCGTCCAACGCCGCGGCCCGCCGTCCGGCGCGCGAACCCAGGTCGAGATGGGCTGAGTCGAGAACCTCACGAGGGAACATGTGTTCCTCGAGGGCGATGACCTTCATCGAGTCTCCCGGGTGGACAGTGGCGGCCGCCCCCGTGGCTCCTGTCGGCTGTTCCCGTCGGCGCAAGGGGGTCGAACAGCAGCATGGCCGCCCCGACAGTCGGTGTCCAATGCATAGTCCTCACGCCTATCATGCGCGATATGCATATCGCGAACGCCGACCTCAACCTCTTGAGGGCGCTGGAGGTCCTGCTCGACGAGCGCCACGTGTCACGCGCCGCCGCGCGGTCCCACCTCAGCCAGTCGGCGATGAGCCGCACGCTGAGTCGGCTTCGCGAGATGTTCGAGGACGAGCTACTCGTGCGTACCCAAGGCGGCTACGAGCTGACACCCCGAGCGCGCGCACTGCAGGAGGAGCTTGCCGGCGTGATGCCGCGGCTGAGAACGCTGGTCCGCGGCAGCTCGTTCGACCCCGGCAGTGCCAGCGACACCTTCCGCGTCGCGGCCTCCGACTACCCCCTCACCGTTCTGGGCGACCATTTCTTCCCGCCGTTCACCAGTGGGGCCCCACACCTGTCGCTGGTCGTCACCCCTGTCCTTCCCTCCACGTTCGCGGACCTGGATCACGGCAGGATCGACCTGGCGCTGACCCCGATCGAGGCGCCGGCCCACCTGCACCGACAGACCCTCTTCACTGAGGACTTCGTCTGCATGGTGTCGACGTCCCACCCCCTCACCGCGGACCGGGTCACGGTCGACGACCTTGCTGGCTACCCGCACGCGAGTGTCGGAGGCATGCACGCACATCAGATGCTCGTGATGGACCAGCTCGAGAAACTGGGTATCCACGCTCCTGCTGGAGTCCGAGTTCCTTACTTCAGCACCGCCGTCACGGCCGTTCGCGGAACGACCCTCATCGCCGTGGTGCCTCGCCGGTTCGCTCGACGGTACGCCGATGCGTCGGTGCGGGTCCTCGAGGCACCCCACGAGATCACCGGATTCACCTATCCCATGCTGTGGCACCCCCGGCTGACAAACGACCACGCCCACCGCTGGTTGCGCTCCGTGCTGGCCCTTGCAGCGGCCTCGCTGGTGGCAAGCGATCCTCCTGTCGACTCGGCCGTTTCGCCACCTCGCGATCCCTCGCGTCCGACTACGCAGGAGCCCAGGGCTACCTAGACGTCGCACGCCACCGAGCACGGGTCACTCGGCCGACCACGGGTCACTCAGAGAGTCGACCGGAGCACCTGCCCCTTCGCGCGGGCCGCCGAACGCAGCTCATCCTGGAACACGAGCATCGCCGCCTGGATCCGGGTGGCCTCCTCCCCCTCCCCCGCACCGAGGATGCGCGCGGCCAGCAGCCCCGCGTTGCGGGCGCCGCCGATCGAGACGGTGGCCACCGGTACGCCGGCGGGCATCTGCACGATGGAGAGCAGCGAGTCCATGCCGTCCAGGTACTTCAGCGGCACCGGGACCCCGATCACCGGCAGCGGGGTCACCGCTGCCAGCATCCCCGGCAGATGCGCGGCGCCGCCCGCTCCAGCGACGATGACCCGCAACCCTCTCCCGGCCGCGCCGCGCCCGTACGCGATCATCTCGTCCGGCATACGGTGTGCCGAAACGACGTCGGCTTCAAACCCGATGCCTAGCTCTCGCAACGCGATCGCCGTCTGCTCCAGCACCGGCCAGTCACTGTCGCTCCCCATCACGATCCCGACCACGGGTGGGCGCCGGTCACTCATCGACGGCTCCTCGCAGATAGTCGGCGGCATGCGTGGCCCGCCCTTGGGCGTCGTCCAACGAGCGCGACGTCACGTTGACGTGACCGATCTTGCGGCCAGGCCGAACCCCTTTGCCGTAAAGGTGGACCTTGACGCCGGGGTCGCGTGCCATGACGTGCCGATAGGCGCTGTAGAGCTCGTCGTGACCACCGCCGAGCACGTTTGCCATCACTGTCCACGGCGCGCGGGTCGACGGGTCACCCAGCGGCAGGTCGAGCACCGCGCGCAGATGCTGCTCGAACTGGCCGGTCACCGCGCCGTCCATCGACCAGTGACCGCTGTTGTGCGGGCGCATGGCCAGCTCGTTGACGAGGTATGTCGAAGGCGCGCCGTCCCCGGCACGGACCTCGAACAGCTCGGCCGCCAACACCCCGGTGACCCCGAGCTCCCCCGCGATGCTCAGCACGGCGGCGGTGACCTCCGCTGCGAGACCGGGGTCGAGCCCAGGAGCGGGAGCCAGCACCTGCGTGCAGATCCCGTCGGTCTGGACCGTCTCGACGACCGGCCACGCAGCGGCCTGACCGGAGGGGCTGCGCGCCACCAGCACCGCCAGCTCGCGCACGAACTCGACCCGTTCCTCGACCAGGATCCCGTGCTCGAGCGGTCCGGGCCGACCAACCGCACCCAGCCAGTCCCCGAGCCCGGACACCTCGGCGGCCGACACCACGCGTACGCCCTTGCCGTCGTACCCGCCGCGCGGCGCCTTGGCCACCAGCGGCCAACCCACCTCATCGCCGAACGCGCGCACCTCGGCCGCTGTCCGCGCCGCCGACCACCTCGGGCACGGCACGCCCAGATCGGCGAGCCGGCGGCGCATGGCGAGCTTGTCCTGCGCATAGACCAACGCCGCCGGAGAAGGGTGCAGCAGTATGCCTGATTCCTCCAGGTCCGCTAGCACCTCCGGTGGGACGTGTTCGTGGTCGAAGGTCACCACGTCGCACCGTGCCGCGAACTCACGAACCGTCTCGACGTCCGCATGGTCCCCCACGGGCGACGAGGGCACGACGAGAGCAGCCGATGCATCCGTCGACTCGGCGAGGACCGACAGCTGGACGCCCAGCTCGATCGCCGGTCCTTGCATCATCCGGGCCAGCTGACCACCGCCGATCACCCCCACGACCGGGAACCCTCCGGGCGTGCGGCGGGGCGCAGACCGCGCCGGGGCGCCCTCCACCGGCGATGCGGTCACGACACGAGAGCCTAGACCGGCCGAGTGGGCACCTTCCCTACGCGTCCTACGTAGCGTCCTACGTAGCGTCCTACGCGGTGTCTGCGCGGCTGTCCGCGGCCCTGCGCGGCTACAGTGCTCCGGTGACCGAGACACCACGGACCGGCGTCGTCGACCGGATCCGCGCCTTGACAGGTGTCTTCGGACGGGAGATCGCCAAGTTCGGGGTCATCGGCCTGGTCGGGTTCGTCATCGACACCGGCATCTTCAACCTGCTGCTGCTCACGGTCCTCGAGGGCAAGCCGACGACCTCCAAGATCATCTCCGGAATCGTCGCCACGGCGTGGGCCTGGGTCGGCAACCGGCTGTGGACCTTCCGGCACCGGCGCAACCGGCCCGTGCATCACGAGGCGGTCCTGTTCTTCGTCGTCAACGGGATCGGTCTGGCGATCAACCTGGGCTACCTCGCCTTCACGACCTACGTCCTGCATTTCGACTCGCACCTGGCGCTCAACGTCAACAACATCATCGGGATCGGGTTCGCGACGATCTTTCGCTTCTGGGCCTACCGCCAGTTCGTCTTCGCGGGCGAGCACCCCGGTGACTCTGAGGACGAGAACATCGACACCTCGTCCGTTCGCCCCTGACTCCCGCTCGCGGTTCGACAATCCCTGCCAACCCCTGCCAACCCCGAACCCTGCTAAGGCGAGTCGGCCTCGGAGAGGAACAGGGCGAACCTCACCGGCTGCGCCGACACCAGGTCCAGGCGGCCGCCGTTCGACTCTGCCAGGTCGCGAGCCAGCGCCAGCCCGAGGCCGGTGCTCTTGCCCTCACCCGAGCTGACCGACCGCTCGAAGATGTGCGGGGCGATCGTCGGCGACACCCCGTCGCCCTGGTCGCTCACCTCCACGACGACCGATGGACCGCTGCGCCTCGCCTCCAGGTCGACCGTGCCCCGCCCGTGCACCAACGAGTTCTCCAGCAGAGTGCTGAGCACCTGGCTCAACGCCACCGGGGTGGCCCGCACGACCAGGCCCCGTTCGCCGTGTACGCGCACGCTGCGCCTGGCCTGCTCGAAGGCCGGCTGCCACTCGCGCTGCAGGGCCGCGATCACCGAGTCGAGACTCACCTCGGGTCGCGGCGCGTCGCTGCTGCGCCGGCTGCGCATCAGCAGGTCGTCCACGACGCGGGTCAGGCGTTCCACCTGGTCGATGGCGATCCCGGCCTCCTCGTGCACGACGTCGGGGTCGGCGGACTCCGAGATCTCCTCGAGCCGCATCAGCAGCGCGGTGAGTGGGGTGCGCAGCTGGTGGGAGGCGTCCGCGGCAAACTGACGCTCGGCGGCCAGTGAGCGGGTGAACTGCTGCGCGCTGCGGCTGAGCACCGCCGAGACGCCGTCGACCTCGGGTATGCCGGACGTCAACGGTTCCAGCCGCGCCGGCCCCTCGCCCAACCGCCTGGCTGCCTCGGCGAGGCGTGTCATGGGCTCGGCGATCCGCTGGGCTCGCCAATGGACCATGCCCAGCGTGACGGCGACGGCCACCGCGACGAGGATGAGGGCGGCGAGGCAGAGCTGGAGCGCCCGCGTGCCCGCTGGTTGCGCCATCCATGTCGTGACGACCGCCGGGCGGGACGTCACCAACCAGAGAAGCGCCACGAGGGCCGGGACCGCGACTACCAGAACGGCGACGAGGACGGCGGACAGCGTGGTGCGGACAATCAGACGCCGCATGGCCGGTCAGCCCTCCGGGCGCTCGAAGCGGAAGCCCACACCCCGGACGGTGGAGATGTATCGCGGCTGTGTGGCGTCGTCGCCGAGCTTGCGGCGCAAGACGCTGATGTGCATGTCGAGCGTCTTGGTCGACCCGAACCAGGCCGTCTCCCAGATCTCGCGCATCAGCTGTTCGCGCGAGACGACCTTGCCCTGCTCGCGGACAAGCACGCGCAGCAGGTCGAACTCCTTGGCCGTCAGCTGCATCTCCTGGTCGTTGAACCAGGCCCGCCGCCCCTCGGTGTCGATCCGTACCATCTCGATCGAGGGCTCCACGTCACTGGCGTTGCGGCGCAGCAGAGCCCGGACCCGGGCGAGCATCTCGGCCAGGCGGAACGGCTTGGTGACGTAGTCGTCGGCTCCGGCATCGAGGCCCACGACGGTGTCCACCTCGTCGGCGCGCGCCGTCAGGATGAGCACCGGGACGGTCTTGCCCATCGCCCGCACCCGTCGGCAGACCTCCAGCCCGTCGACGAACGGAAGGCCCAGGTCGAGAACGATCAGGTCCGGGTTGTCCCGCGCGCCCTCGAGGGCAGCCCGCCCGTCCGGGCGCACGTCGACCTCATACCCCTCGCGCCGCAGGGCCCGCGCCAGAGGGTCCGAGATGGCGGGGTCATCCTCGGCCAGCAGGACACGCGTCATGGCGAGGATGCTAGGGGATCAGGGTGAAATGTCGGCTCTACGGGGCCATCTCGGTGGCCGCTTCGCGGCGAAGGCGGCAACCCCCTCGGCCCGGTCGGCGCTGAAGGCGGTCGCCGCCCAGCAGGCATCCTCGATGTCGAGGCCGGCCGCCAGGGAGACGTCCCCTCCGTCGCGCATCGCCTTCTTCGCCTGCCTGACGCCGACCGGTGAGTTGCCCGCGACCATCGCCGCCAGCGCGAGCGCCCGAGCTCTCGCCGCACCCGTGGGGACCATCTCGTCGACGCAACCCAGGTCGAGCGCCTCTCGCGCGGACACCCGGCGCGCGGTGAAGATCAGGGACGCCGCTCGGGACCAGCCAACCCGGCGGGTGAGCAGCTGCGTCCCGCCGCCTCCCGGGATGACGCCGACAGACACCTCCGGTAATGCGATCGTCGCGTCCTCTCCCGCGACGATGAGGTCGCAGGACAGCGCCAGCTCGAAACCACCGCCGAGCGCGTATCCCTCCACTGCCGCGACGGCCGGTACGGGCAGGTCGAGCACCCCCCGGTATGCCGCTCGGTTGCCCGGTCGCTGGGCGGCGAGCTCGCCGTCGGTCAGACGGTTGCGCTCCTTGAGGTCGGCGCCGACGCAGAACGCCCGGTCCTGGCTGGACGAGAGCACCACGCAGCGCACCACCCGGTCGGCCGCGACGGACGTGGTCGCCTCGGCGATCGCTGTGGCCATCGCGCCGGACACCGCGTTGAGCGCCTCGGGTCGGTCCAGCACGATCTCGACGACCTGTCCATCGAGGTGGCGTTCGAGCCGGACCAGCGGGCTCGGTCCCGGGTCGGGGCCCGTCACGGCGGATGGGCTCATGGCGTCGGGGGTCACGCAGTCTCCTTCGGTAGGGCTGATACCGCTTCGGTCGAGGGGATGGGGCTCACGCGTTCGATTCGCCGGCCGGCGGCCCCGGCTCGTAGCAGGACATGCGGATGGACCTGGCCGACGCCGCGCAACGTCCTCGGCCGGAGCGCGGTCAGCTCGAACCCCGACACGCTGTCCAGCGCCGTGGCCATCGGTCCGTCGACGAGAACGTGTCCGGGATGCGCGATCGAGGTCAGCCGGGAGGCCCGGTTCACCGTGGTCCCGAAGACGTCGCCCAACCGGGAGAGCACCCGCCCCGCAGCCAGCCCGACGCGTACGTCGGGCAGCAGCTCGTCCTCGGCCATCGCGTCGACGAGGTCGAGGGCCGTCGCCGCGGCAGGCGCGGCCTCACGGTTGGAAAAGAGGATCTCGTCTCCCACGGTCTTGACGATGCGTCCGCCGTGGGCCGTCACGACGTCGGACGTGAGCAGCTCGAACCGGGCGACCACGGTGCCGAGCTGGCGCTCGGAGAGCCTGCGCACCAGCGAGGTGAACGACACGAGGTCGGCGAAGCCGATGTGCCGGTGGATTCCCTCCTCGTCGGTGGGCTCGGCGTCGGCCAACAGGCGCGACAGCGCGTCCGACAGGTGACGCCGCCAGGCATACACGAGCAGCGGTTCGAGCTGGTCGGCCATGTCGACCAGCGCCTGGGTCGTCCCGCGAGCGGTGGCCAGGCCCGAGTGCGTCGTCGGCAGCACCAGCTCCTGCTCGACCCCGTGCTCGGCAGCCACGGCCTCGGCGACGAGCTGCACCTGCCAGGCGGCCAGGCGGTCCGCGGTCCGCGCGAACGCCCGGGTGAGCGCCAGTGCCGTCGACTCGTCGAGGTCGCCGTCGCGCACGATCGCAGCGACGGTGCGCAAGGCAGAAAGGTCGGCCTCGGTGAACAGCTTGTCGTCCGAGGTGACGAGGGGGAACCCGAGTGCGTGCCAGAAGCGACGTGCGCTCTGCAGCGAGACGTCGGCCCCCGTGCTCACCTCGCGACGGGTCAGGGTTCTCGGTCGTCCGAGGATCGCGGCGACGACGTCGTCGGCTCCGGGCTCGTCGGGTAGGTCCTCGGACGGCAGGCGGCGTCGGCCGGAACGCTCGTCCTGCGCCTCCCGCCCGTGATCCATGTCCGTCATCATGCCCAACCGGCGACAGGTCACCCGTCCAGCCTGGTGTGCACCACGTCGCCGGCGGCCCAGGCCGTGGGTCCGCCCGGTCCGTCGATCACGAGACGACCCTCGGCGTCGACGTCGACAGCGAGGCCGACGACATCGGTGGTCCCGGTTGTCTCGGTGCGGGTCAGTCGCACGCGTCGACCGAGCGTCGAGCACCGGGTGCGGTACTCGGCCGCCAGCGCCGACAACGCTGACAACCCCGACAGCCCCCCTCGGGCCGGCGCCTGCGCGAGGGCGGCATACCGATCAGCGAGCCGCCGCAGGTACGAGGCCACCAGCTGCGTACCGGTCGACTCCGTGACCACGGCTCCGGCCAGCCGCAGGGACGTCGCGGTCTCGACAGGGAGCTCTGCCCGGCTCTGGCTGAGGTTGATACCGGCACCGATGACGACCAGCGGTCCGGCGGGACCCGCCACGACCTCGCACAGGATCCCGCACACCTTGCGGTCGCCGTCGGTCGGCAACAGCACGTCGTTGGGCCATTTGAGGACAGCCGACAGCGACGTCGTCGCCTCGACTGCGTCGGCCACCGCCAGCCCGGTGAGCAGGGGCAGCCAGCCGGCGCCGGACGCAGGCACCGGAACGGTCGCCGAGACCGCGACGGACGTGCCGGGCGGGGCTTGCCAGCTGCGAGCCAACCGGCCGCGGCCGGCGCTCTGGTGGTCGGCGACCACCACGACCCAGGGCCGACCGAGCTGGGTGGCACGGGCGTTGGTGGAACCGATGCTGTCGTGGTGCTCGACCTCGGCCCAACGTGATACGTGCGAGACCAACGCCGCGCGCAGAGCCGCGGGATCGAGCGGAGGGGCCACGAAGGTCAAGGCTAGGCTCCCGGCCATGTCATCGACGCCCGCCGTGACGCCCCCCGTGGCGTCAGCCGTGGAGCCGGCCGAGCCGGCCGGCCCTGATCTGGGGACCACCGCCGGCAAGCTGGCGGACCTCAAGCGCCGTGTCGCCGAGGTCGCGCACGCGGGTTCCGAACGCGCCGTCGACAAGCAGCACGCCCGGGGCAAGAAGACGGCCCGCGAACGGCTGGGGATGCTCCTCGACGAGGGCACCTTCATCGAGATGGACAAGTTCGCACGGCACCGCAGCACCGCCTTCGGTCAGGACCAGGACCGGCCCTACGGCGACGGCGTGGTCACCGGTTACGGCCAGGTCGACGGACGTCAGGTCGCCGTGTTCGCCCAGGACTTCACGGTGTTCGGGGGCTCGTTGGGCGAGGTGTTCGGCGAGAAGATCTGCAAGGTGATGGACTTTGCCATGAAGATCGGATGCCCGGTTGTGGGACTCAACGACTCCGGCGGCGCCCGCATCCAGGAAGGGGTGGTGGCGCTCGGCCTCTACGCCGAGATCTTCCGGCGCAACGTGCACGCCAGCGGCGTCGTCCCTCAGATCTCCCTCGTCCTCGGCCCGTGTGCGGGCGGTGCCGTCTACTCCCCCGCCATCACCGACTTCACCGTCATGGTCGACCAGACCTCGCACATGTTCATCACCGGGCCCGACGTGATCAAGACGGTCACCGGTGAGGTCGTCACCATGGAGGAGCTCGGTGGCGCCCGCACCCACAACACGAAGTCGGGGGTGGCCCACTACCTGGGCACCGACGAACAGGACGCGATCGACTACGTCAAGGCGCTGCTGTCCTACCTGCCGTCCAACAACCTCGAGGCGCCACCGGCGTACGAGCCCTCGCCCGCAGCTACCTCCCTCGAGGTGACCGACGAGGACCGCTGGCTCGACACGTGCATTCCCGACTCCCCTAACCAGCCCTACGACATGCACGAGGTCGTGCGACACGTCGTGGACCGCGCGGACGACTCCGCCGACTTCTTGGAGGTGCAGCAGCTTTTCGCGCCCAACATCATCACCGGTTTCGCCCGGATCGACGGTATGCCGGTGGGCATCGTCGCGAACCAGCCGATGCAGTTCGCCGGGTGCCTCGACATCGACGCCTCCGAGAAGGCCGCGCGGTTCGTGCGGACCTGCGACGCGTTCAACGTCCCGGTGCTGACCTTCGTCGACGTGCCGGGGTTCCTGCCGGGCACCGACCAGGAGTGGGACGGGATCATCCGGCGCGGCGCCAAGCTCCTCTATGCGTACGCCGAGGCGACCGTTCCACTGGTCACCGTCATCACTCGCAAGGCGTACGGGGGGGCATATGACGTGATGGGCTCCAAGCATCTCGGTGCCGACATCAACCTCGCGTGGCCGACGGCTCAGATCGCCGTCATGGGAGCGCAGGGAGCCGTCAACATCCTCTACCGCAAAGAGATTGCCGCCGCGCAGGCCGACGGTCGGGACGTCGAGAAGACTCGTCAGGAGTTCGTCCGCGACTACGAGGAGCAGCTGGCCAACCCCTACATCGCGGCGGAGCGCGGCTATGTCGACACGGTGATCTCCCCCTCGAACACCCGGATGAACGTGACCCGAGCGTTGCGCGCCCTGACAACCAAGCGAGAGAAACTGCCGCCCAAGAAGCACGGAAACATTCCGTTGTGAGTCGCCAGCTCGCCCCTCAGACCGGCTCCACGTTGTGAGTGACTCGCGGCCGGGCGCGGGTCAGGTGCTCATCGTCGGTGGCGGGAGGCCGACCGACGAGGAGCTGGCCGCGCTCGTCACGGTGCTGTCGGCGCTCGCGACACCTGGCGAGGACACCGGATCGACCGCAGCACAGCGGGTCTGGGCCTCGCCGGCCGCCAGGCTACGGACCGCCGCCTACGGTCCGGTCCGCGGTGGGTGGCGCGCCTCCGGCCTGCCCCGTTGAGTGCTCCCGGGGCAGCCGGCCAGGAGCTGTCCCGTCGACGCCCTGTGCTGAGAGGCCCTGCTCCGCCGGCATCAGCTCACCTGGAGCCCGGGACCGCCGCGATACCCGCCCAGGGCGGTCCTGCGCCGGGGTGGCAGGTTGGTGGCCCTGTCGAGACCGTTCGGAGGTGAGCAGTGAGCATCATCGCTGTCCTGCATCCCGGAGCGATGGGAGCCGAGGTCGGCAGGGCTCTCGTCGATGTGGGCGCACAGGTTCGCTGGCTGCCGGTCGGACGCGGAGCTGCCACCGGTCGTCGAGCCGAGACCGCGGGACTCGTTGCGACAGATGGGCTGTCGGGTTGCGATCTGGTCATCTCCGTGTGCCCGCCCGGCTTTGCTCTCGACGTGGCCCGAGCGACGCGCGGCTTCACCGGTCTCTACCTGGACGCCAACGCGATCAGCCCAGGAACCGCGGCCGAGGTGGCGAGCGTGGTGTGCGCGGGCGGCGCGACCTATGTCGATGGCGGAATCATCGGCGGCCCGCCGACAGAGCACGGGACGACACGGCTCTATCTTTCCGGCTCGCACGCCCACCAGGTCGCGTACGAGTTCCTGGACACCAGGCTCGAGGCGATCGTGCTCGAGTCGGGAGCCTATGCCGCCTCGGCCACCAAGATGGTCTATGCCTCGTGGAGCAAGGTCAGCTCGGCGTTGCTCTTAGCCGCGCGGGGCACCGCGGCCGCCTACGGTGTGGAGGATGCGCTGCTCGCCGAGTGGGCGATGTCGCAGCCCGGGGTCCAGGAGCGATCGGACCGCGCCGCGGCGGCGGCTGCTGCCAAGGGCTGGCGGTGGGAAGCCGAGATGCGCGAGGTCGCCAGGACGTTCGCCGAAGCCGGTTTCCCCGCAGGGTTCGGTCGCGCGGCCGCGGAGATCTACAGCAGGCACGATCGTCCCGACTGATCCGGCCGGTCAGCCGGTGGCACGCTTCGCGCGTGCCGGGCCGGGCCGTCGCTCCGTCCGAACGTCGGGAAAGGCCCCGAACCGGGTTGGCATACGTTGGTCGGTGACGAAAGGACTCCTCGATGTCTCGCCCGCCCCGTGTCGACGCCGCGTTTCTGGCGCTGCCGCTCTCGGTGCTCGCCGACGCCGCACTCACGCGGGCCCGCGAGCTGGGAGCGGAGTATGCCGCCCTGCGGGTGATCTCGACGCGCACCCAGTTCCTCACCTTGCACGACTTCGACCTGGAGACGTCGATCACCTCCGACGACATCGGGCTCGCGGTTCGCGTCGTGCACGACGGCAGCTGGGGGTTCGCCGCCGGGGTGGTGCTCGCGCCCGAGGAGGCCGCGCGCCTCGCCGAGCGCGCGGTCGCCGTCGCGCGGGTGTCCGGACAGGTCTCGACCGATCGAGTCGAGCTCGCCGACGAGCCGGCATACCCGGATGCGCACTGGTCCTCGTCCTATGAGATCGACCCGTTCACCGTGAGCGACCCGGACAAGATCGCCGCGCTGGTCGACCTGTCGGAACGCCTCAAGGCCGGGGACGGCGTCGACCACACCCAGGCCACGCTGCAGGCCGTGCGCGAGAACGCCTTCTATGCCGACCTCGCCGGCACCTCGACGACGCAGACGCGGATCCGGATCGAGCCCGAGCTGACGGCGACCACTGTCGACCGAGCCACCGGTGCGTTCGAGACGATGCGCACGCTGTCTCCCCCGGCGGCTGCCGGTTGGGAGTACGTCATGGGGTCCGAGGCCGACCTCACCGGCCAGATCGCCGAGATCCCCGAGCTGCTCGCAGCCAAGGTCAAGGCCCCCAGCGTGCGGGCCGGCAGCTACGACCTCGTCATCGACGGCACCAACCTGTTCCTGACGATCCACGAGTCGATCGGGCACGCGACCGAGCTCGACAGGGTGCTGGGGTACGAAGCGGCTTATGCAGGAACGTCGTTCGCGACCTTTGACAAGCTGGGCACCTTCCAGTACGGCTCTTCGGGCATGAACGTCACGGGCGACCGCGACACCGACTGGGGTCTCGCCAGCGTCGGCTGGGATGACGAAGGGGTCGCCGGACAGCACTGGGACATCGTCAAGGACGGCATCCTGGTCGGATACCAGACCGACCGAGCGATGGCCTCGCTCAAGGATCTCGGACGCAGCAACGGTGCCGCGTATGCCGACAGCGCCCGGCACGTGCCGCTGCAGCGGATGGTCAACGTCAGCCTCAAGCCCGAGCCATCGGGAGGCTCGGTCGAGGACCTCGTGGCCCAGGTCGACGACGGCATCTACATCGTCGGTGACAAGTCGTGGTCGATCGACATGCAGCGCTACAACTTCCAGTTCACCGGCCAGCGGTTCTTCCGCATCGAGAACGGGGCGATCACCGGCCAGCTGCGCGACGTGGCCTACCAGGCGAGCACCACCGACTTCTGGCGGTCGATGGAGGCCGTCGGAGGTCCGTCGACGTTCTACAGAGGCGGGGTCCTCAACTGCGGGAAGGCTCAGCCGGGTCAGGTCTCCCCCGCGAGCCACGGCACCCCGGCGGCTCTCTTCCGTGGTGTCCGAATCCTCAACACCGTGCAGGAAGGGGGTCACTGATGACGCAGCTGTGCACCCCGCAGGAGATCGTCGAAACCGCCCTGGCCGTCGCGACGACTGAGGGCACCATCGTCATCGTCACCGACCGGTCCGAGGCCAACCTGCGCTGGGCCAACAGCTCCCTGACGACGAACGGCGAGATGACGTCGCGGTCGGTCACCGTGGTCGCGACCTCGCCGTCCGGCGACGGGACCGCATCGGGTGTTGTGGACCGCACCGTGACCTCCGCCGGCGACGTCCGGGCCCTCGTCGAGGAGGCGGAGGCGAGCGCCCGCGCGGCGGAGGCGGCTTCGGACGCCGCACCCCTGGTGACGCCGGAGCTCGCGGGTGCCGGGTCCGACTTCGACCTGGAACCCGAGACGACCAGCATCGGTGCGTTCGCCCAGGTGGCAGCCGACCTCGGCGAGGTGATGCGAGCCGGTGGGACGACCCGCAGGCACTTCGGCTTCACCGAACAGCTTGTCGACAGCGTCTATCTCGGGTCCTCGACAGGCGTGCGGCTGCGACACGTGCAGCCCACCGGTCGCCTCGAGATGAACGCCAAGAACGCCGACTGGTCCGCATCGAGCTACCTGGGGTTCACCCTGCGGGACCCGTCCGAGGCGAACGTCGCAGCTGCCGACGCGGAGCTGACCCGGCGGCTCGGCTGGGCCGACCGGTCGATCGACCTCCCCGCCGGCCGTTACGAGACGATCCTGCCGCCGACGGCGCTCGCCGACCTGCTGATCTACGCCTACTGGCTCGCCGAGGCCAGGGCTGCCGACGAGGGCCGATCCGCGTTCTCCCGTCGTCCCGGCTCCCCGGGGCCCGACAGGACCCCTCCCAAGGGCGGTGGGGCCCGCATCGGCGACCGACTCGCGACGCTGCCGGTCGAGATCTTCAGTGACCCCGGACGTCCCGGGTTGGAGTGCGCGCCGTTCGTCGTCGCGCGGACCTCGTCGTCGGACACCTCTGTGTTCGACAACGGGCTGGCCATCCCGCGGCAAGACTGGGTCTCACGAGGCGAGCTGGTCGCACTGTCCGGCTCGAGGGCGTATGCCTCGTCGGGGACGTCGGGGACGTCGGCATCCGGGACCCCGGTTCGTCGGGCGGCCGACAACCTGATCCTGGAGGCTCCCGGCGCCGCCGGCACGATCGACGACCTCGTGGCTGCCACCTCGCGTGGGCTGCTGCTCTCGACGATGTGGTACATCCGGATCGTCGACCCGCAGACCTTGCTGATGACCGGCCTGACTCGCGACGGCGTCTACCTCGTCGAAGACGGCGAGGTCACCGGGGCGGTGAACAACTTCCGGTGGAACATCTCGCCGCTCGACGTCCTCGACCGCATCACCGAGATCGGCGAGACGGTCCGGTGCTACCCGAGGGAGTGGGGCGACTCATTCACGCGCACCGCGATGCCACCGGTGCGGGTGAGCGACTTCACCATGAGCAGCGTCAGCCAGGCCCGCTGACTCTTCGCTGACCGTCCGCTGACCGTCCGCTGACCGTCCGCTGACTGCCGGTCAGCCGTCGAACCGCGCCGCGAGCGCCTCGAGGGTCGCGGTGATCCCCGTCGCATTCTTCGCCGGTTGTCCAAGCCACTCCAGGACAACCGGCGCCGCCGCCGCCGCGTAGTCGAAGGTCTCGGTCACCTGGGTGGTGCCAGGGGTGAGCGCGACGAGCTCCCAGCGCCACCGGTGTTTGAGTGGGTGCTGCCACTCGACGACCTGGTTCTCGACGAGGTCGGTCACGGTCGAGGTGATCGTGTAGGGCACCCCGTACTGCTTCATCCCGACGCTGAACTTCGCGCCGACGCTCAACCTGTTCGGCCCTCTCACCTCGGTGTCGCGGACCGTCCCCGAACCGTCGAGCTCCGGATGGCGGTGCGGGTCGGCGACCAGCGCGAAGACCTCGGCAACCGGGGCGCCCACGACCACGCGTCGCGCCACCTTGCGAGAGCCCTGGTCGACCTCGGTCACTGCGGCGCTCGTCATGGGGCGACCATACCCAGGGGTCTCCCCGCGACGGGGTGATGCCCTCGACAGTGCTCCCGTTCGCGGGCAGCGGAGTCAGCCGTAGCGGCGGCGACGACGCACACTGCGCAGCAGGTATGCCGCGCCCGCGGCGGTGAGGATCACGACGCATACCCACAGCAGCACGGCCCCACCGAGACCGTCGAGGGACACCTTGAGCGCGAACGCCCCCAGGTAGGTGAGCAGCCCAAAGGTCCACAGCAACGGGTCCCGGCCGCCGTGCCGCCCGAAACCCGCAGGCGACGACCGACGCGCGGCGCGAAACCTCGCCCAGGGCACGACCAGCGCGCAGATGAACAGCACGACGTTCAGCGCCGTCCCCCACGTGAGGCTGCGCCAGAGCAGCACGCCCTGCAGCAGCACGAGGAACCAGACCACCCAGTACCCACCGCGAAGTGGCGCGACCAGGCTCGAGTCCACCTGGTGGATCGCATTGCCGTGCAGCGGGTTGAGGCGAACGGCCTGCCGGAAGGACTCGGCGCGGGCGGCGGGACCGGCACCGGTCCCGGTCACCTGAGCCAGCAGGTATGCGGCGTCCGCATTGCCGGGGTCGACCGCGAGAATGGCCTCGATGTCGGTGACGAGCGCGGCTCGACCCTGTGCGTCGCGCGGTCCGAGCCGGCCCCGGTCGACCCTCGCCTTGAGCAGCAGCACCTGGGGGTTCTGCGGCGCCAGAGCCGCAGCGTGACGGACGGCGGCGTGCGCCTTGTCCCAACGCAGGACGCTTCGCTGCTCGAGGGCGACCGCCCGCGCGTAGGCGACGTCGGCGTCGAACGGCGCCATCTGGCAAGCCCGGTCGAGGAGCTGCTCACCTTCGCGAGCACGCGTGAACGTCACCATCAGCGACGCCCCGAGCAGCGCTACGGCCGTCGCGTTCTCAGGCTCCAGAGCGACGGCGCGACGCAGGAGGTCGATCGCCGGGCCGAGGCTGCTGCGGCCACCGACTGCCAGGCGGCACCGAGCGGCCTCGACGAGCAGCTCGGGGGCGTCCGGGTGGGCGGCGAGAGCCGGCATGACCAGGTCCAGTGCCGCTTGCGGTCGACGCAGGTCGCGCAGCGCCTGCGATCGCCCGACCACGGCCACGACCTCCTCGCCCCTGCGCACCCGCCCATCCTCCCGCCGAAGCCGCCCGAAGCCGTCCGAAGCCGTCCGAAGCCGTGCGAAACCGCTCTGCCCGTCGTCGGGGCACGGGTATACGTTGCCGGGCGTGACCTCAGACACCGGCGCCACGAGCGCAACCGCCCACAGCTCCGCCAGCGCCCAGCCCGCGGCGCGACCCACCACCTCGGTCGACGCCATCGCGGAGGAGTATTTCGCGGCGTCGATCGAGCTCAGCCCGATCGCGGCGACGTATGCCGGCCTCCCCGGTCACGACGAGGACCTGGACGACTTCTCTCCCGCGGGTCAGCGCGCCGTCTCCGAGCTGCGCCAGCGGACGTTGGCCCAGCTGGTGGCGGCGACCCCCGCCGACGACGTCGACCGCGTGACCATTGCCGCGATGCGCGACCGGCTCGAGCTGGCCGAGCAGATCCACGAGTCGGGTCTCGAGGAGATGTCCCTCAACGTCATCGCCTGCCCGTTGCAGGGCATCCGCGACATCTTTGACCTGATGCCGCAGGACAGCGACGACGGGTGGGCGACCTTCGCCACGCGGATGACCAAGATTCCGGCGGCCCTCTCGCACTACCAGGAGTCGCTCCTTGCCGCCAGGGCCAGGGGCAACGTCGCGCCCCGCCGGCAGGTGGAGGCCTGCGCCGCGCAGTGCGACGACCTGGTCGCCGACGACGGCTACTTCGTCACCATCGTGTCCGGCGCCCTCACCGGCGGCACGAGCCTGAGCGGGAGCCACCGCGACGCACTGAGCGCGGCCGCCCAGCAGGCCTCCGACGCATACCGGAGGCTGGCGCAGTTCCTGCGCACCGAGCTGCTCGACGCGGCTCCCGAGGCCGATGCTGTCGGGCTCGAGCGCTACGCACTCATGTCGCGCTACTTCGTCGGGGCCACGGTCGACCTCGAGGAGACCTACCGCTGGGGCATCGAGGAGTGCGCCAGCCTCGATGCGCAGATGCGCGAGGTGGCGGAGCAGATCGCACCGGGCGCGAGCGTCAAGGAGGCGATCACCGCCCTCGAGGCGGACCCGACATACAAGCTCGAGGGCAAGGCGGCGCTCAAGGACTGGATGCAGACCACCGCTGACCAGGTGATTGCCAACCTGACCGACGTCTACTTCGACATCCCCGAGCCGGTTCGCACCATCGAGTGCATGATCGCGCCGACGGAGCAGGGCGGCATCTACTACACCCAGCCGAGCGGCGACTTCAGCCGCCCGGGCCGGATGTGGTGGTCGGTTCCCAAGGGCGTCACCGAGTTTGGGACGTGGAAGGAGCTGACGACCGTCCACCACGAGGGCGTCCCGGGCCATCACCTGCAGGTGGGACAGACCGTCTTCCGGTCCGACCTGCTCAACACCTGGCGGCGCCTCGAGGCGTGGACCTCCGGGCACGGCGAGGGCTGGGCTCTGTACGCCGAGCGGCTGATGGCCGAGCTCGGCTACATGGACGACCCGGGCTATCGGATGGGCTGGCTCGACGGGCAGTCGCTGCGCGCTGCGCGAGTGGTCATCGACATCGGGGTGCACTGCGGGTTCGAGGCGCCGCAGGAGGTCGGCGGCGGCGACTGGACCTACGACAAGGCGTGGCAGTTCCTCACCGCGCACGCCAACCAGGGCGAGGCGTGGTTGCGGTTCGAGCTCAACCGCTACCTCGGTTGGCCGGGTCAGGCGCCGTCCTACAAGATCGGCGAGCGCCTGTGGCTGCAGCTGCGCACGGAGGTCGAAGCGCGCGAGGGCGACGACTTCGACCTGAAGTCGTTCCACCGGCGCGCGCTCGACATCGGAGGCGTCCCCCTCGACACGCTGCGTGAGGCCGTGCTGGGCGAGCTGAGCTGATCCACCCGTCGCTGCGACGCGGCCGTGCGGCTGGAGTTTGTCTTCCACAGGCTGGAATCTCCAGCGGTTCTGGTGACCGTCTGAACGGACCGCTTTTTCTGCGCTATCTTTCGCATTGTGGAACCTCGATCAACCGACGACCCACCGCGAGAACCCCGCGAGTTCGCCGGTGTCCAGTCACTCGACCGCGCCATGCAGCTGCTCGAGCACCTCGCTGACGCGGGCGGCTCGATGCGGCTGGCTGACATCGAGGCCGTCGCCGCGCTCCCTCTGCCGACGATCCACCGACTCCTGCGGTCACTCGCCCGCAACGGGTATGTCCAGCAGGAGCCGTCGAAACGGTATGCGCTCGGCCCCCGCCTGATCCGACTGGGCGAGACCGCCGGACGAGCATGGGGCGCCTGGGCCAAGCCGCTTCTGGTCGAGCTGGTCGCCCAGGTTGGGGAGACCGCCAACCTGGCGGTGCTGGAGGGCGACAAGGTGGTCTACGTGGCGCAGGTCCCGTCGCCACACCTGATGCGCATGTTCACCGAGGTGGGTCGCCGCCTCCCCGTGCACAGCACCGGGGTCGGCAAGGCCCTGCTCTCCCAGCTGTCGGACGAGCAGATATCCGGCCTTCTCGCCCGCACCGGGATGCCGGTTCAGACGCCCCACACCCTGACGGACCCGCGCGCTCTGATGGACCAGCTGGCTCTCGTACGAACCCGAGGATGGGCGGTCGACGATGCCGAGCAGGAGCTGGGCGTGCGGTGTGTCGCCGCTCCGATCGTCACCGGTTCGGTTCGCGCCGCCGTCTCGGTCTCGGGACCATCGGGCCGCTTGACCGCCGAGCTCGTCGACCAGATCGGCCCCGTACTCGCGCGCACCGCGCACCTTCTTGCGGCCGAGATGCCGGCGTGACGGCTGCCTGATACGACAGGGGGTCCCGACCTTTCCTCACCGCGGGACCCTTGACAGGTGCGGCAGGGTCGTCCATTCTTCTTTCAACCCGCAAGAGGAAAATTCCATCTGTTGGAAGATGAAGGGATGGCACCGTGGCCATGACCCCACCCGACCTGCTCGCCGCCCCTGCTGACCGCCCGGGCGCCGTCACCCCGGAGATCGCGCAGCGTCTGCGGAGTGGCTTGTCCCCGGACCGGGTCATCACCGACGCCACCCGGTTGCGCACCTACGAGTGTGACGGCATCACCGGTTACCGGGTCGTTCCAGCACTCGTGGCGCTGCCGGAGACCACCGCCGAGGTGTCCCTGACCGTCGCCGCCTGCGCCGAAGCAGGGATCCCGTTCGTGGCCAGAGGCGCCGGCACCGGCCTGTCCGGAGGCGCCCTGCCGGTGGCTGACGGGGTCGTCATCAGCCTCGCGCGGATGCGCCGCATTCTCGACATCGACGTGCCGAACCAGCGGATGACCGTCCAGCCCGGGGTCACCAACGCGGACATCAGCAAAGCGGTCGCCGCCCACAACCTCTACTTCGCGCCAGACCCGTCCAGCCAGACGGTCTGCACCATCGGCGGCAACATCGCCGAGAACTCCGGTGGCGCGCACTGCATGAAGTACGGGTTCACCACCAACCACGTCCATGCCATGGAGCTGGTGCTGCCGGACGCCTCGGTCGTGACGGTCGGGGGTGACGGGGTCGAGACGGTCGGCCCCGACCTGCGAGGTGCCGTCATCGGGTCCGAAGGGACGTTGGCCATCGCCACCTCGGTCACCGTGCGGCTGCTGCGCACACCCGAGGCGGTTCGTACGCTGGTGGCCAACTTCTCCAGCCCCGCCGCCGCAGGCGAGGCTGTGAGCGGGATCATCGCCGCCGGCATCATTCCCGCCGCGGTGGAGATGCTCGACGCCCTCGCGATCGAAGCCTGCGAGGCTGCCGTGCACGCCGGGTACTCCCTGGACACCGCTGCGGCGCTTGTCGTGGAGCTGGACGGACCCGAGTCGGAGTGCGACGAAGGATTCACCAAGGTGCAGGAGATCTGTCAGGCCGCGGGCACGACGGGGATCCGGATCGCCGCAGACCCGGGGGAGCGGGCGCTGATCTGGAAGGGCCGGAAGGCAGCGTTCGCCGCCATGGGCCGGATCAGCCCCGACTACTACGTCCAGGACGGGGTCATCCCCCGCACGCGGTTGGCCGAGGTCCTGGCCCGGATGCAGGAGATGGCCGACGAGTCGGGCCTGAGGGTGGCCAACGTCTTCCACGCCGGCGACGGCAACCTGCACCCCTTGGTGCTCTACAACGCCGCCGTCGAGGGTGAGTCCGAACGGGGCGAACACCTGTCGACGGCGATCGCCGAGCTCTGCGTCCAGATGGGCGGCTCCATCACCGGTGAGCACGGTGTCGGGACAGACAAGGCCTGCTCCATGCCCAAGATGTTCTCCGAGGACGACCTCGCGGTGATGAAGCGGCTGCGCGCCGCCTTCGACCCGAAGGGCATCTGCAACCCCGGCAAGATCTTCCCCACCCCGCGCCTGTGCGGTGAGCGGCCCGGCCCCTACCGGGTCCACCCGCTCGAGGCCGCCGGACTCATCGAGCGGATGTGAGCGACGTGAGCCATACCCGCGCGCGGGTGCGGGTCGAACGACCGGACTCGCTCGGCGCCGCGGCGATGCTGCTGCGCGAGAGTCACGGCAGCGTCCTGATCAGTGGGGCCGGGACCAAGATCGACTGGGGCGGTCGCGTCGATGACCCCGATCTCGTCGTCCAGACGGGTGAGCTACGCGGTGTGCTGACGCACAACCCCAGCGACATGACCGCCTCCGTACGAGCAGGGACGACCCTGACCGAGCTGCAGGAGCACCTGTCCGCAGACAACCAATGGCTGGCCCTCGATCCTCCGTCAGCCTCCCGGGGTGCGACCGTCGGAGGCCTGCTGGCCGCGGGTGACTCAGGACCGTCACGGCTGCGCTACGGCGGTCTGCGCGATCTCGTCATCGGCGTGACCCTGGTCCTCTCCGATGGCACGGTGGCCCGTTCGGGAGGCCATGTCATCAAGAACGTCGCCGGGTACGACCTGGCAAAGCTGGTGCACGGGTCTCTGGGGTCCCTGGCGCTGATCGCGGAGGTCGTCGTGCGGCTGCACCCGCGGCCCGCAGCCTCTCTGACGATCGCCGGGCGGGCCGACGCCGCTCAGGCGACGGCCGCCGCGCTGGCCCTCGCCGCCAGCCCGATGGAGCCCGCCGCCGTCGAGTGGGTCGGTGGCACAGAGACCGGCACGTTGTATGTCCGCGAGGACGGCAGCGCCGCACACGTCGAGAACGCGGTCACCCGGGCCGCCCAGCTCCTTCAGACCCTGGGCGTCGCCGCCGGACCGCTCGCCTCCGGCGAGGACCGCGTCGCCTGGCAGAAGCACGCCGCCGCCGTCCTGGGTGCCGACGACGAGACGGTGCTGCGGATCAGCAGTCGACCCAGCGACCTCGCCCATCTCGTGCAGCAAGCGAGCGAGGCAGTCGGATCCTCGGACGTCGCCCTGCAGGTGGTCTCGAGCGCCGGGCTGGGCCTTCACACATTCCGACTGCGGGGTGGGGAGCCTGCCGACCACGCCCGCGTGGTCACGTCAGTGCGCACCTACGCCGCGAGCCGAGGGGCCAGCGTGCTGCTGCGTCAGCGACCGAGTGCGGTCGACAGGCTCGTCGACGCTCTCGGCCCCCCTCCGTCGACAGCCGCGTTGCTACGACAGGTCAAGGCGCAGTTCGACCCCGAGGGGCGGCTGGCACCCGGCCGGTTCGAACCCTGGTACTGACCGGCCTCGCCCCGTCCACCACCCGCCCAGGAGTCATCACCGTGAACACCAGGAGCCATCCGTGACCGAGTCGATCGCCCGTCCGACGCACACACCCGCGAGCACCGTGGGCGGCGATGACAGCGGGGCCGTCACCGCGGGCATGCAGTCCGAGTATGCCTCTGGCACAGGTGTCTTCGATGTCTTCCACCCTCCAAGCGGCGAGCTGATCGACGACTGCGTGCATTGTGGGTTCTGCCTTCCCACCTGTCCGACCTATCTCCTGGAGGGCAACGAGACGAACTCTCCTCGCGGCCGGATCTACCTGATGAAGATGGGCAAGGCCGGCGAGGTGCCCATGGACGAGGAGTTCGTCGGCAACTTCGACGCCTGTCTGGGCTGCATGGCCTGCGTCACGGCCTGTCCCTCCGGCGTGAAGTACGACCAGCTCATCGAGTCGGTCCGCCCGCAGATCGAACGCAACTGGGAACGGACCCGCACCGACCGGCTCTTCCGGACGATGATCTTCACGCTGTTCCCCTACCCAGCCCGGCTGCGCCCGGCCGCGTTCTTCGGGACCCTCTACCAGCGCTCGGGGGCCGCAGGACTGCTCGCGAGAACGGGGCTGCTGGACCGTCTGCCCCCCCGACTGCGCGCCATGGAGGCACTCCTGCCCGAGCTGTCGATGCGCAGCGTCGTTGCCCGGCAGCCGGCCTTCACACCAGCGGTCGGCATCCGACGGCACCGGGTCGGCATGCTGTCCGGCTGCGTGCAGCGGGTGTTCTTCGGCGACGTCAACGCCGCAGCGACCCGGGTGCTCGCCGCTGAGGGCTGCGACGTCGTCTCCCCCAAGGACCAACAGTGCTGCGGGGCCCTGTCCAGCCACGCCGGCCGCGAGCACGAGGCTGCCGACCGGGCCCGCCGGTTGATCGACGCCTTCGAGCGCGCTGACGTCGAGTACGTCGTCGTCAACGTCGCCGGGTGCGGGTCGTCGATGAAGGAGTACGCCATCCTGCTTCGCGACGACCCGGAGTATGCCGAGCGCGCAGTCGCGTTCTGCGCCAAGGTTCGGGACATCTCTGAGCTCCTGGCGGAGATCGGCCCGGTCGCGCCCCGTCACCCTGTTGCGGCCCGCGTCGCCTACCACGATGCCTGCCACCTGGCGCACGCCCAGGGGATCCGGGACCAACCTCGCGCAGTGCTGCGCGGCATACCCGACCTCACCGTTGTCGACATCCCCGAAACCGAGATCTGCTGTGGCTCCGCGGGTATCTACAACCTCGTGCAACCCGAGCCGGCGGAACGCCTGGGCCGTCGCAAGATCGAGCACATCCTGTCCACCACCCCGGATGCGGTGGTCACCTCGAATGCCGGTTGCCTTCTGCAGATCCGGCGCTATCTCGACGCTGGCATCCCGCTGTTCCACCCGATCCAGCTCGTGGACGCCTCGCTGCGCGGCATCGACCCCATCCAGGCGACCGGAGCCCGGCGCCAGGTCCCGGCCTAGGAAGAGAGTCAGCTCATCATGTACGACCAGATCTTCGATCCCGTCGCCGGCTCACTCGCGCTGTCCTCGCTGTTCGCCGCCCTTCCCCTCCTGACGATCTTCCTGCTCCTCGGGGTCGTGCGGATGAAGGCGCAGTGGGCTGCCCTCATCGCCTTGGGCGTGGCCCTTTTGGTGGCCATCCTCGTCTACCGCATGCCCGTCGGTCAGGCGCTGAGCAGCGCCGGGGAGGGGGCCGTGTTCGGCATCTTCCCCATCATGTGGATCGTCGTCAACGCCATCTGGATCTACACGATGACGGTGGTCACCGGCCACTTCGACGTCCTGCGCCGCTCGTTCGGGTCGGTCTCGAACGACCAGCGGATTCAGGCGATCATCATCGCGTTCTGCTTCGGTGGCCTCATGGAGGCGCTGGCCGGCTTCGGTACCCCGGTCGCCATCAGCTCGGTCATGCTCATCGCCCTCGGATTCCGCCCGCTCAAGGCCGCGGCGGTGTCCTTGGTCGCGAACACAGCCCCCGTCGCTTTCGGTGCCATCGCGGTGCCCATCACCACGCTGGCGAAGATCACCGGCATCCCCGTCCATGACCTCGCGTCGACCGTCGGCCGTCAGACTCCGGTACTGGCCCTTGTCGTGCCTGTCGTCCTCGTCTTCATCGTCGACGGACGACGCGGACTGCGCCAGGTCTGGCTTCCCGCGGTGCTCGCCGGGGTCGTCTTCGCCGTGGCCCAGTTCGTGTCCTCGAACTATCTGTCCGTCGAGCTCACCGACATCATCGCCTCGCTGGCCGCGGCCGCGGCCTTGGTCCTGCTGCTGCGGGTGTGGAAGCCCGCGGAGGAGCTGACCGTAGAGAGCCTCAGCGAGGACGAGCTGCTCGAGCGGATCGCCGAGGCCACTGCGACTGCGCACGCCGTGGAGACCGGTGGGAGCCGGCGCGACCGCGTCAGCGCGACCACGTCGACGGGGAGCTCCAGTGCGGGCGGGTCCGCGGGCGGGTCCGCCGACCCCAACATCCCGGCAGCCACCCCCCCGGCCGAAGCCGGTTCCGGGGCCCGTTCTGATCGATCGCCCGACCGCGGCATCGAGGTGCTCAAGGCCTACGCGCCCTACCTCATCATCATCGCGGTGTTCTCCGTCGCCCAGATCTCGGCCGTCGCGTCGTTCCTCGCCCGCGGTGCCACGTCGTTCGCCTGGCCGGGGCTGCACATCGTCGCGCCTAACGGCAAGCCACCGACCGGGGTCACCTTCGCCTTCGGGTACCTCCCTGCCGCCGGCACCCTGCTGCTGCTGTCGGGACTGATGACGATGGCGGTGCTGGCGCTCTCCCCGGGAGCGGCGTTGCGGGCCTACGGAAGGACCTTGGACCAGCTCAAGTGGGCGATCCTCATCGTCGCCGCGGTACTCGCGCTGGCATACGTGATGAACTTCTCGGGCCAGACCATCACCATCGGCCGCTGGATGGCCGGCGCCGGTGGCCTCTTCGCCCTCCTGGCCCCGATCCTCGGCTGGCTCGGTGTCGCAGTCACCGGGTCGGACACCTCGTCCAACGCCCTCTTCGGCAGCCTCCAGGTCGCGGCCGCCAAGCAGGCGGGTCTCAACCCGGTCCTGCTGGCCGCGGCCAACAGCTCCGGTGGAGTGTTGGGCAAGATGATCTCGCCTCAGAACCTGGCGATCGCAGCGGCGGCCACGGGCATGGCGGGCAAGGAAGGTGAGCTGTTCCGCAAGGTCATCGGGTGGAGCCTAGCGTTCCTCGCGTTCATGTGCGTGCTGGTCTACCTGCAGTCCACGCCCGTGCTGGGCTGGATGCTTCCCTGACGGTTCCCCGCTGCCCCCGCTGCCCCCGCTGCCCCCGCTGCCTCCGCTGCCCCCGCTGCCTCCTTCCTCCTCCCGACTGAACTCACACCCTTGTCGGTAATGGCCGACGATTGACCAGCAAAACCACGAAGGGTATGAGTTCTGTCGCGAAAGGTATGAGTTCGGTCGTGGCGGATGGCCTCGGCGCGGGCTGCCTGGGACTGCGCCCACCGGGCGGGCTGCCCGGACTGCGCCCGCCGCGCGGGCTGCCTGGACTGCGCCCACCGCGCGGGCTGCGCGAACTGCCCGGCTTCGCTCGTCAGGAGGTCGCGGTGACCCTGGCCGAGCTGATGATGGCGTCCGCCACGGCCCCGGCCACCGAGGGGTCGAACACACTCGGCACGATGTAGGAGGCGTTCAGTCGGGACGCATCGACGACGTCCGCGAGCGCTTCCGACGCGGCGAGCATCATCTCGTCCGTGATGTTCCGCGCCCCGGAGTCCAGCAGGCCGCGGAAGACACCGGGGAACGCCAGGACGTTGTTGATCTGGTTCGGGTAGTCCGATCGCCCGGTGGCCACCACCGACGCATACCGAAGCGCGATCGTGGGGTCGACCTCCGGGTCCGGGTTGGCCAGCGCGAAGATGATCGCCCCGGGCGCCATTGCCGCAACGTCCTTCTCCGCGAGAATGTCCGGCGCCGAGACGCCGATGAACACGTCGGCGCCGACCATCGCGTCGGCCAGTGACCCGGTCAGGCCCCGCTTGTTGGTCAGGGAGGCGATGTCGCTCAGGTTCGGGTCCATGTCCGCGCGGCCCGAGTGCACGATCCCGGCGACGTCGACCGCGGTGATGTCCGACGGGTCGCGGTGCAGCAGCAGCCGGATGATCGCGGATCCGGCCGCCCCCGCCCCGGACACGACGATGGTGCAGTCCTCGATCCGTTTGCCCACTACTCGCAACGCGTTGCGCAGCGCCGCCAGGACGCAGATCGCGGTCCCGTGCTGGTCGTCATGGAACACCGGGATGTCCAGCTCGGCACGCAGCCGCCGCTCGATCTCGAAACAGCGGGGGGCGGCAATGTCCTCGAGGTTGATACCCCCGTAGACGGGCGCGATGATCTTGACGGTCCGGATGATCTCCTCGGTGTCCGTCGTGTCCAGGCAGACGGGCCACGCGTCGACCCCGGCAAACTTCTTGAACAGGGCCGCCTTGCCCTCCATCACCGGCAGCGCCGCCGCCGGGCCGAGGTTCCCGAGGCCGAGCACCGCGGTCCCGTCGGTGACCACCGCGACCGTGTTGCGCTTGATGGTCAGCCGACGGGCGTTCTCGGGATGCGCCGCGATGTCCAGGCAGACCCGCGCAACACCAGGGGTGTAGGCCCGCGACAGGTCGTCGCGGTGGCGCAGCGGCACCTTCGGGGTGACCTCGATCTTGCCGCCGAGGTGGATGAGGAACGTCCGGTCCGAGACCTTCCCGACCGTCACGCCCGGCAGCTCACCGAGCGCCTGGCTCATCTGCTTGGCATGCTCCTCCGACTCGGCGTTGGTCGTCAGGTCGACCGTCATCATGCCGCCGACGGAGTCCACGACATCGAACGCGGTGACGACGCCGCCACACCGACCGATCACCCCCGTCAGCTCGGCAGCGGCGGTCGGCGCACTCGGCACATCGACGCGCATCGTCACGGAGTAACCCGGGCCTGGGGTGGTCATCGTTGGTCCCTGTCAGCCGAAGGAGAAGTGGTCTGAGCGGGTCGATAGTACCGAGCGCCCACCGACACGCGAGGGCGGGCTGACTGAGACAATCCCTGCGTGTCCATCGCCCTGACGCTCGTCGCCTTGGTTGCCGTCGTCGTCGGGGCCTCCGCCCTCGCGAGACGCACCGACTCCTCCGCGCCGCTCTTGCTCACCGTCATCGGAATCATCCTGTCGTTCGTCCCCGCGATCCCGGAGATCAAGGTGGGGCCCGAGGTGATCCTGTTCGGGATCCTGCCACCCCTGTTGTATGCCGCTTCGATCCGCACCTCGCTCGTCGACCTGCGCTCGAACAAGAACGTCATCGGCCTGCTCTCTGTCGGGCTGGTCGTGTTCACCGCGGCCGGTGTCGGGCTGGTGGCCTGGAAGCTGCTCGACATCCCGATCGCCGCTGCTGTCGCCCTCGGCGGCGTCGTGGCACCACCCGATGCGGTGGCGGCCACCGCGGTCGCACGCCGGATCGGCCTTCCGCGGCGGGTCATCACCATCCTCGAGGGCGAGTCTCTGTTCAACGATGCGACGGCGATCGTCATCGTCCGGTCGGCCATCGTCGCGATCGCTGGGACAGTCACGTTCGTCGAGGTGGGCATCGACTTCCTCATCGCGTCGGTCGGTGGCATCGTCGTCGGCATCGCAGCCGCGTGGGTGCTCGCACAGGTGCGCCGACGGGTCACAGACACCACGACCGACACCGCGATCTCCTTCCTCGCCCCGTGGGTCGCCTACCTGCCGGCCGAGCTCGTCCACTCCTCCGGAGTTCTGGCCGTCGTCGTCTGCGGGATCCTGTTGGGGCACAAGGCTCCGGTGATCCAGACCGCCCAGTCCCGCACGGCCGAGAGACTCAACTGGACGACCATCCAGTACATCCTCGAGAACGCCGCGTTCCTCGTCATCGGGCTACAGGCCCACACGATCATCGTCCGCGTATCGGACTCGCCACTGGGGTTGTGGCGTTCCCTGTGGGCGGCCATCGCGGTGCTGCTCACCGTGATGGTGCTGCGGCCGATCTGGATCATGAGCTTCGGTTTCGTGCTCCAGCTGACACCGGGTCTCAACCGCCCGGACGCGTTCTGGCGCAACGGCACCGTGCTGTCGTGGGCGGGAATGCGCGGCGTCGTGACCCTGGCGGCGGTCAACCTGCTGCCGGGCGACACGCCCCAACGCGACACCTTGATCTTCATCGCCCTCGTCATCGTCGTGGCAACCCTGCTCGTCCAAGGACTGACCCTGCCCTCGCTCGCCCGGATGCTCGACGTCCGGGCGCCCGACCCTCGAGAGGACGCCCTCCAGTCCGCCACGGTCTTGCAGCGGGCGGTCGCTGCCGGCAATGCCGAGCTCGAACGTCGGGTCACCGACGACACCCCACCAGAGATCGTGGACCAGCTGCGAGCCGTGGGCCAACGACGAACCTTCCTTGCGTGGGAACGGCTCGGGGTCACCAACAAGGACGCTCCGAGCCCCACCGAGACCTACCGGCGGCTGCGCAAGAAGATGCTGATCGCCGAGCGGGAGGAGGTGCTCGAGCTGCGCGACGCCGGCACCATCGCGCACGACGTCCTCGACGAGGTGATGCAGACCCTGGACCTCGAGGAGTCCATGCTGACAGTTGTCGAGGACCGGGTGGACGAGTATCAGGAGCGCCTCGTCGTCACTCCCGAGGCGCAGCGCGGCGACTGCGAGCACCTTCGCGACGCCCCGGGAAACGCCACCCCGCAGACGCCGCAGGGGTGTGCGGACTGCCTGCGCGAGGGTCTGACCTGGGTCAACCTGCGTATGTGTCTCGCCTGCGGCAACGTCGGCTGCTGCGACTCGTCGATCGGCAACCACGCCACGAAGCACTACCTCTCCACCGAGCACGCGGTGATGCGCAGCTTCGAGCCCGGCGAGGCCTGGCGCTGGTGCTACGTCGACGAGATCCTTGGCTGACGTCTGGCGACCGCACCCAAGCTGGGCTCAATGCCCGGACGCCGGCGGTTGCCCGGTTGCCCCATGCAGGGCGGGTGACGTCACAAGACCCGGCGGTGGGCTGCCCGCGGGAGGTGCTGCGTGGCGGTCAGAGCCACCGCCTTGCCGATGCAGCCCACCTTTTGCCGATACAGGGCACCTTTAGGGTCGCGGTATGCCTGTCCCCGCGCTCCATCTCGTTCTCGCCAGTGCGTCGTCGGCCCGGCGGGCGACCCTGCGGTCGGCCGGCATCGAACCGACCGTGATCATCAGCGACGTCGACGAGGGTGCCGCGGTCGCCGAAGCGACGCAGCGGATCGGGTCGCTCGAGCCCGCCGACGTCCCCCTGCTGCTCGCCCGCGCCAAGTGCGAGGCCGTCGCGGCCCAGCTGGGCGAGACCTCGGGTGCCACCGCGATCGTGCTGGGCTGTGACTCGATGCTCGAGCTCGACGGCGAGGTGCACGGGAAGCCGGCCGACGCGGCCGAGGCGACGGCCCGCTGGCGCCGGATGCGCGGACGGTCGGGCACCCTGCATACCGGCCACTGGTTGCGCGACGAGCGGGGCTCCGAGCGAGGCGGAACCTCGGGGACCTTGGGTGCCACCGCCTCGACGCTGGTCCGTTTCGCCGACCTCAGCGATGCGGAGATCGACGCATACGTCGCCACCGGCGAGCCCCTGAACGTCGCCGGAGCGTTCACCGTCGACGGCCTCGGTGGCGCGTTCGTCACCGGCATCGAGGGAGACCATCACAACGTGGTGGGTCTCTCACTGCCGTTGCTGCGTGAGTTGCTGGGCGAGATCGGCATCGCGTGGTTCGACCTCGCTCACCCGCGACGGGTCGGGTCCTGACACCCGGGGCGAGCCTACTACGCCGGCCTGGACGACGCCCGAGGTCGGGCGCTCGCACTGTCAGCCTCATCACGCACGACGGGTGACGCCTCGACGCCGTCACGGGAAGTAGATCGGCCCGTCGAGGTGGCTGACAATGAGGTAGTTCTGGATCCACCAGACCTGCTGGACCAGGCCGAGGACGGCGACGACGACCAGGCCGGGGATCGCGAACCTTCGCCACCAGCGCAGCTTGAGGAACCAGGCGATGAACAACGTGAAGGTGAAGGCCAGGATCGCGTATCGCAGCCTCGACGGGCCCGTGTTGGTGACGAGCAGCTGGTATGCCGGATAGGCCCCGGCCCAGCCCCACAGCTCGGGCCCCCAGCGCCACGACCGGTGCGTCAGCATGAACCACGCGAACCCGGCGACCATAACGATCCCCAGAATCGGTCCGAGGGACCCGTAAGCGAAGCCGAGGTAGTTCCACCAGCTCGAGAGCTTGATGTCCGTCCCGATCTTCCAGGCCTCCATCGTCTGCGCATAACCGGTGGGCACCCCGGTCGCCCGACCGATGACGAACGGCCACAGCCCGGCCAGCACCGCCGCCTGGACCGTGAGCACCCCGATGAGGATCCGGTCGCGGATCCGGAACTGCGCACCTTCGGACCGCCACCGCACGATCCAGTGCGCGATGAGCACCGGGGCCATGGCGGCCACGACGTTGCGAGTGAACGCGAGCAGGACCAGCACGACGACCACCCACCAGTACTGCCGTGCCCGGATCAGGGTGAGCGTGAGGACGACGAGCAGCAGGGCCAACGACTCCGTGTAGCTCGCCTGCAGGATCGGGGCGCTGATGAACGTGCACACCCCGATGACGGTGACGACGGCCTCCCACCGCCCGACGGCGCGATCGACCAGCCGGTAGAGGAGCCAGATCGCCACGGCGCCCATCACCGTCGCCGTCAGGCTGCCGACGACGTAGAAGTCGCCTCCGGTCAGGCGCATCAACGCCCCGACGATCAGGGGGAACAGGGGGAAGAACGCCCAGGCGTTCATGTCGACCTGACCCAGGTCGTCGAGCGGCAGCGGGTTGGGGTAACCGTGAGTCGCGATCTGCTGGTACCACTGGCCGTCCCAGTTGCCCATCACCGCCCAGTAACCGGGCGCCTCACCGGTCGGGAACATGATCCGCAGGATCCCGTTCGGGGCCGGCAGCGCGATCTGAGAGCGCTGCGTGATCAGGACGACCACGACCACGAACACCCGGGTCGCGGCATACACGGCGAGCGGGAACCACACCTCGAACCGGTGCCACCACGGCGTATGGGTGCGAGCCTCCCGCGCCGTCGTCTCGCGAGCAGCGGTGGCGTGGGTGACGGCGGTCAGGGGGCACCTCGAGATGGTGGTGAGTACGGGACGGTGCAAGCGTAGGTCAGACCGGAGGCACGGACCTCCTGCGCTCGCTGAAGGCCCGGTCCCGCCGGGAGGCGTAGCGCAGCCGTCGCAGCAGCTCGGGGCGCAGCTCCTCGGCTTCGATCACACCGTCGAGGACGAGGTCGGCCGCGAGCCGCTCGAGGTCGACGTCCTGCTCGTACTCACGTCGCTTCTCGGCCACGAACGCGTCGCGTGCCGCAGCTCCCGAGGCCGCCTCTACCTGGGCGATGGTGTTGGCGTAAACGGCGTTGACGGCTGCCTCGGGGCCCATCACCGCGATCCGGGCGGTGGGCAATGCGAGCGTCGCATCGGGCATGAACCCGGGCCCGCCCATGGCATAGAGGCCCGCGCCATAGGCCTTGCGCACGATGACGCAGAACTGCGGCACGGTCGCCGACGCCACGGCGGAGACCATCTTGGCGCCGTGCCGGATGATGCCGCCGCGCTCGACCTCCGAGCCGATCATGAAACCGGGCACGTCGGCGAGGTAGACGATCGGGATCGAGAAGGCGTCGCACAGCCAGATGAACCGCGCGGCCTTGTCGGCGCTGTCGGTGAACAACACGCCCCCCTTGACCGCCGAGTTGTTCGCGACGATGCCGACGCTCTCGCCGCCCATCCGGCCGAACCCGATGACGAGCTCCGCGGCATAGAGCGGCTTGATCTCGAAGAACGACCCGTCGTCGACCAGGCCGTCGATGACCTCGTGCACGTCGAACGGCACCGACTCACGCTCCGGGACGACCTCGCGCGTCAGCGGCACGGCCGGCTCCTCGCCGTCGTAGGAGGGGGGGGCATCGCGCCAGGTGCCCGGCAGGTAGGAGAAATAGAGCCGTGCCAGCTCGATCGCCTCGGCGTCGTCCTGGGCCAGCAGGTCGCCGCACCCCGACACGGTGCAGTGCATCCGGGCACCGCCCATCTCCTCGAGCGAGATCTTCTCCCCGACGACCATCTCGGCCATCCGGGGGCTGCCGAGGTACATGGAGGCATTGCCCTCGACCATGATGACGATGTCGCAGAAGCTCGGGATGTAGGCCCCGCCGGCGGCGCTCGGACCGAACAGGCAACAGATCTGCGGCACCCGGCCGGACAGGGCGACCTGGTTGTGGAAGATGTGGCCGGCCCCGCGCCGACCCGGGAACATCTCGACCTGATCGGTGATCCGGGCGCCGGCAGAGTCGACGAACCAGAAGACGGGCAGCTCCTCGCGCAGGGCCATCTCGGTCGCCCGGACGATCTTCTCGACCGTCCGTGCCCCCCACGACCCGGCCTTGACGGTGGGGTCGTTCGCGATGACGACGACGGGGCGCCCGTCGACGGTGCCCCGGCCGGTCACCACGCCGTCGGCGGGCAGACCACTCGCGCTCGCATTGGCATAGCGGCCGTCCTCGACGAACGAGTCGTCGTCGAGCAGCAGACCGATCCGGTCGCGAACGTAGATCTTGCCTTGGCGCTCGAGCTTGGCCTTGGCTTTGTCGGTCGGCTTCGCCGAGGCCTCGTATGCCTGGTGCAGCCGCTCGCGGACGTCGCCGACCCGGGGGTCGGTGGCGGACGCGAGGACGCGCGGGGGTGTCTCGGTCACGCCGGCAGACCCAGCCCACGGGCGATGAGCATCCGCTGGACCTCGGAGGTGCCCTCGCCGATCTCGAGGATCTTGGCGTCGCGGTAGAACCGCGCCACAGCGTATTCCTCCATGAACCCGTTGCCACCGAAGACCTGTGTGGCGACCCGCGTCGCGGTGACGGCGGCTTCGGTCGAGTAGAGCTTGGCGACGGCCGCAGCCTGCTTGACCTCGCGCACCGATCGACGGCCCGCGTTCAGCTCGTCCTTGAGCCAGGCCGCCTTGTAGGTCAGCATCCGCGCCGCGTCGACCGACACCGCCAGATCGGCGATGGGGAACGATACGCCTTGGTTCGCCCCGATGGGGCGGCCGAACGCCTGCCGGCTCGCGGCATACCCGGTGGCCAGCTCGAGACACGCCTGCGCGCAGCCCAGCGCCAGCGCGCTGATCGCGATGCGGCCGTCGTCGAGGGTCTTGAGGAACTGTTTGAAGCCCTGGCCCTGCTCGCCGAGCAGGTTGCCGACAGGGACGCGGCAGTCCTGGAAGGACAGTCCGTGAGTGTCGGACACATGCCAGCCGAGCTTGCGGTATGCCGGCTCGACCGTCATCCCGGGGGTGCCGGCGGGGACCAGGATCGCGGAGATCTGCGGGGAACCGTCCGCGTTGGTGCCGGTGCGGGCGGTGACCGTCACGACCGAGGTGATGTCGGTGCCGGAGTTGGTGATGAACGCCTTGGCCCCGTTGATCACCCAGTCGTCGCCGTCGCGAACCGCACGGGTGCGGGTCGCCGCTGCGTCCGAGCCGGCCTCCGGCTCGGTGAGCCCGAAACCTGCGAGCGCGCGACCGGCCACGAGATCGGGCAGGAACCGCTCCTTCTGCTCGTCGCTGCCATAGCTGAGGATCGGGTTGATGCCGAGACCCACCCCCGCCGAGAGGGTGATGCCGATCGACTGGTCGACCCGGCCGAGCTCCTCGATGGCGACCACCAGGGACATGAAGTCGGCGTCGGCGCCGCCGTACTCCTCGGGAACGACCAGGCCGAACAGGCCAAGGGCGCCCATCCTGGGGATGAGGTCGAGCGGGAAGTACGCGTCGCGGTCCCACTGCTCGATGTGCGGCGACACCTCTGCTTCGGCAAACTCGCGCACCACCGCGCGGAAGTCCTCGTGCTCTTTGCTCAGCTCGAACATGCTCTGGTCCTCCTGATGACTCGCCCGCCGGGGATCACCCGGGCGGTGCGGCGCGTGACTGCACTTGACGTTAACGTCAAGGTAAAGCAGAATCATCTCTGTGGCAAATGAGTCGGTTCTCGAGTCGTCCCTCGAGTCGTCCCTCGAGTCGTCCCTCGAGTCGTCCCTCGAGTCGTCCCTCGAGTCGTCCCTCGAGTCGTCCCTCGAGTCGTGGACCATCGCTCAGGTGGCCGACGCGTTCGGTGTGACCCACCGCACGGTCCGGCACTACGAGGAGCTCGGGCTGATCGCACCCGAGCGTCGTGGCACCCAGCGCGTCTACCACCGCCGCGACCGGACTCGGCTCGCCCTGATCTTGCGCGGCAAACGGCTCGGCTTTCCGCTCGAGGAGGTCCGCACGATCATCGACCTCTACGACGCCCCGCGCGGGCGGGCGTCACAGCTGGAGTATGTGATCGACCAGATCGACGAGCGGCGTGCCGACCTCGAGCTGCGCCGTCGAGACCTCGACGCGGCCCTCACCGAGCTCGACTCCTTCGAGGAGTCCTGCCGGGCCGATCTCTCCCGGCTGACCTGACCGGCGGGTGGACCTCCTGGGGTGACCGGCTGAGGTGACCGCGGGGACCGCGGCCACCAGGTCTCAGCCGAGAGCGACCGGGAGCAGGCCCCGCCGAGTACCGGTCCTGATCTGCGCAAGAGCGGACTCCAGGGTGGGGTAGGCAAACTCGAACCCCGACTCCAGCAGGACCCGCGGCTCAACCCAGCGGCTCTTGAGGACCAGCTCGGACTCGGTCCTGATGACCATGGCGCCGCCCTCCAGAGCCCAGGCCGGAAGCGGGATGCCGACGGTCAACCCGAACTCCGACCGCACCTGGTGCATCATCTGCGCGTTGGTGACGGCACTCGGAGCAGCAAGGTTGACCGGGCCACTCAGCTCGGGATGGTCAACCAGGTGCGTCACCGCCCTGCCGACGTCGTCGACGTGCACCCAGCTGAACATCTGCCCCCCGTCTCCCATCCGGCCGCCGAACCCCAGCCGGGCCAGGTTGACGAACGGGTTGACCGCCCCTCCTCCGGAGCCGAGGACGATGGCCATCCGCAGCGCGACCTTGCGGACCGGCGCTGCGGAGTCGAACAGCTCCTGCTCCCAGGCCCGTGCGACCGCGACGGAGAGCCCTGACCCGATCTCGCCGTCGACCTCGTCCATCGGACGGTCCCGCGCGTCGCGGTATATGGTCCCGGTGCTGGCGTTGACCCACAGCTGCGCCGGGTGATCGACCGTCGCCAGAGCCCGCCCTAGCGCCGCGGTCGTCTCGGTCCGCGAACGCAGGATCTCGTCGGCATTGCGCCGTGAGTACCGGCAGCTGACCGACCGTCCGGCGAGGTTGAATACCAGGTCCGCACCCTCGAGCACGTCTGCGAGCGATCGCCGCGAGTCCCAGGTGGCGTCACTCGAACGGCCCCGCCCGATCGTCCGCACGGTGACTCCGGCGTCGACCCAGGCCTGGCGCACGGCCTGCCCGATGTATCCGGACGCGCCCGCGATGACGGCGGTTCGCAGGGTCGTCATCGGCTGACCCCGGCTGGTGTCGCGGATGCCGTCGGCGTCGCCCCTGCCGTCGGCCTCGTCGCCGTCGCCGGGGCGAGGAGCCCGACGACGTCGTCGACGAGCCTGCCCGCCACCGGCAGCCGGGAGAGCCGGACCGCTCGGCCCACGATCGGAGCGACCCCATCCACGAGTTGGCGAGTCCGCGCCTGGCCCGGGGAGGAGTCGACAACCCAGTGCAGAGTGATACCCAAGTAGGCCAGCCACAACAGCATCGGCATCCGTTCGCGCAGCGCCTTGGGAGGACGGGGTCGCGACGCATCCGCGGCCTGGCGCATCAGGTCGACGGCCAGCTCGCGCGCCGGAGCCGACTCGGCCGAGAACGGGCTGGTCCGCGACGACGCCGGCAGGGCCACCTGAACGAATGCGCCTCCGAACCGGTGGTACGGCGTCATCACGTCGAGACCGGCGTGCAGGACCACGGCGAGGTTCTCCGCCAGGGGTGCACCCTGCCTCAACCGGCGGATCGCGAGCGCGCGATGCTCGCGCTGGACCACCAGGTAGAGCTCCTGGACCAGGTCGTCCTTGCTGGCGAAGTAGTAGTACGCGTTGCCGAGCGAGACACCTGCGGCGTCGGCGAGGCGTCGCATGGTCGTCGCTTCGAAGCCGTCTTCCCGGAACATCGCCAGCGCCGACTCGACGAGCTTCTCGCGCGTGGCCGCGCCTCGTGCCCCCATCTGATACCTCCCGACCGCCGTTTGCTCACCGTAGTCACAAAGTTGAACGCGTTCAAGTCCGGCCACGCCGTCTCCCACTCGTTCCTGGATGTCGAGGGACGTGACTCCCCGACGCTGCGCTCGAGCCACCGTTGGGCGTGGCGGCGGCTATCTGACCCAGAGCTGGGAGATGTCTGGGCCGACGCCTCCGCGCTGTTGGAAGTTGCCCACCCGTTCGGACACGACGTCCACGCGCTTGTGGTTGCCGAGGGTCAGGAAGGCCGCGGCGTCCGTGACCCTGCGGTCGACCTCTGTCCACGTGGCAAGGGCGGCGTTGGGGTCACTCAACCCCGAGCTCGTATGCGGCCTTGGCGAGTGCGTCGATCTCGGGATCGCAGAACTGGTTGGGGTTGGGGGCGCGACACGACGCTTCCGCGTCGTAGAACGTGGTGGGGCTGGGATAGTCAGGGACCCATCCCCACATGGTGAAGATCTGGTCTTTGGCCAAGGCTGGCGAGATCGGGTCGGCGATATCGGTAGGGATGTCCTCGATACTCACCGTGTATCCCAAGTCCCGCAGGACCTTGGCAATGTAGTCAGGGAAGGCCCGGTAAACCTCCGCCGTAAACCGGTGGATCGTGATCGGGATCTGCGTGGTTCCCGACTCTTTCACCAGGGCTTTGGCCTTGTCCAAGTCCGGGCCGAGGTAGGGACCGTCGGCGGGGCCGGTCTGGTAGGGGCAGTAAGGCCGGTACCCGGGGAAGCCGGGCGGCAAGAGCTGGCAGCTGAGCGCCGCCGCCGCATCACCGCCGGGGTAGAGGTCGACCAGCGTCCGCCGGTCGACCGCGTAGTTGAGGGCCTGGCGGACCTCCTTGCGGTCGAAGGGAGCCAGCTTGTTGTTGAGGTAGACGAACTGGGCGTTCCCGACGAAGCTCACATGAGCGCGTGTGGGGATCGTGGACGTCAGGTCGAAGCGAGTCGCACTGTGGGTCAGATCAGCGGTGCCCTTCAGCACCGCATCAACCGCGTCGCCGTCATCCTTCTCGACTTGATAGTGGATGACATCCGGGTAACCGGGCGGTTGCGCGGCGACAGACCACGGAGCGTAGTTCGGGTTGCGCACCAGTGTGAGCGAGCCGTCCGGGTGGAACTCGCCGATCTTGTAGGGACCGGTACCGGGCATTGGGCTGCGACCGACGTCGGCGTCGGGAGTGTTGGGAGGGCTCGGAACGACGCGAGCGGCCAGCTTGTAGACGAGCTCCGGGTCAGGTGCGGTCAGGTGCAGGGTGAACCGCCCAGTGGCGTCGTCGGCGATGACCCCTTTGGACAGGTCGCAGAGGTCGGGCGCCTTCGGGTTGTCGATGCACGCCTGCGCGCCGACGACTGACGAAAGCGCTGTTGGCGTGCCGACGCCCAACAGGGCCCGCCGGACCCCTCGGGCAAAGTCGGACGCGACCACGACCCGACCGTCCGAGTAGCGGACGCCCCGCCGAATCGTGAAGACGTAGGTTTTGCCGCCGTCGACCGGGTGAGGAATCTCGCTGGCGAGGTCGGGAACGAGGACCTCAGAAGAGACCGTGCCTCCACCCCGGAAGGTCACCAGGCCGTCGTATACAGGAGTGAGCGCCTGTTCGATCTCTATGTCGTATGCGGAGGCCGGGTCGATGGTGGTGAAGGCCTCGGAGATCGCTACGGTCAATGTGCCGCCGATGTGCTCGGTGTTTGCGAAGGCGGCCGACGCCACCCACACCTCGTCGCCGACGCGGGCCACCCCCCGCGGCGAGCTGTTGACTCTGACCGTCGTCACCGAGTTCGCAGTGGGGTCGATGACGGACATCGACCCCGCGTACGCGTCGGACACCCACACCCGGCCGTCGGCCATGACCAGCGAGGACGGACCGTCACCGACCGCGATTCGCGCGACCCGACCAGACGAGCGGTCGATCCTCGACACCGTCTGGGACAGAGCGTTGGCGACCCAAACGTCGGTCGGGGTCACGGCCAACGCGGCCGGCCCGGCATCGACGACCGCGTCGGCGGCGGCCCGCTCTCCTGTCCGGGTGTCGATCTGGCTGACCGTGGCGGTCCCCTGGTTCGCCACCCACAGGGTCATCCCCTCCAGAGCGAGCGCGCTAGGGGTGTCTCCGACCGGGATCGGCGGGTCGGCCTTGTCGGTCTTCGGGTCGATCCGCTGGATCGTGTTGTCGCCACTGTTGGCCACCCACACCGCTCCGGCACTGGCCACCACCGCAGCCGGCTGGTTGCCGACGGTGATCCGGTCGACGACCTTGTCGGCTGTGGCGCTGATCCTCGTCACCAGCCGAGATCCGAGTGCCACCACCCAGAGGTCGTCACCCGAGGCGGCGATCGCGTCTGGGTCCTGTCCCACGTCGGGGATCGTCTGCACGACGCGCCGAGTGTCGGGGTCGACCCGAGACACCGTGGACTCAGCCTGGCTGAGCACCCACACCGACCCCGCCGCTTCGACCAACGCACCGGGCAGCGCCCCCAACGCCACCGCGTCACCGACCAGCCCATCCGGCCCGATGACGCCGACGCTGTTCGCAGGCAGCGGCGTGACGGTCCGGCTGCGGGCCACCCACACAACACCGCCCGCAACCAGACCGCAGGCAACCACGAGCACCGAGCCGACCGCCACCCAACGCGAGCGCAGCCAGCCATCAAGCCACCCGAACCGCCGAGACGGCGACAGCAACTGTGCCGGTGACGCGGGCTCTGACGGGTCCTCAGCCACCGGCGCCGCGCCGTCCGGCAGGCCCGCTTCGCTGTTCGTCGCGGCGCCGTCGCCCACGGCACTGGGGACGCGCAGGTAGGCCGGGAGCGCGGCGTCGGTGGGGTGGTCGAGGCTGGGGTCCTGGCGCAGGATCCGCTCGTGCAGGGCGCGCAGCTCCTGCGACGGTTGCACCCCCAGCCCGTCGTCGAGCAGATGCTGGACGGTCCGGTAGGCAGCCAGAGCATCCGCCTGCCGGCCAGACCGATACAGGGCCAGCATCCGGAACGCCCACAACCGCTCCCGCAGGGGATGCGCCTCGATCAGGTCACCCAGCTCGGGCAGCACAGCGCCGTGGTGACCGAGCGCGAGCTCCGCAACCGCCCAGTCTTCAGTAACCGCCAGATGGGCCTCAGTCAACCGGGCGGCAACCGGCTCGACCACCGCCAGCTCGGTCAGGTCCGACAGGATGTCGCCCCGCCACAATCCCAGAGCCGCACGGAGATCCGCGGCCGCCTGCTGCGGGTCACCCGCCTCCAGCGCCATCCGGCCCCGACCAGCCAAGTCCTCGAACCGATCCGCATCCACCGCATCCCGTGCCACGTCGAGCCGGTAGCCACCGCCGGCCAGTGACACGATGACCTCCCCCGGCGCACCCTTGGACCGGTCCGGCTCCAACACTGCTCGTAGGTGGAACACGTAGGTCTGAACCGTCGTCACGTAGCCCGGTGGAAGCCGGTCACCCCACAACGCGTCGGCAATTCGATCCATGGTCACCGGCCGCAGCCGCTCGACGACCAGCAGCGCCAGGACCGCTCGCTGCTGCCGGCCACCGAGCGCGAGCACGGATCCGCCCCGGCGAACCTCGAGCGGGCCGAGGATGCCGAAGCGCAGCTCGTCGTCGGTGAGTAGCGCCGCTGACTGTCCGGTTGTCGGTATCGCCATCGCCACCGTCTATCTAAAGTGCGTCCACGGTACCGGTGCGAGGCATAGCCGTCACGCCTTTTCGCGCGCGAAAGCCTCCAAGGCGGGCGTCTAAGCGCCAACCGAGGTCATCCGAGGCCAACGGACTGGCCTGGACGCGTCCGCACTACCTGGTCGAGAGCCGTTGCAAGGTGCGCTATTTCACCGCAGGGGAAGCCCTTATCGAGCGACCTGGAGAGCTGAACGACGTGCTCAATAGCGGCGCCGTCCCGTATGTCCTCTACGTCACCTTCCCGGGGGTGCCGCCAAGTGGCTCCCCGAGAACCGACGAGCCAGACCCTGGCACCTGCCCCGGCATCTGACACACCACCCCACCTCGCCCGGAGCCACTCCCCGTCTCAGCACGGACGGGGAGTCGCTCGACGTGCGCTGGATCTGTAGCCCGGGAGTCGGCGTGAGGGCGCCAAAGGATCTCCAAGGCGGGGGGTCCAAGCGCCCACCGAGAAGTTTCCGAGCGCGAAGGGCTGAGGTGAGGCCCTTCGCAACAACCATCGTCCAGGCCCTGGGCCGGACCGATCCAAGGAGTCACTCATGTCAGCTCGCACCGCAACCCGCCCGCTAGTCCTCGCCCTCCTCGTCGCCGCCGCCTGGCTCGTGGCCGCCGCCGCGTCCGCCTCCGCGATGGTGGCACCAGACCCACCGGCCTACCAGGTGCCGGCCCAGGTCCTGGCCACCGCGCCCCCCGCAACAGGGACACCCCTACTCCAGTACGCCCTCGTCGCTGCCGTCGCGTGCCTCGTCACCCTGGCCGCCACCCTCATGGTCCAGGCCCAGCTGCGCCGAACCAACAACCAGCACGCCGTCGCCGGCGCCTGACCGGTCCATACCAACCAACTCAGCATCAGGAGGAACAGTGAAGACACGATGGACGTTGGTGCCTGTTCTCGCATCCTTGGGGGTCCTCGCCTCCTGCGGGGTCGCCGAGTCCAGTGGAAGCAGCCCCACGACGACACCTGGTCCCGCTACGAGCTCGTCCGTTCCTGCGGTGACGGCGACGATCCTCGCGAAGTCGCAGGTCAACGACCTGAACCTGGGGGCCAGTGCTTCCGACGGCCTCTGGAAGGTCCTGCTGACGACGCATGGGTCCTCTGATTTCTACGTCGTCGACAACAAGTTCGACCCACGGTCGGACACCGGCTGGCACTCGCATCTAGGGCCGAGTCTGGTGATCGTGGTTGCCGGCACGGTGACGAACTACACCAGCGACGACCCGGCTTGCGCGCCACACGTCTATCACCAAGGAAGCAACTTCATCGACGCGGGCGGGAGCGACTCGCACCTGCTGCGCAACGAGGGCACCGTTGCGGCAGAGACGATCGCGGTCCAGCTGCTGCCTGCGGGAGCCACGCGGAGAATTCCCAAGCCCGCCCCTCCAAACTGTCCGAAGGGGTGATCAACCCGGCTCGACCGCAGCGAGCAGGAGATGTCCGACTTCCCGGGCCTGCCCCACCGCAGGCACTCGGCCGGCGCACTCGGTTCGTCTGGGGTCCGCCGAACTACGATGGGAAGATGACCGGTGTCCAGACCTCGAAGGACTTCAGCCAGTACGCCCACCCCGAGCGCCTCGTGTCGACGCAGTGGCTGGCCGAGCAGATCGCCGGCGGTCAGGTCGGCGTCCCGGGTGGGATCGCACTCGTCGAGTCGGACGAGGACGTGCTGCTGTACGACACCGGCCACATCCCCGGCGCGGTCAAGGTCGACTGGCACGTCGACCTGAACGACCCTGTGAACCGTGACTACGTCGACGGCGCGCGCTTCGCCGAGCTGATGGGCAGCCGCGGCATCGGCCGCGACACGACCATCGTCGTATACGGCGACAAGAGCAACTGGTGGGCGGCATACGCGCTCTGGGTGTTCAGCCTGTTCGGGCACGACGACGTCCGGCTGCTCGACGGAGGTCGGGCGAAATGGGTCGAGGAGGGCCGCGAGCTGACTCGCGCCGTGCCGACGACGACGGCCGTCGGCTATCCGGTGGTCGAGCGCGACGACGCTCCGATCCGCGCCTTCAAGGACGAGGTGCTTGCGCACCTCGGGCAGCCGCTCGTGGACGTGCGCTCCCCAGGCGAGTACTCGGGTGAGCTGTTGCACATGCCGGACTACCCGCAGGAGGGGGCCATGCGCGGCGGCCACATCCCGGGAGCGAAGTCGGTGCCTTGGGCGCGGGCCGCCAACGCCGACGGGACATTCAAGTCACGGGAGGAGCTGGAGGAGATCTACGCGGGCGAACAGGGTCTGTCCACCGACGACGACGTGGTCGCCTACTGCCGGATCGGCGAGCGCTCGTCGCATACCTGGTTCGTCCTGACCCACCTGCTCGGCTTCGAGAGGGTACGCAACTACGACGGCTCGTGGACCGAGTGGGGCAACTCGGTCCGGGTCCCGATCGAGAGATAGGCGCCGGTATGCCTGCTGAACCCGCCGAGTCCGCCGAGGGCCGCCCGTTGCCCACCGCGCTCGCCGAGATCGCGGAGGACTTCGGCGTCGCCTCGGCCCAGGAGAAGCTGCAGCTGCTGCTCGAGTTCAGCGACGAGCTGCCCGCCCTGCCCGAGCGGTACATCGGGCACGCCGAGCTGCTCGAGCGGGTCGACGAGTGTCAGTCGCCGCTTTTCCTCGTCGTTGAGGTCGCCGATGGCGGTGCCCTTGACGAGCGACCGGTCAACCTGTTCTTCCAGGCGCCCCCAGAGTCGCCGACCACGCGTGGTTTCGCCGGGATCCTGCACGAGGGGCTCGACGGTCTCTCGGCCGCGCAGATCCTCGAGGTACCAGACGACGCGCCCTACCGGTTCGGGCTCGCCGAGGCGGTCTCCCCGCTGCGCCTTCGCGGAATGGTAGCCATGCTCAGCCGGATCAAGCGCCAGGTGCGCCTCAAGACTGCCGTGTGACGAGATCGGCGAAGACGTGTCTTGTTGCCACGTCCTCACAGCTCCAGGACACGGCGAAGGCCACGGTCGACCTCGTGCATCAGACCATCCGGGACATGGCCGACTTGACTGCGCAGGTCTGACCTGTTGAGCGTGACCACGGCGGTGACGTTCACTACCGAGTCTCGAGGGAGACCCGTTAGGGCAGCAGGCAGGAAGACGTTCCCTGGCATTGCGGCCAAGGCGGTGTTAGAGGTGATGACGACAACGATGATGGTGGCGAGCCGACTCTCGTTGAAGCCGTCTGCCTGAACCACCAGAACTGGTCGCCGTTTGACCGGTCGCCTGCCGACCGCAGGGCCTAGATCTGCCCAGCAGACCATGCCCCGTTGGATCACCACTCGTCGTCGACCTCGTGCAGGAATGCCTGCGCTGCGTCGACGGCTGCCGTACTGGACTGATCCACGGGGCCACACTCCTGCAAGGCCGCGTCGATCTGCCGTGTCACCGAGTGTGCGTCCAGCTCGTCGAGATAGCGGTCGGCCGCACGCGCGAAGAACTCCGAGCGACTCATCCCGAGCGACTTGGCACGGCGCGATGCGCGGTCGAATGTCTCGTCGGGGACGGAGATGGCGGTCTTCACAAACGTGAGTATAACCGGGTATGACGGCGCGCCAGAACCCATCTACGTAACGGCCTCTAAGGGCGGGTCAACCTCCGATCTCGGCACGGACGGCATACAGCTCGGGGAAGAACGTCAGGTCCAGCGCCCGGCGTAGGAAGTCGACACCGCTCGACCCGCCCGTTCCCCGCTTGTGTCCGATGACCCGCTCGACGACCTTGAGATGCCGGAACCTCCAGAGCTGCATGTTGTCCTCGAGGTCGACGAGCTCTTCACACGTCTCGTAGACCCCCCAGTGCTCGGCGGGCGCGGCGTAGACCTCGGCGAACACGTGCACAAGCTCCTCGTCCAGCGTGTATGCCTGCGTCCAGTCCCGCTCCAGCAGTCGCGGTGGCACGGCGTAGTCGTGACGGGCCAGGTAGCGCAGGAACTCGTCATAGAAGCTCGGCTCGTGCAGCAGGGTGTCGAGCAGTGCCCGGGCCTGCGGGTCGTGGTCGAAGACGCGCACCATGTCGGCGTTCTTGTTGCCGAGCAGGAACTCCACCGCGCGGTACTGCCACGACTGGAACCCGGAGCTGGTTGCGAGGAACGGCCGGATCTGGGCGTACTCGCTCGGGGTCAACGTCGCGAGCACGGACCACTGCTCCGCGAGGACCTCCTGGATCCGTTTGATGCGCGCCAGCCGTTTCAACATGGGCGCCAGCTCGTCTGACGCCAACAGCGCCCTGGCAGAACGCAGCTCGTGCAACATCAGCTTGAGCCACAGCTCCGAGGTCTGGTGCTGCACGATGAACAGCAGCTCGTCGTGCTGCGGCGGCTCGCTGCGCGGGTGCTGTGCCGTCAGGAGCTGGTCGAGTGCGAGGTAGTCGCCGTAGGACATGCTGGTGCCGAAGTCGCGCTGGACCTCGGGCTCGATGGCTCGCTGGTTGCCGTCCACCCCTAGACGCTAGCCGGGCATGACCGTGACAGCGCAGCGAAAAGCACTCAGCACGCGTCTCGCTTGCGCAGCTCAGGCGCCCTCGTTGAACTCGTCGGGGTTCGGCCCGGTCCGGGCGTGCTTGTCGAGACCGGTGATCTGCGCCACCTCGTCGCCGGTCAGCTCGAACCCGAACACGTCGAAGTTCTCCCGGATCCGGCTCGGAGTGACCGACTTCGGGATGACGACGTTGCCGAGCTGCAGGTGCCAGCGAAGGATCGCCTGGGCCGGTGTCACCCCGTGCTGGTCGGCGATCGCGACGATAGCTGGGTCGGTGAGGACGTCGCCACCGGAGGCGAGCGGGCTCCACGCCTCGGTGACGATGCCGTTGGCCGCGTGGAAGTCGCGCAGCTTCTCCTGGACCAGGTGCGGGTGCAGCTCGATCTGGTTGATGGCGGGGAGCTCACCGGTCTCGTCGCGCAGCCGCTCCAGGTGCGGGACGTGGAAGTTGCAGACGCCGATCGCCTTGATCCGGCCGTCGTCACGCAACGTCTGGAACGCCTTCCAGGTCTCGACGTAGTCGTCCTTCTCGGGCACCGGCCAGTGGATGAGGTAAAGGTCCAGGACGTCGACTCCGAGCCGGTCCATGGACCCCTCGAAGGCCTTGATGGTCGACGCATACCCCTGGTCGTTGTTCCACAGCTTGGTGGTCACGAAGACGTCCTCGCGCGGGACGTCGGTCGTGCGCAGGGCCGCACCGACGCCCCCCTCGTTCTGGTAGGCGCGTGCCGTGTCGATGTGGCGATAGCCGGTCTCGAGGGCCGTCAGGACAGCCGGCGTCGCCTCCGCGTCATCGACCTGCCAGACACCGAAGCCCAGCTGGGGAATGTCGAGCGAACCGGTGGGCGTGGTGAGCGGGACGTTCGGGACGGAAGTCATGCGACCACCGTATGCCGCTCCACGCATCGCCGCCGGGCGCCCCCACCTGGCACCAAGCTCAGAGGTTGCTCGGTTTCGGTGCCTCCGCGGCTCCCAAAACCCACAGGAACGTGAGTCCGGTCAGCAGGAACGTGAGTCCGGTCAGCAGGAACGTGAGTCCGGTCGGCAGCCGGGCGGCTCCACCCTGTCCGCACAGCCGTTAGGCTCCGGCCATGCCGATCTCGAAGGTGCTGATCGCCAACCGCGGGGAGATCGCCGTACGCATCGCCCGTGCCTGCAAGGATGCCGGGCTGGGCTCGGTCGCCGTCTATGCCGACCCGGACCGGGACGCCCTGCACGTGCGGATCGCCGACGAGGCCTATGCCCTCGGCGGCTCGACCCCCGGCGACAGCTACCTCGCAGTCGGCAAGCTCCTCGACGTCGCCGCCAGGTCGGGCGCCGACGCCGTGCACCCCGGTTATGGCTTCCTCGCCGAGAACGCGGGTTTCGCCCAGGCCGTCATCGACGCCGGTCTGACGTGGGTCGGCCCCAGCCCCGCGGCCATCGACGCGCTCGGCGACAAGGTCAAGGCGCGCCACATCGCGACGCGAGCCGGGGCTCCGCTGGTCCCCGGCACCAGCGAACCAGTCGAGGGACCGGACGAGATCGTTGCCTTCGCGAAGGAGCAAGGTCTCCCGGTGGCGATCAAGGCGGCATACGGAGGGGGGGGTCGGGGGCTGAAGGTGGCGCGCACGCTCGACGAGATTCCCGATCTGTTCGAGTCCGCCGTTCGCGAGGCCGTGACCGCGTTCGGCCGCGGAGAGTGCTTCGTCGAGCGGTTCCTCGACAAACCCCGCCACGTCGAAACCCAGTGTCTCGCAGACCAGCACGGCAACGTGGTCGTGGTGTCCACCAGAGACTGCTCCCTCCAGCGCCGCAACCAGAAGCTGGTCGAGGAGGCGCCCGCGCCGTTCCTCACCGACGCGCAGCACGACGAGCTCGTGCGCGCGTCCAAGGCGATCCTCAGCCAGGCAGGTTACACCGGGGCGGGCACCTGTGAGTTCCTCGTCGCCCAGGACGGTGCGATCTCGTTCCTCGAGGTCAACACCCGCCTCCAGGTCGAGCACCCGGTGAGCGAGGAGGTCACCGGGATCGACCTCGTACGCGAGCAGTTCAGGATCGCCGACGGTGAGGCGTTGGGATACTCCGACCCGCCACCGCAGGCCCACTCGATCGAGTTCCGGATCAACGGCGAGGACGCCGGCCGCAACTTCCTGCCGGCGCCGGGCACCGTCACGCGCTTCAGTCCCCCGTCCGGGCCGGGAGTCCGAGTCGACTCCGGGGTGGTCGAGGGTGACGTCGTCGGCGGCGCCTTCGACTCGATGCTGGCCAAGCTCATCGTGACGGGCCGAACGCGGCAGGAGGCCCTGGAGCGCTCCCGTCGCGCTCTCGCCGAGTTCGTCGTCGACGGCATGCCGACCGTGCTGCCCTTCCACCGGGCCGTCGTCAGCGACGCCGCATTCGCGCCGGACGGGGACAGCCCGTTCACCATCCACACCAGGTGGATCGAGACCGAGTTCGACAACCGGATCGAGGCGTATGCCGGTGCCCAGGCGGGCAGTCCGGCCGACGGGACCGAGGAAGGCCAGCGACGCACGATCGTGGTCGAGGTGGGCGGACGCCGGCTGGAGGTGGTGCTGCCGGCCGAGCTCAGCCTCGGCGGTGCGGCGGGTGCCGGGTCAGGAGCGCGCAGGAAAGCGCCGCGCCGTTCGGGAGGCGGGTCCGCGGTCGCGGCGGCTTCAGGGGACGCCTTGACCGCTCCCATGCAGGGGACCATCGTCAAGGTGTCGGTCGAGGAGGGCCAGAGGGTCGAGGTCGGTCAGACCATCGTCGTCCTGGAGGCGATGAAGATGGAGCAGCCGATCAACGCTCACAAGGCTGGTGTCGTGACCGGGCTGAAGGCCGTCATCGGCGAAACCGTGACGAGCGGCACGGTCCTGGCCGAGATCAACGACCCCGAGGCCTAGAAGCGGACCGAGTGTGGTGGCGGGCGGACGGTTCCCGGGGCACCAGCCACCACACCGAAGCCGGTCAGATCTGGTTGGCCTCGCCGGTGTCCGGGACCGCGCCGGGTGTGGTCGTGGGAATGGGCTCGGGCGTGGTTGTCGGCTCCACGGCCGGCATCGGCTCGGGCGTGGTTGTCGGCTCCACGGCCGGCATCGGCTCGGGGGTGGTGGTTGGCTCCACGGTCGGCATCGGCTGCGGGGTGGTCGCCGGTGACGTATCGGGGTCGGGTCCCGGCGAAGGCAGGGTCGCCTCGGGCTCACCTCCTGCCGCGTATGTCCCTGCCGTCTCAGTCCCTGCCGTCTCAGTCCCTGCCGTCTCAGTCCCTGCCGCCCCGGCCGCGCCCGAGCCGGGCACGCCCAGCTTGTCGCGGAGCATCTCTTCGCCTTTGGCCACCTTGTCGGAGTGCTGGCCGTCGGTGTGCTCGTTGATCAGGCCCTCGACCTTGTCGATCCCCTGGTCGACCTTGTCTGCGTGGTCCGGGTTGCCCTGGATGAAGTCCTTGACCTTGTCGAAGAACCCGCCGCCCTCGTTGCTCATCGGTTTTGTCCTTATCGCCAGCGGCGCCCGGTATGACGCCTCTTCGGACCCTAGTCCCGTCGGCGCACGACAGACGTGTGGAGCGCACCGTGCTGCACCTACAATTTGCCGATGCGCGCCGCCATGCCCAGCTTCTTGGTCGGCCCGCTTGTTGACAGCGCCGCACCGCACGGGGGGTTCGTGTGGGTCAACCTGGTCATCGTGGTCGCCGTCGGTGCGGCGGCCTGGCCGGTGTACCGGCTGCTGCGCGACCGGATCTCACGCAACCGCCGGGCGCGCTGGGCTCGCGAGGAGGACTGGGGTCCGACCTACACCGAGGCCAACGACCCTGACCTGCGTCGGGACGACCCGACGCCGCCCGCCTGACGGCGCGCCCTCATCCCCCTCATGCCGCTCACGAGCGCCGCCCGCTTCGCGAGCGTCAGTGCAACCGTCGGGCCGCCTCGGAGATCGAGCCGGACATGGACGGGTAGACCGTGAACGTGCTCGACAGCTGGTCGACGGTCAGATGGTTCTGGACCGCGACGGCGATGGGATAGATCAGCTCCGACGCCCGGGGGGCGACGACCACGCCCCCGAGCACCGTCCCGCTCCCCTGCTGGGCGAAGACCTTGACGAACCCGTCATGGAACACATCCATCTTCGCGCGTGGGTTCGTCGCCAACGGGAGCACGACGGCGCGGGCGAGGGCGCGGCCGGTGTCGATGTCGTTCGCGGTGATGCCCACCGTGGCGATCTCGGGCGAGGTGAAGATGTTGGCGCTGACCACGTCGAGCCGCAGCGGCGCGACCGCGTCACCGAGGGCGTGCCACATCGCGATCCGGCCCTGCATCGCGGCCACCGACGCGAGGGGCAACACCCCCGTGCAGTCTCCTGCCGCATACACGCCTCTCACGGACGTGCGAGACACGCCGTCGACCTCGATGTGGCCCGAGTCGGTGAGCCGAATACCTGCGTCTGCCAACCCGACTCCAGCGGTCTGCGGGACAGACCCCACGGCCAGGAGAGCGTGCGACCCCTCGACCACGCGCCCGTCGACCAGGTGGACCAGCACGCCCGACCCGGTGCGCTCGACGCTCGCCATGCGCGCTCGCGAGAGCACCTGCATACCGTCGCGTTTGAAGACGTCTTCGATCACAGCGGCGGCGTCCGCGTCCTCCCCCGGCAGGACGCGGTCGCGCGACGACACGAGCGTCACCTGGGCGCCGAGCCCGACGTATGCGTGGGCGAGCTCCGCACCGGTCACCCCCGACCCCACGACGACGAGCTTCTCGGGCAGCTCGGTCATCGTGTAGATCTGCTGCCAGGTGAGGATCCGCTCGCCGTCCGGTGGCGCGGAGGGCATCAGCCTCGGGGTAGAACCGGTCGCGACCAGGACCACGTCCGCCCCGATGTCCTCGGGTGAGCCGTCCTCGGGTACTGCACGAACGGTCGCTGGGTCGAGCAGCGTTCCCGTGCCCCGGATGATCCGGACTCCGTCGTCGACGAGGCGGGCCGCGATGTCGGCGCTCTGCGCCCCGGCGAGCGCGAGGATCCGCAGGTTTGCGGCGGCCAGGTCGATCGAGGCGTCCCCCGCGCTGACGCCGAGATCCGTGCCCGTCTTGCGGTTGGACGCGAACCCGGCGGTCGAGACCAGTGTCTTGCTCGGGACGCAGTCGGTGAGCACACACGCGCCGCCGAGCCCGTCCCTGTCGATCACCGTGACATCGGCGCCGAGGCGGGCCGCGACCAGAGCCGCCTCGTACCCTCCGGGACCGCCACCGATGACGACGACGCTCGGGGCAGGTCCGGTCACCCGCCCATCCAACCAGCCGACCCCGTCCACCGGCGCGGGTAGGGTGCCGGCGTGAGTGACCCGAGGCCCGCCCTGGATCTGTCCGACCCCGCGACCGACCCCTTCGAGGTGGCCCGCGCCGCAGCCGCGGTCATCGCCGAACGCAGCGGCGTCGGGTGCCATGACGTGGCCCTGGTGCTGGGTTCGGGTTGGGGCCAGACGGGTGACCTCATCGGCGAGACGATCACCACGATCGACAACGCGGACGTCCCGGGGTTCCACGCGACGGCGGTCGCCGGGCACTCCGGCCGGATGCGGTCGGTCGCCATCGGTGACACCGGACGGCGGGCTCTGGTCTACGGCACGCGAACCCACTTCTACGAAGGGCGAGGGGCGCGGGCCGTCGTGCACGCGGTGCGCACCGCAAAGGCCGCCGGATGTCAGACGATCGTGCTCACCAACGGCTGCGGCGGGCTGAACCCCGGCTGGGCGCCCGGCACGCCGGTGCTCATCCGGGACCACATCAACCTCACGGCGGCCTCCCCTCTCGAGGGCGCCACGTTCGTCGACCTGACCGACCTCTACTCGGCCCGGCTGCGCGCACTGGCCCACGAGGTGGATCGCAGCCTCGACGAGGGCGTCTACGTGCAGTTCCGCGGCCCGCACTACGAGACCCCGGCCGAGGTGCAGATGGCCAAGGTCGTCGGCGGCGACCTCGTCGGCATGTCGACGAGCCTGGAAGCGATCGCCGCCCGCCACGTCGGGTTGGAGATCCTCGGCATCTCACTGGTCACCAACGCCGCCGCCGGCATCTCCGCGTCGCCGCTGTCCCACGAGGAGGTCCTTCAGGCGGGCCGAGCTGCGTCTGGACGGTGCGGCCGGCTGCTGGCCGACGTCGTGACCCGGATCGCCGCGTCGTGAGCGAAACCCTGAGACGGACCGCGGACGACACCGAGACCGTCAGCGACAGGACACTGTCGGACCTGCTGCTGGAGCAGGTGCGGGCCTGGGTGGCCGACGACCCGGACCCCCGAACCCGGGCGGAGCTCGGCGAGCTGATGGACCGCGCAGTCGCGGGTTCGCCCGACGCGGTTGCCGAGATCGGGGACCGATTCGACGGACGGCTGCAGTTCGGCACCGCCGGGCTGCGTGGTGCGCTCGGTGCCGGGCCCAACCGGATGAACCGCGCCGTCGTCATTCGCGCGGCAGCCGGGTTGGCGGCATACCTGCAGACCGAATGCTCCATCCCGGAGCCGATGGTCGTCATCGGGTTCGACGCCCGCTACGACTCCGACGTCTTCGCTCGGGATACCGCAGCGGTCGTCGTCGGTGCGGGTGGCCGGGCCTCGATCCTGCCGCGCCCGTTGCCCACTCCGGTGCTGGCGTTCGCGATCCGGCATCTGGGCGCCGATGCGGGAGTGATGGTCACGGCGAGTCACAACCCGGCTCGGGACAACGGTTACAAGGTCTACCTCGGTGACGGCAGCCAGATCGTGCCCCCCTCGGATGCCCAGATCGCCGCGCACATCGACGCGGTTGCCTGCGCCGCGGACGTGGTCCTGGCCGACGACGGCTGGGAGACTCTCGGCGACGAGGTGCTCGACGCCTACGTCGGACAGGTCGCCGCGCTGGTCCCCGCCGGCGCACCACGGGGCCTGTCGGTGGTCCACAGCGCGCTGCATGGGGTCGGGGACGACACGGTGCGCCGGACCTTCCTCACGGCGGGTTTCACCGAGCCGGTCGTGGTCCCCAGCCAGGCAGCGCCGGACCCCGACTTCCCGACCGTGAGCTTCCCGAACCCCGAGGAGGCCGGAGCGATCGACGCTGCTCTGGTGGTGGCCCGCGAGGTGGGTCCTGACCTCGTCATCGCCAACGACCCGGACGCCGACCGTTGCGCCGCCGCGGTCCTCGACGATCGTGGTTGGCGGATGCTGCGCGGAGACGAACTTGGCGTACTGCTCGGCGCACACATCCTGAACGGAGACCTGCCCGCGGATGCCGTCGTGGCCTGCTCGATCGTCTCCTCGCGCCAGCTCGCAGCGATGGCAGCCACCCGCGGGGTCCGGCACGAGGAGACGCTGACGGGGTTCAAGTGGATCAGCCGGGTCGCGGGTCTGGTCTATGGGTACGAGGAGGCGCTGGGCTACTGCGTCGCTCCGGGGATCGCTCGCGACAAGGACGGCGTGAGCGCGGCACTCGTGCTGGCTCAGGTCGCCGCCGAGCTCAAGGCGCAGGACCGCACGCTGCTCGACGTGCTCGACGACCTGGCTGTCGAGCACGGTGTCTATGCGACGGACAGCTTCTCGGTACGCGTCGCCGACCTCGCACAGATCGCTCCGGTCATCGAGCGGCTGCGTTCGCAGGCCCCCGTCGAGGTGGCCGGGACCGCGGTCGCGCGGGCCGACGACCTCGCTGCCGGGGACGGCGGGTTGCCCCCGACCGACGGCATCCGCTGGTTCCTCGACGACGCGTCACGCGTCATCGTCCGTCCCTCCGGGACCGAGCCCAAGCTCAAGGTCTACCTCGAAACGGTCGAGCCGGTGCACGGCCGTGCTGACCTGAGGCGCGCCCGGAAGGCCGCGACCGCCCGGTTGGGCGGCCTCCGCGCAGTGCTGGAGCAGCTGACCCAGCTTGAGGTGGGTCTAGGTGGGTCCAGGTGAGAAGCGCGCTCAGCGTGCCGGGGGTCAGCTCTTCAGGCCCAGGACGACGATCACGATCGGAGCGGCGATACAGGCGACGTCGAGCCACTGCCAGACGCGGGTGACCTCACCCTCCCTGACCACGGCGGAGTCCCCGGCGGCTACCAGCTCGGTCCACTCGTCCTTGGCCGTCTCGATCATCCGTGACGCGCTCCCGACCGTCGCACCGCGCGACGGCGCCGGTGCGTCCCCGGAGTCCTTGCGGGCCTGGGTGCCGAGCCGACCGAACCCGAGCATGCCCTGGCTCTGAGGACGTTCGATGTGGGAGGCCACCGCCCACGCAGGGTAGTCCCGGCCCTCGGCGTAGACCTCGAGGTTCCACCGGGCGGCGACGTCCTCGACCTTCGACCAGGGGATCCGCGTGCGCCGGAACGGGTTGTTCAACTCGACACCGAGCATCGTGATGACGACACTCGGCCGGACGAACAGCACCCAGCCGCCTCCGGCGAGCAGGAACATGAAGCCGATCAGGACCGCCGAGGGCTCGCCGGAGATCGCCGACAGGAACGCCATCATGACGCCCAGCACGATCGCGATGACCCCCATCCCCACCGCCCCCCGCTGCCGCAGGGTGCGCAGGGCCTCGGGGGCGGTCGTCGAACGAGTCATGCGGCGTGCTCCGTGGTCCGGTGGAGGTGCGGGGCTGAGAGTGCAGGGCTGCAGGGTGGGTGCATCCGTGGGTGGCGAGCAGCGGCCATTCTCGCACGGACCACCGTCAGCGCAGCGGCGCAATAGACTTCCCGGATGACCATGAGCCTCGCTCGCGACGTCGCCGGCGTGGATGCCGCCGCGGCCGCGCGTGACGTGCTCGGGGTGAGCCGGCTGACGAACCGGGCGCTGACCGGCTGGCTGCACGGCCTCCCTGGAGTCGACCAGGTGGGCTGCGAGGCGCGCGCCAGGGCGCTGGGCACCCGGTCGGTCAAGACCACGGCGAAGGCGTGGGCCATCGACCTGGCCATCTCGATGATCGACCTGACGACGCTCGAAGGCGCCGACACGCCGGGCAAGGTGCGCTCGCTGTGCGCCAAGGCGTTGACACCCGACCCCACCGACCCGACGACCCCACGCCCTGCAGCAGTATGCGTCTACGGCGACATGGTCAAGACGGCCCGAGAGGCGTTGAGAGACAGTGGTATTCATGTGGCTGCCGTCGCCACGGCCTTCCCCTCGGGACGGGCGAGCCTGCCGGTCAAGCTCGCCGACACTCGTGATGCCGTTGCGGCCGGCGCTGACGAGATCGACATGGTCATCGACCGAGGCGCGTTCCTGTCGGGTGACTACCTCACCGTGTTTGACCAGATCGCGGCGGTCAAGGCTGCCTGCCAGCGGCCCGCTGCAGAGGCTGCCCACCTCAAGGTGATCCTGGAGACCGGTGAGCTGGTCACCTACGACAACGTCCGGCGGGCGTCGCACCTGGCGATGCTCGCGGGGGCCGACTTCGTCAAGACCTCGACGGGCAAGGTCGCGCCTGCGGCCACGCTCCCGGTCACGATGGTCATGCTCGAGGCGGTTCGTGACTGGCGCGAGTCGACCGGCGCCCAGGTGGGCGTCAAGCCGGCCGGAGGCATACGCACCAGCAAGGACGCTCTCACCTACCTCGTCGTGGTGAGTGAGGTGGCAGGTGACGACTGGCTCGTCCCCGGCCGGTTCCGCTTCGGGGCGTCGAGCCTGCTGAACGACCTGCTGCTGCAACGTCAGAGACTGCGCACCGGCGCCTACTCCGGTGCCGACTACGTGACGGTCGACTGAGCAGGGTGGCGACAACGATGCCTCGCTTCGAGTATGCGCCGGCGCCTGAGTCTCGGGCGGTGGTGGACATCAGGTCGTCGTATGGACTGTTCATCGGCGGCGAGTTCGTCGAGTCCACCGGGGGCGGCAGCTTCGCCACCATCAGCCCCGCGACGGAGGAGGTGTTGGCGCACGTCACCGAGGCCAGCACCGACGACGTCGACCGTGCCGTCACCGCGGCGCGCGCCGCATACCGGGGGGTGTGGGGCCGGATGTCCGGTGCGGACCGCGGCAAGTACCTGTTCCGCATCGCGCGGATCCTGCAGGAACGGGCTCGCGAGTTCGCCGTCCTGGAGACGCTCGACAACGGCAAGCCGATCAAGGAGTCCCGGGACGTCGACATCCCGCTCGCCGCGGCGCACTTCTTCTACCACGCAGGCTGGGCCGACAAGCTGGAGTTCGCCGGCCTCGCCCCCGCGGGTGGACCGGCACCGCGACCTGTCGGGGTGGTCGGTCAGGTCATCCCCTGGAACTTCCCGATGATGATGCTCGCCTGGAAGATCGCCCCGGCCCTGGCCTGCGGCAACACCGTCGTGTTGAAGCCCGCAGAGACGACGCCGCTGACGGCGCTGCTCTTCGCCGAGGTCTGCCAGCAGGCCGACCTGCCGTCGGGGGTCGTCAACATCGTCACCGGTGCGGGTGAGACCGGTCGAGCGCTCGCGGAGCACCCCGGCATCGACAAGGTGGCGTTCACTGGATCGACCGAGGTCGGCAAGGCGATTGCCCGGTCGGTAGCCGGCACCCGGGTCCGCGCCACGCTGGAGCTGGGCGGCAAGGCCGCCAACATCGTCTTCGACGACGCGCCGGTCGACCAGGCCGTCGAAGGCATCGTCAACGGGATCTTCTTCAACCAGGGCCACGTCTGCTGCGCGGGATCCCGTTTGCTGGTGCAGGAGTCCGTGCACGACGACGTGGTCCGCAGGCTCAAGCGTCGGCTCACGACGATCCGGGTCGGTGATCCGCTCGACAAGAACACCGATCTCGGCGCCATTAACTCTGCCGCCCAGCTGGACCGGATCCGCGAGCTGTCGGGCGTCGGCGAGGCCGAGGGGGCGGAGCGCTGGAGCCCACCCTGTGAGCTGCCGAGCCGCGGGTTCTGGTTCCCGCCGACGATCTTCACCGGAGTCGCGCAGTCCCATCGGATCGCCCAGGAGGAGGTGTTCGGTCCGGTGTTGTCGGTGCTGACGTTCCGGACCCCGCAGGAGGCGGTCGCCAAGGCCAACAACACCCCGTATGGGCTGTCGGCCGGGGTGTGGAGCGAGAAAGGCTCGCGCATCCTCTGGATGGCCGACCAGCTGCGGGCCGGGGTGGTCTGGGCCAACACCTTCAACCAGTTCGACCCGACCTCGCCGTTCGGCGGTTACAAGGAGTCGGGCTATGGCCGTGAGGGCGGACGCCACGGACTCGAGCCATACGTCACAACGGAGGCCAGCGCGTGAGCCCCAGAACGTCCGCGGCCACCCGCGACCCCAGCCGGCTCGAGGTCCGCAAGACCTACAAGCTCTACATCGGTGGCGCGTTCCCGCGCAGCGAGTCCGGCCGGTCCTACTCGGTCACTGACAGCAGGGGACGGTTTGTGGCAAACGCGTCCCAGGCATCCCGCAAGGACGCGCGCAACGCCGTCGTCGCCGCACGCGGCGCCGTTGCCGGCTGGGCGGGGGCGACCGCCTACAACCGGGGTCAGGTGCTCTACCGCGTCGCGGAGGTGATGGAGGGACGCTTCGACCAGTTCGTCGAGGTGGTGTCGGCCGCCGAGGGTCTCACTCCGGCACGAGCCCGGCTCTCTGTGGCAGCCGCGATCGACCGGTGGGTCTGGTACGCCGGGTGGACCGACAAGATCGCCCAGGTTCTCGGTGGCCTCAACCCAGTGGCCGGACCCTACTTCGATGTTTCCGTCCCAGAGCCCACCGGTGTTGTCGCGGTACTCGCGCCGCAGTCCTCATCACTGCTCGGTCTTGTGAGTGTCGTTGCCCCCGTGGTCGTCTCGGGCAACACGGCCGTCGTGGTCACGAGCGCCGAACGTCCCCTCCCCGCCGTTGCACTCGCGGAGGCGCTCGCCACGAGCGACGTCCCTGCCGGCGTGGTCAACGTGCTGACCGGGAGCACCGCCGAGATCGCGCCGTGGCTGGCATCGCACCGCGACGTCAACGCCATCGACCTGACCGGCTCCGCAGGAGCCGACGGCGTCGTCTGGGGTGACCTCGAGCGTGCCGCAGCCGACAACCTCAAGCGTGTCCTGCGTCCCGCCGGCACCGGAACCGTCGCGGTGGAACCCGACTGGACGCAGCCGCCGGACCTGCGACGGATCCGCGCCTTCCTCGAGACCAAGACCGTCTGGCACCCCAAGGGCCGGTGAGCACACCGCAGCAGCGGGGGCTGCAGATCGCGGACCCCTCCCGAGCGCGGGTCGTGGTCCTCGCCGGACCTTCCGGAGCGGGCAAGTCACGGCTGGCCGCCCGGTTGCAGTCCGTCCACGGATGGCCGGTCGTGCGGCTGGACGACTTCTACCGCGAGGGGGACGACCCGGGTCTACCCGTCGCCGACCTCGGGGGCGCGCCCATCGTCGACTGGGACGACCCGGCCTCGTGGGACGCGGCAGCGGCAGGGCACGCGTTGGACGAGCTCGTGACCACCGGCACGACGATGGTGCCGGTCTACGACCTCGGTCGCTCCGCCGTATCGGGGGTCCGCCCCCTCACGCTCGCTCCGTCCCAGCTCGTCGTCGCCGAAGGAATCTTTGCCGCCGAGATCATCGAGCGGCTGCGTGCCGACGGACTGTTGCACTCTGCCTGGTGCATCCGCCACAACCGGTGGGTCACGTTCTTGCGCAGGCTGGTTCGCGACCTGGTCGAACGACGGAAGCCACCCACCGTCCTGATGCGCCGAGGACTGGCCCTGTGCCGCACCGAGCCGCGGATGGTTGCGCGGATGGAGGCGCTGAGTGCGACGTGCGCGTCTCCAGGGCGAGTGGAACGTGCCCTCGCCGCCACCTATGCCTTGCCCCCAGGACGGGGCAGGGCATAGCGGTCTGAGGTGTCAAGGTGGAGGACCGACATACGTGTGGGTGTCGTGCTGGCATGGCGCCTCCTTGCGCGTCGCGCTGCGCGCCCGGCGAGGCTGGCCGATCCGCCGCTGTCAGGTGTCCGCTGATACCTTCGGCGCAGACGAGAGAGCAAGGGGCCACAACGTGCGTGCAGGGGTGCCACGCGGAGGTGCAGCGTGAGCGGCTTCGGTCCGCCACCCGGTGCTCCGGCCGAGGATTCCCGGCGACGGCCGGTCGCCTACCTCCCACCTGGGGGACTGCGCACCCGCGCAGGTCTGCCGGTCGGCCCGACCTCGGGTCGAGGGCCTTACTCGCCGCCGCTGCTCGTCACCAGCCACAAACCCGGGATCGTCGCACTCCGCCCGATGTCGTTGGGAGACCTGCTCGACGCGTCGGTCAAGCACGTTCGCCGCAACCCCGGTCCGGTCCTCGGCCTCAGCCTGCTGGTGCTCACCGGAGCAGCTCTCCCCGCGATCCTGCTCGCTGCGGTCGGCCTCGCCACCGGGTGGTACTCCAGGTCCGGCGGCCAGGCCGTGCTCGACCGCACCGGGTTTTTCGCCCTGGTGCTCTCGTTCGGCGTCGGGTTCGCCGCAGCGGTCCTCGGTGGGGCGCTGTCCTCGTCCGTGGGCGAGTCAGTCCTCGGCCGACGCCCGGCTACCGGTGAGCTTTGGCGCGCGGTGCGGTCCCGGCTCCTGGCCCTGCTGGGGCTCGAGGCGCTGCGGCTGCTCGCCCTGGCCCTCCCTGTGCTGGTCGTCGGTCTGGTCATCGTCGCGGTCTCCGCGTCCCTCTCCGCCGTGCTGCTCGTCGGGGCGGTGGGGGGCCTTCTCATGGCCGCCTGGTCGGCGCTGTTCACGACGCGTACCTGTCTGGCCGCCTCGGCAGTGGTGTTGGAGCGCCGGTCCATCCGCGCGGCGATCCGCCGCAGCCTGGCCCTGACCAGCGGCGCCTTCTGGCGGGTCTTCGGTCGACTGCTGGTCGTCGGGCTGCTCGCGGTCGTGGTGTTCTGGGTCCTTCAGCTCCCGCTGCTGCTCGTCGCCACGATCCTGGCCAGTCTCGTCGACGCCTCGCCCAGCGTCAGCGCCGTGCTGTCGTCCGTGGGACTGGCTGTGGCCACCCTGCTGGCCGCGACCATCGTCGTGCCGTTCGTCGCGGGCGCGACGTGTCTCACCTACGTCGACCAGCGGATGCGCAAGGAGGGTTTCGACCTGGTCCTGCAACGGTCGGTCCGCGCCGGAGACGTCGCCCTGACCGGTGGACAGCGATGAGTCCCTCCTCGCCGCACCTCGCGCACCTGGCGGGGCTGGCGCACCTGGCGGGGCTGCCGCACCTGGCGGGGCTGCCGTCGGGCTTGTCTGAAGGGCTGTCGACGCGGGTTGACCCCGCACCGGACCAGGCCCGCCAGTGGCTCGTCGCCGAGCTCGCCAAGGACGACTACCACGACACCCGGTCGCTCTTTCAACGGTTCATGGACTGGCTCGTCGAGCGGATCCAGGACCTGCAGGCGGTTCAGGGCACCGGAGGCGCCAGCCTGCCCCCCGTGGTCATCACCCTCGTCGTCGTGCTGGCCGTGGTCACCGTCGCCTACCTCCTCACCCGCGTGCGCCGCGAGGGACGTCGGACGACGGGGCGGACGACGCTGCTCGGCAACAGCATGCAGACGGCCGACGAGCTGAGGGCCGCGGCCGAGGAGGCGTTCCGGGCTGAGCACTACGGCGACGCGGTCCTCGCCTGGACCCGGGCGATCGCCCGTGACGCCGAACGCCGGACCCTGCTGGACGCGGCACCCTCGCTGACCGCGCACGAGGTCGGCGCTGCGCTGGCCACAGCCTTCCCGGACCAGGCGGGCGACGTCGGTCGCACCATGGACGTGTTCGACGCCGTGGCCTACGGGGACCAGGAGGCGACCCGTCGGCAGGCGGAGCAGGTCCGGGCCACCCACGATGCGCTGCGCGCCGCCCGACCGGCGACGGTCCCGCGTACGCCACCGTCTGGCGGGTCTGGCGGGTCTCGCGGGTCTGGCGGGTCTGGCGGGTCTGGCAGGTCTGGCGGGTCAGTGGGAACAGGCGGCCCGAGCGGCCAGAGCCCCGACCCCGCATCAGTGTGGACCGTGGGGGCACCGCGATGACCTTCGCGCAGACGACCCCGAAGACGAGTCCGCAGACCACCCCGCACAGCCTTGGGCTCTGGGACCGTTCGCAGGTTCCGGGTGTGCAGGCGGACCCACCGCACCCTGCGCCGCCCGATGCGCACGGTAGCGCGTCGGGAGGTCTTCGCCGGTGGCGGCGTTGGCTGCTGGTCGTGGTCGCATTCGCCGCCGTGGCGGCGGTCGTCACCCTGTTCGTGGTCGCTGGTCCCAGCGCGAGCTCCACCGTCCCGCTCGACCCGGACAACCCCAGCGCTTCCGGCGCCCAGGCCGTCGCCCGGGTGCTCGAGCAGCAAGGCGTCCGGGTCCAGGTAGCCCGCGGCCAGGCCGAGCTCGACCGCGCCGGCGCCGACGGGGACACGACCGTGGTGGTGACCCGGACGGCCGAGCTTGCCGAGTCGACCACCCGCGACCTGGCGGTCAGCACCAACGGAGCCGGGCGGCTCGTCGTGTTCGGGGCCGAGAGCAGCGTCACCCGTTACCTCGCACCGGGCGTGAGCGCGACGTCACAACGCCGCAGCGGTGACGACCTGGCCGCGACGGGGTGCTCGGGCACCGACGACGTGCGCGACGGGGAGTCCCTCTCGCGCAGCCAGCTCGAGTACCAGTCCGCCTCGGCCAGCGGCTCCTGCTTCACCCACGACGGCCACTCGGTCTACCTCTTGCTGCCGAGAACCGCACAGACGGCGCCCCTCGTCCTGATTGGCAGCACGTCGATCGCGACCAACGACCAGGTCACCGACGCGTCGAACGCTGCCGTCGTGCTCCGCGCGCTCGGGCACTCCCCTCGGCTGGTCTGGTACGTCCCTTCCCGAGCCGACATCCCCGCATCCGACCAGAGCCCGGCGGCCCTGCTGCCGCGGTGGCTCGGACCCGGGCTGCTCCTCGTGGTGGTCTCCTTCGTCGGCGTCATCGTCTGGCGCGGGCGCCGGCTCGGGCGCCTCGTCCCCGAGCCACTGCCCGTGGTCGTGCGGGCCGTCGAGACCACGCAGAGCCGGGGGCGCCTCTACCGGCGCGCCCGTGACTCGACCCGGGCCGCTGCCGTGCTGCAGCAGGCCACCCGAACCCGGCTCGCCGCATATCTGGGGCTTCCCGTGCCCGGTCCTCGTGCCCACCCAGGGGCTGACACTGGTGCCGGCTCAGGTGCCGGCTCAGGTGCCGGCTCAGGTGCCGGCTCGGGTGCCGGCTCAGGTGCCGGCTCGGGTGCCGACCCCCGGGCCGCGGAGGCAGCCGTGACCAGCCTGGTCGCTGCGGCAGCCCTCGCCAGCGGACGACCGACCGCCGAGGTGGGCGCGCTGCTGTTCGGCCCGCCGCCCGCGACCGACGACCATCTCCTCGGGCTTGCCGTCGAGCTCGCCGCCCTCGAAAAGGAAGTACGCCGCTCATGACCGACCCGTATGACACCCTCCACGCCGAAGACCAGGAGCGGCCCGAGGTGCCGCCGGCGCCAACGCCATCCGAGATCCCGGCGCGCGAGACACCCGTTGCCGACCGGGCCCGCGAGGCGCTGTTGGCGGTGCGTCGTGAGGTCGGCAAGGCGGTGGTCGGGCAGGACGCAGCGGTCTCAGGCATCATCATCTGCCTGCTCGCGCGCGGCCACATCCTGCTCGAAGGCGTACCCGGTGTCGCCAAGACCCTGCTGGTGCGCGCTGTGGCCCACACCCTGGCCATCGACACCAAGCGCGTGCAGTTCACCCCGGACCTGATGCCCGGTGACATCACGGGCTCGCTTGTCTACGACCAGCGGACGTCGGACTTCACCTTCCGCGAAGGGCCCGTCTTCACCAACCTGCTGCTCGCCGACGAGATCAACCGCACCCCACCCAAGACGCAGGCCTCGCTGCTGGAGGCGATGGAGGAGCGTCAGGTCTCCGTCGACGGGCTGGCGCGCGCCCTGCCCGCGCCCTTCCTCGTCGCCGCCACCCAGAACCCCGTCGAGTACGAGGGCACCTATCCGCTGCCCGAGGCGCAGCTCGACCGGTTCCTGCTCAAGGTGGTGCTGCCGGTCCCCGGCCGCGACGACGAGCTCGAGGTGGTACGCCGGCACGGGGCGGGGTTCGACCCGCGCGACCTCGACGCAGCCGGTCTTCACCCGGTCGCCGGTCCCGACGACCTGGCCGCCGGCGCGGTAGCGGTTCGTCTGGTGAGTGTCGCGCCCGAGGTGGCGGGCTACATCGTCGACATCGCCCGGGCGACCCGACAGGCGCCGTCACTCTCGCTCGGGGTCAGTCCACGCGGCGCGACTGCCCTCCTCGCCACGGCCCGAGCGTGGGCGTGGATGAACGGTAGGACCTTTGTCACGCCGGACGACGTCAAGGCGCTCGCCCACGCCACGCTCGCCCATCGTCTGACGCTGCGGCCCGAGGCCGAGCTCGAGGGTGTGGGTGTGGGTTCGGTGCTCGCGAGCGCCGTGGGTTCGGTCCCGGTGCCCCGCTGAACGCCGGTATGCCTGGAGTCAGATCGAGCGGATCGAGCGGATCGAGCAGATCGAGCAGATCGAGCAGATCGAGCAGATCGAGCACGTCGAGTGGATCGAGCACGTCGAGCTCGTCGACCGGATGGTGCCAGGTCCGGAGGGAGTCGTCGTGGCGGTGAGTGGACGGTTTCCGCTGCTGCTGCTCGCCGGGCTGGTGGCCGTGGTCCTGCAGCCGACCCGACAGATGGTGCTTCTTTGGGTGGGCATCGTGCTGATCACGGTCGTCGTCGACCTCGTCCTCGCGGTCGGCCCAGGCCACCTGAGCATCGAGCGCGAGGCGACCAGCCAGGTCAGGCTCGGTGAACCGGGAGCCTCGTCACTCATGGTGACGAACATGGCCGCGCGCCGGGCGCGCGGTCTGCTGCGGGACGCGTGGCAGCCCTCGGCGGGCGCGACCGGCGACCGGCACCAGCTGTCCATCCCCGGTGGAGAGCGGCGCCGGTTCACCACGGCCCTGCTCCCGACGAGGCGCGGTGACCGGCTGGCGGATCGGGTGACCGTCCGCAGCTTCGGACCCTTGCGGATCGGCGCCCGACAGCGCTCGTTCGACGTCGGCGGCTCGATCCGCGCCCTGCCGCCGTTCGCCAGCCGTAAGCATCTCCCGTCCCGGCTGGCGACCTTGCGCCAGCTCGACGGGCGCTCCGCCGTGCGGGTGCGTGGTCAAGGCACCGAGTTCGACTCGCTGCGTGACTACGTCGAGGGCGACGACGTCCGCTCGATCGACTGGCGGGCGACGGCTCGACGCCAACACGTCGTCGTGAGGACGTGGCAGCCCGAACGCGACCGGCGGGTGATCCTGGTGCTGGACACCTCGCGTACCTCCGCCGGCCGGGTCGAGCAGATGCCCCGACTCGACAGCGAGATGGACGCCGCCCTGCTGCTCGCAGCGCTGGCGTCGCGGGCGGGGGACCGGGTCGACCTCATCGCCGGCGACCGCTGGGTCCGGGCAAGGGTCACGGGTTCGAGCCGGTCGGCCCTGCTCGGCGACCTCGTCCAGGCGATGTCGCCCCTGCAGCCGGCCCTGCTCGAAGCCTCATGGCCGACCCTGGCCACGGCCATCGCCGACACCAGCCGGCGTCGGGCGCTGGTCGTCCTGCTCACGACCCTGGAGCCCGCTGCGATCGAGGAGTCGTTGCTGCCGACCCTCGCCTCTCTGACGCTGCACCACCGCGTCGTCGTCGCCTCGGTGAGCGACCCGGCGCTCGTGGCGATGGCCGGCCGCCGGGACACGACGGCCCAGGCCTATGACGCGGCTGCTGCCGAACGCACCCTGGAGCTGCGCCGCCAGACCGCGGCCGTGCTGGGTGGGCTCGGGGTCACCGTGATCGATGCCAGCCCCGAGGACCTGCCGCCGCGGCTCGCCGACCACTATCTGCTGCTCAAGAGCCAAGGCCTGCTCTGAGGAGGGGCCGCGTTTCGTCAGTCCCGCGCTCGGGTTCGGAGCGCTGGGCTCCCGAAACTCTCTGGGTGGCAGCTCAGCCGACGACGGGGGCCAGGTCCCCGGCATCGCTCGCCGAGACGTCCCCAGTGGCGCCGCGACGGACCGCCCATCGGCCCACGGTGAACACATAGCCCATGAACGCGCCCCAGGCGAGGAAACCGATCGCGATGCGGGCCCACGTCGGCAGCGGGGACGGGGTCACGAACGCTTCGATGACGCCACTGACCAGGAGTACGACAACCAGGCCGAGCGCCACCGACATCGCCGTGCGGCCCTCCTGCGCCACGGCGTCGAGTCGCCGTCTCGGCCCGGGTTCGATCCACGCCCAGAAGATCCGCAGCCCCACGCCTGCCGCGACGAAGACCGCCGTCAGCTCCAGCATCCCGTGGGGCAGGATCAGGCCAAAGAACAGGCCGGCCCGGTCGTGTGACCACATCAGGCCGCCGATGAGCGCGACGTTGAGAATGTTGTTGACCAGCAACAGGATCACCGGGACCCCAAACACTCCCAACGCGATACAGAGGGCGGCGACCCAGGCGTTGTTCGTCCAGACCTTGAGTGCGAAGCTGCCCGCGGCATACTCGCTGTAGTAGCTCGCGAAGTCGCTGTTGACCAGCTGGTCCACCTCGCTGGGGTCGAGCAGCGCCGACTCGAAGCGGGGGTTCGCGACGAACCACCACCCGATGACCCACGCTGCGACGACGTTGACTGCCATCGTGGTCACCCACCACCGACGGCTCCGATAGAGCGCCGCCGGGAAGGTGTCCGTGAAGAACCGCACGATGTCGTCGAGGCTGACCGTCCTGGTCCCGACCGACCTCAGCCGGGCCGTCGCCAGCATCGAGGACAGGTGCGCGACGAGGGTCGGCTCGGGCGACCGGGTGCGGATCTCGGACAGGTGAGTGGCGACGCGCTGATAGAGGTCGAGGAGCTCGTCGGCCTCGGCGCCGCTGAGACGGCCGCGTCGGGACGACAGCTCGTGCAGCCGCGCCCACTCGTGCTGGTGCGCAAGCACATAGGCGTCGAGATCCACGGCGTCACTGTATGCGGCCGGCGTCTACGCTGTCCGCACGAGAGGGGAGGCGACGTGAGCTGGACCAGCAGTGCGACGGTAGGTGTTGGGGAGGACGACTTCGTCACCGGCGAGGCCGTCGCCCTCGACCTGCCGGCCGCCGCCATCGGGTCCCGCATCCTGTCCGGCTTCATCGACTACCTCATCGTGGTGGCGCTGTCGTTCGCGCTCCTCACCGCCGGAAGCGCCCTCGCGCGGCAGCTCGACGACGCCCTCGTCGCGGCGGTGCTCCTGGTCAGCTTCCTGCTGGCGTGGGTGGCCTACCCGGTGGCGATCGAGACCCTCACGCGTGGGCGCAGCGTCGGCAAGATGGCCGCGGGCCTGCGGACGGTGCGAGACGACGCCGGTCCGATCACGTTCCGGCACGCCCTGACTCGCGGCCTGCTTGGTGTCGTCGAGATCTACCTGTTCTGGGGGGTCCCCGCCGTCATCGCGTCCGTGGCCAGCAGCAAGGGCAAGCGCCTCGGCGACATGGTGGCCGGGACCTACGTGGTCCGGGACCGCGTCGCGGCCCACCTCCCGCCGCCGGTTCCCATGCCGCCGCACCTGGCCGCGTGGGCGATGAGCGCCGACATCTCGCAGCTGCCCGACGACCTCGCCATGTCCGTGCGCACCTTCCTCCCGGCAGCGCCGTCGATGACCCCGTCCGCGCGTGACGAGCTCGGCCGGTCCCTGCTGGCCGAGATGAGCCTCTACGTCTCGCCACCACCACCACCCGGCAGCCACCCCGAATACATCCTGGCTGCCATCCTCGCCGACCGACGACGACGGGACGGTATCCGTCTGGCTCGCGACCGAGCGCTGCGCGATCGACTCACCTCCCCGCATCGGTGACCAACGGATGAGCAACCCAGCGGGGGGGCCAGGCCGTCGGCGCCGGGGCCGCACGAGCCACATCCCGGCCGCCACCAGCCCAGCGGCCGACAGTAGTCCCGGCGCGAGGTGCTCGCCCGGTAGCGCCCAGGCGCCGAGGGCGGTGAGTAGCGGGATGACCAGCTGGAGCTCGTGGGCTGAACACCTCCCACGATCAACCCGTCTGCGCGGCAGTGATCCGTTCTTGAAGGCCGGCTAGTCCCTGGCGGATCATGACGCCGTAGCCGTCATCGCCGAGGGCATCCTGGGAGGCGAGACCGGCAGCGAGCTGGGTATGCGCGTCGGCGAGCCGTCCCTGGCGCAGGTACCCGTCGCCGAGGTTGAGGTGAAGGCTGGGTGCGAGCCCGCGCGCTGCCGGGATACCGATTGGGGCAAGGTCATCGTCGGTCAGGTTCGGGTATGCCTGGAGCGCCTGTTCGTCCCAGGCGACTTCGTCGCCGAGTCGCGGCTGAAGGTCAGCGAGGTAGTGGGCGATCACGCACCGCTGGGCGTGGTCCGCCTCGGAGGTCTGCTCCCAACAGGCGGTCAGCTCGCGGCGGCCATCATCGGTGTGTCCAGCGACGGCGACGCCGACCGCGGCGATGATGGCGTCCCACCCTGTCATGGGTCACGACCTTAGGCCCGGGACGTGGGGGCCATCGATGACCCCGCCCCTGTCCCGCGGGATCAACCTGCGGATCGTTGTGCGTTTGGTGTCGTCCTGACGACACCAAACGCCCGCTGATCGGCAGGATGATCGTTCGTTGACGGGATGGCGGGTATGAGCGGGGTCAGTTTGTGGGGCAACGGGTTTCGCCCGGTCGTCGCCGAAGGCGGGTGTCGATGGTCGGTTACAGGTTCTTCGTATGCCGTCAGACCCGACCGTGCCGAGTGTGGCCGACCGTCGTGCTGCGGCGGAGGCGGCGGAGGCGGCGGAGGCGGCGGAGGCGGCGCGGGTGGCGTTGACGGGGTTGACTGCGGTGGGGTGGCAGGCACAAGGCGACGAGCGCGGCCCGTTGTTCCAGGTGGTCACCGACGATGACGGCAGACACGGACATGACCCCGCCCCGGACCCCGCCCGGCTGGCCGACATGCGCGCCGTCGGCAAAGATGACGGCCATGACGTTCACGGGTGTGGTGGAGACCGTCGGGACGGTCGTGGACGGAGCCGGAGTGGCCGTGATCGTCGTCGGCGCTCTCGCGGCGATCGTCATCGCCGCCAGGGCCGGGGTATCTCACCAGCCCGACATCTACCCCCTGTTCCGGCGCCACCTCGGACGGTCCATCCTGCTCGGACTGGAGCTGCTTGTCGCCGCCGACATCATCCGCACGGTTGCGGTCACCCCCACCCTCGCGAGCGTCGCCGTGCTGGGGTTGATCGTCGTGATCCGGACCTTCCTCAGCTTCTCGCTCGAGCTCGAGATCAGCGGCCGTTGGCCATGGCAGCAGGACCGCTCTGGGCAGGCGACACCGACCAGCGGCTGACCCACCTGCGGCTGACCCACCAGCGGCTGACCCACCAGCGGCTGACCGACCAGCGGCCGGCCCAGGCCTCAGGCAGGGAGCCCGTAGGCCGCATACCCCGGCTTGATCGTGCCGTCGATCATCGCGAGTCGTTCGTCGAACGGGATGAACGCGGACTTCATCGCGTTGATCGTCACCCACCGCAGGTCCGCCAGCGTCCACCCCGCCTCGGCCGCCAGCAGGGCCGCTTCCCGAGACATCGTGGTGCCGCTCATCAACCGGTTGTCGGTGTTGAGCGTGACCCGGAACCGCATCCGCTTGAGCAGCGAGATCGGATGCAGCCCAATCGATTTCGCCGCCCCTGTCTGGAGGTTGCTGCTGGGGCACATCTCGAGCGGGATACGCGCGTCACGCACGTATGCGGCGAGCAGGCCGAGGTAGACCGTGTCCAGATCCACGTCGGCGAGGGTCGTCAGACCGCCCGCAGCCGCCTGGTCCAGCCACGTGGGGAAGGGCAGCCCTTCGACGGTGATGTCGTCGACGATCCGCACCCCATGCCCGAGTCGGTCGGCGCCGCACCACTGGATCGCCTCCCAGATGCTCTTCAGCCCGAACGCCTCGCCGGCGTGGATCGTGAAGTGCGCGTTCTCGCGGCGCAGGTACTCGAAGGCGTCCAGGTGCCGGGTGGGCGGATAGCCGGCCTCTGCCCCGGCGATGTCGAACCCGGCCACACCGTCGTCGCGGTAGCGGACCGCGAGCTCGGCGATCTCGTGGCTCTTGGCCGCGTGCCGCATCGCCGTGAGCAACGCGGTCACCCGGACCGGGTGTCCGGCCTGTGCGGCCAGGCGCTCGCCCTCGCGGAACCCGGCGTTGACCGTCTCGACCACGTCATCGAGGCCGAGACCGCGCACGAGGTGCTGCTCCGGCGCATACCGGCTCTCGGCGTAGACGACCCCGTCGGCGCCGAGGTCCTGCGCCGCCTCCGAGGCGATGCGGAACAGGCCCTCCCGCGACTGCATCACCGCGAGGGTCTGGTCGAAGGTCTCGAGATAGCGGGTCAACGATCCCGAGTCGGCATTGTTCCTGAACCAGGCAGCAAGCGCCTGCGCATCCGATGCCGGTGGCTCGACCGTGGAACCGGCGGCCGGGTCCGACGCCGCGAGGTCGAGGATCGTCTGTGGCCGCACCCCGCCGTCGAGGTGGTCGTGCAGGAGGACCTTGGGCACCGCCCGCAGGACGTCAGGGCGCGGCATCGCAGCCTCAGTCGTCATCGCGGTTTGCTGCCTCCGGGTCGAAGGCGGGCAGGCACACGGCGACGTACTCGGCACCGTCGGCGCCGGTGGAGTAGCGCACCCGCTCGCCCGGGCCGGTCACGACGGCCTGGCCGGCAACGACCTCGAGCCGACCACCGTCGTGGTCGACGAGCACGGTGCCTCGCAGCACGAGCGTGACCTCGCCGAACTGCGGCGTCTGGAACGGCTCGGACCAGTCACCGGGAGCGACCATGTGGGCGACAGAGACCGAGCCGGGCAGCGAGGTGGTGGGAGTGGTGACCGCGCCGACATACTCGTCGATGATCTTGCCCCCCGGGACCGGGATGCGCGTGGGTGCGGCGATGAGCTGTGGCACGGCACCAACCCTAGAGCGTCACGTCACGCGCTCGATGACCAACGGGAGCAGATCGGGGCGCGATCCTTCGGGGGCGATGACGAAGGCCCCCTGAAGTGCGTCGAGGGCCCGTTCGAACCGGTCGGGACTGTCGGTATGCAGCGTCAGCAGGCGGTCTCCGCCGCGCACCTGCGCGCCGGGCTTGGCGTGCAGCTGCACGCCGGCCCCGGCCTGGACCGGGTCCTCCTTGCGGGCGCGCCCCGCGCCGAGCCGCCAGGCGGCGACACCCACCTTGAGCGCGTCGAGCTGCGTGAGCACTCCGTCGGCCGGCGCGAGGACGTCGTGGGTCTCGCGGGCCACCGGAAGCGAGGCGTCGGGATCGCCCCCCTGAGCGGAGATCATCCGGCGCCAGACATCCATGGCCCGCCCGTCCCGCAGGGCGTCCGCGGGATCCACATCGGTCCGACCGGCTGCCGAGAGCATCTCGCGAGCAAGCGTCACGGTCAGCTCGACGACGTCTTGCGGTCCCCCGCCGGCCAGCACCTCGACAGACTCGCGGACCTCCAGGGCATTGCCGGCCGTCAGACCGAGAGGGGTCTGCATGTTCGTCAGCAGCGCGACGGTGGTCACGCCTGCGTCGGTGCCCAGCGCCACCATGGTCTCGGCGAGCGCGCGGGCCTGCTCGACGTCCTTCATGAACGCGCCGGACCCGACCTTGACGTCGAGGACCAGGGCACCGGTCCCCTCAGCGATCTTCTTGCTCATGATCGAGCTGGCGATCAACGAGAGGGCCTCGACGGTGCCGGTGACGTCCCGCAGCGCATACAGCCTCTTGTCCGCGGGCGCGAGACCGGCGCCGGCGGCGCAGATCACGGCGCCGACGTCCTCGAGCTGCTGGAGCATCTCCTGCGTCGTGAGGCCCGCGCGCCAGCCCGGGATCGACTCGAGCTTGTCGAGGGTGCCTCCCGTGTGACCCAGTCCGCGTCCCGACAGCTGCGGGACGGCCACTCCGCAGGCGGCCACGAGCGGCGCCAGCGGCAGGGTGATCTTGTCACCGACCCCACCGGTGGAGTGCTTGTCGGCAGTCGGGCGGGACAGCGAGGAGAAGTCCATCCGCTCGCCGGAGGCGATCATGGCAGCGGTCCAGCGGGCGATCTCGCGGCGGTTCATCCCGTTGAGCAGCACCGCCATAGCCAAGGAGGACATCTGCTCGTCGGCGACCACGCCACGGGTGTATGCGTCGATCACCCAGTCGATCTGGGCGTCGCCGAGCTCACGCCTGTCGCGTTTCGTGGTGATGACGTCGACGGCATCGAAGGGTTCGCTCATGATCGGCTCGCCGCAGCGTCCAGGTCGTCGGACCCGAATGCCTGGGGCAGAACGGCACTCATGGGCAGCACACCCTCGGGAGTGAGGACGCGGCATACGGGTCCGCCGTTCTCCCAGAGCAGCTGCCGGCACCGGCCGCACGGCATCAGCAGGTCGCCGTCACCGCCGACGCAGACGACCGCGGCCAGTCTCCCGCCGCCGGTGGAGTGCAGCTGCGAGACCATGCCGCACTCGGCGCAGAGCGCGACACCATAGGCGGCGTTCTCGACGTTGCAGCCGACCACCACGCGCCCGTCGTCGACGAGCCCGGCCGCGCCGACGGGGAACGACGAGTACGGAGCGTAGGCGCGCCGCATCACCTCGACCGCAGCCCCCTGCAGTGCGGCCCAGTCGACGTCGTCGAGGCTGTCGTCCCCGTCGCCCATCAGCTGGCCTCGCCCTTGCGGTAGACCTGACCGTCCGCCGCAGGCGGCCGCAGGCGCTGCGACGCGAACGCCAGCACGAGCAGGGTGGCGACATAGGGGGTCATGCCGGTGAACTCGTTGGGGACGCGCGCGGTGAGAAAGAACCAGAGGAACGCGAGCACCCCCATGACGAGGCTCACCACGCCGACCAACGGCTTGCCCTGACGTCGACGCACGACCATCCACACACCCCAGGCCACCAGCCCGATGGAGAACGGCAGCAGGTATGCGCGCACGACGTCGCCGCCACCGCGCAGCTGCACCGCGTCGGCATACCCGAACAGCGCTGCACCGCCTGCGAGCCCACCAGGCCGCCAGTTGCCGAAGATCATCGCGGCAAGACCGATGTAGCCGCGCCCTCCGGTCTGGCCTTCGCGGTAGAGGTTGGAGGCCACCAGGACGAGGAACCCACCGGCCAGCCCGGCGAGTCCACCGGAGATGAGGACGGCCGTGACCTTGTAGCGGATGACGTTGACTCCCAACGTCTCCGCGGCCTGGGGGGCCTCTCCGCACGAGCGCAGGCGCAGCCCGAACGTCGTGTGCCAGAGGACCCACCAGCTGAGCACGAGCAGCCCGATCGCGATGATGGTCAGCACGTTGAGGTTGGTCGTCAGAGCGCGCACGACGCCGGCAAGGTCCGAGACCAGCCAGACGTGGCTCTTCTCGACCGACTCGAGGGCGGCGCCGAGACCCGGGAAGCTGAGGAAGGGCAGCTGCTCCAGCGGTGGAGACTGGGTCGGGCCGCCGCCCGGCATGCCGGTGAACGTGCGCACCGCGAGATAGGCTCCCGCCCCCGCGCCCAGCAGGTTGATCGCCACGCCGGACACGATGTGGTCGACACCGAAGATGACCGTGGCCAGCGCGTGCACGGCTCCGCCGACAGCACCCATCAGTACGGCGCCCAGGATTCCCACCCAGGGTCCGTAGTAGAAGCCGAAGAACGCCCCGCCCCAGGTGCCGAGGATCATCATGCCCTCGAGCCCGATGTTGACGACCCCGGCACGTTCGCTCCACAGGCCCCCGAGCCCGGCGAGCCCGATCGGCATGGCCAGCCCGATCGCCGCCATGAGAGCCCCGGACGAGTCGATGTCGTTGGCGCCGGTGACGACCCGCACCGTCGAGACGATGACGAGCGCACCACCGACGACGGCATACCAGAACCAGCGGGGGCGACCGTGGGACCGTGCGGGCGGCTCCTCCGTAGTCGTGTCGAGGGCAAGTCCGGTGTCGCTCATGCCGAGGCCCCTTCGGTCGTCGGCGCGGGTGTACGAGCCAGCAGGGAGGCGACCCGTCGCTGTTCCATCCGGACGCCGGCGCGTCTGACGATCTCGTAGGCGATGACCACCGACAGGACAATGACGCCTTGGATCACGAGCACGAGACGGTCGGAGACCCCGGCGTTGATCTGCAGACCGTTGCCTTGCGCGTCGAGATAGGCCCAGAGCACGGAGGCGAAGACGATCCCGACGGCGTTGTTCCGGCCGAGCAGTGCGATGGCGATGCCGGCAAACCCGAGCCCGGACTGGAAGGTGTCGCCATAGGCGTAGTCCTGCCCGAACAGCAGCGGCATCCCCACCAGCCCTGCCGCCGCCCCCGAGATGACCATCGAGACGAGCACCATCCGCTTGACCTTGACGCCGCTGGCGACGGCGGCGGTCTCGGAGCGGCCGGTCGCGCGCAGGTCGAACCCGAACCTCGTCTTGTTGAGCACGAACCAGTAGAGGAACCCGACGAGGATCGCGAGGACCACCAGGCCATAGATGAGGTTGGGGGTCGCGATCATCCCGTCGACGGATATGCCGGGCACCCGGGACGACTCGGGGATGAGCCTGGTGCTGACGGCATTGCTGCCCCCGACCTTGACGGCGGCCTTGCTGAGAAGGAACGAGACGAGGAACGTGGCGATGGCGTTGAGCATGATCGTCGAGATGACCTCGCTCACGCCGCGAGTCACCTTGAGAAGACCGGCGATTCCCGCCCAGAGGCCACCCGCCGCCATCGCCACGAGCAGCGACACGAGGATGTTGAGCGGCCCCGGCAACCAGGCCTGGCCCGCGAACACTGCAGCGGCAAAGGCGGCCACGCGGTACTGGCCGTCGACGCCGATGTTGAACAGGTTCATCCGGAAACCGATCGCCACGGCGATCGCCGACAGGTAGTAGACGGTTGCCGCGTTGACGATGGCCACGACCTGACGCGGCAAGGGCGCCTTGATCAGCTGGGCCCAGACGGCGCCCACCGGGTCCCGGGCGACGAACAGTATCAGCGAGGTGACGATGAAGGCGACCACGATGGCGAGCACCGGCGCGGCCAGCCCGAGCGCGATTCGGCGCGGGTCGATGCGGTTCACGGCGTCTTCTCGCTCTCGTCCGGACGAGCGCCGGTATGCGGGTCCTCGACCGGCGCGACCGGCGCGACCGGCTCGACCGGCTCGACCGGCTCGGCTGGGTGGGGACCGGCCCCCGTCATCGCGGCGCCCAGCTCCTCCTTGGTCACGGTGTCCGGGTCGAACGCACCGGTCACCGCACCACGCAGCATGACCCGGATCGTGTCGGACAGCCCGACGAGCTCGTCGAGGTCGGCCGAGATGAGAAGCACCGCCAGGCCCTCGCGACGGGCCCGCTTGATGTGGTCCCAGATCGCCGCCTGCGCACCGACGTCGACGCCCCGCGTGGGGTGGGCCGCCAGCAGCACCTTGGGCTTGTGGGTCATCTCGCGCCCGATGATGAGCTTCTGCTGGTTGCCGCCGGACAACGAGGCCCCGGTGACGAAGATCGATGGCGTCCGCACGTCGTAGTCCTTGACGATCCGCTCCGTGTCGGCCTTGGCCGCGCGGGCGTCGACCAGCCCCCCGGCGCGCACGTTCGGGTCCTGCGTCTGATGGCCGAGGATGACGTTCTCCCAGAGTGGGGCCTCGAGCAGCATCCCGTGCCGGTGCCGGTCCTCGGGAATGAACCCGACGCCCGCCTCGCGGATCTCGCGGACCTGCCAGTCGGAGATGTCCACGTCGTCGAGAGTGATCTGCCCGCTGGAGGGTTCACGCATACCCATCACGACCTCGACGAGCTCGGCTTGACCGTTGCCCTCGACCCCGGCGATGCCGAGCACCTCGCCGGCGTGGATGGTGAGCGAGACGTCGTCGAGGACCCTCCGGTTGCCGGCGGCGCCGTCGACCGTCACATGCTCGATGGCCAGCACGGCCCGGTCTGTGACCGTCGACTCCTCGGTGCTCGGCGACGGCAGCTCGGATCCGACCATGAGCTCGGCCAGCTGGCGTGCGTTGACGCTCGTGGGGTCGACCCGCTGGACCGTGGTCCCCCGGCGTATGACCGTGATCTCGTCGGCCACCGAGAGCACCTCGTCGAGCTTGTGCGAGATGAAGATGACCGTGAGACCCTCGGTGGTGAGCTCCCGCAGGTTGTCGAAGAGCTCGGACACCTCCTGGGGCACGAGAACGGCCGTGGGCTCGTCGAGGATGAGGATCTGGGCACCACGGAACAGCACCTTGAGGATCTCCACCCGTTGCCGCTGCCCGACACCGAGGTCGGCCACGAGTGCGTCGGGGTCGACACCGAGGCCGTAGGACCTCGAGATGTCCTTGATCGTCTCGCGAGCCTGCTCGCCGATGCCGTGCAGCTTCTCGGCGCCGAGGACGACGTTCTCGAGCACCGTGAAGTTGTCGGCGAGCATGAAATGCTGGAAGACCATGCCGATTCCGGCGTTGATGGCGTCCAGGGGACTGCGCAGCGTGAGTATCTGCCCGTTGACGGCGATGCTGCCCTCGTCGGGCTGCTGGACGCCATACAGGATCTTCATCAAGGTCGACTTGCCGGCACCGTTCTCGCCGACGATCGCGTGGACCGTGCCTCGGGTGACCGAGAGCTCGATGTTGTCGTTGGCCACGACACCAGGGAAGCGTTTGGTGATGCCGTGGAGCTCGACTGCCGGCGGGACGCCTCCTGACGCGGCAGAGGGGCGGTCGATGACCGTGGAGTCGGTGATGACGTCCTCCTCGCGTGAGTTCCCAGCCTCGGTGTGGGCCAACCTATGACACCAAGGGGCCCGGTCGGCAGGCAATCCGTGCCGACCGGGCCCCTCGTCGCCTGACGGTCAGGTCAGGTGTGAGCGCGACAGATCAGATGTGAGCGCGACAGGTCAGGGCTTGGCCGGGACGGTGATCGTCCCAGCGATGATCTGCTGCTTGTAGTCGTCGAGCTTGGCCTTGATGTCGTCGACCTTGCCGCCGGTCGTCGAGTAGTCGACGCCGCCCGCCTTGAGGTCGAAGACCTTGTTGCCGGCCTTGAAGCTGCCGTTCTTGACCGACGTGATGAAGTCGAACACCCCGACGTCGACCTTCTTGATCATCGAGGTGAGGATGACGTCGCGCACGTCTGCCGCGGCGGTCAGCGCCTGGTCGGAGTCGACGCCGATGGCCTGCTTGCCAGCGGCCTTGGCCGCGGTGAAGACGCCGCCGCCGGAGCCGCCGGCCGCGGAGTAGACGATGTCCGCGCCGCCCTGGTACATGCCCTCGGCGGCCGCCTTGCCCTTGTCGACCGAGGAGAACCCGGAGAAGTCCGGTGGCTCGGTGAGGTACTTGACGTCGATGACGATGGTGGGGTTGACCGCCTTGGCACCGGCCTGATAGCCGGCCTGGAACTTCTTGATGAGGTCGGTGTCGACGCCACCGATGAAGCCGACATGGTTCGCCTTGGACTTCAGCGCTGCGGCCGCACCGACAAGGAAGGAGCCCTGCTCCTCGGCAAAGGTGATCTGGTCGACGTTGGGACCGGCCGAGTCGCTCGAGGCGTCGTCGACGATGGCGAACTTGACGTTGGGGTTCTTCTTGGCGATGTCTCCGACCGACTTGGCATAGGCGAACCCGACAGCGACCACGTTGGTGTAGCCCGCGTCGATCAGCTGCTGAAGCCGCTCGGCGCGCGCCGACTCGGCCTCGCCGTTGGTGGCCGCCGCCTCCTTGGAGGTGACCCCGAGCTCCTTTACCGCCTTGTCCAGGCCGGCCGCAGCCGCGTCGTTGAAGGACTGGTCCCCGCGGCCACCCACGTCGTAGGCCATGCCGATCTTGAGCCCGCCCGCGGCGGCGCCCGAGGTGCCGCCACCGCCGTCGGTGCTCGGCGTAGACGAGGATCCACAGGCCGAGAGTCCGAGTGCGAGAACCGCAGCGCCCGCTACCACACTGATCGATGAACGCAAGGCGCTCTCCTTTGTCTGCTGATGAGGCGCCCGGTCGGGGCGCCGAACGGCGAGACTCTATCGTCGGCGAAAGGCCCGCGAGACGGGTTCGCGATCGGCGGCGGGAACCGTTACCGAGGTGCAACGATCCCGACGTCGTCGCGCCGGGGCCGGGGTGCGGGGGTGTCCTGGCCGCTTCTAGCCTCGCGGGCGCTCCACAGCGTGGCCTGGGTCAGCAGTCGGACGCCGATCTCGACGGCCCGTTCGTCGACGACGACGTCGCCCATGTGCAGGTCGAACGTCGGGCCACCCGGGGTCCGGATGCCCAGCCGCGCGAGCGCACCAGGCACGCGGGTGAGGTACCAGCCGAAGTCCTCTCCACCGAGCGACTGCACGGTGGTTGTCTCGGCGGCCCCGCCACCGAGTACGCCGGCCCGCAGGGCGTCGATCGCGGCGGCGTCGTTGAGGACGGGCGGCACGCCTTGGACGTGCCGCACCGTCGCGGTCACACCGTAGGGCAGGACGACGGCGTGGATGATCTGCTCGAGCAACGGACCCGCCGTCGCCCAGGCCTGGACGTCGAGCATGCGCAGTGTGCCGGAGACGGTGCCGGTGGAGGGGATGACGTTCTGCGCACCCCCCGCGTGGACACTCCCCCAGACGAGCGCCACACCCGCTCGAGGGTCGATCCGCCTGGCCAGCGCAGCCGGCACGTCTGTCACGACCTTCGCGAGCGCATACGTGAGGTCCTGGGTCAGGTGGGGGCGCGAGGTATGCCCGCCTCGGCCGTTGAGCGTGACCTCGACGGCGTCGGAGGCGGCTGTGACAGGCCCGACCTTGAGACCGACCTCGCCGACGTCGATGGTGGGGTCGCAGTGCACGGCGAGGATGCGGTCCACCCCGTCCAGCCCACCGGCCTCCATCACCTCATGGGCGCCGCCGGGGATGACCTCCTCTGCCGGCTGGAAGATCAGTCGGACGCCGACGCCCATCTCGACCAGGGCCGGCTCGTGCTGAGCGAGAGCAAGACCCGCGCCGAGCACCACGGTCGTGTGCACGTCGTGACCGCACGCGTGACACACGCCGTGAACGGTGGAGGCCCAGGGCAGTCCCGTCACCTCCGGCACCGGGAGTGCGTCGATGTCTGCGCGCAAGGCCACCCGGTATGCCGGTTGCTCGGCACCGAGGTCGGCCACGAGCCCGGTGCCCGGCAGCCTGCGGGCCCGGATGCCAGCTCGTTCGAGCTGGTGGAGAACGACCTCGGTGGTGCGCTCCTCGCGGTGCGAGAGCTCGGGGTGTGCGTGCAGGTCGCGGCGGAACGCGATCAGGTCGAGGCCTGGTTGCTCGTCGCCGTCCACCCCCGAAGGCTATCCGGAGGACGGCAGGCCCACTGGCGGTAGGTACGCTCGCCGCTCGTGACCGGCCCGATCGCGACCCCCGACCTTCTTGTCGTGCTTCCGGTGGTGGCCGAGGCGCTGGCTGCCGGAGCCGGTGTGGTCGCCCTGGAGAGCACGCTCCTGTCACACGGGCTCCCCCGGCCCGACAACCGTGGCATCGCCGACCAGGTCGAGGGCGCCGTTCGTGCAGCCGGTGCGACGCCCGCGACCATCGCCGTCCTCGACGGTGTGATCCACGTCGGGCTCACTCCCGCCGAGCTGGACTGGGTGTGCTCCGAGGAGGGCATGGCCAAGCTGAGCATCCGCGACGTGGGAGTCGCTGTGGCACAGGGGCGTAGCGGCGCGACGACAGTGGCGTCGACGGCCGCGCTGGCGCACCGGGCGGGCATCGAGGTGTTTGCGACCGGCGGCCTGGGAGGCGTGCATCGCGGAGCCGCCGAGACGTTCGACGTCAGCGCCGACCTCGCGGCGATCGGGCGCACCCCGGTGGTCGTCGTGTGCGCCGGGGTGAAGTCGATTCTGGACGTGGCAGCGACGCTGGAGGTCCTCGAGACGCTCTCGGTGCCTGTCCTCGGTTACCGCACCGACCGCTTTCCCGGGTTCTACCTTGCCGACTCCGGCCATCCGGCACCGTGGCGAGTCGAGACTCCGCAGGAGGTGGCCGCCGTGGCCCACGCTCGTTGGGCCCTCGCCACAGACTCGGCCGGCGTCGTGCTCGGCAACCCCTTGCGACCCGAGCGTCAGGTGGACCCGGAGCTGCACGACCGGCTCGTGGCCGAGGGCCTGGCGATGCTCGAGAGCGAGGGCGTGCGGGGCAAGGACGTGACGCCGCGGCTGCTCGAGCTGCTCCACCAGCGCTCGGGTGGTGAAACCCTGCGCGCCAACGTCGAGCTGGTGATCGCCAACGCCGGGCTGGCCGGGGAGGTCGCCGTCGCGTTGGCCGGGATGCGCCGCTCGTGATCCGACGGCCGATCGTCGTCGTCGGCGATCTCGGGGTCGACGTCGTGGCGCGAGCTGGGGCGTTCCCGTCGCGGGGAGGCGACACGCCCTCGCTGATCGACCAGACGGTCGGCGGAGCCGGGGGCAACAGCGCGAGCTGGCTTGCGGCATACGGAGTCCCGGTCGTGCTGGTGGCTCGTGTGGGCGACGATGCAGCGGGGAGGCTCGTGCGCGATGACCTCGAACGGTCCGGGGTGACGGGGATGCTCACCGTCGACGCGGTGCGGCCCACCTGCACGGTGGTGTCCGTCGTCGAACCCGGGGGCGAGCGCAGCATGCTGTCCGACCGTGGAGCAAGTGGTGCACTGGCGCCCGGTGACATCGACCTCGACGCGGTGCTGGCAGCGGTCCCCTCCGGCGCTGGTGGACTCGCGCATCTGCACCTCAGCGGGTTCGTGCTGTTGTCCGAGAGCTCACGGGCTGCGGGCCGGTATGCGCTCAGCGAGGCGCAGCGGCGAGGCTGGTCGACATCCGTGGATCCCCAGGCTTCGAACCTCGTTGCCAGAGTCGGTGGTTCGGCGTTCCTTAAGTGGGTGCGCGGCACGGACCTGCTGTTGCCGAACACGGCGGAGATGGACGCCCTCGGAGGGGTCGATGCGGTGCTCGCCAGCGCGACCGAGGTCGTCGTCACCCGAGGCGCCGACGGGGCCAGCTGGGTGGCGCAGGACGAGCAGTGGTCCGTGCCGGCCCACCGGGTCGAGGTCGTCGACACCACCGGCTGCGGAGACGCGTTCAACGCGGGGTTACTCGCCGCGTGGAGCTCCGGCGCGAGCCGTCTGGACGCGCTGCGGGTGGGCGTCGAGGCCGGAGCCCGGGCCGCTTCCCAGGTCGGTAGCCGGCCCCTGCGACAAGCCTGAGCGTCGCCGGCCAGACGTCCGGAGACGACGTGCACGGTCAGAAGGCGTCGCGCGGGACGTAGGTCCCCCAGACCTCGCGGAGGGCGTGGGCCACCTCGCCCCCGGTGGCTCGCAGGCGCAGCGCCTCCTTCATGGGGTAGAGCAGGTTCGCGGTCCCCCTGGCGGCTTGCTGGACGGCCAGCAACGCTGCCGCCACCGCGTCGTTGTCCCGGTTGGCGCGCAGGGCGGCAAGGCGGGCGACCTGCTCGCGCTCGATCTGCGGATCCACGCGCAGCGGCTCGTACGGGTCCTCGACGTCGACCGTGAACCGGTTGACACCCACGATGGTGCGCTCCTTGTGGTCGATCTCGAGGGCGACCCGGTAGGCGCTGCGCTCGATCTCGGCCTTCTGGAAGCCCTCCTCGATCGCGGCGACCGCACCGCCCTTGTCCTCGACGGTCTGGATCAGCTCGAGTGCCGCAGCCTCGATCTCGTCGGTCATGGCCTCGATGGCATACGAACCGGCAAACGGGTCAACGGTCTTGGTGACGTCCGTCTCGTAGGCGATGACCTGCTGGGTGCGCAGCGCAAGGCGGGCCGCCTTCTGCGTCGGGAGCGCGATCGCCTCGTCATAGGAGTTGGTGTGCAGCGACTGCGTGCCGCCGAGGACAGCGCCGAGGCCCTGGAGGGCGACCCGGACAAGGTTGACCTCGGGCTGCTGGGCGGTGAGCTGCACGCCCGCGGTCTGGGTGTGGAAGCGGAGCATCAACGACTTGGGGTTCGTCGCGCCGAACTCGTCGCGCATGACGCGCGCCCAGATCCGGCGGGCCGCACGGAACTTCGCAACCTCCTCCAGCAGCGTGGTCCGGGCGACGAAGAAGAACGACAGCCGCGGTCCGAAGTCGTCGACCGCAAGGCCGGCGGCCTGAGCCGCCCGCACGTACTCCTTGGCGTTCGAGAGCGTGAAGGCGATCTCCTGCACCGGCGTGGCACCGGCCTCAGCCATGTGATAACCGGAGATCGAGATGGTGTTCCATTTGGGAATCTCTTTGCGGCAGTAAGCAAAGACGTCTGAAACGAGGCGTAGCGACTCGCGCGGAGGATAGATGTACGTGCCGCGGGCGATGTACTCCTTGAGCACGTCGTTCTGGATCGTGCCCGTGAGCCTGTCACCGGAGATGCCGCGCTCCTCCGCGACGAGCTGGTAGAGCAGCAGCAGCACCGACCCGGGCGCGTTGATGGTCATCGAGGTCGACACCTCGTCGAGTGGCAACCCGTCGAACAGCACCCGCATGTCGTCGATCGAGTCGATGGCGACCCCCACCTTGCCGACCTCGCCGTGCGCGATCGGCTCGTCGCTGTCATAACCCATCTGCGTCGGCAGGTCGAACGCGACGCTCAGCCCACCAGTCCCGGCCGCCACCAGCTGGTGGTATCGCTCGTTGCTCTCCTTGGCGGTGCCGAACCCGGCGTACTGACGCATCGTCCACGGCCGCCCGGTGTACATCGAGGCATAGACACCCCGGGTGTAAGGGAACTCACCCGGTTCGCCCAGCTGGACGGCCGGGTCGAAACCGGCCAGGTCCTGCGCGTCGTAGCGCTCGCGGATCGGCAGGTCGGACTCGGAACGCGCGCCGTCGCTGCCATCCGCCATCCTCGAAGACTAGCGACGCCCGCTACCCGCTCCCCGCCCACCCGCATACCGGTCCGACCGACATGCACGAGGCGCCCACCAGCGCCTGGGTCGCTCGAAACGGGCGTTGGTGCATGTCGGTCGGACCGCTGTGGATATCTCAGCGTCACCGTGGTCCTCACCGGCAGGGTGGTGTGATGACCGGGCGCGCCGACGTGACCATGGTGGTGACCCGGTTCGGCGGGGTGGCCACCTGGTCACAGCTGCGCCGACGGGTCCACTGGCGGCACATCCGGACGTCCGTCGAGTCCGGTCAGATCGTGCGCATCGCCCGCGGCCGCTACGCCCTTCCCACCGCCGCCGAGGCACGCACGGCCGCGTCACGACTGGCTGCCGTGGCCTCACACACGTCTGCCGCGGCCCACTGGGGTTGGTCGGTGAAGCTGGTCCCCGAGCATCCTCACCTCACAGTCGCGAGGAACCGCCGGGTCGACGTCGCTCGCCGAGTCGACATCGTCCTGCACTGGCGCGACCTCGGCGCACAGGACGTACACGACCGCTGGGTGACCTCGCCCGCGCGCACGGTGATCGACTGCTGCCTCGACCTTCCGTTCGACGAAGCGCTTTCGGTGTTCGACTCAGCGTTGCGCGGTGGCCTTGCGATGCCCGCCGTGTTCGAAGCGCTGCAGCGGCTACCCGCCCGATGTCGCACACGCGTGCTCGGGGTCGCGCGCGCCGCCGACGCTCGAGCGGCCAACCCGTTCGAGTCGGTGCTGAGGGCGATCGCAAACGAGGTGCCCGGGCTTCACGTCACTCCCCAGCGCGTCGTTCGCGACGGCGACTTCAGGGCTCGGGTGGATCTGGCTGACCAGGAGCTGCGGCTGGTCCTGGAGGCCGACAGCTACGAGTTCCACGGTGGTCGCAGTGCCTTCGCTCGCGACTGCCGTCGCTACAACGGCCTGGTCGTCCGGGACTGGCTGGTCCTTCGGTTGTCGTGGGAGGACGTCATGTTCCGCCCTGGCGTCGTGCGGGAGCTGCTGGTGGCGCTGGTCTCGGTCCGACGGGCGCGCCCGGTCCGACGAACATGCGCGACGCCCGACAACGCCCGCAAAACGGCCTGATCAGCGGTTCGTGCATGTCGTCCGGACCGCTCAGGTCGCACGGGCCTGCACCCGCTCGTCCCAGCGCTCCCCGATCTTGGCCATCTCGTCGCTGACAAACTGCAGAAACTCCGCCGAGAAGGCCAACCGGGTCCCCGCGGGGGTGCCCTCCCCCCCGACCGCACTCACACCCGACATCAACGCGTCGAGGATGGGTGCGTAGGTGCTGCGGCTGCGAACCATCGCGTCGTGCCAGGTCTCGTCGCGCACGGCGTAGACGTCGCGACGCGTTCCGGCCTGGCGCTCGCGGTGCAGCATGTGGGTCTGCGCCAGGTACTTCACCGCGCCCGACACCGACGCCGGGCTGACGTCGAGGGTCTCCGCGATCTCGGCGGAGGTCATCCGGCCGTCGTCGTCGGCCAACAGCGCGGCGAAGACGCGGGCCGGCAGGCGCGGCATACCGGCGTCCGTGAGCGCGGAGCCGAACCGTTCGACGAACACGCGGACATCCTCGGTAGCCAGCATGCCGACACTTTAGTACATTCAGTATTTTCTGAAGAAGGTGTAGCCTGCCGTCTATGAGCATCGCCATCCAGGTGCGCGGCCTGCGCAAGTCGTTCGGACGCTCGGTTGCCCTCGACGGCCTCGACCTCGAGGTCGGCACCGGTCAGGTGCACGGGTTCCTCGGCCCCAACGGCGCCGGGAAGTCGACGACGATCCGCATCCTGCTCGGGCTGGTCCGCGCCGACTCCGGGGAGGTGACGCTGCTCGGCAGCGACCCCTGGCGCGACGTCGAGGCACTGCACCGCCGGCTCGCCTACGTCCCGGGTGACGTCACCCTCTGGCCGAACCTGTCCGGCGGCGAGGTCATCGACCTGCTCGGCCGTCTCCGCGGTGGCGTGGACCAGAAGAGGCGCGACGCGTTGGTCGAACGGTTCGAGCTGGATCCGACCAAGAAGGGCCGCACCTACTCCAAGGGCAACCGGCAGAAGGTGGCCCTGGTCGCCGCCCTCGCGTCCGACGTCGAGCTCCTCCTGCTCGACGAGCCGACGTCGGGGCTCGACCCCTTGATGGAGACGGTGTTCCGCGGCGCCGTCGAGGACGTCCGCCGCGAGGGGCGCACCGTGCTGTTGTCGAGCCACATCCTCAGCGAGGTCGAGGCGCTCGCCGACCACGTCAGCATCATCCGCGACGGGCGCACCGTCGAGTCGGGTGCGCTCGTCGACATGCGACACCTGACTCGGTCCAGCGTCGACGCCGTCCTGGTCGAGGCGCCATCGCCCGCGCTCCTAGCGGGCATCCCCGGCGTCGAGGACCTCGTGGCCGACGGGACCCACGTCACCTTCACCGTCGACACCCCCCGCGTCGGAGAGGCGTTGGCACGCTTGAGCGCCCACGGCATCCAGAGCCTGACCTGCCAGCCGCCGAGCCTCGAGCAGCTGTTCCTGAAGGAGTACCGCACCGCGCCGGTACGCGTCGAGGCGGAAGCCCCGGCATGAGCGGGTATGCCGGCACTGGCACCCTGGTTCGCCTCGCCCTGCGCCGGGACCGGCTCGTCATCCCGCTGTCCATCGTGGGCCTCGTGGCCCTCGCCGGCGGTTCGGCGAAGTCCACACTCGACCTCTTCCAAGGTCAGGCCACCATCGACGCCACCCGAGCACTGCTCGCCAGCCCGGCCATCCTCGCGATGTACGGCCCCGTGGCCAACCCCGACAACCCCGACTCGTTCGCCGTCTTCAAGACGTTGCTGCTCGGGGGCGTCGCCCTGGCTGTCCTCGCCGTCGTGCTCGTCAGACGGCACACGCGGACAGAGGAGGAAGCCGGGCGAACCGAGCTCGTCGGCGCCGGTGTGGTCGGCCGACGCGCTCAGCTGACCGCGGCGGTCGTGCTGTCCGCGGTGACCGTGCTGGTCACCAGCGCCCTCGCGGCGCTCAGCCTGGTCGGTGCCGGCCTGGGCTGGACCGGGTCGGTCGCCTTCGGTGCCGCCTGGGCGAGCACCGGGCTGGTGTTTACCGGGGTCACCGCCGTCGCGGCCCAGCTGACCACCACGGCGCGCGGCTGCGGCGGCTGGGCACTGGGAGCGCTCGGGGTGGCCTACCTGCTGCGCGCGGTCGGCGACACCGGCACTGGAGCCGCGTCCGCCCTGACCTGGTTGTCGCCGTTCGGTTGGGCCGAGAAGGTCGAGGTCTTCGACGAGAACCGCCTCGTTGTCGCACTGCTCCCGCTCGCGGTCTCCGGTCTCCTCGTGGTCGGCGCCTACGCCCTGGAGGCTCGCCGCGACATCGGCTCCGGCCTGCTCGCTGCCCGTCCGGGGCCCCAGCGCGCGCCCGCCTCCCTCCGGTCGCCATGGGCGCTCGCGTGGCGGCTGCAACGCGCGACGTTGCTCGGGTGGGCGCTGGCCTACGCGGTTCTCGGAGTCGTGCTCGGCGGCGTCGCGGGCAGTGTCGGCGCCATCGCGTCGAGCGCCCAGATGCAGGATGTGCTCCGCAAGCTCGGTGGCACTGCTGGGTCGATCACCGACAGCTTCGTCTCGACTGAGGTGCAGTTCCTCGCGATCGGCGCGGCGGCATACGGGATCTCGGCGGCCGTGCGGCTGCGTTCGGAGGAGGCCGACCTGCACACCGAGCAGGTCCTCGCCACGGGTGTCACACGCCGGGTCGTGCTCGCCAGCCATGCGCTGGTGGCGCTGCTCGGCAGCGCTCTGCTGATGGTGCTTCTCGGTGTGAGTCTTGCGCTCGGAACCGCCTCCGGCTCAGGCGGTCTCGCGGCTGCGCTCGGGCACGTGCTGCCCAGTGCCTTGGCGACGATCCCACCGGTATGGGTGTGTGTCGGGCTCGCGCTCGCGATCTTCGGCTCGGCGCCCAGGATCGTGTATGCCGCCTGGGGACTGCTCGTGTTGTTCGTGGTCGTCGGTGAGTTCGGCTCGCTCGTCGACCTGCCTCAGGCGGTGATCGGCCTGTCACCGTTCGTGCACACCGCCGTGGTCCCGGGAGCGCCGGTGGTGGCCCTGCCACTCGTCGTTCTCCTCGCCCTCGCGGGCGCGCTGGGGGCGGTCGCCGAAGTCGCCTTCCGAGGTCGCGACATCGGCTGACAAAGCGGCCGAGTCCTGCGTCGGCCAGGTCCGAGTGGGACGTTGGGGTGAGCTCAGGTGAGCTCTCAGGTGAGCTCAGGTGAGCTCAGGTGAGCTCAGGTGAGCTCAGGTGAGCTCGGTCCGGCCGCCGGCCTTGAGGCGGTCGACGACCGCCTTGACCTCCTGGGCCCTGCCCCTCGACACGACGAGCAGAGCGTCCGGCGTGTCCACGACCACGACATCCTCGAGGCCCACCACCGCGACGAGGCGGCCTCCTCGGGCGGCGACGATGCCGGTGGAGTCGACGCCGATCACGTCGACGGCATCGCCGAGCACCGTGAGCGCCGTGAGCGCCGACCTGCCTCTCCCGCGTTCGAGCAGCGCACCGAGAGAGGCGAAGTCACCCACGTCGTCCCAGGTGAACGAGGCCGGGACGACGGCGACCAACCCGTCGCGTGCCGCTGGTTCGGCGACGGCATGGTCGATGGCGATGCCGGTCAACCCGTCCCAGTCCTCCTCCAGCCGGCTCGGGTCGGCGGCTATCACGCGCAGCGTGGCTGCCAGCTCGGGATGGTAGGCCGCCAGTGCGTCGAGCAGGGCGCTCGCCTTGGCGACGAACATGCCCGCGTTCCACCAGTAGCCACCCGAGGCGATGTACTGCGCCGCCGTCGTCGTGTCGGGCTTCTCGACGAACTCGCGGACCGCTCGCGCCCGAGGTGCGTCGGCGACGCGGAGCGCGGCTCCCTCGCGGATGTACCCGAAGGCGGTCGACGGCCCGCTGGGCGTGATGCCGAGCGTGACGATCCGTCCCGTGCGCGCCACGGCCGCCGCCTCGCGGACGGCCGCGTGGAACTCGTCGACCTGGTCGATGACGTGGTCAGCGGCGAACGAGCCGATGACCGCGTCGGGGTCGCGACGCTCGATGATCGCCGCCGCCAGGCCGATGGCCGGCATCGAGTCGCGCGGGCTGGGCTCGGCGACGACATCCCGCGGGTCGACCTCGGGCAGCTGCTCGCGGACCGCCTCGGCGTGCAGTGCTCCCGTGACCACGAGCACGCCGCCCTCACTGATCGGGGCAAGCCGGTCCCAGGTGCCTTGCAACAGGGTGCGCCCCGAACCGGTGAGGTCGTGCAGGAACTTCGGGGACGCGCGCCGGGACAGCGGCCACAGCCGAGTTCCGGCGCCGCCGGCGGGGATAACGGACCAGAACCCGTCGATGGGCTGGATGGGCTCGTGGTCCGTCATGGCCGACCACCCTAGGCGCTGACCCACCTCTCGGCTCAGCAACCTGATCGGGTGCCCCGCGCGAACAGGGGGTAACGAGACGTAAAGCACAGTCCAGAGCGCCCCCCTCGGCTCGTAGGCCGCTGCCAGACAGACGTATCGTTGACGTTCGTGGCCACCTCGACGCAGACGACCGTGACGGCTCGCCGGACCACCGTCGCCATGAAGATGGTGATGGCGGTCTCCGGTGCACTCTTCGTGCTCTACGTGATCGCGCACATGTACGGCAACCTCAAGGCGTTCGGGGGCAAGGCCGCCTACGACGACTACTCCGAGCACCTGCGCACGCTCGGCGAGCCGATCCTGCCGTATTCGGGGTTCCTCTGGGTGCTGCGCCTGCTGCTCGTCGGCGCGCTCGTGCTGCACGTCTACTCCGCGTTCTACCTGTGGAGCCGTTCGCACACCGCGCGTTCGACGAAGTACCAGGTGAAAAAGGCTGTGGCGGCGACGGTCTCGGCCCGGTTCATGCGCTGGGGTGGCGTCGCGCTGCTGTTGTTCGTCATCTGGCACCTTCTTCAGTTCACGACGAACACGATCCGGGTGGACGGCAACTTCTCGAGCCCGTATGACCGGCTCGTGGCTGCCTTCCACGTCTGGTGGGTGGTGGTCATCTACCTCGTGGCCTTGGCCGCGCTCGGTATGCACCTGCGGCACGGAGTGTGGAGCGCCAGCCAGACTCTCGGGTGGACAGGATCGGCCCGTGCCCGCCGGACCGCCAACACGACGGCGATCACCATCGCCCTTGTGGTCTCGGTCGGGTTCGCCATCGTCCCCATTGCCATCCTCACCGGGTTGATCACCTAGGAGCCATCGATGACCGTGACCCACGACTACACGACCCCCGACACGACCCCCGACCTCGGCGTTGCGACCGGTCTCTACCGCACCGGTGAGCCGATCGCCGACGGCAAGGCGCCCACCGGACCGATCGACGAGCGCTGGAACAAGCGCAAGTTCGAGGCGAAGCTGGTCAACCCGGCGAACCGACGCAAGCTCAGCGTCATCATCGTCGGCACCGGTCTGGCGGGGGCTGCTGCGGGAGCGACGCTCGCCGAGGCCGGTTACCAGGTGACCTCGTTCTGCTACCAGGACTCGCCGCGTCGGGCGCACTCCATCGCCGCACAGGGCGGGATCAACGCAGCGAAGAACTACAAGGCCGACGGTGACTCGGTCTACCGGCTCTTCTACGACACCGTGAAGGGTGGCGACTTCCGGTCCCGGGAGTCCAACGTCTTCCGGCTGGCCGAGGTCAGCGCCAACATCATCGACCAGTGCGTCGCCCAGGGCGTCCCGTTCGCCCGCGAGTACGGCGGGCTGCTCGACAACCGGTCGTTCGGCGGCGTGCAGGTCTCGCGAACCTTCTATGCGCGCGGCCAGACAGGCCAGCAGCTGCTCATCGGCGCATACCAGGCCCTCGAGCGGCAGATTGTCGAGGGCGGCCTGAAGATGCACACCCGCCACGAGATGCTCGAGCTCGTCATCGTCGACGGTCGGGCCCGCGGCGTCATCGTGCGCGACATGGTCACCGGCGAGATCGAGACCCACCTCGCCGACGCGGTCGTCCTCGCAAGCGGCGGCTACGGCAACGTGTTCTTCCTGTCCACGAACGCGATGGGCTGCAACGTCACGGCGACCTGGCGAGCGCACCGCAAGGGCGCCTACTTCGGGAACCCGTGCTACACCCAGATCCACCCCACCTGCATCCCCGTTGCCGGTGAGCACCAGTCCAAGCTCACGCTGATGAGCGAGTCGCTGCGCAACGACGGCCGCATCTGGGTGCCGACGAACCGCGAGGACTGCGAGAAAGACCCCCGTGACATCGCGGAGGAGGATCGCGACTACTACCTGGAGCGCATCTACCCGTCGTTCGGCAACCTGGTCCCCCGCGACATCGCCTCACGGCAGGCCAAGAACGTCTGCGACGAGGGCCGTGGTGTCGGACCCAAGGTGGGCGACTTCCGGCGCGGGGTCTACCTCGACTTCACCGACGCTCTCAAGCGGATGAGCCAGGAGGCGGTCGCGGAGAAGTACGGCAACCTCCTGGACATGTACCAGCAGATCACCGGGGAGAACCCCTACGAGGTCCCGATGCGGATCTACCCCGCGGTGCACTACACGATGGGTGGGCTCTGGGTCGACTACGACCTGCAGTCGAACATCCCGGGGCTCTTCGTCGCCGGTGAGGCGAACTTCAGCGACCACGGCGCCAACCGCCTCGGCGCGTCCGCGCTCATGCAGGGCCTTGCCGACGGGTACTTCGTCCTGCCCAACACGATCCGCGAGTACCTGGCCAGCGGCCCCTACCCGGTCGTGCCCGCTGACGCACCGGAGGTGCTGGCTGCGCGCACCGAGGTGCAGACCCGCGTCGCGAAGCTGTTGGCAGTGAACGGAGAGCGCACCGTCGACTCCTTCCACCGCGAGCTCGGCAACATCATGTGGGAGTTCTGCGGGATGGAACGCTCCGAGGAGGGACTGTTCAAGGGGGTCGACCTGATCCGCTCGCTCAGGGAGGAGTTCTGGCGCAACGTCCGCGTCCTCGGGACCGGTGAGGAGCTCAACCAGAGCCTCGAGAAGGCCGGGCGGGTGGCCGACTTCCTCGAGCTCGGCGAGCTGATGTGCATCGATGCGCTGCACCGGCGCGAGTCGTGCGGCGGACACTTCCGGACGGAGAGCGAGACCGAGGACGGCGAGGCGCTACGCCACGACGACGAGTATGCCTACGTCGCGGCTTGGGAGTTCGGCGAGGACCCGAGTGGGGAGGCACGGCTGACACCGGTGCTGCACAAGGAGAACCTCGTCTACGAGTACGTCGAGATGAAGCAACGGAGCTATAAGTGAAAATTACCCCACAAAGTTCTCCGCTCGTACCTCGCTCCGATACTTTGCGGGGGCCCCAGTGAACCTCACGCTCAAGGTCTGGCGGCAGCCCGACGCACAGACCGACGGTCGGATGGTCTCCTACGCCGTGGACGACATCTCACCGGACATGTCGTTCCTCGAGATGCTCGACGTCCTCAACGAGCAGCTCATCCACGCCGGCGACGACCCGGTCGCGTTCGACAGCGACTGCCGCGAGGGCATCTGCGGCATGTGCGGGCTGATGATCAACGGCAACGCCCACGGCCCCCAGGTGACGACGACCTGCCAGCTGCACATGCGCTCGTTCAGCGACGGCGAGACGATCACCATCGAACCGTGGCGGGCGACGGCGTTCCCCGTGCTGAAGGACCTCATCGTCGACCGGTCCGCCTTCGACCGGATCATCCAGGCGGGCGGGTTCGTCAGCGTCAACACCGGTGCTGCCCCGGATGCGCAGGCGGTGCTGGTCCCCAAGGAGAACGCCGACGCGGCGTTCGGGGCGGCGGCCTGCATCGGGTGCGGGGCGTGCGTGGCGGCCTGCCCGAACGCGTCCGGCATGCTCTTCATGGGCGCCAAGGTCACCCACCTCGGCATGCTCCCCCAAGGCCAGCCCGAACGGGACGCGCGCGTGGTCTCGATGGTCGGCCAGCACGACGCCGAAGGCTTTGGGGGGTGCACCAACATCGGTGAGTGCGCGGCCGCCTGCCCGAAGGAGATCCCGATGGACGTCATCTCGATGCTCAACAAGGACCTGCGGACGGCGTTGCGTCACCACCGTTGACACCTCGAGGTCGGGACCTTTGACCCTGTATGCCGATGCGCGTGGTCACGAGAGTGGTCTCGTCCCCATCCGCACGGCACCGGAAAGCAGGTCGCCTCACATGGCTGCCACCTCCACGACCACCTCAACCTCCACGTCAGTCACGACCCCCCGCGCCTCGGGGGCCGGCCAGTTCGCGCTCGCGGTGGCCCGGATCGGTTTGGGGTTCGTCTTCCTCTGGGCGTTCCTCGACAAGATGTTCGGACTGGGCTTCTCGACTGCCGCCGGCAAGTCCGTGCTCAACGGGGGCTCGCCGACGAAGGGCTTCCTGTCCCATGTCGCCGTCGGCCCGTTCCAGAGCTTCTTCCACTCGATCGCGGGGGTCGGTATCGTCGACTGGCTGTTCATGATCTCGCTGCTCGGTATCGGCGTCGCGATGATCCTCGGCGCGGGCCTACGCATCGCTGCGGTCAGCTCTGTCGTGCTGCTCCTCGGTATGTGGGCCGCAGAGTGGCCGATGGCCCAGCTGGCCGCCGACGGCACGGCGACCGGGTCGTCGAACCCCTTCGTGGACTACCACATCGTCTATGCGCTGCTCGCGCTCGTGCTCGGGTTCTTCGCGACCGGGTCGAGGCTCGGGCTCGGCCACTGGTGGTCCACTCGGGGGGTCGTCCGCAAGCACCCGGTGCTCGTCTGACAGACGAGACCGGCAGACCCTCAGACCGGCACGTCACCCGTCGCCGTCCACGCGCGCCCACCAGCTCGCCTACCATCACCAGGGTGACGGCCTCGCACGAGCGGATGAGTGACCTGCTCGAGGCGGTGGTGGCGGTCAGCGCCGACCTCGACCTGCCCGATGTCCTCTCCCGGATCGTCGGCTCGGCCGTGTCCCTGGTCGGTGCACGGTATGGCGCCCTCGGGGTGCTCAGCCCCGATGGTGAGCATCTCGTGGAGTTCATCACCCGCGGCCTCAGTGCGGCCGAACGCAAGAAGATCGGCGAGCCCCCCCGTGGACACGGGATCCTGGGACTGCTCATCAGGGATCCCCGGCCGCGACGGCTCAAGGACATCTCGGCCCACACCGACTCGTTTGGCTTCCCCCCGAACCATCCGCCCATGCGAAGCTTCCTCGGCACCCCGATCCGGATCAGGGACAAGGTCTTTGGAAATCTCTACCTGGCCGAGAAGGAGGGCGCGGACGAGTTCACCCCCGAAGACGAGGAGATCCTCGTGGCGTTGGCCGCGGCCGCGGGGGTCGCCATCGACAACGCTCGGCTCTACGACGCCGTCCGACGGCAACGCGCCTGGATCGAGGCGGTGGGTGACGTTGCCAAGAGCCTGCTGGAACGTGAGGACGAGCAGGCCGCGATCGAGCTCATGACCGAATACGCCTGCCGGCTCAGCCTCGGGTCGCACGCGGTCCTCGCGCTGCAGGACGAGTCGGACGACCTGGGCGTCCGGGCCATCTGTCGCGTCCATGGCGCGGAGCTGGTCCACGAGATGGTCCCGCCTGGGCCGCACGCGCACCTCGACGGACCGCGCTGGGCACGAACTCGACGAGTTCGAACCCCGGCGCTCGAGGTCGTGTCATCGCCGGGTACTGCCGCCGCGGGGATCGAGGTCGATGTCGTCCGGGTCGCCGGGGTTGCTCCGGGAAGCCCCATGGCGGTGTTTCCCCTCTCACCCAGCCGTGGGGATCTCGGCGTGCTGGTCGTGGCCTGGGACGCCGAGGCAGACCTGGAGCCGATCCACGAACTCTCCGCCCTGACCGAGTACGCCCAGCAGGTCGGACTCGCGCTGTTGGCGAGCCGCGCCCAACGAGGCCGTTCGAGGATGGCTCTCGTCGACGACCGGGACCGGATCGCCCGGGATATGCACGACCGTGTCATCCAGCGCCTCTTCGCGACGGGGCTGTCGCTGCAGTCGGCGTCCCGGATCGCTCAGCACCCGACGGTCAGGGTTCGGCTGGACGAGGCCGTCGACGACCTGGACACCGCGATCAAGGAGATCCGTCAGGCGATCTTCGAGCTGCACGCCCCCCGGCGAGACGTGACGGCCGCCGCGGAGCTCGAGGATCTGGTCGAGACCTTTTCGTCCAGTCTGGGCTTCACGCCCGAGCTCGAGCTGTCCGGCGAGCTGTCCAACCTGGTCGCTTCGACCCGATCCGACGTCCTCGCCGTCGTCAGTGAGGGCTTGTCCAACGTCTCACGTCACGCGCACGCGACGACGGCGCGAGTCCGGATCGTCATCGACGACCACGACGTGACCGTCGACATCGCCGACGACGGCCTCGGGATGGACACCTTCTCGGCCCGAAGTGGGCTGGTGAACCTCCACGACCGTGCGTCGGACGGGGCGGGGACCTTCTCCATCAGCCCGAACAGCCCCACCGGGACCCTGCTGAGGTGGCGGGTGCCGGTGGTCGTCACCTGAGCCCGGGCCGGACGACGCTCGGGGACCTTGGTCCCGTCTGGCCTGCGCCAACGCGGGCGATGATGGGCCCATGACCATCACGGTGTTCCTGCTGGACGACCACGAGATCGTCCGCCGTGGTCTCACGGAGCTGCTCGAGACAACCGGCGACATCCACGTGGTCGGCGAGGCCGGGCTCGCGGCCGAAGCCGTGCGCCGCGTCCCCGCGCTCCGGCCGGACGTCGCCATCTTCGACGCCAGGCTCCCCGACGGCTCCGGCATTGAGGCGTGCCGTCAGATCAGGTCCGTGGACCCCCGCATCAAGGGGCTCATCCTCACGTCCTTCGACGAGGAGCACGCCTTGACCACGGCGGTCCTGGCCGGCGCATCCGGCTTCCTGCTGAAGGACATCAAGGGCAATGGTCTCGTCGACGCCATCCGACGGGTGGCCCAGGGCGAGAACCTGCTCGACACCGCGCAGACGCACCGGCTCCTGGAGCGTTGGCGTAAGCACCGCGACGCCGATCCACGCCTGCAGCGGCTGACCGCTCAGGAGCGTCGGATCCTCGACCACATCGCCGCCGGCGAGACGAACCGTCAGATAGGAGTGTCCCTTTCACTGGCGGAGAAGACGGTCAAGAACTACGTCACGTCGGTCCTCGGCAAGCTCGGCATGGAACGGCGGACCCAGGCCGCCGTCTTCGCCGCCACCCGGGAGGGCGCGGTCGGATCGACCAGCGGCTGAGCCGGCGCTTGCGGACGCTCGACAACGACCTTGTATGCGTCAGGGCCTGCTTCAGGGTCTGCTTCAGGGTCTGCGGCGAGAGATGGTGCGGCCCAGCCAGGTGATCGGGTCGTACTTCCGGTCGACGACGCGTTCCTTCATCGGGATGATCGCGTTGTCGGTGATGTGGATGTGCTCCGGGCAGACCTCGGTGCAGCACTTGGTGATGTTGCACATGCCGATCCCCTGCTGGTCGCGGGCGAAGCCGGCGCGGTCGGTGCGGGCGTCGAGCGGGTGCATGTCGAGCTCGGCCGCCCGGATGAAGAACCGTGGCCCGGCGAAGGCCTCCTTGTTGTCCTCGTGGTCCCGCGTGACGTGGCAGGTGTCCTGGCACAGGAAGCACTCGATGCACTTGCGGAACTCCTGCGACCTCTCGACGTCGACCTGCTGCATCCGATAGTCACCCGCGGCCACGCCCTTGGGCGGCGCGAAAGCCGGTATCTGGCGCGCCTTTCGGTAGTTGTACGACACGTCGGTCACCAGGTCCTTAGTCACCGGGAACGCCCGCAGCGGTGTGACCGTCACGGTCTGGGCCTCGGTGAAGGTCGACATCCGCGTCATACACATCAACCGGGGACGACCGTTGACCTCGGCACTGCACGAGCCACATTTGCCGGCCTTGCAGTTCCAGCGCACCGCGAGGTCGCCGGCCTGAGTGGCCTGCAGCCGGTGGATGATGTCGAGGACGACCTCGCCATCATTGACCTCGACGGTGTAGTCGACGAGGTCACCGCCGTCGGCATCTCCGCGCCAGACCCGAAAACTCGCGTCGTAACTCATGACTGGCCCTCCTTCGGCACGCCGGTCAGCTCCTGCTCGGTGAGGTACTTCGTGAGCTCGTCGCGGGTGAACAGCCCCAGCAGGTCGGGCCGCATCGGCGCTTGCGGCTGCTCCACCACCTCCACCACCCCGACCACCTCGGCGTCCCTGGCGTCCTCGGCGCCGGCGCCGCCGGAGCTGTGATCGGAACCCCCGGCGAGGCTGCATACGAGCAGCTTCTGGCGCCACACCGGATCCATCGCCGGGAAGTCGTCCCGGGTGTGTCCGCCCCGACTTTCCTGACGCAGCAACGCCGCTCGCGCGACGCACTCGCTGACCAGGAGCATGTTGCGCAGGTCGAGAGCCAGGTGCCATCCGGGGTTGAACTGCCGGTGCCCTTCGACGCTCAGGTGCTGCGCCCGGGCCTTGAGGTCGTCGATCGCCTTGAGCGCCTGCTCCATCTCGCCCTCGCGGCGGATGATCCCGACCAGGTCGTTCATGGTCTGCTGCAGCTCCTGGTGGAGCGTGTAGGGGTTCTCGCCGCCCTCGAGCTCGAAGGGCGCCACCGCCTCACGGGCGGCCGAGTCGATCACCTCCTGCGCGACGGTGGGCCGCGCGGCTCCGAGACCGGACACGTATGCGGCGGCGCCGTTCCCAGCGCGGTTGCCGAACACCAGCAGATCGGAGAGTGAGTTGCCCCCGAGCCGGTTGGAGCCGTGCATCCCACCGGACACCTCGCCGGCGGCGAACAGGCCTGGAACCCGTGCTGCCGCACCAGTGTCCGGCTCGACCTCGACCCCACCCATCACGTAGTGGCAGGTCGGTCCGACCTCCATCTGCTCCGTGGTGATGTCGACGTCGGCGAGCTCCTTGAACTGGTGGTGCATCGACGGCAGCCGCTTCATGATCTCCTCGGGCGAGCGTCGCGACGCGATGTCGAGGAACACGCCACCGTGGGGCGAACCGCGGCCGGCCTTGACCTCGGAGTTGATCGCACGCGCCACCTCGTCACGCGGCAGCAGCTCCGGCGGGCGCTTGTTGTGGTCGGGGTCGGTGTACCACCGGTCGCCCTCGTCCTCGGTCTCGGCGTACTGCCCGCGGAAGACCTCGGGGACGTAGTCGAACATGAAGCGCTCGCCCTCGGAGTTCTTCAGCACCCCGCCGTCACCGCGGACCGACTCGGTCACGAGGATGCCCTTGACCGAGGGTGGCCAGACCATCCCCGTCGGGTGGAACTGGACGAACTCCATGTTGATCAGCGTCGACCCGGCACGCAGCGCAAGCGCATGGCCGTCGCCGGTGTACTCCCAGGAGTTCGAGGTCACCTTGAACGACTTGCCGATCCCGCCGGTCGCCAGCACGATTGCCGGGGCGGAGAAGCGCACGAAGCGGCCCGTCTCGCGCCAGTAGCCGAACGCCCCCGCGATCGCGCCCGAGGGGTCGCGCAGCAGCTCCGTGACCGTGCACTCCGCGAACACCTTGAGCCGCGCCTCGGCGTCGCCGTGGTCGAGCTCGTCATCCTGCTGCAGCGAGACGATCTTCTGCTGCATCGTCCGGATCAGCTCGAGACCTGTCCGGTCGCCCACGTGGGCGAGGCGGGGGTACTCGTGACCGCCGAAGTTGCGCTGGCTGATCTTCCCCTCCGGCGTCCGGTCGAAGAGCGCGCCGTAGGTCTCCAGCTCCCAGACCCGGTCGGGGGCCTCCTTGGCGTGCAGCTCAGCCATCCGCCAGGAGTTGAGGAACTTGCCACCGCGTATCGTGTCGCGGTAGTGCACCTGCCAGCTGTCGTTGCTGTTGACGTTGCCCATGCTCGCGGCGATGCCGCCCTCGGCCATGACGGTGTGCGCCTTGCCGAACAGGGACTTGCAGATCACGGCCGTACGCATACCGGCCTCGCGGGCGGCGATGGCGGCTCGCAGCCCAGCACCACCCGCCCCGATGATGACCACGTCGTAGTCGTGGTGCTCGATCTCGGCCGCCATCAGTTCACCAGCCGCAGGTCGCTGATCGCGCCGGAGGAGACGAGGCCGATGTAGGCGTCGGTGACCATCAAGGTCGCGAGCGTCGTCCAGGCCAGCTCCATGTGCCGGCCGTTGAGCGCGGTCACCCGGGTCCACAGCCGGTAGCGGATGGGATGCGCGGAGAAATGCTTTAGCCGGCCACCGATCAGGTGTCGGCACGAGTGGCACGATAGGGTGTAGGTCCACAGCATGACGACGTTGACGAGCATGATGATGGTCCCGAGGCCGATCCCGAAACCGCCTCCCGAGGCGGCCGAGCCGTGGAACGCCTTGATGACGTCGTAGGTGTTGATCAGGGACACCACGATCGCCGCGTAGAAGAAGTAGCGGTGCGCGTTCTGCAGGATCAGGGGGAACCGGGTCTCGCCCGTGTAGCGGTCGTGGGGCTCGGCCACCGCACAGGCCGGTGGGGAGAGCCAGAACGCCCGGTAGTAGGCCTTGCGGTAGTAGTAGCAGGTCAGCCGGAACCCGAGCAGGAACGGCAGGACCAGGAGCCCGAACGGGACAAACGGCGGGAACTGCCCGAACCAGGTGCCGAAGTCGCGGGCCGCCGGGTTGCACGACGCCGACAGGCAGGGCGAGGAGAACGGCGAGAGGTAGTGGTACTCCTGCACGAAGTAGTTGCGCTGAGACGCGGTCCGCACCAACGCATAGAGGAGCCAGAGCACGAGCAACGTGAAGGTGACCAGCGGTTGGACCCACCATCGGTCGGTGCGCAGGGTGCGCGCGCCGATCGCGGCACGGCCGCGGGAGTGCACTCCCGACGCACCGGGGTCCCCCGGGCCACCTCCGAGCTGGGTCTGGGTCATCGTCGACTCCTTGTGCTCATTTCCGTCGCCGTTCGGGAGTGTAACGCCCGAGTTCGACAGCTCCGGTGTCGTACGATCCCACAGACATGTCGAGCGTCTCCCCCTCCTGCGGCCCCCGGCGTCGCCTGCTCACCGTCGCGCTGGCCGCGGCCCTCGCGGTGCCAGCCGTGTTGGTCGGGAGCAGCGCTGCCACCGCCACGCCAGCCCCCTGTCCGTCCGGCCAGACGGTCGACCCGAGCGCGACGACGACGCCGCCTCCGACTCGTGCGACGCCGTCGGGCACTGCCGCCACGACCACACCGGTATGCGTCCTCGCCCCGCTCACCCCGATCGCCTCTCCGTCGGTGTCGGCAGCTCAGACGGTGGGTGGTGCGAAGCTGGCGACGTCGGGTGTGGTCTACCAGCCCACCTCGACCGTCTCGGCCCCACCCATCGTCAGCGACGTGTCCTACGTCGTCGCCGACATGGACACCGGCCAGATCCTCGCGGCCAAGGACGCCCACGCGTGGCTGCTGCCGGCCAGCACTCTCAAGACCCTCACCTCCTTGGTGGTCCTGCCGGCGCTCGACCCCGCCAGATCGGTGACGGTGACCGACGACGAGGCCAACGCCGACGGCACCCGGGTGGGCTTGGTGGCCGGGGCGAGCTATACCGTGTCCGACCTGTTCCACGGGCTGGTCCTCATCAGCGGCAACGACACGGCGTACGCGCTCGCCGACGCCTACGGGGGCAGGGACAAGACGATCGCCGACATGAACGTCAAGGCCCGCGCGCTCGGCGCCTGGGACACCGTCGCGGTCGACCCCTCCGGTCTGGACGCGGACGGACAGCACTCCAGCGCCTACGACCTGGCGTTGTTCGGCCGCGCAGTGATGAAGCTGCCCGCATACCGGGCCTATGCCACCACAGCGGTGTACCAGTTCCCCGGGGGCACCGAGCGCGGCGGCAAGGTCGACGCGCCGTTCCAGATCCAGAACCACAACCTGCTGCTCCAGAACTATCCGGGGACGATCGGCATCAAGAACGGCTACACGACCGGCGCCCGACAGACGTTCGTGGGTGCGGCGACCCGAGGCGGGCGGACCCTGCTCGTCACGCAGATGGGTGGCACGGACGTGCCCAGCTGGAAACGCAGCGCCGCGCTGCTGGACTGGGCCTTCGCCAACGCCGCGAACCTCACACCGATCGGCACGCTCGTCGCACCCGGGGCACCACAACCCCCGGAGCTCGGCGGCACCCCGGTTCCCACCACGGCCGGCACCCCTGACCAGGGCGCTACGCCCGAGGTTCCCGCCGGCGGCCCGAGCCTGGCTCCGATCGCGAGTGCGTCGAACCCGGCTGGAGCCCCTGCCATCGCCGACGCCTCACCGGGGCAGGCCGGTGGCAACCCGTTGCCCGCCTTGCTCACCTCGACGCAGACCGCCGCGGGCAACCCCACCACGTATGCGGTCCTTGCGCTGCTCCTGCTCGTCGCGTTCGCCGCAGTGCGGATCAGACGCGGCCAGAGGCGCAACAAGGTGTAGTCAGCGCGAGACCAGCCGCCGCACGGCGTTGGCGACGCCCACAGCCGCGGCGGCCCCGATCACGGCACCGGCCACCATCGAGACCCGGTCCCGCTCGCGCGAAGCCCCGGCGTCGACGACGCCGGCGGTCGCACCTGCGGGTGGGATGAGACGCACCGTCTCGTGCCGGACGGACCTCGGGCGGTCCACCGATCCGTCGCCACCCACGACGGATCCGGGCTGGTCGCTGGCCCCCTCGTCGATCCCGATCCCCTCGGACTCCACGACGCCGAGATAGGCCCAGCAGGCCGAGAGCAGCACGAGCCGGGCGATGAGGTTGAGCCAGAACAGCAGCCCGATGATGAGCGCCACCGACGCGAGGAGCGGGCTGCGGGTCGCGCTGGCGATCAGCTGAGTGCCGAAGAACCTCACGATCCCCAGCCCGAGACCGCCCACCAGGGCGGCCTGTCGCACCACGTGCCACGGCAGCGCGAGGCCGGAAAGGACCCGGAGCATGAGGACGAGGACGGCGACATCGACGACGTAGCCGACCACCAGACCGACCGCCGTCACGACGAACGCCTCGTCACTGAGGCCGACCTTCTCGGCGAGCCAGCCCGACGCCGCACCGAGAGCGGTCGTCAGCACGGCCGACAGCAGGAAGGCCGCGCCGAGGAGGGCGAACACCCCGAGGTCGCGCAGCTTGTCGGTGAGGAAGTTGCCGGGTGACCCCTGCGCGCCGAGACTCGCGCGGATCCCGTCACGGAACGACCCGATCCACCCTGCGGCGGACAGAACCAGGCTGACGAGGGCGATGGCCCCGCTGATCGTCAGGACCGACACGGACGGCGCCGAGAGGGTGATCAGACCGTCGGGGTTCGCCGAGGTGGCGACGAGGTTCGGGAGCGCGCCGTCGATCGCGTCGCCGACGGAGGCGAGCAGGCTCGGGTTGTCACGCAGGACGAAGCCGAACACCACCGCCGCGATCGCAACGGCTGGGAAGACGGAGAAGAACGCGTAGTAGGCGATCCCGGCAGACAGGAGGTTGCCGCGGACCTCGTTGTATCGCTGGTTGGCGCGGTAGAGCTTGAGCTGTTGGATCCGAACCCATACCTTCTTCATCGGTCGGCCTCCCGGAGCACGTCGTCAACCTAGAGGGAACTCACGGACAGGAACCCAGCTCCCGTCATCATCGCGGACGTAGAGGTGGAACCCGCGGACCTCGAAGGTCGCCACGAAGTCCGCGAACTCGTCGAAGGCTCGGTCGAGCTCCGCCTCGTCAACGTCGTGAGCGATGGTCACGTGGGGGTGGAAGGGGAAGGCGAGCGGGGCGCCCCACCGACCCTTGCGGATGCCCAGCTCGAGCTGTTCACAGGCCCCGATCCCGCGGGCGAGGTGGACGAAGACCACATCAGAGACGGGACGGAAGGTCCCGGTCCCGCGCAGGGTCATGACGAAGGGGCCGACGCCGGTCGCGGCCAGCCCGAGGTGCTCGATGAGCTCGTCCAGGTCGGCCGAGTCGACCACGGTCGGCCCCAGCAGGGTGACGTGCGCCGGGGTGACCGCTCCCAGCGGATCTCCGTACGCGGTTCTACGGTCCTGTAAGAGTGGTCCGAAGGGTGCCGGGATGGGGATGGAGACCCCGATCGTGAGGACGTCCCCGGAGGTCGAGGCGGCATCGGACATGACTGGCATTCTGGCAGCAGCCCTGGGCTAGCGTTACGCCCGTGACCGCAACCGAGGCTGCACGAACCTTCAGAGAGCTCTTCGGGGGGGAGCCTTCCGGCGTCTGGTCGGCCCCCGGACGAGTCAACCTGATCGGCGAGCACACCGACTACAACGGTGGCCTTTCACTGCCGATCGCGCTGCCGCAGCGTACCTACGCCGCGATGCGGCTGCGCGAGGACGGCCTGCTCCGCATGTCGAGCGCCCACGCCGGAGACGCCGTCAGCGAGATCGCCGTCAGCGACGTCCGCCCGGGCCACCCCACCGGCTGGACCGCGTACGTGGCCGGAGTGGCCTGGGCACTGGAGCAGGCAGGCCATCGGGTGGACGGCGCCGACATCTTCGTCGTCAGTGACGTCCCGGTCGGCGCCGGGCTGTCGAGCTCCGCAGCGCTCGAGTGCAGCGTCATGGCGGCCTTCGACCGGTTGCTGCACCTCGGAATGCTCGACCAGCCATCCGGTCGGGCGCGTGCGGCGCGCCTGTGCCAGCTGGCCGAGAACGACATCGCCGGGGCCGCCACCGGCGGCATGGACCAGGCGGCGTCGCTGAGCACGACAGCGGGGCACGCTCTGCTGCTGGACTCTCGTTCCGGTGCCGTTCGCCAGGTGAGCTTCGAGCCGGAACGGCGCGGTCTCACCCTGCTCGTTGTCGACACCATGGCCAAACACGCCCTCGTCGACGGGCAGTACGCCGAGCGGCGAGCCACCTGCGAGCGAGCGGCGGAGGTGCTCGGAGTCGCGACGTTGCGCGAGGTGCCGTTAGACGGGCTCAGCGACGCGCTCGCCCGGCTGGACGACGAGCGTGACCGGGCCCGCGTCCGGCACGTCGTCACCGAGATCGACCGCGTCGTCCGGTGCGTCGCAGCGTTGGAGGACGGTGACTTCCAGACCGTCGGTGAGCTGTTCACCCAGTCCCACGTCTCGTTGCGTGACGACTACGAGGTGTCCTGCGCCGAGCTCGACCTGGTCGTGGACACGGCCCTGGGCGGAGGCGCTCTCGGTGCGCGGATGACCGGCGGAGGGTTCGGAGGCTCGGCGATCGCCCTCGTGCGGGCGGACCAGCTCGAGACCATCTCTGCCTCAGTCGAGCGGGCGTTCGCCGAGTCGGGACTGACGGCTCCCGCACACTTCGCCGCCTCGGCGGGCCGCCCCGCGGCCCAAGACCTGTGAGGGGACATGACGACCAACGAGGCAACCGGCCGATGAGCGCCGAGGAGGCGGGCCCGCCGCTCAAGACGGCCGAGACAGTCGCCGGCACACCCGTCAGCACGACCTCGACGGACACGGTCGCCGCGGTGACCAAGGCCCCGACCGAGCCGACCGACGCACTGGTGAGCACCCGACATACGCTCCGGGTCGGTCGCCGCACGCTGCGGTACACCGCCACCTCCGGTCGCGTCGTGCTGCGAGAGGAGGTCTACGAGGACGGGACGTTCGCGGGACACAAGCCCAAGGCGGAGATCTCGATGACGAGCTATGTGCTCGAGGGCGCCCGGGCTGGGATCAGGCCTGTGACGTTCGCCTTCAACGGTGGCCCGGGTTCGTCGAGCGTCTGGTTGCATCTCGGGCTCCTGGGTCCTCGTCGCGTGCTCATGGGTGACGCCGGGGCCCTCCTGCCCCCGCCGTACGCCCTCGCCGACAACGCCGAGTCGCTGCTGACCGTGAGTGACCTGGTGTTCGTCGACCCGGTGTCCACGGGATACTCGCGGGCGGTGGAGGGTGGCAAACCCGGCCCCTACCACGGCTACCAGGGCGACCTCGAGTCCGTCGCCGAGGTGATCCGGCTCTGGACCGGCCGGCACGGGCGGTGGATGTCACCGAAGTTCCTCGCCGGCGAGTCGTACGGCACGTTGCGGGCGGCCGCGCTGGCCGAGTATCTCCAGACCCGGTACGGCATGTACCTCAACGGCATCATGCTCATCTCGAGCGTGCTCGACATGAGCTCGATCGACTTCGAGAAACAGCGTAACGACCGCGCGCACGCGCTTTATCTGCCCACGTATGCAGCCGTCGCCCACTACCACGGCCGGCACGGCAGGCGTGGCCTGAAATCCGTTCTGGCTGAGGCGGAGTCGTACGCCGCACGCGACTACGCGTGGGCTCTCTCGCGAGGTGACCGGCTCACCGCAGCCGAGCGGGCCGAGGCCGTCGCCACCGTCGCAAGGCTGACCGGGTTGAGCGAGGACTACGTGGATCGCACCGATCTGCGGATCGAGCACTGGCGCTATTTCGGCGAGCTGCTGCGAGACCGCCGACTCACGGTCGGACGTCTTGATGCACGGTTCGTCGGTCCGATGGCGAGCGCGATCGCCGAGGAGATGGACGCCGACCCGTCGCACGACGCCATCGCCGGGCCTTATGCCGCGGCGTTCAACCACTACGTCCGCGACGAGCTAGGGTATTCGAACGACCTGCACTACGAACAGATCTCGAGCCGCGTCAACCCCTGGTCCTACAAGGACTTCGAGGGTCGGCCGATCGACGTCACGCCGCAGCTGGAACGTGCGATGCGGCAGAACCCGCACCTGCGCGTGCACATCTCCTACGGCTACCACGACGGGGCGACGCCCTATTTTGCGGCGCAGGACGTCGTCGCCCACCTGCGTCTGCCGGCGGAGCTGAAGTCCAACATCGAGCACGCCTACTACGAGGCGGGCCACATGATGTATGTCCACGAGCCGTCCCGGGTGCAGCAGAGTGCAGACCTGGCCGGGTTCGTCAGGCGCTCAGGGCAGCCGGCCGCGGCTCGCACGTGACGTGTCCGGCGAAGGCGAGCTGCCTGGCTGGCAGCGGGCGTCACTCTGGGCAGGTCGGCTGGACAGGCCCATCAGTCGAGCGCCGTTGTCCCACAGCACCGAACGCATCCAGTCGCCCCCCATGCCCAATCGGGCCAGAGCCTCCAGCTGGTGGGCGTAGGCATAGGGAATGTTGGGGAAGTCGCTCCCGAGCACGACCCGGTCGCGAAGGTCGGCGAGCCGCGGGATGTAGTCGGTCGGCAACGGTGCGAACCGCTGCGTGAAGTCGGTGCCCACGATCGTCGTGTCGAGGTGGACGTTCGGGAAGCTCGCGGCCAGGTCGGCGAACTGGTGGTACTCGCTCCTCCCCAGGTGCGCGACCACCAGGACCAGCCGCGGGTAGCGCGTGAGCAGACGGTGCACCGGCCTGGGACCGGTGTAAGGCCCGGGCAGCGGGGCGGATCCGGCGTGCAGGACCACCGGCATCTGGGCGTCTTCAAGCAGTCCCCAGGCCCCCGTGAGGCGAGGGTGGTCCGGGGCGAAGACGCTAACCTGGACATGGACCTTGAAGAGCCGCGCCCCGGACTCCAGGGCGGCAGCAACGTCGTCGGTGACGCCCGGCTCGGGAAAGAAGGTCGCGCAGTGCACCGCATCGGGCACTCGCTCTGCGAAGCCGGCGGCCCAGTCGTTGAGCCAGCGCGCCATGCCGGGGCGGTGGGCGTAGGACAAAGCCGGAATGGCGCGAACGCCCAGCCTTCGCAACGTCGCCAGCGGTTCCGGCTCCGAGCCGCGGTAGCGGATCGGCCAGGGCATGCCATAGGTGGCCTCGACTGCTCAGGCCCGTCCGAACTCGTCCACGAGCGGGATGACGTCGGCGATCGAGTCGACGATCCTGGTGGGTCGATAGGGAAAGTGCTCCACCTGCTCGCGCCGCGTCGAGCCCGTGAGCACGAGGATCGTCCGCAGCCCCGCCTCGAGCCCGCTGACGACGTCGGTGTCCATCCGGTCGCCGATCATCGCCGTCGTCTCGGAGTGCGCGTCGATCCGGTTCAGGGCGCTGCGCATCATCAACGGGTTCGGCTTGCCGACGAAGTACGGCTTGCGCCCGGTGGCCTGGGTGATCAGCGCGGCCACCGATCCCGTGGCCGGCATGAGTCCTTCGGGGGACGGGCCCGAGGCGTCGGGGTTGGTCGCGATGAAGCGCGAGCCGGCGTCGATCAGGCGGATGGCCTTGGTGATCGCCTCGAAGGAGTAGGTCCGTGTCTCGCCGAGCACCACATAGTCGGGGTCGCGCTCGGTCATGGTGTAACCGACCTCGTGCAACGCCGTGGTCATCCCTGACTCGCCGACGACGTATGCCGAGCCGCCCGGTCGCTGGTCGGCGAGAAAGGCGGCGGTGGCCAGTGCTGACGTCCAGATGACCTCCTCGGGGAGCTCGATACCACTGCGGGACAGCCGAGCTCGCAGATCACGGGGCGTGTAGATCGAGTTGTTCGTGAGGACCAGGAAGCGTCGCTCCATCTCGACGAGCCGGGTGATGAACTCGGCGGCTCCAGGGATCGCCTGATCCTCGTGCACGAGGACGCCGTCCATGTCCGTCAACCAGCACTCGACGGGCTTGCGCTCGGTCATGGAGTATCGCTCAGCCGTGTGACTCGGAGCGCGCCGCAAGCAAGCCGATTGCCGCGTTGAAGCTCGCCGACGGACGCATGACGTTGCTGGCGAGAACCATGTCCGGGCGGTAGTAGCCACCCAGGTCGACGGCCGACCCCTGGACCGCGATCAGCTCTGACTCGATGTCGTCGACGCCGGACGCGAGGGCCTCAGCGACCGGAGCCATCGCCTCGGCGAGGGTGGTGTCGTCGTCCTGCTTGGCCAGCTCCTGCGCCCAGTAGAGCGCGAGGTAGAGGTGGCTGCCGCGGTTGTCGATCTCCCCGACGCGACGGCTCGGCGACCTGTTCTCGGTCAGGAGGGTCTCGGTGGCGAGGTCGAGCGTGTCCGCCAGCACGGCGGCCCGGGGGTTGTCCGTCGAGATCGCCAGGTGCCGGAAGCTCTCCGCGAGGGCCAGGAACTCCCCGAGGCTGTCCCAGCGCAGATGGTTCTCGGCAACCAGCTGCTGGACGTGCTTGGGTGCCGATCCACCGGCACCGGTCTCGAAGAGGCCACCGCCGTTCATCAACGGCACCACCGAGAGCATCTTGGCGCTGGTGCCGAGCTCGAGGATCGGAAACAGGTCGGTGAGGTAGTCACGCAGCACGTTGCCGGTGACGGAGATCGTGTCCTGCCCCTTGCGGATCCGCTCCAGCGAGGTGGCGATCGCGTCGACGGGCGAGGCGATGGAGATGTCCAGTCCCCCGGTGTCGTGCTCCGCCAGGTATGCCTCGACCTTGGCGATGAGGTTTGCGTCGTGCGCACGTGAGGCATCCAGCCAGAAGATCGCCGGCGTCTGCGACGCCCGCGCCCGCGTGACGGCGAGCTTGACCCAGTCGCGGATCGGGGCGTCCTTGGTCTGGCAGGCCCGCCAGATGTCTCCCGCTTGCACCTCGTGCTCCATCAGCACCATGCCGGCGCTGTCGAGAACCCTGACGCTGCCCTCCCCGGCCATGACGAACGTCTTGTCGTGGCTGCCGTACTCCTCGGCCTTCTGGGCCATCAGGCCGACGTTGGGCACCGAGCCCATCGTGGTCGGGTCGAAGGCCCCGTGTGCCCGGCAGTCGTCGATGACGACCTGGTAGATGCCGGCATACGAGCTGTCGGGGATGACCGCCAAGGTGTCCCCCTCGGCCCCGTCCGGACCCCACATGTGGCCCGACGTGCGGATCATCGCCGGCATCGAGGCGTCGACGATCACGTCGCTCGGCACGTGCAGGTTGGTGATCCCCCTGTCGGAGTTGACCATGGCGAGTGGCGGCCCGTCGGCGAGGCCCTGCTCGATCGCCGCCGTGATCTCGTCGCCCTGTGGCAGGGCCGGCAGTCCGGCCAGGATCCCCCCCAGCCCGTTGGTGGGGTCGAGCCCGGCTGCCGCCAGCGTGTCACCGTAACGAGCGAAGACGTCGGGGAGGAAGGCGCGCACCACGTGGCCGAAGATGACGGGGTCGGAGACCTTCATCATCGTGGCCTTGAGGTGCACGGAGAACAGCACGCCGTCGGCCCTGGCGCGGGCGATCTGAGCGGCAAGGAACGAGTCGAGCGCTGCCGCCTGCATGACCGTGGCATCGACGACCTCGCCCGCGAGCACCGGGAGCCTCTCGACGAGAGGCGTCGACGTGCCGTCCGTCGCGACGAACCTGACGCTCAGCGTGTCGTCGGCGGCCATCACGACCGACTGCTCGTTGGCGCGGAAGTCGTGCGCCTCCATCGTGGCGACGTTGGTTGCGGAGTCCGGCGACCAGGCCCCCATCGAATGCGGGTGGTGACGTGCGTAGCTCTTGACTGCCGCGGGCGCGCGCCGGTCCGAGTTTCCTTCGCGGAGAACGGGGTTGACCGCGCTGCCCTTGACCCGGTCATAGCGTCGGCGGATCTCGTGCTGGTCCTCGGTCGACGGCTCGTCGGGGTAGTCGGGCACGTCGACACCGTGGCCCCGCAGCTCGGCGACGGCCGCCTTGAGCTGAGGCACGGATGCGGAGATGTTGGGCAGCTTGATGATGTTCGCCTCCGGCATGCTCGCCAGCTCGCCCAGCTCGGCCAGCGCGTCACCGGTCGCCTGGTCGGCCGGCAGCCGGTCCGAGAACGCCGCCACGATGCGACCCGACAGGGAGATGTCGCGGGTCTCGACCACGACGCCCGCCGTCGACGCATACGCCTCGATCACCGGCAGGAGGGAGTAGGTCGCCAGCAGCGGCGCCTCGTCGGTGAGCGTGTAGATGATCGTGCTCATGGGTTCGATGCTCCTGCTCTCGTGCGGACGGCTTCCACCCTACCGGTAGTTTGATGTCAAGATACTTTGGGACGGCCCGTCCCGACGCCACGTCTCGACTACATTCACGCCATGACCCCGCCTCTCGGCAAACGGCTCGGCGCAGAGTTCCTCGGCACGTTCTGGCTCGTCCTGGGGGGGTGTGGGACGGCGATTTTCGGAGCTCGGTTCCTCGCCCCCGCCGGGCTGACGACACCCGCCACCGAGGTCGGTGTCGGCCATCTCGGTGTCGCGTTCGCCTTCGGCCTGGCGGTGATCACCATGGCGTATGCCGTCGGGCACGTCTCCGGAGGGCATTTCAACCCCGCGGTCAGCATCGGCCTGTGGGCGGCTCGCCGGTTCGACAACGTCCGTGACCTGGGCGCCTACATCGTGGCCCAGGTGGCGGGGGCGTTCGCCGCCGGCGCCGTGCTGTCGGGGCTGGCCAGGAGCGTGAACGGCAGCGCAGGGGCGACCGGGGGGCTGGCTGCGAACGGGTACGGCGAACACTCCCCCGGTGGCTTCTCCCTCGTCGCGGTCCTGCTGGTCGAGATCCTGCTCACCGCGTTCTTCGTCTTCGTCATCCTCGGGGTCACGACCGCGCATGCGCCGACCGGTTTCGCGCCGCTGGCGATCGGGCTCGCCCTGACCTTGATCCACCTGATCTCGATCCCCATCGACAACACCTCAGTCAACCCGGCCCGTTCGCTCGGTGTCGCGTTCTTCAACGGCGACGGGGCACCCGGCCAGGTATGGCTGTTCGTCGTCGCCCCGATCGTGGGCGCCGTGATCGCGGGGTGGTCCTTCGAGGCGATCACGGGAATCGACCGCAGCAACCTCGACGTCGGAGGTGACACGAACCCCGGTGAGGTGATGGCGGAGCACGTCCCCCAGACCATCCCCCAGAGCACAGCCGGAAGCGCCCCGAGTTCGGCTGGTAGCGTCGAACCGTGAGCGATGCTGCCTCGACGTCCCGTGAATCTGCCGCCGAAGACTCTGTCAAAGATCCTGCCGAAGCCCCTGTCAGGAGGCCCGTCAAGGTCGCTGTCACCGGTGCCGCCGGCCAGATCGGATACAGCCTGCTCTTCCGCCTGGCGAGCGGGTCCCTGCTCGGGCCGGACACCCCGATCGAGCTGCGGCTGCTCGAGATCACCCCGGCGTTGAAGACGCTCGAGGGCGTGGTGATGGAGCTGGACGACTGCGCCTTCCCCACGCTGGCGAAGGTGGAGATCGGGGACGACCCACGCAAGGTCTTCGACGGCGTCGACCACGCCCTCCTGGTCGGGGCCCGGCCGCGTGGCCCGGGCATGGAGCGCGGCGACCTGCTGGAGGCCAACGGCGGGATCTTCGCGCCGCAGGGCAAGGCCCTGAACGACGTCGCCGCCGACGGTGTGCGCGTGACCGTCACGGGCAACCCCGCCAACACCAACGCACTCATCGCGATGTCGAACGCCCCGGACATCCCTCGCCAGCAGTTCGCGGCGCTGACCCGGCTCGACCACAACCGGGCCATCTCACAGCTGGCGGCCAAGCTGGCCGTCCCGGTGACGCAGGTCCGGCGGATGACGATCTGGGGCAACCACTCCGCCACCCAGTACCCCGACATCTTCCACGCCGAGGTGGGGGGCCGGAACGCCGCCGAGGCCCTGAAGGCCGTGGCCGACGACGCCTGGCTCGCCGACACGTTCATCCCGACCGTGGCCAAGCGTGGGGCGGCGATCATCGCGGCGCGGGGCCTGTCCTCTGCGGCGTCCGCCGCGTCGGCGACGATCGACCACGCACGGACCTGGATCGAGGGCACGGCCGACGGCGACTGGGTCTCGATGGCGGTCTGCTCGGACGGCTCCTACGGCGTCCCCGAGGGCCTGATGTCCTCGTTCCCGGTGACCGTCTCCGACGGCCGGTGGTCGATCGTGCAGGGACTCGACGTCAACGAGTTCTCTCGGCAACGGATCGACGCCACCGTGGCCGAGCTGTCAGAGGAGCGCGACGCCGTCACCAGGCTGGGCCTGATCCCTGACGCGAACCGGAAGGGCTGACGCCGACCAGCACGGCCTGGCGCGACCCGGCACGTGCTGACGGACGAGGCCTCGGGCGTCGCTCAGCCCTGGAGCTCGGCTGGGCAGTTGGCAGCCCGTCCCCCACCGACCTGGTCCGCGGACGGCCCGCAGGTTCGGACCAGTAAGAACGCGGCGAACACCAGTGCTGCGGCGACGAGCATCACCAGCACGTCGAACGGTCTGGACCGGATCGCGAGCCCGCCGCTTCGCGCTGGAGGCAGGACGGCACGAACGAGTGCGGCAAGGACCAGGGACGCCGCCACGACGAACCCGCCGACCCTGAAGTGGCCTCCCACGGTGGTCAGCACCAGGCCGACCAGGGCGACGACGGCGACGACCCACCAGGGACCCAGGCCGCGCAGCGGCCGCCACCTCATGCCAGGCCAGCCTGCCGTTCGGCGGCCGTGACGACGTTCGTCAGGAGCATCGCCCGGGTGAGCGGTCCGACGCCACCGGGGTTGGGGCTGACCCACCCGGCGACCTGCGCCACGTCGGTGGCGACGTCACCGGCGGTCTTCCCGTCGACCCGGGAGACACCCACGTCGAGGACGGCCGCGCCCGGCTTGACCATGTCGGCGGTGATGATGCCGGGTACGCCAGCCGCCGCGACGACGATGTCGGCCTGACGCACCTCGGCACCCAGGTCGCGTGTTCCCGTGTGGCACAGGGTGACCGTGGCGTTCTCGGACCTGCGCGTGAGGATCAGACCGAGCGGGCGTCCCACTGTCAGACCGCGCCCGACGACGACGACCTTGGCTCCGGCGATCGGCACGTCATAGCGACGCAGCAGCTCGAGGCAGCCCATCGGTGTGCAGGGCAACGGCGCCGGCTTGCCGAGAACCAGCCAGCCGAGGTTCATCGGGTGCAGCCCGTCGATGTCCTTCTCGGGCTCCACCCGCGACAGCAGCGCGAACTCGTCGAGTCCGGTCGGCTGCTGGACGAGGAAGCCGGTGCACGCCGGGTCGGCGTTCAGCTCGTCGATGACCGCCTCGACCTCGGCCTGCGTGGCCGTCGCGGGCAGGTCGCGCCGGATGCTGTTGATCCCCAGCTCGGCGCTGTCCCGGTGTTTGGCGCTGACATACCAGCGGCTGCCGGGGTTCTCACCGACGAGGACGGTGCCCAGCCCGGGGACAACGCCCCGCGCAGCCAGCGCTGCGATCCGGTCTGCGAGCTCGACCTTGATGGCCGCAAGGGTGGCCGAGCCGTCCAGGATCCGAGCCGTCACGGTCGCCTATCCTGCCACGGGCGTGATGCGGTCCTCTTCTGCGGCCCGTCGTCGAGTCGCTCGGGCGGACGCATACCCCGCGAGCCCGACGGCGGCAACGGTCACCAGGACGCCCCCGATCACCACGGGGGTGATGTGCGACCTGGTCCGCACGTCAGCCGCGTCCAACGCCACCGAGGCCAGGAGCTGGCCGGCGAGCATGCACAGCAGGACGAGCAGCACACCGAGATGGCGCACGGCGGCCGTCGAGAAGGAGACCACGACGATGCCGAGGAGGCCTCCGAACCAGGCCCACCAGGGCACCGCGAGGCTGGTCGGAACGCCGAACTGGCCGATCGCCGCGGCCGGAGCCGCGAGGACGGCGAGCAGCACCGTGCCGAGCGCGAAGTTGAGCCAGGTGGCCGTCATGGGTGAGCCGGCGGCGACGGTCACCCGGCCGTTGATCCCCTGCTGCACCGTGATGAGCAACCCGGCGACCACGGCAAGGACGATGGGCAGGACAACAGCGGACCCGTCTGCCTTGACCCGGTCGCCGACCGCGACGACGACCCCGACCACCGCGAGCAGGGCCGAGCCGACCCGCCCCCACGAGACCGGCACGACACCCGCCGGACCCATCCCGGCGCGGTCCACCACGAGCCCTCCGACCGTCTGCGCCCCCACCACCGCGACGGTGAACAGGGCAACACCGACCAGCGACACCGCGTACGCCTGGCCGAAGACGTAGAGCCCCCCGAGGAACCCGCCGAGGCACTGCCAGATGCGTATCCGCCCGCTTCTGAGGCTGACTCGCAGGCTCCGAACGCCCTGCTTCATGGACGGGGACACGAGCAGGAGCACGCCGAGAAGCACGAGGCCGGACCCGAAGCTCCACAGCGCCGCGTCGAGCCCACGGCCGGAGACGGTGGCGAGCTCTCCGTTCATCCTCGCCTGGACCGCGAGCAGTACGCCGGCGACCACGCTGAGCAGGGCCGAGATCGGCACCTCAGTGGGCGAAGTGGCGGGTACCTGTGAAGTACATGGTCACCCAGGCCTGCCGAGCCGCGTCGACGACCTCCTCGTCTCGGATCGAGCCGCCGGGTGCCACCACCGCGCGTACCCCGGCTGCCAGCAGGACCTCGAGCCCGTCCGGGAAGGGGAAGAACGCGTCGGACGCCGCGACGGACCCCCTCGCGCGTTCGGCGCCGGCCCTCGACACCGCGAGGTGGCAGGAGTCGACCCGGTTGACCTGACCCATCCCCACACCGACCGACGCGCCGTCCTTAGCGAGCAGGATCGCATTGGACTTCACGGCCCGGATCGAGCGCCACGCGAACGCCAGGTCCGCCACGGTCTGTTCGTCCGCGGCCGCACCCGCGACCAGCCGCCACCGCGACGGGTCGTCCCCGCCGTCATCGACGACCGCATCAACGCGGTCGGGGGTCTGGACGAGGATGCCGCCGCTGATCGGGCGGACCTCGACCCGGTCCCGGAACCGCTCCATGTCGGCGGGCAGCCGCAGGACCCGGATGTTCTTGCGGGCCTGCAGGAGCGCGAGGGCGTCGTCCTCGAAGGAGGGCGCGACGATGACCTCGGTGAACACGCCCGTGGTCCGTTCCACCAGCTCGGCCGTCACCGGTCGGTTGGTGGCGATGATCCCGCCGTACGCGGACACCGGGTCGCAGGCCTGCGCCTTCACGTATGCCTCCACGATGTCGCCGCCGACCGCGATGCCGCACGGGTTGGCGTGTTTGACGATCGCGACGGTCGGCTGGTCGCCGTGGTCGTGCGCCGCCCGCACGGCGGCGTCGGCGTCGACGTAGTTGTTGTACGACATCTCCTTGCCGTGCAGCTGCTCCGCCGAGGCGACGCCCGGCCGCCAGTGCCGGTACAGCGCGGCTTGCTGGTGGGGGTTCTCGCCGTAGCGCAGGGGTGCGACCCGGTCCCACGTCGCGCCCGTCCACGCAGGGAAACCGGTCCCGTCCGTCGTGTCGGCGAGCACGGTGCCCATCCAGTTGGCGACGGCGTTGTCATAGGTCGCCGTGTGCACGAAGGCCTCCGCCGCCAGCCGACGCCGCTGGGTGAGCGTGAATCCCCCGGCCGTCAGCGCCTCGACCACCTGCGGGTATGCGGCCGGGCTGGTGACGATGGCGACGCTCTGGTGGTTCTTCGCGGCCGCGCGGACCATCGAGGGACCGCCGATGTCGATCTGCTCGATGCAGTCCTCCTCGTCGGCGCCGGAGGCGACCGTGTCTCGGAAGGGGTAGAGGTTGGAGACCACGAGGTCGAACGGCTCGATGCCCAGCTCGTCGAGCTGAGCAAGGTGCTCGAGGTTGCGCGTGTCGGCGAGCAGCCCTGCATGCACCTTGGGGTGCAGGGTCTTGACCCGGCCGTCGAGGCACTCGGGGAAGCCGGTGAGCTCCTCGACCGCAACCACGGGGACTCCCTGTGCGGCAATCGTCTTCGCCGTAGAACCGGTCGACACGATCGACACTCCGGCAGCGTGCAGGGCAGCCGCGAGCACGTCCAGCCCCGCCTTGTCGTAGACCGATACCAGGGCGCGGCGGATCAGCCGACGACCCTCGGATCCCGACTGGTCTGCCATCCCGGACCCCGACTGGGTCGGCGTCCCCTCGGGGGTGCTCACAGGCATACTCACGGGATGGTGACCTTTCGCTGGGTGAGTGTGTATCCCTCGCGGACCATCCGGCCCACGAGGTCGACGAGCTGCGGCCGTTCGACCGCCTTGATCCGGTCGGTGAGCGACTCGACGGTGTCGTCCTGCTCGACCGGCACGCAGACCTGCCCGACGATCGCGCCGGTGTCGACACCCGCGTCGACGACGAAGAGGGTCGCCCCGCTCACCTTGACCCCGTATTCGAGGGCGTCGCGCGGTCCGTGGATGCCGGGAAAGGACGGGAGCAGGGCGTTGTGGCTGTTGAGGTAGCGCCCCCCGAAGCGGGCGAGGAACGCCGGACCCACCAGCTTGAGGAAGCCCGCCGAGACGACCAGGGTCGGTTCGTATGCGGCGACTGATGCGGCCAGGGCCGCGTCCCAGTCGTCCCGGTGGGGATGGTCGCCGACCCGGCAGACGAACGTCGGTATGCCCGCTCGCTCCGCCCGGGCGAGTCCCTCGATGCCGTCCCGGTCGGCGCCGACCGCGACGACCCGAATCCCGTAACCGGGATCCCGGGACGCGTCGAGCAGTGCCTGCAGGAGGGTGCCCGAGCCGGAGACGAGGACGACGACCGATCCGGCGCCGAGGGCTCCGGTTCGCGGGCCGGCCTTCGGCGCGAGAGGGACCGTCACGTTCCCCAACGATACCGAGGGACCCGCAACGGGAGCACGGTGGGGACGGTGGAGGCGGTGGGGCCGGCGACGAGTCCGTCGTGCCCGTCGGTCGTGCGCGTCGGATGGGGCACCTCGGATCGGGCACGCGAGAGGATGGTCGCACGTTCGGTCGATGTCCGGTCGGTGACGAGGGGGAGCAGCGTGGCGACCAAGCCGAGCGGGGCGAAAGGCCTGAGTCCGGAAGAAGCCGCTGGCCGGGTCAGGTTCTCCTTGTCCATCGCGGTGCTCTTCGTCCTGACGTTGATCGCCTCTGGTCTGCCCTTGCCACAGCGCGTCGTCGTCGTGGCACCCGTCGTCGTCGTGATTGTTGTCTCCCTTCGCGAGATGCGCCGCCTCGCCGGCGTCGCCGCACCGGCGCTGACCCGGTTGGGGCCGCTGCTCGCCCTGGGACTGTCCGTGCTGCTGCTTCTCGGCGCGGTCACTCAAGCGGTGTTCTACGCGCCGCAGAAGCAGTACGAGGACTGTATGTCGGGGGCGAATACCCAATCCGCGCAGGCGGTCTGCGGCCAACAACGGCAGCGCACCATGTTCGGTGCCCTCACGGAGTTCTAGAGTCTGCCCGGTCTTGAGTCTGCCCGGTCTTGAGTCTGCCCGGTCTTGAGTCTGCCCGGTCTGGAGTCTGCCAGGTCCAGCGTGCAGGTCTGTGCAGGTCTGTCGAGGTCTCCTGAGATCCCCCGCGGGTGCGGAGTCGGCGCCGGCGGCTCCCTCAGCGCGCCACGGCATCGACCTCCGCCACCAGGTGGGCGGCGATCTCGAGTGAGGCGGTCGCCGCCGGTGAGGGGGCGTTGAGGACGTGCACCTGGCGGTGCGCATGCCGCACGAGGAAGTCGTCGACCAGGGTGCCGTCGCGCCGCAGCGCCTGCGCCCGGACACCGGCAGGTGCGGGCACGAGGTCCTCGGCCGTGATGCCCGGCACGAGGCGAGCGGCGCTTCGGGCGAACTGTCGTCGGGACAGCGACCTCACCACCTCCCGGGCCCCTGGAACCAGGTGCCGGCCGGCGAGCCGCCACACCCCCGGCCAGGACAGCGACTCACGCAGGTCACCGAGCCGCACCTGATGCCAGGTGTAACCCTCGCGGGAGGCTGCCAGCACAGCGTTGGGCCCGACGTGCACCCCGCCCTCGACGGTTGCGGTCAGGTGCACCCCGAGGAAGGGGAACGCCGGGTCGGGGACGGGGTAGATCAGCCCGGTCACCAGCGAAGCCCGCTGCGGGACCAGCTCGAAGTACTCGCCGCGGAACGGCACGACTCGCACGTCGGGGTCCACTCCGCAGGCCCGGGCGAGGCGGTCGGCGTACAGGCCGGCGCATCCGACGAGAGCGTCCGCCGCCACGGTGACCGTCTCACCCTCGGCGTCCCGCGCAGCAATCTGAAGCTCACCTGTGACGCTCGACGCGCCGAGCACCGACAGGCCGGTCCGCACCGACCCGCCGGCCGCCGCGACGTCGGCGGCGAGCGCACGGCACACGTCGGGGTAGTCGACGATGCCGGTGGTCTCGACGTGCAGGGCGTGGTCGCCCGCGACGTGAGGCTCGATCTCACGCGCCTCGGCCCCGCGCAGGAGCCGGGCTGGCACCCCGTTGGCGGTCGCGCGGTCGGCCAGCCGGTGTAGCGCGGCGACTTCGGCGGGTGCCGTCGCGACGATCAGCTTGCCGGTGACGCGGTGCGCGATGCCACGTTCGCGGGCGAACGCCGTCATCGAGGCGGCGCCGCGGACCGCAAGGCGGGCCTTGAGGCTCCCGGGAACGTAGTAGACGCCCGAGTGGATGACGCCCGAGTTGCGCCCGCTCTGGTGAGCCGCCACGTGCGGCTCCTTCTCCAGGACGGTGACCTCGTCGCCGCGTTGCGCGAGCGCCCGGGCCGTTGCCAGTCCGACGATCCCCGCTCCGACGACCACGATCCTCATGAGGCAGCGACCCTGCCGCAGGTGGTCACGAGCGGGCGTGCCGGAGGCGGATCCAGAGCTGGGCCCCAGCCACGAAGACCACTGCGCCCACCAGCAGCTCCCCCAGCAGGGCGGCCCCGACCAGCAACGGGTGTGCGCCCACGTGCGAGAGCCGGTCAACGCCCACGGCGCCGCCCCCCACCCAGCACAGCAGGCCCAGGCTGAGCGCGGCGACTGCGGCGGCGGCCGCCGACGTCGCCAGCTTGGTGCGCCAGCTGGCCAGCCGGGCGATGCCTCGGCAGGCGAGCCAGGCGGTCACGGCCCCGGCGAGGACGGGCACGAGCAGCAGGGCCAGAAGCCAGCGTGACCAGCTGCCATCGCTGGGAAGCGCCCCGAGCACGGGCAGCAGCGGCAGCAGCCCGGGGGTGGCACCGACCAGCGAGATCGGCGACCCGTCGGCGATCTGGAACCCGGGACCGGCGAGCCAGGCCACCCCCCACACGGCCAGGTTGGGAACGAGGAGCAGCTGTCCGAGGGTGAGCAGTATGCCGCCGACGACACCGGCTCCAACGGCGGCGTGGAGACCGGTGACCGTCGTGAACCGGGCGGCGAGCATGACCACCAGCAGGACACCGCCGGACCCGAGGAGCACGAGGCCACCCTGGGCCCCTGAGACCAGGGCTCTCGGGACCCACCGCGGGGCACGGTCCAGCCAGCGGCCGACGGGGCCGGCCTCGCGGTCGTCACCGTAGCGGCGGACCAGGCACCACAACGCCGCGAGCACGGGGATGACGAGGCATACGAGCAGGCCGAGCGGGTGCGGACGGGCCGGGCCGGCGAGGGCCAGCAGCCAGACGAGCACCGCAACCCCGGCATAGCCGGCGGCGAAACCGGGCAGCACCCGGCGCTGCAGGAGGGCAGGCCAGGTGCCGGGACCGGCGGATTCGTTGGGTTCGGTGGGTTCGGTGGGTTCGGTGGGTTCGGCAGATTCGGTGGATTCGGTACGGTCGAGCAGACGCCCCAGGCTGCGAGTGGCGAGGACCAGAGCCAGGAGCCAGAGCCCGAGCGGAGCGATCGTCACGGGGACGTCCCCGACGCTGATCGGCGCACCCTGTCCGAGGAACCAGACGGCGCTGGCGACTCCGAGCGCCTCGAGCCAGCCGACGCTCGTATGGGCGGTGGCGACCCAGAGGATCAGCGCCGGGAGGACCAACAGCAGCCAGGTGCCGCTCGCAGGGAGCGCACCGGCGGCGACCGGCACCCACCAGGGTGTGCCAGGGCGGGCCGTCGGGACGGGCGGCGGACGTTCACCACCCCTGGCAGGACGGGTGCGGTCGACGACACTCATGGCAACCCCATCGTCGCCGAGGGGGCGCCGTGCGGCTGGCACCCACGCCGAGAGCGAACGCACGCGTTTGTCGAACCGGCCGGTGACACGGCCGTCAGGCGGGGCTGCGCTGCATGATCTCGCGCATCAGGGCGGCCGTCGCGGACGGGGTCTTGCCGACCTTGACCCCGGCGGCCTCGAGGGCCTCCTTCTTGCCTGCCGCGGTGCCGGAGGTCCCGGACACGATGGCCCCGGCGTGTCCCATCGTCTTGCCCTCTGGAGCGGTGAACCCGGCGACATAGCCGACGACCGGCTTGGTCACGTGCTCCTTGATGTAGGCCGCAGCCCGCTCTTCGGCGTCGCCGCCGATCTCGCCGATCATGACGATCGCATCGGTGTCGGGGTCGTTCTGGAACGCCTCGAGGCAGTCGATGTGGGTGGTGCCGATCACCGGGTCCCCACCGATCCCGACCGCCGAGGAGAAGCCGAAGTCCCGCAGCTCGTACATCATCTGGTAGGTGAGCGTGCCCGACTTGGAGACCAGGCCGATCCGCCCCGGTCCCGCGATGTTGGCCGGGATGATGCCGGCGTTGGCCTGGCCCGGAGCGATGATGCCCGGGCAGTTGGGTCCGAGGATGCGGGTGGTGCCCTTGGCCTCGGCATAGGCGAAGAACTCGGCTGTGTCCTTGACGGGTATGCCTTCGGTGATGACGACGACCAGCGGCATGCCCGCGTCGATCGCCTCGACGACGGCCGCCTTGGCGAAGGGTGGAGGCACGAAGACGACCGAGACATCGGCGCCGGTCTGCTGCATCGCATCGGCGACGGAACCGAAGACCGGCACGGTCACGGAAGCGCCGTCGGGACCGGCGAAGTCGACGTCGGTGCCGGCCTTGCGCGGGTTGACGCCCCCGACCACCGACGTGCCCGACGCGAGCATCCGGGTGGTGTGCTTCATGCCCTCGGACCCGGTCATGCCCTGGACGATCAGCCTGGAGTCACTGCTGAGGAAGATGGCCATCGGTGTCGCTTCTCTCTACTTCGCCGCTGCGAGCTCTGCGACCTTGCGGGCCGCGCCGTCCATGGTCTCCTCGATGCTGACCAACGGATGGGCTCGCTCGGCGAGGATCCGGCGGCCCTCCTCGACGTTGTTGCCGTCGAGCCGCACGACCAACGGCTTGGTGGCGTCGTCGCCCAGCTTGTCGAGCGCGCCGACGATCCCGTTGGCCACCGCGTCGCACGAGGTGATACCGCCGAACACGTTGACGAACACCGACACCACCTGCGGGTCGCCGAGGATGACGTGCAACCCGTCGGCCATCACCTGCGCCGAGGCGCCCCCGCCGATGTCGAGGAAGTTGGCGGGCTTGGGCGCGGTGTCGAGGCCGCGGTCCGCGGCCACCTGCTCACCGGCATACGCGACCACGTCGAGCGTCGACATCACCAGCCCGGCACCGTTGCCGATGATCCCGACGTTGCCGTCGAGCTTGACGTAGTTGAGATGCCTCTCCTTGGCCGCCGCCTCGAGTGGGTCGGCCGAGCGGGCGTCCTCGAGGGCGACGTGGTCCGGGTGGCGGAAGGCGGCGTTCTCGTCGAGCGTGACCTTGCCGTCGAGCGCGACGATGTCACCGTCTGTGGTCTTGACCAGCGGGTTCACCTCGACGAGCGTGGCGTCCTCCTCGCGGTAGACGTCCCACAGCCTCTCCAGCACCGGCGCGATCGCGTCCTTGTCGGCATCGTCGAAGCCAGCCGCGTCGACGATCTCGCGGGCCTTCGCGGCGTCGATGCCGACGTTGGGGTCGACCGGTATGCGCGCCAGGGCGTCGGGTCGCTCGACGGCGAGCTGCTCGATCTCCACTCCGCCCTCCCTGCTGCACATGGCGAGATAGGTGCGGTTAGCCCGGTCGAGGAGCACGGAGAAGTAGTACTCGTCCGCGATCGACGCGCCCTGCGCCACCATCACGCGGTGGACTGTGTGGCCCTTGATGTCCATCCCGAGGATCGCCTCGCCGGCAGCGGCCGCCTCGTCCACGGACCTGGCCACCTTGACCCCGCCAGCCTTGCCGCGACCGCCGGTCTTGACCTGGGCTTTGACCACGACGACCCCGCCGCTGTGCGGGCCGATGGCCTCCGCTGCGGCGCGGACCTCGTCGACGGTGTCGGCTACCGCTCCGGCGAGCACGGGGACCCCGTGCGCCTCGAACATGTCACGTGCCTGGTATTCGAAGAGGTCCACGCCGGATCCATCCCATCGTCGGAATTCCCGTCGGAATTGCAGTGCGCCCGCGAGCCTATCCACATGGGGGCCGGGCACAGTTGTGGGGTCGCGCTCTGCGCGACCCCACAACCATCCGGTCGTCGACGAGACAGTGACGCCGGCAGGCTCACACCTGCTGCCCACCACGCATCCGTGGTGTCCGGACCGCTGCCGCTGCGGGAGCGGGGATCCGACCCGTCTTCATCGACTCGGACCATCGCGATCAGGGGGGGTCGACGCGGTGTTCCGTTCATCCATGGTGGCGCGCCCAGGCGCGGGGAGCCGCTGACTTTGCCAGGTCTTTAACAGCGGGCAGAAAACCTGAGCCTGGCTGTCCAAGGGGTGGACGGTCAGCGGTCGGGGTTCACGTGCTCGCGGACCCAGGCGACGATCTCGGTCGTCGTCGCACCGGGTGTGAAGACGGTCGCGACCCCGAGCTTCTTCAGCTCGGGGATGTCGTCCTCGGGGATGATGCCGCCCCCGAACACGATGATGTCTGCGGCGTCGCGCTCCTCGAGCAGCTGCACGACCTTGGCGAAGAGGGTCATGTGAGCGCCTGAGAGGACCGAGAGCCCCACCACGTCGGCGTCCTCCTGGATGGCGGCCTCGACGATCTGCTCGGGTGTCTGGTGCAGACCGGTGTAGACGACCTCCATCCCGGCGTCCCGCAGCGCCCGGGCGACGACCTTGGCGCCGCGGTCGTGCCCGTCGAGTCCCGGTTTGGCCACCACGACCCGGATCGGAGACTCGCTCATAAATACCCAGCGTAGCGAGCCCCCGCGAAACCGAGCGAAACCGAGGTCCGCCGGTTAGAGTCACCGGGCCATGTCGATCCTGCCCGGTAGGCCATTCGCCCAGGTCCGGTACCTGCCGGGACTCTCGGGACGCGGGGCGCCCACCGACCTTGCGGGCCGCACGGGTTCGGGCAAGGGGAGCACCTGCACGCCGGCCGTGCAGCGCGGCGCGGCGGGCCTGCGCCGTTCCGCGGGAGCCGTCACGGGAGCGATCGGCGCGCTCTCGCACGCGGGGCGGTCCACGGTCGAGGCCGTTCTGCGGGCCGCCGACGCCACGGTCGACATCGTGGGGGACGCCGCCCGAGCGTTGTCCACCCCCACCGGGGTCGCTGGCGCCGCCGTCGAGGTCGCCTGGCTGGGCGCCCACCTGGCGATCTACCCCGTCGGGCTGATGGGTTTCGGCGCGGTGCGAACGCGCGCGGTCTCACCGGGTTACCGGATCGAGGACCTCGCTCCGATCCAACGCGGCCTGGCGATCCACGACGTCGAGGCGGCCGGCACCCCGATCCTGCTCGTGCACGGCATGGCGGACAACCGGTCGATCTTCACCCTGCTACGCCTCGGCTTGCGCCGTCGCGGCTTCGGGCGCGTGACGTCGATGAACTACTCGATTCTCACCGGCGACGTCCGGGTGGCCGCCGCGAAGCTCGCCGAGGAGGTCGAGGCGCTCGTCGCGGAGACCGGTTATGAGCGGATCCACGTCATCGGCCACAGCATGGGCGGGCTCATCGCGCGCTACTACGTCACCCGTCTCGGCGGCGACGAACGGGTGCACACCCTCGTGACGCTGGGCTCACCGCACCAGGGGACCTACACGGCATACGCCTGGCAGAGTCAGCTCACCCGCCAGCTTCGACCGGGAAGCCCCCTGATGCAGGAGCTGCAGCAGCCGGTCACGGCCTGCCGGACGCGTTTCCTGTGCTACTGGTCGGATCTGGACCAGCTGATGTTTCCGCAGCGCACGGCCGCCCTGGAGCATCCCGATCTCAATGTCACCAACGTCGAGATGCACGCGGTCGGCCACATGAGCCTGCCCATCATGAGCTCGGTCGTGCACGGCATCTCTACGGCCCTCGCCCACCTCGACTCGGACGGCAGCACCCGCACCCCAGGCGTCGCTCCGCTGGCCGGTCGGAGGCCCCCACCGAAGCCCGCGCCGAAGGCGCCGGCAAAGGATCCTGTCGTAGATCGTTGATTTGTCTATAACAAATTGATCACGGTAGGGTCGGGCGCCGACCCACGTTCGGTATGAAGTGCCCCTTCGCCCGGACCCCACGGACGTTCAAGGAAAGCCCCTCTTGTCTGACGCCATCTACCGCGGGCGCCACCGCGCCCCGGCAGGACGCCACCGCGACCCCCACGCCGGTCCCGCGCCGACCGGCACCGGCCGGTCCGGACGCCGCAGGTTCGCCGGCTCCGGCTACTTCCTGCCGACGGCGGCCGCCGCGACGCTCGTCGTGACGGCGGTGGGCGCGCACCTGGGCGCGGCGCAGGGCGCGTCGAACGACCAGTCCCTCGCGAGCGGGATGCCGCGCAGCGGAGCCACTCCGTTGACGAGCGCGACCCAGGACACGATCCAGCGCGAGCTCGGCGACCGGGCGGCTCGCAGCGACTCCCGAACCTCGACCGGGACCGCAGGTACGGGCGGCGGCGGCGGGGCCAGCCTGGGTCCGGCCGCGGGTGACGAGCAGGCCAACAGCGCCGCCCAGGCGGCCTCGGCAGCGCAGGCGGCCTCGGCGGCGCAGGCAGCCTCGGCAGCCCAGTCGGCGGCGCAGGCGCAGGCCGTCAAGACCCAGGCCGACGCCGCAGCAGCTGCCGCCGCGGCCCAGGCACACGCCTGGGTCGCACCGATCAACGCCAGCTATGTGCTGACCAGCGGGTTCGGCATGCGGGACGGCGTCATGCACCCTGCCCAGGACTTCGCCATCCCGGTCGGCACCCCCGTCAAGGCGATGTCGAGCGGCACGGTGATCCTCGCCGGCTGGTCCGGCGGCTACGGCAACAAGCTCGAGATCCAGTATTGGGACGGCACCGTCTCGTGGTACGCCCACAACAGTCAGCTGCTCGTCGCGCAGGGCGACAAGGTCAGCAGCGGCGAGACCGTGTCACTCTCGGGTAACACCGGTCACTCGACCGGCCCCCACCTGCACCTGGAGATCCACCCGAACAACGGTGCGGCGGTCCCGCCCCTGCCGTGGCTGTCGACGATGGGCAACATGCCCTGAGGCATACAGGCGAGGGGTTTTCACGTGCTCTGAGGTCGAGTACGAGGCTGCCAGCCACCCCGGTGCTCCTCGGAGACCGACCGAGAGGCACACGGCATCCCTCGCGAGGTATGCCCCGGTAGCGGTGATGACCGGCGCGGATGTCAGAGCTTGGTGACCGGCGCGTAGCGCAGCAGCAGCCGCTTGACGCCCTCGACCTCGCCGAAGTCGACGTGGGCCATCGACTTGTCGCCGTCGCCCTCGACCCGCAGCACGGTGCCGAGCCCGAACTTGTCGTGGGTGACCCGGTCGCCCGGGACGACGACGATCATGGGCTGCGAGGACGCCCTGGCCAGGTCGCGGCGCGCCGCGAGCGACTCCATCGCCGAGCCGCCCATCCGCCGTCCGGTGCGCGCCGCGTCGATCGCGGACTCGAGCCGCTCCCACCGCACGAGCTCGCCAGGGATCTCGTCGAGGAACCGGGAGGCAGGGTGGTACTGCGGCGCCCCCCACGCCGATCGCACGGCTGCGCGTGAGAGGTAGAGCCGCTCGCGGGCGCGGGTGATGCCGACATAGGCCAGTCGGCGCTCCTCCTCGAGCTCGAGCGGGTCGCTGAGCGCGCGCATGTGAGGGAACGTCCCGTCCTCCATGCCGCTGAGAAAGACGACGGGGAACTCCAGCCCCTTCGCCGTGTGCAGCGTCATGAGGGTGACGACACCGTCGTCGGCACCCGGCCCCTTGGCGCCATTTGTGCCATTTGTGCCATTTGTGCCATGGTCGGGGATCTGGTCGGCGTCCGCGACGAGGGAGACCTGCTCGAGGAAGTCCTCGAGGCTGATCACCTCACCGGTCTCGGCCCGGGTCTCGTCGAACTCACGGGCGACCTCGACGAGCTCGGCGAGGTTCTCGATGCGCGTCTCGTCCTGGGGGTCGGTGCTGGAGCGCAGCTCGCGCAGATAACCGCTCTGCTCGACCGTGGCCTCGAGCAGGCCCGCGACCCCGGCGCCGCTCTCCCAGACCAGACGCAGGGACTCGAGCAGGTCGGTGAAGACGGTGATCGCCGCGACCGACCGCGTCGCGATGCCGGGGGCATCGGCCGCGCGACCGAGCGCCGCCACGAACGGGATGCGTTCGCGATCTGCCAGCCGCGCGACGCACGCCTCGGCCCGCTCGCCGATGCCACGCTTGGGCACGTTGATGATCCGACGCAGGTTGACGGTGTCGGCCGGGTTGGAGACGACGCGCAGGTAGGCCAGCGCATCCTTGATCTCCTTGCGTTCGTAGAAGCGCGTCCCACCGACGACCTTGTAGGGCATGCCGACCCGGACCAGCACCTCCTCGAACGCGCGGGACTGAGCGTTGGTCCGGTAGAAGATCGCGACGTCTCTGGGCCGCACCCCTTCGGTGTCGTGCAGGTGGTCGATCTGTTTCGCGACGAACGCCGCCTCGTCGTGCTCGCTGTCGGCGACGTAGCCGACGATCTCGACGCCGTCACCGGAATCGGTCCAGAGGTTCTTGGCGCGCCGCTTCTCGTTGCGGGCGATGACCGCGTTTGCGGCGCGCAGGATGGTCTGCGTCGACCGGTAGTTCTGCTCCAGCAGGATGGTCCGCGCCTGGGGGTAGTCCTGCTCGAACTCGACGATGTTGCGGATCGTCGCGCCGCGGAACGCATAGATCGACTGGTCTGCGTCGCCGACGACGCACAGCTCTCCCGGGGGGACGGCGTGGGCCGGAGCGTCGGCGGCGAGCGCCGGGCCGACCAGCTCCTTGACCAGCTGGTACTGCGCGACGTTGGTGTCCTGGTACTCGTCGACGAGGATGTGCCGGAACCGCCGCCGGTAGTGCTCGGCCGCATCCGGGAACGCCTGCAGCAGGTGCACCGTCGTCATGATCAGGTCGTCGAAGTCCATCGCGTTGGCCTGCCGCAGCCGCCGCTGGTAGGACGTGTATGCCTGGGCCACCATGCGTTCGTGATGCGTGCTCGTGCCGGAGTCCTCGGAGCCGACCCGCGAGGCATACGCCTCCTCGTCGACGAGGTCGTTCTTGAGGTTGCTGACGGCGTGGGAGAACGCCCGCGGCTGATAGCGCTTCGGGTCGAGGTCGAGGTCGCGCAGCACCAGGGTCATCATGCGCTGGCTGTCGGCGGCGTCGTAGATCGAGAAGGTGGACTTCAGCCCGAGCCGGCTTGCCTCGCGGCGCAGGATGCGCACGCAGGCCGAGTGGAAGGTCAACACCCACATGGCCTTGGCGCGGGGACCGACGAGGTCGGCGACCCGTTGCTTCATCTCGCCGGCAGCCTTGTTGGTGAAGGTGATCGCGAGGATCTGCCCGGGCTGGACGCTGCGGGCCGCGAGCAGGTGGGCGATCCGGTGGGTGAGCACGCGGGTCTTGCCGGAGCCGGCACCCGCCACGATCAGCAGTGGCGGCCCATGATGGACCACCGCCTCCCGCTGCTGAGGGTTGAGGCCGGCCAGCAGCTCCTGCGGGTCGTGCAGCCGCCCGTCCGAGTCCGCCGGCTGCCGGCCCGCTGCGGCCCGCTCGGCGTCCGGGTCACCTCCGCCGTGACCGCCGCCGTGACCGCCGCCGTGACGGCCGCCGTGACCTCCGTCGTGACCTCCGTCGTGACCGCTGTCGGAACCGCCGCTCGCCCACAACGGCACGCCCCGCTCATCGACCTGGAACGAGGAGCGATCGGGTGGCGGGCTGGGCAGGTCGAGGTCGTCGAAGAGGGTGCTCATGTCGGGTTCCAGCCTACGTCTGAGCAAGGACACCAACCGGCCACCCATCATCCGGGCATGGTGGCTCTGTACGCCGCCTCGTGGTTCGCGGCACACTGGCCAGGCCGGACCTCACAGACGGTCCGCGTCGGCTCCAGAGGGAGTAAACCGTTGACACGCCACCACACCTCGTTCGCGTCGGCCGGGCTGGTGCTGACGCTGGGCTGTCTCGCCGGCTGCGGGTCCGTCGACGCGAACCTCTCAGGGCTGGACCACTCCGTCGTCGCTCCGACGACGGCGCCGACCCCGCAGCCCGGGCCGCCCGTTTCGAGCACCGGCGAGGCCGAGGACTCAGCGGCGCCACATCCGAGTCGAGCCCCCATGCCAGTCACCCCGTCAACCGCGACGAGCGCGGTCGCGACGGCGAGCACACCTGCGCCGGTGGCCGAGACGTCCGCGACGTCCGGGCCGGCCGTCAAGGCCGTCCCGACCGCGGCCAGGGCCACACCGAAGGGCACCGCCACGGCGACGCCGAAGCCCGCGCCCAAGACCAGCCCGCCCCCGGCTCCGAGGCAGGCACCCGCGCCGAGGCAGGCGGCCGCGCCGAGGCCGGCACCCGCCCCTCCTGCCCCGAGCCCGCCGCCGGGCCCACCGCCGGTCACGACCCCGACCTCGGACCCGTCCTGGCAGGCGTGCCAGCCACAGATCGGTGGGGTGACGGTTGCCGTCGGGGCACGGCAGCGGTCCGTCACCGTGGTCAACGGCAACGGCGGGACCACGGCGACGGTCACCTTCGCGATCCGCACCAGCTCGCCGTGCGGCTTCGTGACATCTTTCACCGACGGCGGTGGCCGGGTCGGGTATGGCGGGTTGACCAGTGGCGCTACCCGGCAGCAGGGCACCGGGACGACACCGACCGGGACGTACACGATGACGGAGGCGTTCGGCATCAACGCCAGCCCAGGGTCGGCGCTCCCTTACCGCCGCGTGGCGGCCGACGACTTCTGGGTCGAGGACAACAACTCGGCGTTCTACAACTCTTACCGCAACGCCTCCCAGGGCGGCTTCGACGCCACCTTGCCGTTGTCGGACCCGAACGGTTCGGAGCGCCTCTCGGACTACCCGGGGCAGTACGCCTACGTCATCGTCGTCAACTTCAACCGCGCGCCCGACACGCGCGTGCCATACCGCGGCGCGGGAATCTTCCTGCACGTGCGCGGCAGCGGCGCCACCGCCGGCTGCGTCGCGGTGTCGAGCGCCGAGGTCGTGACCATGTTGCGTCTGATGCGGCCGGGGGACACCGTCACGATCGTCCCCTGAGGGGCCCGTCGAACAGGAGCTGGTGGCCCTGACTCCCGTCAGCCGCCTCAGACGGGACCATCCCCCGCTTGACGGACGGCCGGTCAGGCGGTCAGTCAGGCGCCCAGCGGCAGCCCGGCCTCACGCCAGGCTCGCATTCCGCCGACGACGTCGCTGGCACCGGCCAGCCCGAGCCGAGCCAGCGAGGCGGCGGCCAGCGACGAGGCATACCCCTCCTGGCACAGCACGAGCACCCGGGTCTCAGAGGTCACCCACGGCAGCCGTGCGACCCCGCTCGGGTCAAGTCGCCACTCGAGGGCGTTGCGCTCGATGACGACGGGTTGCAGCTGCGGGTCGACCTCGCCTTCGGAACGACGTTGGGCCTCAGGGCGGATGTCGACAAGCACGGCGCGGCCGTGCAGGACGAGCTGGTATGCCGCCCGCACGGACACCCGCTCGTAGACCCGCTCGGAGCCGGCCCTGGCCTGCTCGTCCAGCTCGTCCAGCTCGTCCAGCTCGTCCAGCTCGTCCAGCTCGTCAAGCTCGTCAACCGTGACCGTCCCGTCCACCGTTGACCCGGTTTCGCTCGTCGCGCGAGCCGGCCGCGAGGCACCGGAGAACAGACCGGTCTCCCAGGCCAGCGCGGTCGAGTCGGCGGTCACCTCTGTCACCGCCGTCCCCGCCGTCCCCGCCGTCACGCTCGTCACCGTCGTCACCCTCGTCCCCGCCGTCACGCTCGTCACCGTCGTCACTGAGACTCCTCCCCCAAGCGCCCAACCAGCCGGGCTGGGCCACTCGCCTCCAGCGCGAAACGGCCCATCGTGACCAGCCCGGGAGCATAGGCGTGGACGGTCAGCGCGCGGCCCGGGCTGAAGACGAACACGCTGTGCACGTGGGCGGGTCCGAACACCCGCGAGTCCCCGTCGACGAGTCGGCGTCGCTGGACGGCGCCCAGAGCCCACGTCTCCTCGACGACGCAGCCGGAGGCCACCGCGAAGGCGCCGGAGGCCGCGCCGTGGTCATGCCAGCCGGTGGCGGTGCCTTCGGGCCAGGAGATCAACCAGACGTCGGTATGCCGGTCGCCGGCGAGGCGGGCCCAGGTCCGTTCTCCGCTCGGCGGCAGCAGGGCGGAGAGGTTGGGGTTGAGAGCGTAGCGACGCACGAGGGCCCGCAGCTGCGACTGCGGGACCGAGGTGGAGGTCGGCTCGTACGAGGGGTGGGAGGCGCCGACAGGCAAGGAGGAAGAGGTCATCAGGTGTCCAAACGGTCTGGGCCGGGCGGCTGTCCGCGCCGGCGGCTGTGTCGAGCGGATCTGGAGGGAGGGTCAGATCGGGCGACAACAACACGGGACGACGGCGCGCCACGAGGGAACCGGTGCCGGCTGACCCTCGGACATTCGCGTCGCGACCGATGACATGGGCCAACGGAACCAGCCGTGACGGGGTGGGAGCAAACCAGTTTCACATCATCTCAGGTTATGGACGACCATACGCGCCGTTATGCACCAGGCGACTCCTACAGTGACTGACATGACCATTGCGCCACTGACCAGCACGTCCCTCCTCGTGCCGCGTCACGGCGGCAGCGACGTCCTCACGGTCGAGGATCGCGAGGTGGCCGGCCCCGGGCCCGGCCAGATCCGCGTGAAGGTGGCGGCGGTGGGGGTCAACTTCATCGAGATCTACCAGCGCGAGGGCGTCTATCCCGTGCCCACGCCCTTCGTCCTGGGCGCCGAGGGGTCCGGGGTCGTTGAATCGGTCGGAGCGTCGGTCGGAGAGTCGGTCGGAGCGCCCGTCGACGTCTCGACCAACGGGTTCGCCGGGTTCGCGGTGGGCGACCGCGTCGCCTGGGCCGAAGGGCCGGGAAGCGCCGCCGCCTACGTCACCCTCCCGGCGGCCAAGGCCGTCGCCGTCCCCGACGGCCTGGACCTCGATGTCGCGGCAGCATCGATGCTGCAGGGCATCACCGCGCACTACCTCGTCAACTCGACGTATGCCGTCCAGCCCGGCGACACCGTCCTGGCCCACGCCGTAGCAGGCGGGGTCGGCCAGCTCCTGGTCCAGCTCGTCCACGCGAAGGGGGCGAGGTTGATCGGGACCGGGGGGTCGCCGGAGAAGGTGGCGATCGGGACCCGGTTGGGCGCGGACCATGTCATCGACTACTCGGCGCTCGACGACATGGGCGAGTTGCCCGACCGGGTTCGCGAGCTGACCGGAGGCGAGGGGGTGCACGTCGTCTACGACGGGGTTGGCAAGGACACGTTCGACGCGTCCCTCGCCTCGTTGCGACGGCGAGGGACGCTCGTGTTGTTCGGGGGGGCCGGCGGGCAGGTGCCGCCGTTCGACATCCAGCGACTGAACTCCGCAGGCTCCCTCTATCTCACCCGCCCGACGATGGCGCACTACGTCGCGACACATGAGGAGCTCGAGTGGCGCACCTCCGAGATCCTCGGCGCCGTCGCCGCCGGCGAGCTGACCGTCTCGATCGGCGGCCGGTACCCGCTCGCCGAGGCCGGCGCGGCATACGACGCGCTTGCCGCACGCCAGACCACCGGCAAGCTGCTGCTCATCCCTTGACGGATCGTGCTCGTCGGCTGCCGCCCTCGGATTGCGAGATGCGGGATTCAGATGATGCGGGGTTCAGAGGATGCGGCGGCCCATCGCCCAGGCGGTGAGCTCGTGCCGCGAAGACAGCTGGAGCTTGCGCAGCACCGAGGACACATGGGTCTCGACGGTCTTGACCGAGATGAACAGCACCTTGGCCACCTCCTTGTACTGGTACCCCCGGGCGATCAGCCGCATCACCTCTCGTTCCCGCGCCGAGAGCCGGTCCAGCTCCTCGTCCACCTCGGCGATCTCACCGGCGGCCGCCCCGAACGCGTCCAGCACGAACCCAGCCAGCCGCGGGCTGAACACCGCGTCGCCGTCCCCAACCCGCCGGATCGCGGTCATCAGGTCGTTGCCGCTGATCGTCTTGGTGACGTAGCCACGCGCCCCAGCCCGGATCACGGCGATGACGTCCTCGGCCGCGTCCGAGACGGACAGGGCCAGGAAGCGCACCGGCTGCCCCGCCTGCGACATCGCCCCCCGGGACCCGCCGATCACGTCGACCCCGCCGTTCCCGTTGCCGCCGGGCAGATGCACGTCCAGCAGCACGACGTCGGGCCGGGTCTCGGCGATCACCCGCACCGCGGTGTCGACGTCTGCCGCCTCGCCGACGACCTGTGTCGTGGCTGGGTCGAGCTCTGCCTTGACCCCGGACCGGAACATCTTGTGGTCGTCGACCAGGACCAGCCGGGTCGCCGTGCTGCCGTTGGTCGCGGTGCTGCCGCTGGTCGCGTTCACGCCTGCTCCACCCGTTCCAAATGCTCTGTCTGTGCAACGTGCGCCGGGGGTGGCGGGTCCGCTTGCAGAGGTGGCAGGGTCAGCTCGACCTCGGTGCCAGCCTCGAGCCGGCGGATCCGGGCCTTGCCCCCGTGCCGCTCCATCCGGCCGACGATCGACTGGCGTACTCCCATCCGGTCCTCGTCGACGCCCTCGAGGTCGTCCAGGTCGAATCCGACACCGTGGTCCCGTACGAATGCCTCGACCCCCGTCGCGCCGACCTCGACGTAGGCGGAGACCGGCGGCTGTCCATGGCGCACCGCGTTGAGCATCGCCTCGCGGGCGGCCTTGACGAGGGCATGTCCTCCGTCGTCGAGCGGTCGGTCACCTGTCACCACGATCTCGATCGGGACGCCGTGCTCGTCCTCCACCTCGTGCACAGCCGTCGCGATCGCCGACGCGAGGCTGTCGCTCGAGCGGTGCTGGTCGGCATACAGCCACTGCCGCAGCTCGCGTTCCTGCGACCGAGCCAGCCGGGTGACGGCGGCAGGGTCGTCGGCCCGACGCTGGATCAGGGCCAGGGTCTGCAGGACCGAGTCGTGCAGATGGGCGGCGATGTCGGCCCGCTCGGTCGCCCGGATGCGCTCGGTCTGCTCGACCTGCAGGCCCTGCCACATCCGCACCACCCAAGGCGCGGCCAGCACCGCGGCGCCGAGGAGCACCGCGACCGCCGCGAGGGCACTGGTGAGGATGACATCGAAACCCTGCCCCGCGGTGGCCAGGGCTACCACACCGACCGTGGCGAGCACGAGACCGACGGCGGGACGGGCGACGGCGAGAATGCGACCGCGTCGCGTGCGCTGCGACCAGCGGGCGCGGTCGCCCGCATCGAGCTGGGACCAGGCCAGGAACGCCCCCACCGCGACGGCCACGACCGGCAGCAGGAAGCCGAGGTGGCCGCTGATCTGGCCGGCTGGCCCGCCCCAGCCCAGACCGATGATGACGACCGCGGCGCCAACCACGACGAGGACCTGGTTGCGCGTGAGCCGGCGGCGCGAACCGGACGCCAGGAACCCGTCGGGGGCAGAGGTGTCGGGTTTGGTCATCACCCACAAGAAGCCGTAGACGGGCAGGCCCGGCCCGGCGATGACGGCCAGGACCATGACCAGGCGCACCAGCGCCGAGCTCACCCCGAGGTGCTCGGCGATGCCGCCGCAGACTCCGGCCACGTACCTGTCGTTCGTCGAGCGGTAGAGCGTGGGTCTGCCGGGAAAAGGGTCCGAGCCGGGGTTCGCAGGCGGGGCGATCTCTGTGCCGACTGGGGCCGCGCTCGATCCTGCTGCCGCGCTGGGGGCATCAGGCACCCCCGCAGCGGGCGTCTCGAGGGTCGCGGGGTCGGGCACGACTCCATCCTGACCCATCAGCGAGGGTGATGGCAGTGTCTGACCCCGGTTCAAGGGTCCACTCAGGGTCCGTTCAGGGTCGACCCGCATGGCTGGGACCACGCGGAGTCAGCACCATGGGGGCATGGAGGAAACCGAGAAGCCGGCGTCACGGCAAGGCCTCGACGGGTTGTTCGCCTGGCTGAGAGCGACCGGCCTGCAGCGACGCGGCGACGACAAGTGGGTCGGCGGTGTGTGTGGGGCGGTCGCTCGCCGCCTCAACGTCGACCCCGTCCTCGTGCGCGGCGCCTTCCTGCTGTTCATCATCCTCGGCGGCGTCGGAGTGCTCGTCTACCTCGTCGGGTGGGCGATGCTACCCAACGACCAGGACGAGATCCTCGCCGAGAAGGCCATTCACGGCGACGGCTGGGGAATCATCCTGCTCGTCGCGATCGCGGTCTCGCTGTTCAGCGGCTCCGACGGCAGATGGTGGCTGTGGCTGGTCCTCGTCCCCGTCGGGTTCTTCCTCTGGTGGGTCATCCGTTCGGCGCTGGCCGGCAAGTCCTCGGACCAGATGGGCGAGGAGGCCTCCGCGTTCGCGAACCGCATCGCTGCCCGGGTCAGCAGTTCCGCACCCCCGCACACCCAGGACACCGGCCCTGTCGGACCCCTGCACACCACCACCCCGTATGCCGGTCCGGCGGGCCCCACGTCGGCGCCGCACGGGATGACGTCGGCGCCGCATGGCATGACGTCGGCGCCGCATGGCATGGGGCCCGGCCGGACCGGTGTGGTGGAGCTCCCACCCCGGGTGGTGCAGTCCCGCCGGCCTCGGGCCGGGATCCTCGGGCTCCTGCTCACTGCCGGGCTGGCCGTCGCGGCATACGGGCTTGGCAGCATGCTTGCTACCAGCCGCGACTGGCAGGGCAGTCCCCCGCTCATCGGCGCGGCGTTCGCGCTGGTCGGCGCCGGCCTGGCCCTGGTCGTCATCGGCGTTCTCGGTCGCCGTGCGGGGTTCAGCGGGTTCCTCGTGGCCGTCCTGGCGGTAGCCGCGGTGGCGGCAACCGGGGTGCCGGCGCTCCCGTCCGGCGGGTTCGGCGACCGCGCCTGGTCCGCCACCTCGCAACCGGCCGGCGGGTTCACCCTCACTGCCGGCGACGCGAGGCTCGACCTGACCGGTGCCGCCCCCGGGAGCACCGTCAAGGTCGACATGGGGGCAGGTCAGCTGACGGTCACGGTGCCAGCGGGTATGACGGCCTCGGTGAGCGCCGCTGTCAACGCCGGTCAGGTTCGCGTCAACCGGGCCGGCGCGGAGACGACCGTCGAAGCCGGCGCCAACCCGGCGCAGGCTCGCTCCATCATCGTCGGCACAGGAGCCACCTCGATCATCCTGGATGTCGCCTTGCGCGCCGGAGAGCTGCAGATCGTCGAGGAAGCGTCATGACCGAGCAGCACCCCTACACGAACGAGTCGGCGGGCACCGGTCCCCAGGACTACCTGTCTCCTCCCGCCACCCCGGCCCTATCCGAGCCGTCCGAGCCGTCCGAGCCGTCCGAGCCGTCCGAGCCGTCCGAGCCGTCCGAGCCGTCCGAGCCGTCGCAGCCGTCCGAGACGGGCAACTCCCCGCAGCCGCCCCAGCCGGCCCCGACCTCGCGACGCACCCGCGAGGTGTCCTACCTCGCACCCCCGACCGGGGCCAGCTGGGGGCAGGTCGCTTTCGGGCTCGCCGTCGTCGTCGTGGGGGTCGGGGTGTTTGCCAACCAGGTGGCGGGCTTCCAGATCCGTTCGGTGACCTCGGCCGGTCCCACCGCCCTCGTGAGCATCGGCCTGGTCTGCGCGCTGTTCGGCATGCTCGGGATGTTCCGGCGCCGGCGGTGAGCCGGGTCCCCGGCCGGGTGTGCCGGTCAGTGCGTTTCGAGCAGGACGCGCCTCACCATCTCGCGCCACCCCGGGGTGAGCGGGAGTGCTCCCAGATCCCCCGCCGCCACCCACGCCGCCGCCGAGGTCGTCCCGTCCACGTCGTGCACCACCGGGTCGGTCGGCTCCGGGCAGGTGGCCGTGTAGACGAGCCGCACCGCGTGGAAGTCCTCGAGCTGCCCTCCTGGCGCCCGGCCCACCCAGTGCCGGGAGCTGACCAGAACGAGCCCGGACAGCTCGACACGCTGGCCTGTCTCCTCCCAGACCTCGCGGTGCAGGGCGGGCTCGGGCAGCTCACCCGGGTCGAGGCCGCCTCCGGCAGGACCCCAGAACCCCTCGGAGCTCGTCAACGCCGAGTACTGCGTGAACAGCAGACCCCGGACGCTGCGCACGATCGCGTAGGCCGCCGGTCGCTGCCGCACCGTCGCCACCTCGTCGGGACCGACGACGAGGTGGCGGTCGCGACCCCGCGCCTGCTGGAGACCGCGGGCCATCTGCGCGCTGTTGGCGACGACGTCGAAAACGATCTCGAGAACGTGCGGATGGGTCTGTCCCACAACGGTTCTCGGGGTCCCGTCATAACCGAGCGCGCGCAGCACGGCCACGGGGTCCTCTCCGTGGCCGAGGCGCCTCCGGACACGTTCGGCGCCGCTCGGCTCGGTGCCGACGACCCAGATGTCCGGGCCTGTCAGCGCCGACCCTCCCGTGGGTTCGGTCACCGCCGCGCGCCCACCGCAGCGATCGCACGGGCGTACTCCGACTCCGCCAGAGTGGCAACGGTGGCCCAGTCCTGCCCCGGCCGGTGCTCGAGGTTGTGAGACCGCATCCCCCCGCGCAGCAATGGGTCGCTCGCGAGCCGGGCGAGTCCCACGGCCATCGCCTCGTCGTCGACGGCCAGGAACCCGTTGATGCCGTCCTTGACGAACTCGCCGATCCCCGACCCCTCCCGGGCGACCACCGGCAGACCAGCCGTGCGCGCCTCCAGCGCCGCGATCCCGAACGACTCGAGCCGGGCCGGCGAGATGTAGACGTCGGCGCCCGCATACCTCGTCCTGAGCATCTCGCGGGGCACCCGACCGGGCAGGTCCACCCAGCCGGCCATGCCGTGAGTGGCCACGAACCGTTCGACACTGCCGCGGTCCGGCCCCTCCCCGAGGATCTGCAGGCGGATCGGCACCTGCGCCGGGACGCGCTCGCGCACTCGCTGCATGACCTCCAGGAGCGGAACCGGACGCTTGCGCCTGGCCAGCCGCATCGCGGTGACGAACCGGACCACGCCGTCGGAGGGCCGAGGGCCTCGCGGACGCCACCCGTCGACGTCGATCCCGTTGGGCAACACCGACACCGAGGTGTCGACGATGTGTCGCAGCGGTCGCGCGGCGACGCCGGAGACGGCCGACATCGCCATTCCTCGGTCCGCCCAACGGCGCACCACGCCGAGAACATCGACGACCGGCGCGAACCGGTCGAGCATGCAGTGCCACGTCATCGCGGTCGGCAGGCCCATCCGCATCGTGAGGAAGGCGGCGTCCACGGCGAACGGGCTGACGACGCCCATGTGCACGTGCGCGACGTCGAAACCCTCGAGCCGGGGCCGCATCGAGCGGGGCGCCAGCGGGTTGACCGGCAGGTCCCACGGCAGCTTCAGGGCCATCCGGTGCACGGTGACACCGTCGACCTCCTCGGTGGCGCCGAAGCGCTCCCCCTGCGTCCCCGGGGTCGCCGTGAACACCTCGACGTGGTGTCCGCGGGCGACGAGATGCGCGGCGAGGTCATGGACCTGGACCTCGATTCCGCCCAACCGGGGCAGATAGCAGTCCGACAGGAGCGCGATTTTCACGGTTCAGAGGATGTCATGCGAGACAATCACCTCCACATGGGACAGACACTCGTGGCGTTTCACGCCCATCCGGACGACGAGGCTCTGCTCACCTCCGGCACGATGGCGCGTGCCGCGGCGGAGGGGCACCGGGTCGTCCTCGTCGTCGCCACGGACGGCGGGCTGGGCCTGGCCGCCTCCGACCTCACTGCCCACCTCGGCGCGCGGCGGATGGACGAGCTGCTCGCGAGTGCCCGCGCGCTCGGGACCTCCCGCGTCGAGACGCTCGGGTATGCCGACAGCGGACTCGGTCCCGACACTCCCCCGGACCCGCCCGGCAGGGTCCGGTTCGTCCGGGCCGACCCGCAGGAGGCGGCCCAGCGGCTGGCCGTCCTGCTGCGCGAGGAGTCCGCCGACGTGCTGCTCACCTACGACGCGAACGGTGGCTACGGTCACCGCGACCACGTCCTGGTCCACCAGGTCGGCGCCCGCGCGGCCGAGCTGGCCGGCACGCCGAAGGTCCTGCAGGCCACGGTGCCCCGTGACCTGCTCGTCAAGGCGATCCACCTGGCCCAGCGGATCTACCGCTTCCCTCCCGAGTTCGACGCGGCGTCGTTCGAGCGTGCCTACAGCCCCAGCTCGGCCGTCACCCATCGGATCGGGGTCGTCCGGTATGCGTCCCAGAAGCGGGCCGCAATGCGTGCCCACGCCTCCCAGGCGACCGCGGACGGCGGTGCGGACCGCACCCTGGCGGCGTTCCTGCGCATCCCACGTCCGCTGTTCGACCTCGTGTTCGGACGTGAGTGGTTCGTGGACGCCGCTCGGCCGCCCGGCCAGGGGGTGGCCCATGACGTCTTCGAATGAGTCCGGGGTCAGCACACCCACCGGCACACACACCGGCACACCCACCCGTCCCCACACCGGCCCCCCGACCGGCCCGCACCTGCTGACCGGGGTGCATCCCGTCACCGACCCCGCGGCGTCACGCCGACGGGTGCCGTGGATGCGGCTCATGCAGGTGTTCCTCGGGCTCGGGCTCGCCGTCGGGCTGCTCGGCTGGGCCCTGCCCCACTTCGCTCACACGACCTGGGCCGAGGTCTGGGCGGTGCTCGGCGGCATACCGTGGACCACCGCGCTCGGCCTGTTCGTCCTCATGGTCCTCGGGTTGTGGCTCTACACCTTCACGTTCACCGGGTCGTTGCCCGGGATCCCGCACGTCAAGGCGTTCGTCGTCAACGTCTCCGGGTCCGCGGTCGGCAACCTCCTGCCCGCCGGGGGCGCCGCGGGCGCGGCGGCGACATACAAGCAGCTGCGCTCCTGGGGGTTCACCCGGCGGGCCATCTCCACGTCGCTCATCGTCAGCGGGGTCTGGAACGTCCTCGCCCGGCTGCTGCTGCCCATCGTCGGCATCGCCCTGATGCTGCTGTTCGCCGCCGACCTCAACCCAGCGGTCATGCGGGCGGCTGCCGTAGGAGCCATCGGCGGCACCGCGTTGCTGCTCGTGTTCATCACCATGCTCGTCTCGGCACGCGCCTGCCTTGCCATCGCGCAGGGCGCCGAGCGGAGCCTGCGGTTCCTGCCGTTCGTGCGCAGCTCGGACCCGCCGCTCAGCCAGCACGTCCTGGACCAGCGGACCCAGACGATCTCGGTCATCCGCCACGGGTGGCTGTCGATGACGTTCGGGCTGGTCGGGTTCTTCGGCATGAACTACCTGCTGTTCTGGTTCTGCCAGAACACCGTCGGCGTGCAGCTCCCGTTCGCCTACATGTTCTTCGCCTTCGCGCTCAGCCGGCTGCTGACGAGCGTGACCGTGACGCCCGGAGGGGTCGGGGTCTCGGAGACGGGTGTCGCGGCGCTGCTCGTCGAATGGGGCGCCAACCCGGCGCAGGCGACGGCTGGCGTCGTCCTGTACTCGCTCTACGTCCATTTCCTCGAGGTGCCGCTGGGGCTGCTCGGCTGGGTCACCTGGTGGTTCAGCCCCAAGATCGACCCCCCCGACGTCGTGGCCGGCCCCGTGGCCGTCCCCGTCACCGACGCTCGCGCTAGTTGACGATGACCGAGAGGGTGACGGCAATGACGACGGTGTTGAGCAGCCACGCCATGACGCTGTGGACGCTCACCGTGCGGCGCATATCCCGAGTGACGATGCTGGTATCCGTCGTACCGAACGTCACCGAGATCCCGACCGCCAGGTAGACATAGTCAGAGAACGACGCGGGCTCGTCACCGGAGAACAGCAGGCCCCCGCGCTCGATGTCACGCCGCGCGTAGTGCAGCGCGTAGCTGAAGGTGATGATCATCAGGCAGAACAGGACCGTGATCCCGGCGAGGACGAGCACCTGGGGCGGGGCGTCACCGCGACTGAGCACCACCGTGACCACGGTCGAGAAGGCCACCACGGCGATCGCCACCGGCCACAGGATCCCTCCCCCACCGGCCAGTACCCACCGTTTCCAGGTCGTGGCCGGGGACGGCCGGCCCCGCACGCGACGGACCAGCTCCCGGCGGTCACACCCTGCGAAGGCCCGGATGCCGAGGACGAGGTAGGCGACCGCGAAACCCAGGAACGCGATGAGGTTCGACCCGAAGTCCTCCCGGACGGCTTGCTGCGCCGGGGTCAGCTGCTGCTCGAACCCGGCAGCGGCATAGAGGTCGACGGCGATCTCGAGGACGATCGCGACGACGATGCCGAGGCCGACAGCTGCCCACAGTCGGTAGACGTCGGAGCACGACCGCGGGATTGTCCGCCCCCGGGTGCGGCCCCGCGCGGGCGTGGTCCTGGCCATGCGGGACAGTGTGCCGTGCGGCACACGCATACCGGAGTATGCGCGTGGCCTTCGACCCCCTCAGGGGGGTCCGATCTTTCACACACCCCCTACATATTTTGGGTGGTTAGCGTGTCCCAGTGCCCACGAGACAGTCGCGTCGCCGGCTCGGCCTGACCGCCGCGCTGACCCTGGGCGTCCTCTGCTCAGCCTGCACGTCGGCCGGCCCGGGTGCGCGGACCTCGACCACCCCCGATTCCACCTCAGCAACGCCGTCCACGAGCTCGATGACCTCGGCCTCGACTACTGCTCCGCCGGCGACCACGACCCCGACCGCCACCGATCGCGCCACCGGCGGTGCTACCGCCAGTGCCACCACCGTCGCCGGTTCCGCAAGAGGGTCGGTCATCCTGGGCCGCACCCTCGCGACCGGCATCGACGTGCCCTGGGGGTTGGCGCGCGTCCCGGACGGCGACGTGCTGGTCTCCGCCCGGGACAGCTACCAGATCACGAAGCTGAACCTCACCAGCGGCGCCTCGTCGCTGCTGGGCACGGTCGACGAGGCCGTGTCGAACGTGAGCCAGTCGGGTGAGGCGGGCCTGCTGGGCATCGCCGTCTCCCCGTCCTTCGCATCGGATCGGGTCATCTACGCCTACTACTCCACGGCGTCAGACAACCGGGTGGCGCGCATCGCCTACGACCCGTCCAAGGCGGCCGGGGAACAGCTGGGCACCCCTCAGGTCATCGTCAAGGGCATCCCCCACGGGATCCACCACGACGGCGGTCGCCTGGCCTTCGGTCCGGACGGGTACCTGTATGTCTCGACGGGCGAGTCCGGCGTGCCCGCCCTCGCGCACGACAAGGCGTCGCTCGGCGGCAAGATCCTTCGCGTGACCACGTTGGGTCAAGCGGCACCGGGCAACCCGTTCGGAACCCTCGTCTACTCCTACGGGCACCGCAACGTCCAGGGCCTCGCCTGGGACACCGCCGGCCGACTCTGGGCGTCGGAGTTCGGCGACAAGACGGCCGACGAGCTCAACCTCATCACGCCCGGCGCCGACTACGGCTGGCCGGCCACGCAGGGCGCGACGAACATCGCCGGATATACGAGCCCGGTGGCCCAGTGGGGCACCGACGAGGACTCCCCGAGCGGGATCGCCTATGCCGATGGGTCGATCTGGATGGCGGCGCTCAAGGGCGAGCGGCTGTGGAGGATCCCCCTCGACGGGGCGGCGCTGGTGGCCGCGCCGCAGTCCTTCCTCGACGAGAAGCTCGGCCGACTGCGCAGTGTTCTCGCGCTCGACGACCACACCCTGCTCGTGACGACGAGCAACCGGGACGGCCGGGAGGTGCCGGGCAGTGGCGACGACAAGGTCGTCGTGCTGACGGTGACCTGAGCGCGGGTCGTGCGCGGGAGCAGCTCCCGGGTTCCCGTCGGTGAGGGTCCGATGCCCGTCAGCACCCGCTCGATGTTCGAGCGTGTCGCGGCGTTCGCGGCACGCTCGGAGCGGATTGCGGGAGAGGGAGGTCATGCGGGAAGGGGTCATGGGGGGTGAGGTCACGCGCGGTGAGGTGATCCGGGAAGGGGTCATGCGGTGAGGTGATCCGGGTGAGGTCATGCGCGGTGAGGTCACGCGGGGAGCAGCCGCCGCACCTGCCGCACCCGAGCCTGGTCGGCGAGCGTGTCGTCGAGGTCGCCGGGTTCGAACTCCCGGCCCGTCGCGACCTCGGCGGCCCGCGCGATGAGATGGTCCGCGAGGCGCGGGTTCGCGGGCAAGATCGGACCGTGGAGGTAGGAGCCGACGACGTGGTGGCGGACGGCTCCCTCCGTGCCGTCGCTGCCGTTGTTGCCGTTGCCTGACCGCACTCGCCCGAACGCTGCCTGGCCGGGCGCGAGAACAGTCGAGCCGGAGTGGTTCTCAAAACCGACAACCTCGCCGTAGCTCGTCTCGAGAACGACCCCTCCGATCATCCGCTTCTCGTTGCCGCGGGTGGTGACGTCGAGGATGCCCAGGCCGGGGAGCTCGGCGCCGTCGACGGTGATGAAGGCGTTGCCGAACAGCTGGTACATGCCGCAGATCATGATCATCGGCACCCCGTCGTCGGCCAGGCCGCGCAACCGGTCGGCGATCACCGACAGGTCGTCCTCGACCCTGCTCTGGCCCGAGTCCTGACCCCCGCCACCCGTCAGCAGATGCGGGGTGTCAGGGAGCGCGGACCCGGGATGGTGGTCGTGGACGTGGACGTCATAACCGTGCCGCCGGATCCGTTGGACAAGGCACCGGGTGTTGCCCAGGTCACCGTAGATCGACATCTCGCGTGGGTAGAGGTGGACGAGGTCGATCAGTCCCTTGCTGGTCATGTCTGCTCCTCGCCGAAGTTCGCGAGGCCGTAGCGGGTGGCGAGCATCCGCCGCAACAGCATCATCGCCGTATACGTGCAGAAGATCCGTCGCGGCTCCTGCGGGTGTTCTCCAAGGAACCGTCCGAGCGCCCCCTCCAGGTCCGGCTCGATGGCGCCGACGCCGACGTCGTCGTAGTCGAGACGCAGCGCCATGTCGTAGGCGCGCACGCCCGAGGTGAGGGCAACTCCTTTGTGCCGCAACGACTCGAAACTCACGTCATAGAGCCAGGAGACGTCCTGTCCGTCGGCGTAGTCGTCGTTGACGGCGATCATCGTGGTCGCCGGCGCGGTTCCGTAGGTCGACAGGGCCATCGTGAAACCCGCCGGGTTCTTGACCAGAACGAGCTCGAGCGGATGGCCGTCGGCGTCGATGACCTCACCGCGCCCGAACGGGGGCATGACCTCGCGAAGCGCACGGGCCGTGGCCTCGGTCGAGAACGCCTCACCCAGCACCTGCCGCGCCATGGTGGTGGCTGCGGTCGCGTTGATCATCGCGGCCAGCCCGCGCTGCCTCAGCTCCAGCGGACCGACCCGTTGCGACCCGAGGTCGACTCGCAAGCTCGAGCCGTCGACCGGGTGCAGCAGCCCGTCGTGGTCTCCGGCCGCCGGAACCTCGATCTCGTCCACGAACCGGACGTCGGTCTCATGAAGCGACAGGAGGTCGACGACCTGTGGGTCGACACCGAACCAGGCGACGTCGACACGCTCGCCGATCTGCTCGCGGATCCGGGCGACGAACGAGTCGTCCCGGTTGAGGACGACCCCGGTGGTCGTCTGGGTCGCAAGCGAGGCCAGCAGCTGCGCCGTGATGTCGATCTCGGCGAACCGGTCGAGCTGGTCCCGAGCCACGTTGAGCAGGAGCGCGTGGGTGGGCTGGATGACCTCGGCGAAAAGCAGGGCCTTCCGCTCGTCGAGCTCGAGCACCGCCACGTCCGCATCCACCCGCCCGGAAAGAGGCAGGTCGCCGAGCATGGCCGAGATGACGCCCCGGGGGTAGTTGCTGCCGGTCGGGTTGCTGAAGACGCGTTTGCCGTGCGCCTGCATGATGGCTGCCAGCATCTTCGTTGTCGTGGTCTTCCCGTTGGTGCCGGTGACGACGACCACGCCGTCCGGAAGGCCCGCGAGCGAGTGCGCGAGGAACCGGGGGTCGATCCGCTCAACGACGAGACCGGGCGCGGCCGATCCTCCTCCGCGTACCCGGGTCGCCACCCTGGCCGTCTTCCCCACGACAACGGCCACCCGATGTTGGACCGTCCTCAGCACCAGATCACCCTAGGGGGGCGCTGGACGTTGGCTTGACGCGGCTCGGCGAGCCGTGCTCGTCGGACGCCCGGTCGTGAACCAGGCCCAGGTCGAGACCCGCATCCATACCAACCCATACCCGCCCATGCCCGCCCATGCCCGCCCATGCCCGCCCATGCCCGCCCATGCCCGTGCCCGCCCATGCCCATGCCCGCCCATGCCCGCCCATACCCGCCCATACCTGCCCATACCGCCCATACCCGGGTCGAGCGGAGCCAGATGGAGTGCTGACCGTCGTGTCTCAGGCCGCCACGGCGCCCCTGACCATCATCGCCACTCGTTGCGGTCGACCCAGGTCCGCCCAGGTCAGCCGCACGACGTGGTACCCCAGGGCCCGCAGTCGATCCTCCCGTCTCTTCTCCCGCACCAGCGCCTCACGCCCGTCGGCGCCGGCGTACTTCGTCGCCCCGTCGAACTCGATGACCACCCGTTCGTTGCGCAGCAGGAAGTCGACCCGCCCCACCAGCCCACCGGCCGCGTCACGGACGTCCACCTGCTGCTCGGCCGTCAGCCCGAGACCGTGCAGCACCAGCCTGGTCCACGACTCCCCCGGTGACTCCGACAACGGACTGGCGAGGGCCGCCACTACCTGCTCGGGCCGCCGCCCGAGGCGGTCCGGTGGTCGGTTTCGAGTCCGGTTCGCGGCCGCGGCCAGCGCGTCCTTCGTCGTCAGTCCGGCCCGGAGGGCGGCATCGGCCGCAATGACTCCCGCCCGCATCGACGTCATGCTCACCCGGGCCACGGCGATCTCAGGGCGAACGGCTCTGACGTCGAGCTGCGGTACGACGTCCTCAGGACGAACCGGTGGATAGACGCGCAGGTCGCCGGCCACCCGAGCCCGCCCGGCTCCGACCTGCACCACTTGCACCGGTCCGAGGTCACCGGCGACGACCGGAAGTCCGAAGAGGGCCAGGGAGGACAGGTGCGCGGCGGCATACCCGTCCAGTCGCCGAAGGATCGTCCTGGTCGCAAGGACATGGCGGCTGCCTGCGTCAACATCGGCCCATCGGGTGCCGTCGACAAAGGCTCCAGACCGTATTCGCACGAGCGCACCCCGAGCGACCAGGGCCCGGATCTGGTGCTCGTCGAGCCCGTCAGACAACAGCTCGGACGCGCTGATGACGCCGTGGTTGACGGCGAGGCGGATGCGGGCCAGATCGTTCATGTCGTCATCGTCGCCCGCTGGGTGTCTCACGTCACCGTGTGACGCGGTCCCTGTGGACAGTGGGACGAGCGGTACCTACCCTGTGCAGAACCGGATCGCGCCCACTCCATGGATATCCGTTGAGTCGCGGCGGATCGGTGGACCGACCCAGCACATCCGTTGAGGCGCGGCGAATCCGTGCAGCGCCAGCAAATCGGTGGAGTTAGCGCGACCAGGTGGCGCTCCACCGGATCGCGCCCACTCCATGGATATCCGTTGAGTCGCGGCGGATCGGTGGACCGAGCCAGCACATCCGTTGAGTCGCGGCGAATCAGCGACGCAGAGCGCAGACCAGCGACGCAGAGCGCAGACCAGCGACGCAGAGCGCAGACCAGCGACGCAGAGCGCGCAGCGACGCAGAGCGCAGACCAGCGACGCAGAGCGCAGACCAGCGACGCAGAGGCGGATCAGCGACGCGGGCGCCTTTGCGCGCCATCACGGTCACTCCCACTCGATCGTGCCCGGTGGCTTGCTCGTGATGTCGAGCGTGACCCGGTTGACCTCGCGCACCTCGTTGGTGATGCGCGTCGAGATGCGGGCCAGGACGTCGTAGGGCACCCGGGTCCAGTCGGCGGTCATGGCGTCCTGCGAGGAGACCGGGCGGAGCACGATGGGGTGGCCGTAGGTGCGCCCGTCGCCCTGCACACCGACCGAGCGGACATCGGCCAGCAGGACCACGGGGCACTGCCAGATCTCCCGGTCCAGCCCGGCCGCGGTCAGCTCGGCCCGGGCGATGGCATCGGCTCGTCGCAGCACGTCGAGCCGCTCCGCCGTGACCTCCCCGACGATCCGGATGCCGAGGCCCGGGCCGGGGAACGGCTGACGCCAGACGATGGCCTCGGGGACACCGAGTTCCAGGCCGACCGCGCGCACCTCGTCCTTGAACAACGCCCGCAGCGGCTCGACCAGCCCGAACTGCAGGTCGTCCGGCAGGCCACCGACATTGTGGTGCGACTTGATGTTCGCCGCGCCCTGCCCCCCGCCGGACTCGACGACGTCGGGGTAGAGCGTGCCCTGGACCAGCCACTTGACCGGGTGCTCGTCGTCGCCACCCTCCTGCACCGCGGCGACGACGTCGCGGGCCGCCTGCTCGAAGCAGCGGATGAACTGCGCCCCGATGACGGTGCGCTTCTCCTCTGGGTCGGTGACCCCAGCGAGGGCGTCGAGGAACTGCGTCCGGGCGTCGTAGACCACGAGGTCGACCCCGGTCGCCGCGACGAAGTCCTTCTCGACCTGCTCGGCCTCACCATCACGCAGCAGACCGTGGTCGACGAAGACGCAGGTCAGCTGGTCGCCGACGGCGCGCTGGACGAGTGCGGCCGCCACGGAGGAGTCGACCCCACCGGACAAGGCGCACAGGACCCGGTCGCCGCCCACCTGCGCGCGGACCCCGTCGACGAGCTCGTCCACGACGTTGGCCGGCGTCCAGTCCGGCGCGATCCCGGCGCCCCGCCAGAGGAAGTTCTCGAGCACCCGCTGTCCCTGCTCTGAGTGCAGCACCTCGGGATGCCACTGCACGCCATAGAGCCGGCGGTCGTCGTCCTCGAACGCGGCGACCGGCGCACCGGCCGACGAGGCCGTCACCCGCATGCCGGCCGGTGCTCCGGTCACCGAGTCGCCGTGCGACATCCAGACGGACTGCGCGCCCGGCTGGCCGTCGAACAGCGTCGACGCGGTGTCGCAGATGTCGGTAGGGGTATGCCCGTACTCACCGGTCCCGGTGTGGGCCACCGTCCCGCCGAGCGCCTGCGCCATGGCCTGGAAGCCGTAGCACATGCCGAACACCGGTACGCCGGCGGCGAGCAGGTCGGGGTCGAGGGCCGGCGCGCCGTCGGCATACACGCTGGACGGCCCGCCCGAGAGGATCAGCGCCGCCGGGCCTCGGGCGAGCAGGTCGGCGACCGACGTCGTGTGGGGGACGACCTCGCTGTAGACGTGGGCCTCCCGCACCCGGCGCGCGATCAGCTGGGCGTACTGTGCGCCGTAGTCGACGACAAGCACGGGACCCGTCGGCCGCGCCTGAAGGTCCGAGGTGTCGCGCTGACGGCGCGACGGGCCGGGGGCGTCGGTCACGAGCCCAGGGTATCGACCCTCGCGAGCAGCTCACGCGTCGAGCGGGTGACGCGCCGCTCCGCGATGAACGGCAGCACCGGAACGAACCCGGTCAGCATGTTGCCCACCATCCGGGTCAACGGCCACCGGGAGGCGAAACCGAGGTTCGCGATCGACGCGACGTAGCCGATGTAGATGAACCCGTGGATGGGGCTCCACACCGCCGACGCACCGCCTCTGCCGAACCCACGGTTGTCGATGATGATCGCGATGAGGATGAACAAGGCGATGCCCGCGACGATCGCCATGACCTGGTAGAACCGCAGAGCGCTGCGGACCCGGTCCGAGCGGATCGTCGCGGCCGCCGGCTGAGCCGCGGCATCGGAGGCGGACGGGCTGTCGGGGGTGGTCACGAGGTGGGGGCTCCTGCGGTTCGTTCGTCGGTGGTGTCGATGACGCGCGCGGGTTGCCGACCGAGGAGGAACCGGTCGCGCAGATGGTCCTCACGCACCATCCTCCACCACATCCACGCGGCGAACGCGCCGAAGACCCACCACTGCACCGCGTATGCCGCGTTCCGCAAGGTGAGCCCGGACGGCACCGGTGGTGGCGGTACCCGCTGCACCCCTGCGCCGGTTCCGGTGAGGTCCGGGCTCTCGGACTGCGCGAAGAGGAACGCGTTGTAGATGGACCCCGGCCAGGCGTTCACCAGGTGCGCAAGGTCCAACGACGGCAGCTGACCGGCGGGCAGGCCGGGGGGGGCCGAGATCGGCGACTCCCCAGGGGCCAGGGTCCCGGTGACGGTCACGTCGCCCGTCCCCGTCGGCGCAGGTCCGGTTGGACCCGCGCTGAGGTCGCGCACGAACCCGCGCAGGACCGCGAGCCGCGCCCCGGACTCGGCGACCACGAGGGGCGTGACCACCCACCATCCGGAGACGTCGTCCAGCCGCCGGTTCGCAACGAGTACCTGCCCGGATGCGTCGTAGTGCCCGGTCGCCGTGACCGGCCGACCGGACGCCGTCGCGGGGAACTCGGCGAGCGGGGCGAGCAGCTGCGAGACCGGTATGACGGGCTGGGCCGCCGCTGTGTCGACCGCCGTCTGCAGGGCGTCGTCGCGCGCGACGCTGAGCTGCCAGAGCCCGAGCACCGTGAAAGCGACGAGGAGCGCGAGGAGCAGCGCGAGCAGACCCAGCCACCGTGGCTTGAGCATGGTCCGCAGCACCCCTCCAGGTTAAGCGACGGTGACAGAGCCGCCGGCCGCACTTTCGACCCGCCGCTGTGGCACCCTGTCGGTCGTGACGACGCCCCATCCACGCCCGATCAGGCCGCTGCGGGTCACCTGTACGGCTCGGTTCGCCCAGGTGGCGACGGCCGTTCTGCTCGGTTCGCTGTTCGCCGCGTTGCTCGGCGGGTGCGACGCGCAGCCGCCCTCGCCGCCTCGAACCACCACGATCACCGTCACGTCGACACCGAGTGTGAGCCCGGTCACCACGACGACGCCGACGACGCCCCCGACGACTCCTGCGACTCCTGCGACTCCGACGTCGGCACCGACCACGCCGCCGACGACGTTCGCCGACGCCATGGCACGCGTCACGGCCGGCACCGTCGACCCGTCGATCCGCACCGCGTTCACCAGCCCCACGGGCAACATCTTCTGCGCGATCAGCGGCCAGGGCACGGGCCCTGTCGGTTGTGAGCTCAAGGACGGCCGGGTTGCCCAGCCCACGGCGGGCAGCTGCCCCAGCGAGGGGCCTCAGGACGTCGGACGTGTCGAGTTCCTGTCCAACGGGCCCACCCCGATCTGCAACTCGGACTCGATCATCCGGGGGAACGTCCCGACGCTGACGTACGGCTCGGTCGGCGTGGCCGACGGTTCGCCGATCCGCTGTCTCAGCGAGAAGATCGGGATGACCTGCATCGACACGGCCACCCAGCACGGGTTCTTCATCACCAGGAAGATCGTCACCGTGTTCTGAGCGGTTTTAAGCCGTGGTGAGCCGTCCGTAGGCTCCGGAGCGCGCGAAAACCGGTGTCGAGCCGTCCGTGCCGACGCGTACCGTGGATGATCGTGCGCCTTCCCTACGAGCATCCCGGCACCCCGGACCTGCGCAGCCCGCTGCACCTGCTGGGCTGGGTGGCACGGGGACAGTGGCGCACCCTGCTCGTGGCAACCGCCTTCGGCGTGACCTGGATGGGGACCCAGGCCCTCTTCCCCGCCGCGATCAGCCGCGCCATCGACCAGGGGATCGTCGCCCATGACAGCGGCCGGCTCTGGTACTGGTCCGGCGTTCTGGTGGCCCTCGGCCTCATCAGCGCCGCAGCGGGAACGCTCCGGCACCGGTATGCCGTCATCAACTGGCTGAGCGCGACGTTCCGGGCCATCCAGCTGGTCGGCTGGCACAGCGCCGGCGTGGGCGAGGCGCTGCCGCGCAACACCCCGACCGGTGACGTCGTCGCGGTGGTCGCCTCGGATGCGATGCGGCTCGGCGGGCTCTACGACGTCTTCGCCCGGATGGTCGGGGCGATCTTCAGCTACGTCCTCGTGGCGGTCATCCTGCTGCAGACCTCCCGCACCCTCGGCCTCGTCGTCCTCGTCGGCGTCCCCGTCCTCGTCGCGCTGCTCGGCTTCGTGGTCCGCCCGCTGCAGAGACGCCAGGCCCACCAGCGCGAGGAGTCCGGTCGGCTGATCGGCCTCGGCGCCGACACGGTCGCGGGGCTGCGCGTGCTGCGCGGGATCGGCGGTGAGCAGACGTTCCTGCGCCGGTATGCCGGTCAGTCCCAGGAGGTGCGCCGCGTCGGTTACCACGTCGCGGGCGTACAGGCAGCCCTTGACGCGTCGCAGGTGCTGCTCCCCGGCATCTTCGTCCTCGTCGTCACCTGGCTCGGCGCGCGCTACGCCCTTCAGGGGGACATCACGGTGGGTGAGCTCGTGGCGTTCTACGGGTACTCCGCGTTCCTCGTCATGCCGTTGCGCACGGCCACCGAGTTCGTCGACCGGTTCACCAGGGCCTACATCGGCGCCCGCAAGATCATCGCGGTCCTCGTGGTCGAGCCCGACCACCGCGACCACCCCGACTCCGCCCGCCATGCCGCCGACCCCCCGAGAGGCGCCACCCTCGTCGACGAGCGCAGCGGGGTGAGCATCGAACCCGGGCTGCTGACCGCCATCGTCTCCGCGCGACCCGAGGAGTCGGCCGCCCTGGCCGACCGCCTCGGGCGGTTCGGCACCGACGTCGCGGGGGTCCGCCTCGGCGAGGTCTCGCTTCTGGACCTGCCGCTCGACACGGTCCGCGAACGCGTCGTCGTGAGCGAGACGGACCCCCGGCTGTTCACCGGCACGCTGCGAGACGAGCTGGACCCCCGGAGCCGGCACTCCGACGCGCAGATCCTCGAAGCCCTCGAGGTGGCCAGCGGCGAGGACCTGCTCGAGGCGCTCGCAGACGGGTTGGACAGCGAGGTCGAGGAGCGGGGACGCTCCTTTTCCGGGGGGCAGCGGCAGCGGCTTGCCCTCACCCGCGCGCTCCTCATGCGGGCCGACACCCTCGTCCTGGTCGAACCGACCAGCGCGGTCGACGCCCACACCGAGGCACGGGTCGCCGCCCGGCTGGCCAGCGCACGTCACGGGTCGACCACCGCCGTGATGAGCGCCAGCCCGCTCGTGCTCGACCAGGCCGACCGGGTGCTGTTCCTGCGCGACGGCATCGTCGCCGCGAGCGGCACCCATCACGAGCTGATGCAGAGCCAGCCGGCATACCGGGCGGTCGTCGTCCGCGGAGAGGAGGACTGAGATGGCGTTCCTCAGCACGCCGCCGACGCGCACGACGCTGCCCGTCGCCGAGATGTCCGCGGTCAAGACGCATACGGCCGGCATGCTGCGCCGCCACCGGCGAGCGTTCGCCACCGTGGTGGTCCTGCACGGGTTCGCGGCCCTCGCCGGCTTGGCGGCACCCCGGATCGTGGGCGAGCTCGTCGACGACCTCACGAACGGGACGACGTTCGAGGCCATCAACCGCCTCGCCGTCATCCTCGCGGCGGCCGTCGTCGTGCAGACCGTCCTCACCTGGACCGCCCACCGCGCCTCGTTCCGGATGGGCGAGGACCTGTTCGCCGAGCTGCGCGAGCAGTTCATGGACCGCGTCGTCTCCCTCCCCCTGTCGACCGTCGAGCGGGCCGGCACGGGCGACCTGGTCTCACGCACCACCAACGACGTCGAGGCCCTGTCGCACGTGGCGCGCTACGGCATCCCGGCGATCTTCGTGGCCGTCGTCACCGTGACCATCACGGCAGTGGCGGCACTGCTCACGAGCTGGCTCGTGGCCCTGCCGCTCTTCATCGGGGTGCCGCTGCTCGTCTTCTCCACCCGCTGGTACCTGCGGTATGCCCCCGCCGGCTACCTGCGCGAACGCGCCACCTACGCCGTGATGAACGGCGTGGTCACCGAGACGGTCGACGGGGCACGGACCGTCGACGCGCTCCGGCTCGGGCACCGCCGTCGGGCCCGGATCGACCAGGCGCTCGCCAACGCCTACGACGCAGAGATGTACACCCTGCGCCTGCGGATGTGGTGGTTCCCCCAGGTCGAGGTGGCCTACCTGATCCCCGTGGCCGCCACCCTGCTCTGGGGCGGCTACCTCGTCTTCGACGGCCGGGCCAGCATCGGCGACGTGACCACCGTCGCCCTCTACGTCCAGGCCCTGGCGGCCCCCCTCGACGACCTGCTCATGTGGCTCGACGAGATCCAGGTCGGCGCGACCTCGCTCGCCCGCGTCATCGGCATCGCCGACGTCCCGCCCGACCGCCAGGCGACCGGGCAGGAGCCGCGCGACGCCAAGCTCGACGTCCGCGACGTCCGGTATGCCTACCGTGCGGGCCGCGACGTGCTCAAGGGTGTCTCGCTCGACCTGCTCCCCGGCGAGCGACTGGCCATCGTCGGGCCTTCTGGCGCCGGCAAGTCCACGCTCGGCCGGCTGATGGCCGGCATCGACGGACCGCGCGTCGGACGGATCGACGTCGGTGGCGTCCGGCTGGTCGACCTCGAGCTCGCCCAGCTGCGCGGCGAGGTGGCTCTGGTCACCCAGGAGCACCATGTGTTCGTCGGGACATTGGAGGACAACCTCCTGCTGGCCCACCCGTCGGCCACCCGCGAGGTCCTGCTCGACGCACTCGGAGCAGTCGACGCCCGCGTCTGGGCCGAGGCGCTGCCCGAGGGTCTCGACACCCGCGTCGGGTCCGGCGGTCACGCACTCAGCGAGGCCCAGTCCCAGCAGCTCGCACTCGCGCGACTGGTGCTGGCGGACCCGCACACCCTGGTGCTGGACGAGGCGACCTCATTGCTCGACCCTCGCGCGGCCCGGCACCTCGAGCGTTCGCTGGCCGCCGTTGTCTCCAACCGGACCGTGGTCGCGATCGCCCACCGTCTGCACACTGCGCACGACGCCGACCGGGTGGCGGTCGTCGACGGAGGTCTCGTCACCGAGATCGGGACCCACGACGAGCTGATCGCCGCCGACGGCGCATACGCGGCGCTGTGGCGGTCCTGGCGGGACGAGCCGAGTCCCGCGAGCCGGTGAACCCGCGAGTGCGTCGGACGGCCGGACGATGTCGGAGCGTGGTCGAGGCTCGAGCGGGGTCGGCTGGTCTTGCCCCGACGCCGGAGCGGTCGTCCGGCACGTCATCCGTCAACCGGCGGCAGGCGCGGCCGCCAGGCCGGTGCACGCGCGCAGGCCGTCCCACCGAGCCTGGGCCGCTTGCGCCGCGGCCCCCGCGAGGGGTTGCGGCACCCCGCCGACGATGGTCCCCGGATGCCACGCGGCCCGGTTGACGGCCCGGCCGTTGACGGTGAGCACCAGGACTCCCGTCTGGGCGCCAAGGCCCCCCGCTGAGTAGAACTGGTAGTTGCCCATGCCGTAGTCGACGTAGGCCGACCCCAGGTAGCCGGCCCCGAGCAGGACATGGGCGTGCTGACCGACCACGATGTCGGCCCCGGCAGCCACGATGTCCTTTGCCAGGGTGCGCTGGGTGTCGGTCGGGCACGTGGTGTTGTCCTTGCCGTAGTGCAGCTCGACGACGACCGTGTCGGCCTGGCTGCGAGCGGCCCGCACGGCGGCAACGATCGCGGCGTTGTTGCCGTTGACGGCGGCCGCCACGCCAGGGTGGCCCGGACCGGCCGACCAGGAGGAGACGAGCGAGTCGTCGATCACGGCGGTAGCGGCGAGGAAGGCGATCCGATGACCCTTGACGGTGGTGATCCAGGGTGCGTATGCCTGCCTCGCGTCCAGGCCGAGGCCGACAACGGGGACCTTGACCGCGGCCGCAGCGTCGAGAGCGTCGGGGACGCTGACCGGGCCGTAGTCGAGGGCGTGGTTGTTCGCCATCGTCACCACGTCGACCCCGCCGGCCTTGAGCGCCTCGAAGCCTGTGGCCGGAGCCCGGAAGGTGTACTGCTTGACCTGAGGAGCGCCGCGGGTCGTGACCGCCGTCTCGAGGTTGACTATCCCGAGGTCCGCCCCGGCCAGGACCGAGGTCAGCGGGCCCATCGCCGTCGCCGGGTTCGCCAACCGGGGAGCCAGCTGACCATAGAAGTGGGTGTCCCCGGCGAACGCGATCGTGACCGGGTCCCCACCCTGCGGCGTTCCGGGCGGCGGCCCTGTCGCGGGCCCAGACGCCGTCGGGCCTGGCCCTGTCACTGCCGGGCTGGACGACGAGGTCGTGGCCGCCGTCTTCACCGACGCAGCGCCGTTGTCCGTCTTGTCGGTGCACGCAGCCAGAACCATGGCGGCACCCACTGCGAGCGCGACCACCGCGGTCCGTCCGTATCGTTCTGCGTGCACCGTTGGCCCTCCGTCGCGGGAATGCTACCCACAGCCGCTTCTGACATACGAACCGACAGGCGGGGGGGCCACGCTTCCGACCACCGGCACGCGTCAACTGAAAAGAGGTCACGTGACACAGACAGAAGGGTCGGCCACGTCACTCGATGCCGAACAGGAGGGTGACAAACGGACCCTCGGCCGTCGACACGTCCAGATGATCGCGATCGGCGGGGCCATCGGAACAGGCCTCCTCCTGAAGGGTCCGCGCCGCGGTTGCACAGCACGGGTCCGGCTCTTCTGCTCAGCTCCATCGTCGTCGGGGTCATCGCACACTTTGGGATGCGCGCCCTCGGCGAGCTGGTGCTGCATCGTTCGACGTCCGGAGCGTTCGTCTCCCACACCGGCGAGTTCTTCGGAGAACGCGCGGCCTACGTCACCGGCTGGATGTACTGGCTGAACCGGTCCCTCACCGGGATCGCCGAGCTGTCTGCCGTCGGCCGCTACGCGCAGTACTGTTCCCGAACATGCCCACGTGGGGAACCGTTCTCATCGCCTTGAGCATCGGGTTCTTCTGGTATGGACCGATCCTCGTCATGTCCGGTGTCGTCTTCGCCTTCTCGGGCATCGAGATGGTCGGCATCGCGGCAGGTGAGATGCAGGACCCCAATCGCGAGGTGCCGAAGGCGGTGAACTCCGTCAGCTTCCGGATTGCTGCCTTGTACTGTGGATTGATCCTCCTGCTCGTGTCGATCCTTCCGACGAGTGACTTCACCTCGGGGATCGGCCCGTTCGTCATCTTCTTCAGCCGTCTGGGGCTGTCCTGGATCGGGACGCTGATCGAGGTCGTGCTCATCATCGCCGCGCTGTCGAGCCTCAACTCCGGGCTCTACTCGAACGGCCGCGTGCTGCGCAGCCTGGGACTCTCGAAGCAGGCCCCCGCTTCCACGCTGAGGATGAGCAAGCAGGGCGTCCCGTGGGCCGGCGTCGTCTTGACGTCCGTCGTCTATGTGCCCGGCGCCGCGCTGAACGCGATCGACCCCGACGCCTTCGAGACTGCCTTCGAAGCCGCTGCGCTGGGGGTGATCTTCTCGTGGTCGACGACCTTCGTCTGCCAGCTGCGAAGACGCAGCCTGGTCAAACGCGGAGTCATCCCGGCGCGTCCGTTCCAGATGCCCGGGTCACCATGGACGAGCATCGTGGGTCTGGTATTCCTCGGCCTGGTTCTGGTGGGCTTGCCATCTCCGGTTGGCAGTCATCCCCCTACGTCTGGAAGAAGACGGACTTCCTGGTCGTCCTGCTCAAAATCCCGGTCATCGTGGCCGTTCTCGCCGTCGTGTGGGCATTCGTCAAGCCGCGGGTGGGCGCCCACACAAGTAACCGGTTCGGTCCGGCCTGGTCGAATGGACGACCGACCAACACACGATCGCAGGACGCGCCTCGCAGCTAGACCGAGTCGCTCACGGGTGGAGATCCCGACGTGGGATCGGGCGTCTCGGTGTCCGGGTCGCTCAAGGTCAGTGGGCTCTGTCGTAGCCAGGCCAGCACGCCGATGACCAGGCCGGTCGCGAGAGCCACGACCACCCACAGGACGACGGTGACATCGATCCAGGACCCGGGCGGCGGAGAACCGGGCAGGAAGTTGCGAATGGGGATCGTGGCGAAGAGCATCCCTCCGATCCACGAGAGGAAGGCGGGCTCGAACTTGCGGCGGCCGCGCGCGACGTTGATGACCACGATCAGACCGAGGACCGGCAGGGTGATCAGGACCACGACGACAACCGCGCCGAACAGGACGACGCCGAGGGCCCGTTCGAAACCGACGGTCACAACGGCGCCCAGCTGTCCAGCAGGGTCGGGGTCGGGTTCGGCCCACAGGTGCCACCCCTGCAGTGCCCCGTTGAAAGCGAGGGCGACGGGCACCGACTCGGCGTCGCCGGCGCCGCCGGTGCCGGCCGTGACAATCACCGTCGACTCATAGCGGTCGAATGGCCAGTCGCGGATGAACCCGGGCTGATACAGCTGGGTGCGGGTCGTGGTGATCGGGGTATGTGCGGGGAGCCTCAACGTGGCGCCCGTCACCGTCGGGAGGAGCACGACCGTGACGTCGCGGTTCGGAGCCGAGTTCAGCCCCGTATTCGCTGCCGTGTCGACGAGCGACTGGTCGAGCTCGACCTCCACGTCGACGGTCATCACGCCCGCCGCCGGGTCCACGGACACGGGCGTCAGGCCGACGAGGACACCGCCCGGAGGTGCCTGCTCTGGGCCGACCGACGGCCCGGAGCGGCCGTCGACGGAGTACGCCACCAGGAGGGCAACGTAGACGACGACCGCGACCAGGACGAGCAGCCAGGCCCGAGGTCGGCGAAGGGTGCTCGCACGGCTCATGGAGGCACCTTCTCAGATCAGGACTCGTCGACGGGGAGCGGGCGCGACCCCCACCCACGTTGCGTCCGACGTTTCGGTCGCCCTGGCTACCACTTCGTCGGACGCAGACTGGGGGCACCCGTAACCTCCACCGCCCCCGCTCGTTGGAGTGGTTGGTGTGGTTGTCGGAGTCTCGACAGGGGCCCACACCGGATGTGTGGGGGGCTGTCACCGCAGCCGTGCGGCCTTCATCGGCCGTAGGGCTGCGGTGACTACACACACCTGGGCCCTCCGTGGTGGGGACGTACACCGGGAACCGTTGCACGGTGACGTTCTGCGGCTCGGTGACGTTCTGCGGCTCGGTGACGTTCTGCGGCTCGGTGAACCGGCGGGTCCGTCACCGCCGGGCCGACGCCCTACCTGCGGCCGAGCCGAAGTCCGGATAGGCGCCCCCCGGCGCGCGCCCATCACGGACGAGCCGGCGGCCAGCTCGTCGGAGCGCTGGTCACGCCGTCACTCCTGCTGGTCAGGCGAGACGACGACCTCGACCCGTTGGAACTCCTTGACGTCGGAGTACCCGGTGGTTGCCATGGCCCGGCGCAGCGCCCCGATGACGTTGGTCGTCCCGTCCGCGACCCGTCCAGGTCCGAAAAGGATCTCCTGGAGGGGTGCGGTGGCGCCGACCTCGACCCGCTCCCCGCGCGGCAGCTCGCTGTGGTGCGCCTCGGGTCCCCAGTGGAAACCCTGTCCGGGGGCGTCGCTGGCCCGCGCCAGCGCCGCTCCCAGCATCACGGCGTCGGCCCCGCAGGCGATGGCCTTGACGATGTCGCCGGACGTGCCGACCCCTCCGTCGGCGATGACATGGACATAGCGACCACCGGACTCGTCGAGGTAGTCACGACGGGCGGCGGCGACGTCGGCGATGGCGGAGGCCATCGGGGCATGGATGCCGAGGGTTCGACGCGTCGTGTGCGCCGCTCCCCCGCCGAATCCGACGAGCACGCCGGCCGCACCGGTGCGCATGAGGTGCAGGGCCGCGGTGTAGGACGCCGCCCCGCCGACGATCACGGGGATGTCGAGCTCGTAGATGAAGCGCTTGAGGTTGAGCGGTTCGGCGCGACCGGAGACGTGCTCGGCCGAGACGGTGGTGCCTCGGATCACGAACAGGTCGCATCCGGCGTCGACGACGGTCTTCCAGTGCTGCTGGGTCCGCTGCGGGCTCAGGGCCCCGGCGACGGTCACGCCCGCGCGACGCACCTCGTGCAGCCGCTCGCTGATCAGCTCGGGCTTGATCTCCTCGGCATAGATCTGCTGCATCCGGGCGGTCGCCTTGGCGGGGTCGAGGCCGACGATCTCCTCGATGAACGGCTCCGGGTCCTCGTAGCGCGTCCAGAGGCCCTCGAGGTCGAGCACGGGCAGGCCACCGAGGTTGCCCAGCGCGACCGCCGTCTGCGGGGACATCACCGAGTCCATGGGCGCGGCGATCACGGGGATGGAGAAGTGGTAAGCGTCGATCTGCCAGGAGACCGACACCTCCTCGGGGTCGCGGGTGCGACGGGAGGGGACGACGGCGATGTCATCGAAGGAGTAGGCCCGCCGACCGCGTTTGCCTCGCCCGATCTCGATCTCGGTCACCGCACGAGCCTATCGGGACCGAGCGTGACGCCCACCGGCTGATCAGGTGGGCCGATCGAGTGGGGTGATAACGGTCGGGACTCCGACCGATATCACCCCACTCGGCGTGACCACCCGACCGCATCTGAGGGGCGCCACGGGCGGACACTGGCTTCGTGGCCCTCGATCCCGCCGACCTGTCCGCAGCGGCATCGGACTTCCTGCGAGTGCGTCACCTCGCCACTCTGACGACGCTGCGAACCGACGGGACGCCGCACGTCGTCCCCGTGGGGTTCACCTGGGACGCGCGGCAGGGGCTCGCGCGGGTGATCACCAGCGGCGTCAGCCGCAAGGCGCGCAACGCCGCGGCCGGGTCACGAGCAGTCCTCTGCCAGGTGGACGGTCGCCACTGGCTCTCGCTCGAGGGTCCCGCCCGGGTGCTCGACGACGCGGCCTCGGTGATCGACGCCGAACAGCGGTATGCCGTGCGCTACCGCGTCCCCCGGGTCAACCCGCGCCGTGTGGTCCTGGAAATCGCCGTTGACCGGGTCCTCGGCAACCTCTGAGGCGCGCAGCCACGCAGCCTCCCCGCGGCCAGCTCCACCGCGCCCTCGTCACGTGGACCGTGGACCAAGGCCGGTCAGGCCCGGCGCAGATGGATCAGGCCCGGCGCAGGTCGAGCCAACCCGTCCGCGTCCGCCAGGCGCCGCCCCGTCGCAGGTGCCGAACCACGGCTCGTTCCAACGTGGTTCGCTGCGGGAGAGCGTCCAACGGGGACGTGGTGTCGGCGAAGACAAACTTGCGAATGCTCGGGTCCGCGTCGTCGCTCCGCGGCGGGATGAGGGTGAAACGGCGCTGGAAGGACACGAGGTTGGAGTCGGCTGCCAGGTAGTCGGCCAGCTGCGGGTCGAGCAGCCACGAGACGCAGACCACGTGGGAGAGCGACGCGTCGGGGAAGCGTCGCCGGAAAAAGCGGCGGGCAGCCGCCAGCGACTCGTCGACCGCCCCGGGTGTCAACGGGGTGCCAGTCTGAGGGATGTGCTGGCTCAGCGCGAGATCCGCAGGTCCGAGCGGGAGCCCCGCGGCGGCGAGCTGGGTGCCGGTCCAGGTCCCGAGGCGTACCCGCTCGTACTGCAGCCGGCCGATCTCGTGGATCGCCCCCGTGAGGTGGCGGGTCAGCCAGCCCGCGAGCTCGTCACCGAGGCCGGCCTCCCCCGCCCACAACCGGTTCCGCCGCAGCATCCTCCCGACGTCCAGCATCGACGCAGCCACGACGTCTGCCGAGATGCCTCGCGACCGGGACCACGCGAGGGTGTGCGGCAGCACCGCTGCAAAGGCCAGGACCGGCAGATATGCGGCCACCCCGGGCTCCGTGGCGGGTCGGGTACCGAGCGCCGGTGGCGGCGAGGGCTCCCCCATCGCGGCTCGCAGCTCAGAGACCGTGTCGGCGACCCAGGCGGCCAGGCTCGCATCAGCGCGTACCTGCTTGTCGGCGTACCGCAGTGCCGCCAGGTCGTCGTCGGGCACGTCGAAGAAGAGCAGCGCTCGGTCGAGGTCGCCCGTGTCGGCCCCGATCGGTCAGCCCGCACTGTAGTTGGGCGCCTCGACGATCGACTGGACGTCGTGGGGATGGCTTTCCTTGAGACCCGCGGCCGTGATCCGGACGAACCGACCGCGCCGTTGCAGCTCGGGGACAGTGCGCGCGCCGACATAGAACATCGACTGGTGCAGGCCGCCGATCAGCTGGTGCGTGACTCCGGCGACCGGGCCTCGGTAGGCGACCTGGCCCTCGATGCCCTCGGGGACGATCTTGTCGTCGCTGCTGACGTCGGCTTGGAAGTAGCGGTCGCGGGAGAAGGACTTCTTGCCGCGCGAGGCCATCGCCCCCAGCGAGCCCATGCCCCGGTAGGCCTTGAACTGCTTGCCGTTCACGAGGACGAGCTCGCCGGGCGACTCCTCGCAGCCGGCGAAGAGCGAGCCGATCATCACCGTGTCGGCGCCGGCGACGAGCGCCTTGGCGATATCACCGGAGTACTGCAGACCGCCGTCCCCGACGACTGGAACGCCTGAAGGTCGGCACGCCTGCGTCGCTTCGTGGATCGCGGTGACCTGGGGTACGCCGACCCCAGCCACGATGCGGGTCGTGCAGATGGACCCCGGACCCACGCCCACCTTGACCCCGTCGACACCGGCGTCGACCAGGGCCTGGGCGCCCTCGCGGGTCGCGACGTTGCCGGCCAACACCTGGACGTGACGCGTCGCGGGGTCGGACTTGAGCCGGCGGATCATGTCGAGCATCAACCGGGCGTGGCCGTTGGCGACGTCCGGGACGAGCACGTCGACACCCGCGTCGACGAGCGTGGTCGCGCGTTGCCAGGCGTCGCCGAAGTAACCGACCGCGGCTGCGACGAGCAGCCGACCGTGGCCGTCCTTGCTCGCAATCGGGAACTGCTCCGACTTGACGAAGTCCTTGACCGTGATCAGCCCGGCCAGCCGGCCGTCGGCGTCCACGATCGGCAGTCGCTCGCGCTTATGTTGGCGCAGAAGGGAGGTCGCGTCCTCACGGCTGATCCCGACGGGGGCCGTGACGAGCGGCATTGGGGTCATGACCTCGTCCACCTTGGTCGTCGCCCACTCGGCCACCGGCGTGAAGCGCAGGTCGCGGTTGGTGATGATGCCGAGCAATCGCTGATCGGCGTCGACTACGGGCAGGCCGGAGACGCGGTACTGCCCGCACTTCTCGTCGAGGTCCTCGAGGGTCGCGTCGGCGGTGATCGTGACGGGGTTGGAGATCATGCCCGTCTGAGTCCGTTTGACGAGGTCGACCTGGTATGCCTGGTCGTCGATCGCGAGGTTGCGGTGCAGGACCCCGATCCCGCCTTGGCGCGCGATGGCGATAGCCATCCGCGACTCGGTGACCGTGTCCATGGCCGAGGTGACGAGGGGTATGCGCAGCGTGATCTCTCGCGTGAGGCGGGAGGTGGTGTCGACCTCGCTGGGGATGACATCGGTCTCACCGGGCAGGAGCAGGACGTCGTCATACGTCAGCCCCAGTGGCGCAGTCAGGGACGAGACGTCGGACGAACCGGTGGTCATCGCCCCATTCTACGGACGAAGGTGGACGATTCCTGGACGACGCCTAGGGGCACACCCACGAGCGCGGACCGAGGGCCCGACGTGCTCGACGTGCTCGACGGTCCCTCGTCACGACCGGGGCATCCGTGGCATCGGCCTGGGGCGCACCGATGCCGACCGTCGATGCACCGTTGTTGCCGACGTGGGAGCCGAGCGGCTGGCCTTCGTGGCGGCCGCACGGGCTGCGGCGGGGAGAGCGGGCAGGGATGCGGGTGCCCGGCGTGCGGTCAAGCTCCGATCCGTTGGTCCGCTCGCCAGCCCGCTGGTTGGCCTGCTCGTTGGTCCACTCGTTGGTCCACTCGTTGGTCCACTCGCTCGGTGGTCCGCTCGGTGGTCCGCTCGTTGGCTTGCTGCTTGGACCGCCCGACGGCCGGGCTGCGGACGTGCCCCTCGAACCCGCGCGCGGGGAGCCGAGAGCCGCTGCACGCTCGGACCCGGACATCGCCTGCGGGGGGCCACCGACCTCTGCGGGACCGGACAGCGCGGCGCTCGAGGACTGAGGTGACGAGGACTGAGGTGATGCAGCCGCTGCCGAGGACGGGGTTGCTCGCAACGCGACCGCTGGAGTGCCGGGACGCGGTTCGACCGCGGCGGCCACCGTCGCGCCAGAGACGGCGATGCCGAGAGCCGCCAGTGCCGTGAGGCTGCGACGTCCGTAGCGGCCGGTCAGCGGGGGGCGCCGGGAGACGCTCAGGGCGGGACCGTCGAGCGACGCCGTGAGCGCCACGAGGAGGACGCCGACCTCGTCGCCCCGACTGGCCCCCCGGACCCGCCCCCCGACCAGGTCGAGGAACACATCGTCCGAGTGAAGGGTGTCCGAGTGAAGGGTGTCCGAGTGAAGGGTGTCCGAGTGAAGGGTGTCCGAGTGAAGGGTGTCCGAGTGAAGGGTATGGAGGGTCTGGGGGACATGGAGGGGATCGAGCCGGCGTTGGGTCATGACGCGACGCCCTCGGACCCGGCGATCAGCCCCCGCAGCCGGGTCAGCGCCCGGTGCTGGGCGACCCGGATGGCCCCTGTGCTCATCCCCAGGGCGGCCGCGGTCTCGGAGGCCGACATGCCGACCGCCACCCGCAACGTCAGGATCTCCTGCTGCTGACCGGGGAGTGTGCGGATCAGCTCCATGGCACGGTGGGCCTCGTCGCGGATCACGGCCACATGCTCGGGACCGGTAGCCCAGTCCTCCGCGTCGGGGACCTCGCTGATCAGCTGCGGCCCCCGCAGCAGCTGACGCTGTGCGTCCGCAACCTTGTGCGCGGCCACGGAGTAGACGAACGCCTCGAACGGCAGACCCCGGTCGTCATACGTGGGCAGGGCCGTGTGCACCGCCATACACACCTCCTGCGCGACGTCCTGGGACACGTCGTCCGCTCCGAAGCGACTCAGCCTCGCGCGTGCATATCGCAGCGCGATCTGTCGAACCCTGCCCATCAGGGTCTCGGCCGCATCGCCGCCGGCGGCTCGCGCGTCGACGGCGAGGTCGCGCAACGTTCGTTGCGTCTGCGTACCGTCCATCGCATCACGCGGCTCCCGCGTTACGCCCGGCTCGAACGAGCGGCCCACAGAGGGGGGCGCAACGGGGGCCTCAACGGGGGCCTCAACGGGGGCCACAGAGGGGGCCACAGAGGGGGGCACAGAGGGGGTCGCCGACGCGGTCACGCATACCCCCGATGGGTCATGATGTGCCCGACAGACGCTGCCGGGGTAGATGTCGAGCGACCCTACTTGCAGGTAACGCTTGACGGCAACTATACGGTCCCTTGACCAACCGTATAACCAACCGAGATCGCTTCGTGATGCGTGAAATGCGTCCGGAAGGGGTACTGAACCAGCAACAGCAGTGACGAACCGCCGACGGATCTACTCGCCTCGGCAGACCAACGGAGGAGCCATGGCAGAGATCTCCCGCTTGCCGGGTCCCGTCGCGGACCTGTGGGAATGGCAGCTCGACGGCCTCTGCCGTGGCGCGAGCCCCGAGGTGTTCTTCCATCCCGAGGGCGAACGCGGATCGGCCCGCCGGGACCGCGACGGTGCGGCCAAGGCCGTCTGTGCGACATGCCCCGTCCTGGCTCAGTGTCGCTCTCACGCACTGAAGGTCCGTGAGCCCTACGGGGTGTGGGGCGGGATGACCGAGGACGAACGCGAGGCGCACTACGCCGTGCGACCGCCGGCTCGATCAGCTGTACCGGCCGCCTCGTAGCCCCGAGCGACCGCCATACCCGCCCGTATGGTTGTAGCCGACGGGTCCCACGAACGTTGAGACCACGAACGGGACCACGAACGACGAGTTAGACGAACGAATCCCAGGAACGACGAAGGGCCGCCTCCCCAAGGGAAGGCGGCCCTTCGGCCGTGCGTGGGGCTCAGCCGCTGACGCTCAGTGGCCGTGCCCGTGGCCGGCGGAGACGGGCTCCTCCTCGACCTTCTTCTCGACGACGAGCGTGTCCGTCGTGAGGATCATCGAGGCGATCGACGCGGCGTTGCGCAGCGCCGAACGGGTGACCTTGACCGGGTCGATGACGCCCGCGCCCATCAGGTCGCCGTACTCACCGGTTGCGGCGTTGAAGCCGTGCCCGATGGGCAGCTCGGCGACCTTGGAGGTCACGACGTAACCCTGGACGCCTGCGTTCTCGGCGATCCAGCGCAACGGCTCGGCGGCCGCCTTGCGAACGATCGAGGCACCGGTGGCCTCGTCACCGACGAGGCTGAGCGCGTCGATCGCCGACACGGCCTGGATGAGGGCGGAGCCGCCACCGGCGACGATGCCCTCTTCGATGGCCGCGCGAGTGGCCGAGATGGCGTCCTCGATGCGGTGCTTCTTCTCCTTGAGCTCCACCTCGGTGTGCGCGCCGACCTTGATCACACAGACGCCACCGGCGAGCTTGGCGAGACGCTCCTGGAGCTTCTCGCGGTCCCAGTCGGAGTCGGTCCGCTCGATCTCGGACTTGATCTGCGCCACCCGGGCGTCGACCTCGGCCTTGTCGCCGAGGCCGTCGATGACCGTGGTGTTGTCCTTGGTGACGACGATCCGTCGTGCCTGACCCATCAGGTCGAGCCCGGCCGCGTCGAGCTTGAGGCCGACCTCCTCGGAGATGACCTGCCCACCGGTGAGGATCGCGAGGTCCTGCAGCATCGCCTTGCGACGGTCCCCGAAACCGGGAGCCTTGACTGCGGCGACGTTGAACGTGCCGCGGATCTTGTTGACGACCAGCGTCGAGAGGGCCTCGCCGTCGACATCCTCGGAGACGATGAGCAACGGCTTGCCCGACTGGACGACCTTCTCCAAGACCGGGAGCAGGTCCTGGATCGAGGAGATCTTGCCCTGGTTGATGAGAATGTAGGCATCCTCGAGGACGGCTTCCATCCGCTCGGTGTCGGTGACGAAGTACGCCGAGATGTATCCCTTGTCGAACTGCATCCCCTCGGTGAACTCGAGCTCGGTCGTGGACGTCGACGACTCCTCCACGGAGATGACGCCGTCCTTGCCGACCTTGTCGAACGCCTGGGCGATGGTCTCGCCGATCGTCGTGTCCTGGGCTGAGAGGGCGGCGACCGAGGCGATCTCGCTCGTCCCGTCGACGTCGCGGGCGTTCTCGAGCAGACGGTCGTTGACGGCCTGGACCGCCTTGTCGATGCCGCGCTTCAGCGCAGCGGGTGCCGCACCGGCCGCGACGTTGCGCAGACCTTCCTTGACCATCGCCTGGGCGAGCACGGTGGCCGTGGTGGTCCCGTCACCGGCGACGTCGTTGGTCTTGGTGGCGACCTCCTTGGCCAGCTGTGCCCCGAGGTTCTCGTACGGGTCATCCAGCTCGATCTCCCGCGCGATGGTCACACCGTCGTTGGTGATCGTGGGGGCGCCCCACTTCTTGTCGATGACGACGTTGCGGCCCTTGGGGCCGAGCGTCACCTTGACAGCGTTGGCGAGCGCGTCAACGCCGCGCTCCAGCGCCTTGCGTGCGGAGTCGTCGAACTCCAGCGTCTTGGGCATGAGTGTCCTTCTAGTTGGTGCTCGTTGGTGCAGGTGGAGTGCCGGTTGGTGCCGGTGCTACTGCTGGGCGGACGCATAGGAGGTCCGCCGGTCAACCGGACTCAGAGGTGTGTGAGCTGTCGGCAGCCAGGCCGCTCTGAGCTCGTGATCATCTGAGTCCGGTCGGGACGGAGTGCGTCAGGCCACGACCGCGAGCACGTCGCGGGCGCTGAGGATGAGGTACTCCTCGCCCTGGTGCTTGATCTCGGTGCCGCCGTACTTGCTGTAGATGACCCGGTCACCGACGGTGATGTCGAGCGGGACGCGCTGGCCCTTGTCGTCGATGCGACCCGGACCGACGGCCAGGACCTCGCCCTCCTGGGGCTTCTCCTGGGCGTTGTCCGGGATGACCAGGCCGGAAGCCGTGGTCCGCTCGGCCTCGAGGGACTTGACCACGATGCGGTCTTCGAGCGGCTTGATGGAAACCGACACGATGTTGACCTCCCCTTTTCGGGACTGTCGACCCTCTCGGGGTCGACGCGGTTGGATGTCTGGGCTGCTCGGGGACCGCCGTCGCGGGGGTCGATCGCACCGAACCGGCTGGCACTTCCAGGTGGAGAGTGCCAACGCCCCCAAATCTAGGTAGCCGGTTAGCACTCGGTCAAGTCGAGTGCCAGATCTGCGCCGTGAGCGGAGCCCGAGGGGTGAGGATGGCAGGCGTGGACCTCCCCTCGATCGCGCTGCTCGTGGGCGGTGAGGGATGGGACCTGCTCCAGTCGCTCCCGCCATACGACGCGGCCACCGAGCTCGCGTTGCAGACCCGACTGCGTGACGCCGGGTATGCGCCAGAGCTGGTCTCCGCGGCGCTGACCCAGTCCCGTCTGCGATCCAGAGCCCAGGCGAAGTTCGGCGCGTTCGCCGAGGGAATGCTGTTCACCCAGGACGGTCTCGAGCAGGCCACCCGCCTCGAGGTCGCCGCCCGGCACGCCGCCCGCTACCTGCGGGCCGAGATCCGCCTCGTGCACGACCTCGGGTGCGGGATCGGCGCCGACGCGATGGCCTTTGCCGGGCTCGACCTCGGCGTGCGCGCAGTCGACGTCGACGAGGTCACCTCGGTCGTCGCGGCGATGAACCTGCGGCACTGGCCCGAGGCTCAGGTCGTTTGCGGACGAGCGCAGGACGTCGCCCTCCCCACCGGTGAGGCAACGCGGCATACCGGGCTCTGGCTCGACCCGGCCAGACGCACCCGGGGTGCGGCCGACATCTCCGGTCGCTCGCGGCGGGTCTTCTCACTCGACCAGATCTCGCCGAGCTGGGACGAGGTGCAGCGGTTTGCCACGGCCGTGCCGGCCACCGGGGCCAAGCTCTCCCCCGCGTTTCCCCACCACCGCGTGCCCGGCGGTTCGGCAGGTGCCGAGGCGAGCTGGGTCTCCTGGCAGGGCGAGGTCCTCGAGTGCGCCATCTGGTGGGGGCCGTTGGTCGCCGCGGCAGGACGCACTGCCCTCGTCATGCGGGCTGGGTCGCCCGCGGTCACGGTGACCGAGGCGGACGCTGCCGGGGCGCCTCCTCCCCTGTCCGACGCGTCCCGGATCGGCACCCACCTCTACGAGCCGGACCGTGCGGTGATCCGCGCCGGCTTGACCGGCGCGCTGGCTCACACCGTCGGCGGAGCCGAGCTCGATACCGGGGTCGGGTATGTCTCGTCCGACCGGCTGACCGACGTCCCCTGGGCGCACCGGTATGCGGTTGAAGCATCCATGCCGTGGAACGCCAAGACGGTCCGCGCCTGGCTGCGCGAGCGTGGGCTCGGCCGGCTGACCATCAAGAAGCGTGGGGTGGCCCTGGACCCGGAGGTGGTCCGCAGACAGCTGAAGGTCACCGGGGACGAGGCCGCGACCCTCGTGCTCACCAGGGTCGCCGGCCGCCCGCACGTGGTTTCCGTCCGGCCCGACTGACGCGCGCGCTGGACGCATACCGGGGCGGCGGTCACCTCAGCAAACTCCCAGGCGCACCCGGTTGACTCTCACCGCCGCGGACGGGGGAGTCCGCCGGTAACATCCTGCACGAAGGGACATCATGCAGCCCACCTACTCCGTCGACCCTGCGGCGCTCACAGTGGCAGCGCCGAAGTTCGACGCGCTCGCCGGCGACTGTCAAACCGCGGCCAAGGCCTCCCAGGAGCAGGCTTCGGCCCTGTGCGACTGCCTGGGTGACCCGTCGGTCGTCACGGCTGTCGGCTCGGCCGTCATGGAGCTCGTCAACGAGCTGCACCTCGTCTACGGGGGCCTGGACCACCTGGCCGCGGGCGTCGTCTCCAGCGCCAGCGGGTACTCCGCCACCGAGGAGTCGGCCGCCGCCCGATACGGACGCACGGCCGCCGGGGTACCCCTTGCTGGCTAGCGACGGTGGAGGCGGCGGGGGCGGGTCGCCCTTCACCCCGCCACCGGGCAACCCCTCGGGCATCCATGCTGCCGCGACGGCACTGGCGACCCAGGCGACGGCGATCGGTGACCTGGCCGCCGAGACCCACAAGCGCGGCGACGCGACAACGTCGGCCGCCCAGTGGCAGGGAGACTCCGCGACCGCCTTCACCGGAGTCGTCTCCGCGGTGAGCAGCGTCGCGGGCAAGGCGGAGGCACCGACCAGCTCGCTGGTCGGCGTCATCCACACCTATGCCGACGCGCTCGACACCGCGCAGAAGAAGATCGCTGCCGCCGCTGCGGCATACACGACCGCCCAAACCAAGGCGAACGAGACGGCCGATGCGGTGAACGCGGACCCCAACCGCACCCAGGCCGACGTCGACGCGGCGAACACCACCGTCTCGGGCTACCAGAAGACGATGACCGGCGCCGAGGACGACGTCACGAGCTCGTGGAAGATCTTCTACGCCGCGCGGGACAAGACGGTCAAGGACGCGTCCGGTTTTGGTGACGACCTTCATGCAGGCGCCGAAAGTGCGGGTGCCTTCGAGACCCTCAAGGGGGTCAACGAGAAGTTCCACGCCGTGTGGGACCTCACTCCCGCCGACTACCAGATCGGCAAGAAGCTCGAGGAAGCGGCCAAAGCGCTGCCCGGCATCAGCCAGGACGCCGCCTCGGCTGAGGCGGCAGCGGAGGCGTTGTCGAGCCGGGTCAGCGCCCTGCAGGCCCTCAAGGACGCCGGTTTCGCTACCGACGCCAACATCGCGGAGCTCGCCGAGCTGAGCAAGACGGCGGACGCGGCCGCAACGAGCGCCTCGTCGCTCGCCAAGGGTGCGGGCGATCTGTCCTTGTTCACCAAGGGGATGACCGGGCTCAAATTCGGGCTGGGCGGCACCGCGATCCTCGGCGACGTGGCGACGATCATCTCCCCCGAGGACTCGGGTGCCATGGGCTGGGTAGACCGAGGGGCGGCGGCCACCAATGCGGCCCTGGTGGGGACCGACCTGGCCGTGACCGCAGGGGTCTTCGGGGCCGAGGCGACGATCCCGGTCGCCGGTGAGGTGCTCATGGTGGGCACGGCGGCCTACCTCGCGGGCGACTACCTCTACCACCACTGGGCCCCGTTCAGGAACCTCTGCAACACGGTCGGGGACGGCACGGTCTCGGTGCTGAAAGACGTGGGCCAGGGCGCCGAGGACTTCGGCAAGGGCGTGGCCAACGTCGCCGAGGACGTCTGGAACTCGATCTTCTGACATGAGAGCCGATCCGGTGACGAACAACGTTCCGACCGAGTTGCTCGGACCTGCTGGTGCCGCGCAAAGGGGCCGTGCTGCCGAGGCGCGGTCTTTGCTCGTCGAGGCGCAGGTGTCCGGCCTGGTCCACCTTGCGAGACTGACTGACGCCGAGGAGCTGCTCCTCGGAGGCGGACTGTGGGCGCTGTCCGACGCCGAGGTCGTCACGCGATGGTCGGCCCTGAGCCCCACGAGCAGGGACGCCGTGCTCGTGGGAGCCCGTCGCACGATCCTCGCCCGCGAGCTGGCCACCATCGAAGATCCGGCAGCCGACGATACGTCCGCGACCGACATACTCGTCCCGTCGGCCGCTTTGGGGCTCGTCATGGCAGCACGGTCGAACGCCACCTTCGTCTGCCTGGCCGGAGGCCCTGAGACGCATCCCGCCCCCGGCCCGCGCCTGTATGCGCTGGTCGACGACGAGGGGCTGCAGGGCCTCGTCGTCGAGGTCGCAGCAGGTGGTGAGCACGACTACCGGTTGGCCAGCCCCGAGCTCGCCGCCCGGGGTCTGACCGCCTGGGCACTGCGCCACCTACAGGCGCCGAAGCCGCAGGACCGGCCGCCGATGCTGGTCGTCGAGCTGCTGCGGCACCGCGCTGGCGAGACCATGACCATGGCGGGCGCACTCGTCACCGCTCCCCGAGGGCTGGTGACGCTGGCGACACGTGATTTCGAGGGAGCCCGCGAACGCACGGTCGCGGTCGGCGCTGAGGAAGTCGAACGGGCCCTGCTCACACTGTTGCTCGAGGCGGCGCAGCAGACCACGCAGCCGGCCGACTTGTGACTCAGGACCGACGCGCACCGTCCGATGGTGCTGGGACGCTGGTCCAACGCGGTGCCGGTCGCGTCGCTCCCAACGTCGTCGCCCTGGTCGTCGGCCTTGGCGTCCTTGCTTTCGCTGTGTACCTCAGGGTGGTCGACGGGCCCCTGCTCACCACCTGGCTGCTGCTCACAGCCTCCGCCGGGGTCGTCGTGCTCGCAGGACTTGTCCCTCTGCTGGTCTGGCACGGTCTTCAGGTGCGGATCGATGCGACCGGGGTGCTGTTCGGGTCGACCCGGCGACCCCGACGACCACCAGCCCCTATCGGTGTGATGCGGCAGCCGTACGCCGCCTCGTGGGGTGACCTCGCCAACGTCCACGTCATCGAGGGCCGGGCCGCCGTGCGCGCCATGCGGGGGTCCATGAGCATCACGCCGGCCACCCCGGCGATCGTCACCCGGCGTAACGGCTTCTTCCCGCGTCGCGGTGCCACGGCCCACTTGTCTTTCCTGGTCAACCCGCACCGGGTCACCTTGCCGTGGCAACGCACCTACACCTCCGGGAAATGGACCATCAAGAGCCATCCCACCCCACTGGATCCCAGCATCATCTGGGTCTTCCCGATCCGCGACGTAGAGGCAACGATCGCCGCGCTGCAGGCTCACGGCGTCGAGGTGGTCCGCGACGACACGCCGGCAGTCCCGCTCCCCTGGCCGACAGACGCCCTCACCCCACCACCAGGCACGTGACCCCACCCTCGCGCACGTGGCACGCCATTACCAGATCTTCTGACCATCGCCCATCCGGTGACGATCGTCCGATCGGCTCTCACCGGGGCGGCGCCTAAGATGAGTGACGTGCCGGGCCAGCAGGGAGCGAAAGACCGGAGCGCGGCCGACGATCCCGCCCCCTATGCCTGGCTCGACGACGACAACCGCATGGCAGGCACCATCGCGCCCGGCGCGACGATGGTCTTCGGCGCTTTCTTTCTCGTCACCGCGACCGCGAGTGCCGTCGCGGCTGTCGCCACCCAGCACCTCCCCGGGCTCTGGTTCGCGTTCGCGTTCGCACTCCTCGGTGCGCAGCTACTGCGGATGGGGCCGGCCCGCCGGGCCTGGCGCGTTCGTCACCCCGGTATCGACCCCTGTCGAGCGTCCCGAGTCCGACGAGCGGGTCGGTCTTCGGGCCCGACACCCGCACCGGAGCCGTGGGTCGTGCAGTACTACTGGTCGTCTGCCTCCTGGTCGGTCTCGTGTTCGTCATCGCCACGATCCAGTCGTTTCTTGCCGGTTCGAGCGCCACGGTCGGTACCAAGCTGGTTCTGGTGCTCCTCTCGGCGCTCGTCCTCGCTGTGGGCTGGTACGACCTGCGCCGGATCCTTCAGCTGCGCTCAGAGGGTCGGCACGATGGCGAGGCCTGACGGGCACGGCCCTCCGGCGCCACGAGCCCCTATGGATCCGAGGCGCGGTGGCACGGCCCAGCTCTCCTTCATGGTCGATGCGCCGGATCACCCTCCCAGCCGTCGCCATGCGCAGCTGGCCGGCCAATGAGTCAGGACAGTCCCGCACTGCAGGACTCAGCTGGGGTGCTCGTCCAACGAGGCGTCGGCCGCGTCGGCCGCAATGTAGTTCCCCTGGTCATCGGTATCGCCGGCGTCACCGTGGCGGCCGTACTCGGGGCCGGTCAAGGACGCTACGGGCCGTTCACCCTGGTAGCTGGCGCCTTCGGTGCGTTCGGACTGTTCTTCGGGTTGTTCCCGATCGTCGTCTGGCACGGCGTGCAGGTCCGGATCGACGACTCGGGTGTGCTGTTCGGGTCGGCTCGGCCGCTCCGGCGGCCACCCGTCCCGTTCAGCGCGCTCCGGCAGCCCTACTTCGCCCCGTGGGGTGCCTTGGCCGACGTCCACGTCATCGACGGCCGGGCCGCTGCTCGTGCCATGCGCACATCGGTGGCCCCGATGGTCACGCGCTACAACGGGTTCTTCCCCCGGGCCGGCGCCAGCCCATCTGTCCTTCATGGTGGATGCGCGCCGGGTCACCCTGCCGTGGCAACGCACCTACACCTCGGGGGTGTGGACCATCAAAAGCCATCCCACGCCGATGAATCCCAGCATTGTCTGGGTTTTCCCCATCCGTGACGTGGAGGAAACGATCGCGGCGCTCCAGGCTCATGGCGTCGAGGTGGTCCGCGACGACAAGCCGGCCGTCGCCATGCCCTGGTGGCCGGCCGACGCACTCACGCCGCCACCCGGCCCGTGATCTCGTCGCAGTCAAGAGTGCTGGTGGGACACGCGACCGGCTCAGGGTGAGCTGACAACCTCGAGCCACAGCGAGGCATACCGCGGTCCGTCAACGGCGAGCGCCACGTCGACAGTGACCGGTGCGAGGCCGTGTGGGTCGTGGCTCATGTCGCCCGCCCAGCTGCGCCGGTCGACCACGGTGCGACCGCGCGACCAGGACCCGCCGAGCTCGATCCGGACGGGCAGCCGTTGGGTCAGCAGGGCCTGCCGGTCGACGACCGCGCAGACCGCGCCGGCGTCGCCGATCGTCGCGCTGTCGCTGTCGAGCCGTTGGCACTGGAACTCGATGAGCCGGCCCGGAAGCACGGCGCGGGCATACCCACTCGCGACCAACGTGGCCGCCTGGCCCCTGGTGACCCGGGGCTCGTAGAAGACGTCGAGGCCGTACATCGTCAGCGGGATCCCCAGCGCCGCCGCGGCGTCGAGGGTGATGGCCGCGGCCTCCGGGTCGTGGACGATGTTGAACTCGGCTGACGCCGTGGCGTTCCCGACCGCAGCCGCGCCGCCCATGAACACGATCTCCCGGATGCCTCGGGCCACCTCGGGGAAGGTCCGCAGCAACAGGGCGATGTTGGTCATCGGCGCCAGCGTCACCAGGGTCACCGGGTCGTCGGCGGCGCCGACGAACACGTCGCGAAGCAGCTCGACCGCGTGGCGTGGGTCCGTCGGTCGGGTCGAGCGGGGCCAGTCGAGGTCGCCCATCCCGTCCTGACCGTGGACGTGACGTGCGTCGACCGGCTCCTCCAGCAACGGCCGCGCGGCGCCCCGCGCCACCGGGACGTCCGTGCGGCCCGCGGCGTCGAGGACGGTCATGGTGTTGCGCACGACGTCGTCGAGCCCGGCGTTCCCGCCCACGCAGGTAACCGCCCGCAGGTCCAGGTCGGGGTGGGCAGCAGCGAACAACACTGCGCACGCGTCGTCGACTCCGGTGTCGACGTCCAGCACCACGGGTCGAGGCATGGGCGAAGCGTAGCGAGGGCGTGTCGCGCGCCACCTCGAGGTCCGCACCGCCCCGACGACCATGGCACAGCCAACGCCCTCACCGCCGCCCGCCGCCTGCCGCCTGCCGCCTGCCGCCCGATCTGAGCCCAGCTCGCCAGAGCTGCGACACCGCGGCGGTCGGCGAGCGGCTCGGCCTAGCAACTGGTACGGCTTCTCACCATGCGCCACCGACACCACCGGATCGGACCGCCGGTGATACACCTCCAGCACGTCCTCCATGCGAGCGACGAGCTCACCGTTGGCGTGCGGCGGGATCGTCCAGCGCTGCTTCAGATGAGGACGAAGCCCCCCTTTTTGCAGGGTCCGGCCGATGGTGGAGTGATCCCACGGCGGGATGCCCTCGGTCAGCACCACATCTTTCCCCAGCAGCCGCAGCTACCACCGGTCATAGTTTGCCGGGGGTTTCGTACACGCCGGCGCGATCACCCGCGCCTCGATGTCCCCAGTCGCCTCCGCGGGTACCGGCGGCGTTGCACGTTTTCGGCGGCCGATCACCTGCGAGGCGTCCCCGCCCGACTCGGTGAACCGCTTCGCGACCAGGTACACCGTGCCTCGCTGACCCCGGCTCGCTCAGCCACCACCCGACGATCCGACGCTGGGCCGGCAGACTCGTCCAGTTCCAGCAGGATCCTGGCCCGGGTGATCATCCGCGCCGGATGCGTACCCCGCGACACCACTGCGGTCAGCTTCACCCGGTCACTCCCGGTCAGCGTAACGACGTGCTCCTTCAGCCTGGCCATGACAGCAGCTCGTCCCGATCAGTGTTAGTCGAGAACAGCCAAGGCACGGCTACAGCTATTTCAGGTGCGACACCGCTACTGGACGCTGACGGCGATCCTGCGTGATTCGGTGGGAAAGTCGCGGCAGCGACGTACCGTGCGAGCATCTGGACACCCCCGGACCTGCGAAGCCCGACGCGGTACCTCGGCTGGGTTCGCGAGGCCTCCCCCCGGAGCCGCGGATGGGTGTGGCGCTCTGCGACGCGCGCAGCGGTCTGGTCGTCATCGGCCTGCACGCCATCGCCGTCGTTGCCGCCGTCGCCGCCCTCATCGCTCCCCGGGTGGTCGGGTCGCTCGTCGACACGGTCACCAACCGCGGCAGCCTCGAGACCGTCGACCGGCTCGCCGTCGTCCTCGCGCCGGGTAGGTCGTGGCCCAGACGGTGCCCACCTGGTTCGCGAGGCGCGCCGCGTTCTCAAACCGAGGGAGACCACTGATGATGACTGATGACATCGAGGCTGTGTCTCTGGAAACCCACAACTGGGAGAAGTCGGCAAAGTTTCGTCGCCGAAGTTCCCGACGATGCACCGACTGGTATCCAGGTTGTGCTTCGTGCCGCCGCCGCTACCGCGCAGCTCGACCCGGTTGTCGACGTGGTCAGTTCGCCCGCGACCACTCATCTCGGCGGCGAGGAGATGACCGTGCGCGATCCCGACGGACGGGACTGGGTCATCCAGGTGCCGCCCGGGCCTCGGAACCGCGCAGTGAGTCATGAGCGAGGGACCTGACTCGACGGCGGTTCGCACGGCACTATGGCGAGCGCTACATTCTCATACCGGGTTCGAAGGGGAAAACAGTCTTGCGTAACGGCGTGGTCGACGCGTTTCCCTCCCCGCCACCTCAACCCGCGTGAGAGATCAGACCGCCGCGGTGGCCAACTGCTCCTCCGACTCGTCACGGTGCTCACTGATGTGCTCACTGATGTGCTCACTGCTGTGCTCACTGCTGTGCTCACGGCTGTGCTCACGGTTGGCCGGCGTGCCCGGTTCGTCGCCCTCGGAGTGGAAATCCTTCGTGCGGATCAGCGCGAACGCTGCCACGGCCGTGACCAGGGCGACGATCGCCGCAGTCAGCAGGATGCCGTTGAGCGCCGACGTGAAACCCGTCGCGGCGATCTGTTCGACGACCGGGATCTGCGCCTCCGGGAACTTCGGCAACGCGGTCTTCAACTGACCCGACTGAACCAGAGCGGCCAGCGACTCACCGCGCCCGGCGAAGGCGGTTCCCGTCGCGGCACTCGTGACCGCGCTCTCCAGGCGGGAGGCAAAAAGGGTGCCGAGCAGCGCGATTCCGGTGGCAATGCCGACCTGGCGAAAGGTGCTGTTCACACCCGAAGCCATCCCCGCCAGGCGGGGCGACACCACGCCGACAGCAGTAGAGGCCAACGGCGGGTTGACCATACCGACGCCGATACCCGCCACGATGAACCCGGGGATCAAGTGAGTCCAGGACGTCGAGGCATCCAGCCCGCGCATGAGCAGCATGCCGACGCCAGTCAGGGCCAGACCCGGCCCGATCAGCAACCGGGCGGGCAGGTGGGAGCTGAGACGGCCCGCAACCGCCGAGACGACCAGGATGGCGCCCGACAGCACGAGCAGTCGCAGGCCGGCCTGGAGGGCGCTGTAGCGCAGCACGTTCTGTAGGTAGAGCGTGAGGTAGAGCAACATCGAGAAGATGCCGGCGCTGATGCCGAATGCAGCGATCGCACCGCCCAAGAAGGTGGGTTTGCGAAAAAGGTTGAGGTCGAGCATCGGGGTGCTGGTGCGCATCTCGAACAGCACGAAGGCGACCATCAGCGCGACGAACGCGATGAAGCAGGTGACGACGACGGCGTCGCCGAAGCCTTTCTGACCCGATTCGATGAGCGCGTAGACCAACGAGCTGAGTGATGCGGTGAAGACCACGAACCCGATCCAGTCTGGGCCGTGGGCCTTGGGGTTGCGCGACTCGGCGACCTTGAGCACGGTAATCACCAACGCCGCGATACCGATCGGGATGTTGACGAAGAAGATCCACCGCCAGGACAACGCCGAGACCAGCACCCCCCCGACCACCGGCCCGACCGCCACGGCGACACCGGTGATCGAGCCCCAGATGCCGAACGCGGTACCTCGGTCCTTTCCTTGGAAGGCGCCAGCCAGCAGAGCCAACGAGACGGTGAACATGATGGCGCCGCCGACACCTTGCAGGCCGCGGCTGAGCTGCAGCAGCAGGGTGTCCTGGGAGATGCCACATAGCGTGGAGGCAATGGTGAAGACCACCAGGCCGACGATGTAAAGCCGTCGACGACCGAAGATGTCAGACAGTGAACCCGCCGTTAGCAGCAGTGACGCCAACGTCAGGGCGTACGCGTCGATGACCCACTGCAGGTCTGAGAAGCTCGAACCTAGCGAGGACTGGATGTCAGGCAGGGCGACGTTGACGATGGTGACGTCGAGCAACAGCATGAACGTGCCGAAACAGACCGCTGTCAACGTCCACCACTTGTTGCCCTCCGAACCTCTTGCTGGCTCCGCACCCCGTGGGTACCGGTGCCTACCGGGGCGAGCGGTTGCGTGGGCAGCGGGCATGCGTACTCCTCGATCAGCGTGGGTGACCGCGCGAAACGCCGATCGATGATGTCAAGCAACTACGGGCCAGAAAATTCCCCCGCATCGACCGCAATCGACGACACGTCGACTCGCCCAACAACTCGCCGGTGAAGGGATGAGCCCTGCTGACCGCCGGGACGACCCGCCTCCGTACGCGCGGCTCGACGATCTGGCTCAGCCGTTTGGCCCGGTCGGTATCAGCACCACGCTCGCTATCGGGTCTCCTGGCAGGCGTGGGCCTGCTCGGTCTGGCCTACGGGACCACTCTCCCGTCGGCGTCGTGCAGCTCCACGTTATGGTGGGCCTTGCCCCGTCGTCCCCGAGAAACAGCAAGTTCGGTCAGTCCTCTCCTAAACTCGCCCACAACACGTCCACAACAGCTGCCACAGGTGCGAGTTCTTGTGGATGGGACGGGCCGGGGTGAGTGGCGCGGGCAGTTGCCTCACCGTAGGGCCGCGATACCCCGTTCACCGGACTCTGGCGTTTGCGAGTTCTCGACCTGAGATTGCCCAGAAAGTCGCAGACTCCAGAGTCCGGTCAGCGCTTCCAGCCGGTAGGGGTCAGGCCTGGACCAGGGTCACCGGCATCGAGGAGTCGGTGGGCAGGTCCAACCGGCTCGCGTCCCGGCCGCGCGCAACCATCTGGGCTCCGAGGGCCGCGACCATCGCCCCGTTGTCGGTGCAGAGGCCTGGCCGTGGAACCCGGAGTCGCACGCCCGCCGTGTCGCAGCGTTCCTGCGCCAGCGCCCGCAGCCGGGAGTTGGCGGCGACCCCGCCGCCGAGCAAGAGGTCCTCGACACCTTCGGCTCGGCACGCGGCGACGGCCTTGCGGGTGAGCACGTCCACAACGGCCTCCTGAAAGCTCGCCGCGACATCGGCCAGCGGCACCGTCTCACCGGCCCGCTCGCGCAGCTGCACCCACCGGGACACCGCCGTCTTCAACCCCGAGAACGAGAAGTCGAACCGGTGCCGTTCCATGTCCTTGCCGGCGGTGAGTCCACGGGGAAAGTCGATAGCGACCGAGCTGCCCTCTCGCGCAGCGCGATCGATGTGCGGCCCGCCCGGGAACGGCAACCCGAGGATACGGGCGACCTTGTCGAATGCCTCCCCGGCAGCGTCGTCGATCGACGCACCGAGCGGACGGACATCGCCCGTCACGTCGGTCACCAGCAAGAGGCTGGAGTGCCCACCAGACACGAGCAGCGCCATCGTCGGCTCGGGCAGCGGACCGTGTTCGACCACGTCGACGGCAACGTGCGATGCGAGGTGGTTCACCCCGTAGAGCGGCGTGCCGAGTCCGACCGCGAGCGCCTTGGCCGCTGCGACACCGACAACGAGCGCACCGGCGAGACCCGGACCCGCGGTCACCGCGATCGCGTCGAGATCGGCCAACCGGACGCCGGACTCACGGCAGGCGCGTTCGATCGTCGGCACCATGGCGTCGAGGTGGGCACGGCTTGCGACCTCGGGAACCACCCCCCCGAACCGGGCGTGCTCATCGACGCTGCTCGCGACCGCGTCGACGAGCAGCGTGCGGCCCCGGACGATGCCGACGCCCGTCTCGTCGCATGACGTCTCGATGCCGAGGACCAGCGGCTCGTCACTCATCGCTGCCAACCCCGCTCACGCTGCCCTGCTCGCCATGCTCGCGCTGCCCCGGTCGTCGGACATCAAGAGCCAACCGCAGCACCAGCGCGTCGCTGCTGACATCCGCAGCGCTGGCATCACCACCACCCGCAGTCTGGGTCGCGGACCGGTAGTAGCGTCGGCGCACCGCGACCTCGACAAAACCATGCCGGGCGTAGAGGCGTGCCGCTGCCGCGTTGTCCGCCCGCACCTCCAGCATCACTGCGTCGGCGCCCGTGGCTGCGGCGCGACCGACCAGCTCGGCAAGCAGCCTGTCCCCCAGGCCCGCTCCGCGTCGGGACGGCAGCACCGCGATCGTCATCACGTCGGCCACCTCCCCGCCGTGGTCCAGGCCGGCGTAGCCGGCCAACGTGTCGTCCGCGTCGACCAGCGCCAGGTACTCACGTCGCGGGCGACCCGCGAGCTCGGCCCACCACGTCGCCTCGCTCCAGGCGTCCGGCCCGAACAGCTCGGTCTCGAGGTCGGCGAGGTGGGGGATATCGCGCCAGGTCACCGGTCGGAGGGTGACAGGCGCGGTCCCCACGTCGGCAGGAGCCACGGGTCGGGCACTCATCCGAGGGCCGACTTGACGCTGAACGAGGTCGCCGCGTCCGGCCGTCTCAGGTAGAAGACCGCCGTCTCGTCCAGCGTCTCTCCGGCCGCGAGCCGTTGCACCACCAGGTCGGCGAGCGACGCAGCCGACACGTCCAGCGGACCAGCCGGGGTGACGGCGAGCGGGTCGGACGGGAGCAGGTGGGAAGGGAGCAGGTCAGGGTTGACCAGGTCGGGGTTGACCAGGTCAGGGTTGACCAGGTCGGGGTTGAGCAGGTCGGGGTAGAGCAGGGGTCCACGTCCGACGGTGGGGATCGCGCGCACGTCGGGAGGCAGGTCCGCCGGACGACTGACCGCGGGTTCGGTGCGGCGTTCGATGCCGGCCGGCGAGACCGCATACCGGGCCCAGTAGACCTCCTTGCGGCGAGCGTCGGTGGCCACGAGCAGCTCGGGTCCGCCGACGACGCCGGTCGTCCAGGCCTGGTGGGCGAGGGCGTCGAGGCTACAGATCCCGTGCAGCCGGGCACCCGTCGCGAGCGCGAGGACGCGGGCGGTCACCACGCCCGCCCGCAGGCCGGTGAAGGGACCGGGGCCGAGCCCGCAGACCACGTCCGTCAGGTCGGACGCCTGCACCCCCGCCTCGGTCAGCACCCGTTCAACACCCGGGGCCAGCTGCTCGGCGTGCGCCCGGGCATCCATCGTGGTCGACTCGGCCAGCACGCGAGCGCCGTTGTGCAGCGCCACGGTGATCGCCGTCGTCGAGGTGTCGAGGGCGAGCAGCAGCACCCCTACAGGCTATCCGGGCCCCTCCGAATCGCTCGCGAGCGCCGCGAGACCCCGCCCCTGCGACCACCGCTCCCCCACTGCCGCAATGGTTGCGACCCGCGTCTCCTCACCGGTGAGCGTCACCTCGAGATACTCCGCCGCAAGCCGTTCGGCGACGCCATGGCCCCACTCGACGACGGTGACGCTGGCTTCGACGTCCGCGTCGAGGTCGAGGTCGTCGAGCTCGATGACACCACCGAGCCGGTATGCGTCGACGTGGACGAGCGCGGGGCCCCCCATCAGCGACGGGTGGACCCGCGCGATGACGAACGTGGGCGAGGTCACCGGACCCCGGACACCGAGGCCCTCCCCCAGTCCCTGGGTGAGCGTGGTCTTGCCCGAGCCGAGTCCACCCGTCAGCACGACGACGTCTCCGGATCGCAGCAGCCGACCCAGCCGGACACCCAGCGCCCGGGTCGCCTCGGCATCCGGCAGCTGGACGGTGGTCACCGCTCGCACCGGCGGTCAGGACGCCTTGCCGCGGCTACGCCGCTGAGCCCGCTCGACGACCCGACCCGCAACCCGTTCGGCACCGTCGGTCACACGGTCGACCCGCTCGGTCACCCGCTCGACCCGCTCGACCCGTTCCTCGCGGGCACGTGCGGCATCCCGCTTCAGCCCGCGCTCGATCCGGCGCCGTTTGTCGACGTCGGTCACCACCCGGCGGACGCGGGGGCGCTTCTCCACGGGAGGTGCGTCACCGATGTGAGCGCGTACGGCACGTTCGAGCGTCGATTCGAGCTGCTGGTTCAGCAGGTCCGGGTGCTCCAGCATGATGACGTGGCCGGCGTCCCGGACGATGACGTGCTGGGCCGCCGGCAGCGCCGCCACGATCTCGTCGCTGTGCTCGGGCGGCGTCAGCAGGTCCTTCTCGCCGTTGAAGACCAATGTCTCGCACCCCTCGAAGGCGACGAGGCCACCGGTCTGGTTGTAGGTCTCGAACGCCGGCGTGAACGAGGTCATCACCGTGAGGTTGGTTCCGAGGAGCATCCGGGCCGCCAGCCGAACGACGCTACGGGGTACCGGAGAGGCGAACGAGTAGCGCTCGACGAGGAACTCGGCGAGGTTCGCGTTGGAGGTGAGGATCGAGCGCAGCAGCTCGGGCCGGGTCTCGAACAGTTCCGCCACCTGCGGCCCGAGCCGCTCGATGAGGATCCGGCCCGCAGTCGCGGCGAACCCACCGGCGGCGAGCGGGATCCCACCGGCCGAGGTCGAGATGCAGCCGAGCGCCATGACCCGCTCGCGCACGAGATCGGGGTGCGTCGTGCCGAGGGCCATCGTCGTCATGCCGCCCATCGAGTGTCCGGCGAGGGCCAGCCAACCGTCGGGCACGACCTGCTCGATGACGGCGTTGAGGTCCTCGCCCAGCTGGGCGATCGTGTAGGACGCCTCGGCGCCGCGCTCCGAGCGCCCATGGCCGCGCTGGTCCCACACGACGACGCGATAGCCCGCCCGCCGCAGCGCCCGTCGCTGGAACACCCAGCACTCCGAGGTGAGGCAGTACCCGTGCGAGAGGACGAGCGTTGGTTTGTCCACGCCCTCGAGCCGGGTGGCCGAACCCTCGTGTGGCTCGTCGACCTCGACGTGCAGGGGCACCCCGTCGGTCGCGATCACCGCGAGCTCCCTGGTCGGGATCTCGACGAGGCTGACACCGGTCTCGAGTGCGTCGGCGCGCTGGCGGTGGATGCGGTCCGCGACCAGACCCGCGGCCGTCGCGGCGCCCGCGATCCCCACACCGAGACTCAGCCCGAGCAGACCACGGTTGAGGGGGCTCACCCCACCACCCCCGGCGCTGCCGAACCGCGCGTCGAACCAGTCTCGCGTCCGGCGGTCCCCACGAGGACCCGAGGCACCCGCGGCCCGATCCGGGTGATGATCTCGTAGCCGATCGTCCCGGTCGCCTCCGCCCAGTCCTGCGCGGATGGTCCGCTCGGGTCGGCACCGAACAGCGCGACCTCGTCGCCGGCGCGCGCCTGGCTGTCCGGCCCGAGGTCGACGACGAACTGGTCCATGCAGACGCGGCCGGCCACGACGGTGCGCCGGCCGTCGACGCTGACCGGGCCGACGTTCGTGGCATTGCGAGGGATCCCGTCGGCATACCCGACCGGCACCAGGCCGAGGACCGTCTCTGTCGGCGTGCTGTAGGCGTGACCGTAGGAGACGCCCTGACCGGCCGGCACCCTCTTGACGAGCGCGAGCTGCGCGCGCAGCGTCATTGCCGGGACCAGCCCGTATGCCTCGGGGCCGCCGAGCTGGGGCACGGGGCTCAGCCCGTAGACGGCGACCCCGGGTCGGACCAGGTCGTAGTGCACCGCCGGGTTGGTGAGCGTCGCCGCCGAGTTGGCCAGGTGGCGCACCTCGAGGGCACAGCCCGCCTTCTCTGCCGTTCGCACCGCCGCCTCGAACACCTCACGCTGGGCCCGGACGGTCGGGTGGTCGGGCTGGTCGGCATACGCGAAATGCGACCAGACGCCCACCACGCCCACCAGCCCCTCGGCCTCGAGCCGACGAGCCTGGGCCACGAGGTCGACGAAGTCGCTGCCGAAGGCCCCGTTGCGGCCGAGGCCCGTGTCGACCTTGAGATGCACGCGCGCGGTCCGCCCGGTGTCCTTCGCCGCCGCGGCGATGGCAGCGAGGTCCCAGCTGCCGGATGCGGACACGTCGATGTCGCGTTCGAGCGCCGCACCGAAGTCCGTGCCGGGCACGTGCAGCCAGGTGAGGATGCGGCCGGTCACCCCGTGGTCGCGCAGCGCCAGCGCCTCGGACTGCTGGGCAGCACCGAGCCAGGTGGCCCCACCGGCCTGCGCGGCGCGGGCCGCGGTCAGCAGGCCGTGCCCGTAGCCGTCGGCCTTGACGACGGCCATCAGCGCCGCTCCGGGGCTGCGGTCGCGCAGGGCGCGGACGTTCGCGGCGATCGCGTCGACGTCGACGACGGCGATCGCGGGCACGCCGACGGGGTCGCGAGTGGGCTGGAGGCTCATTGCCGGCCAGTCTTTCAGGTCGCGGTGGCCACTCGAGTCAAGATGCGTGTCAGCCGCGTGCGGATCCGCGCTCACCCCCCTCAGCCGGACTCTGATGTTCGTTGGGGGTAAGGACCCAGGCCGCCCGGGAGTCGCCGACACCTGCGTCCGGTCAGGGCCGGTCGACCGCCGGGCGGTCACCCGTAGCGCAACAAGGCCGCCACAGTCGCCGGTATGCCTCGGGCGACCTCGCTGATCCGCACCGGACCACCGGGGTTGGCCCGGTCGGCAGCCACCCCGTGGACGAGCGCGCCGAGAGCGCCTGCGTCGAGCGGGTCGAGCCCGGCGGCCAGCAGCGTTCCGAGCAGGCCTGCGAGCACGTCCCCGGCGCCCGCGGTCCCCACCCAGGCAGGCGCGTCGGCCTGGACCCGCACCGGTCGGCTGCGGTCCGGTGACACGACGAGGGTGTGCGCGCCCTTGAGCAGAACCGTGCAGCCGGTCCGCTCGGCGGCCGCGCGGGCGTGCCCCAGCGGGTCAGCGCTGACCTGCTGACGGGTCACCTCGCGTGGCCCGGCAGGTCTGTCGGGTCCGGCAGGTCTGTCGGGTCCGTCGGGTCCGTCGGGTCCAGCCGGTCCAGCCGGTCCAGCCGGTCCAGCCGGTCCAGCCGGTCCGGCATGGAGGCGGGTGAGCAGCCTGGCGAGCTCGCCGGCGTGCGGGGTGAGCAGGGTGGGGGCATCGCGGTGGTCGAGCAGCTCCAACGCGCCCGCGTCGACGACCGCTGGCTCCTGGCTGGCCAGCGCTTCCTGGATGTGCCGCCGCTGCTCGGCGACACCCTTGGCCCGGCTGGACGGGTCGAACCCCGAGCCGAGGACCCAGGCCTGCACACGGCCGGCGGCGGTGACGACCTCGGGCGCCGCCGCGTGGACGAGCGCCTCCACCTCGGGCGGCCCGAGGTAGCGGACCATTCCAGGTCCGGCACCCAACGCACCGAGGACGCTCAGCACCGCCGCGCCGGGGTACGTCGGAGTTCCGGCGACGATCCCGACGACGCCACGGGAGTATTTGTCCGAGCTTGCGTCCGGGACTGGCCACAGACGGGCCACGTCGTCGAAGGTCAGCCGTTCGACCGCCGGCGAGTGGTCGGCCAGCGCACCGACGCCGAGACCGATATCGACGACGGTCAGCCGACCAACCGTGCGCTCGGTGCCGGGCATGAGGTGGACCGGCTTGGCCACCCCGAACGTCACGGTCTCGTCAGCGAACACGGCGCTCGCTCCCGGACCGCCCGCCGCCACCTCACCGGCCGGGTCGGCCCCGCTCGGCAGGTCGACCGCGACGACCCAGGCATCGTCCGGGACCTCGGCCAGCCAGGCGTCGGCCGGCGCCCGCAGGCCGGGGCGCCCACCGATGCCGACCACGCCATCCATGACGACGTCGGCCTCACGCAGGACCGCTCGCCACGCCTCAGCCGTCGCGCCTTCCTGCGCTCCGTCCGGCACGGAACCGTCGTCCACTGAACCGTCCAATGAACCGTCCAATACGGAACCGTCGGCCACGGAACCGTCGACCACGGAACCGTCGACGAGCACGACCCCCGCGAGCCGAGCCGCCTCCAGGCCGCCGGGGTGGGAGCCGGAGACGTGCACCGCGGCGGCAGCGATGCCGTGCCGCGCGAGGTGAGCCGACGCATACAGGGCGTCTCCACCGTTGTCGCCCGTGCCCACCAGGGCCACGACGCGGGTGCCGTCGCGTTCTCGCAGGCGGGCCATCACCACCTCGGCGAGGCCGAGTGCGGCCCGCGCCATGAGCTCGCCGTCGGGCAGACCGGCCATCGTGGCGGCTTCGACGGCTCGCACGTCGGTGACGGAGTAGGCCTCGATCACGCGCTCACCCCTCCGCGACGACGACCGCGGAGGCGATCCCGGCGTCGTGGGACATCGACAGATGGAACGAGGCGACGCCGAGCTCGGCCGCGAGCTGCTCGACCGTGCCGCTGACCTGCAGATGAGGCTGACCGGTCTGGCTGGTGACGACCGTGGCGTCGGTCCAGCGCAGCCCGACCGGGGCGCCCAATGACTTGGCCAACGCCTCCTTGGCCGCGAAGCGGGCCGCCAGCGAGGCGGGTCCGAGGTCGCGCTCGTGCTGGGTGAACAGGCGCTCTCGCAGCCTCGGGGTTCGCTCCAGCGTGGCCTGGAACCGGGCGACGTCGACGACGTCGATGCCGACACCGACGATCATCCGCGCCTCGACTCACGCGTCGTCCGACAACCAGTCGACAGCCAGTCGACGATCATGGGACGATCATGGGACGGTCATTCGACGGTGACCGACTTGGCGAGGTTGCGTGGCTGGTCGACGTCAAGACCCTTGGCCGAGGCCAGCTCGCAGGCGAAGACCTGCAGCGGCACGACCGTGAGGAGCGGCGCGAGCAGCGTGGACACCTGGGGCACCCGGATGACCTCGTCCGCGAAGGGCACGACGTCGTCGTCGCCCTCTTCTGCCACGACGATCGTGCGGGCCCCCCGCGCCCTGATCTCCTGGATGTTGGAGACCACCTTGGCGTGCAGCCCGTGCTCGGTGGCGACCGCCGGGACGATGACGAAGACCGGCTGGCCGGGTTCGATCAAGGCGATCGGGCCGTGCTTGAGCTCGCCCGCAGCAAACCCCTCGGCGTGGATGTAGGCCAGCTCCTTGAGCTTGAGCGCACCCTCCAAGGCGACCGGGTACCCGACGTGCCGGCCGAGGAAGAGCACCGCCCGGGTGTCCGCCATGAACCGGGCGATCTCGCGAACCCGGTCCATCGAGTCGAGGACGGTCTGGATCTTGTCCGGTATCGCGTACAGATCACCCATCACCTCGCGGACCAGGTCGGCCTGCTCCTCGCCGCCGCGCAGCTGGGCGAGGTAGAGCCCCAGCAGGTATGCCGCGGTGATCTGGGCAAGGAACGCCTTGGTGGAGGCGACGGCGATCTCTGGACCGGCGTGCGTGTAGAGGACGGCGTCGGACTCGCGCGGGATGGTCGAGCCATGGGTGTTGCAGATCGAGATCGTCAGCGCGCCGAGATCGCGCGCATGCTTGACCGCCATCAGGGTGTCCATCGTCTCGCCGGACTGCGAGATCGACACGACGAGCGTCTGCTGGTCGACGACCGGGTCGCGGTAGCGGAACTCGTGGGCGAGCTCCACCTCGCAGGGGATGCGGGTCCAGCGTTCGATGGCGTACTTGGCGATCATTCCGGCATACGAGGCGGTCCCGCACGCGACGATGGTGATCTTGGTGACCGCGCGAAGCGCACCCTCGGAGACCCGCAGCTCGTCGAGGACCAGCCGCCCGGCCTCGTCGGTCCGTCCGAGCAGGGTGTCCGCCACCGCGTGCGGCTGCTCGTGGATCTCCTTGGTCATGAAGTCGGGGTAGCCGCCCTTCTCGGCGGCCGCGGCGTCCCAGTCGACGTGGAACGGCGTGCCGTCGACCGGCGCGCCGTCGAACCCGATGATCTCGACACCCGCCGGCGTGATCGTGGCGATCTGGTCCTGCCCCAGCTCGACCGCGTCCCGGGTGTGCCCGATGAAGGCGGCGACGTCAGAGCCGAGGAAGTTCTCGCCGTCGCCGAGCCCGACGACCAACGGGCTGTTGCGACGTGCGCCCACGACGGTCCCCGGTTCGTCGGCGTGGACCGCGAGGAGGGTGAAGGCGCCTTCCAGGTCGCCGACGACGAGGCGCATCGCCTCGGTGAGGTCCCTGGTCTCCTCGAACGCCCGGGCCACCAGGTGAGCGGCTACCTCCGTGTCGGTCTCGCTCGCGAACTCGACGCCGTCGTCGACGAGCTTGGCCTTGAGGGAGTGGAAGTTCTCGATGATCCCGTTGTGGATCACCGCCAGCTTGCGGTCCGTGCCACCGCGGTGCGGGTGGGCGTTGTGGTCCGTCGGTCCTCCGTGGGTGGCCCAACGGGTGTGTCCGATGCCGGTGCTCGATGCGGGCAGCGGGGTGTCGACCAGGGCCTGACGCAGGTTGGCGAGCTTGCCCGCGCGCTTGGTCACGACCACCTCGCCACCGTCGACGAGGGCGACTCCGGCGGAGTCGTAGCCCCGGTACTCCAACCGGGCTAGGCCTTCCATGACCACAGTCAGGGCGGTGCCGTCGACCTGAGGACCGACGTATCCGACGATGCCGCACATACGAGCAGCCTATCCGGCGCGTCTTCCGCCAGCTTTCCACCGATTGATGCCGAATAGCGCCCTACGGCTCAGATCGGCCGATGCCGGCCATCACCTGGTGGCACGTCGACGCGGGACGTGGACGGGGCGGGCGCGGACGGGGCGGGTCGGGGACGGGGCGGGGCCCGGCCGGGTACGCCACAATGAGCGGCGTGACGCGGCATCCAGTCGACGGAAATCCCCGAAGCACGGTGACCAGAGACGGCGCGACCGAGCGCCAGAGTGTCCCCTCCCCCTACGTGGAGCTCGACCGGCGCGCCTGGTCGCGGCTGCGGGAGAACCATCCACTCAACCTCACTGCCCATGACGTCGCTCGCCTTCAGGGCCTCGGCGACCGCATCGACCTGCGCGAGGTCGAGGAGGTCTACCTGCCCCTTTCGCGCCTGCTCAACTACTACGTGGGGGCGATCGGCGAGCTTCACGGCGTGACCAGCGAGTTCCTCGGCGAGCGCCCGCCGCGGACACCGTTCGTCATCGGCGTGGCCGGGTCGGTCGCGGTCGGCAAGTCGACCACGTCCCGAATCCTGCGTGAGCTGCTCTCTCGTTGGGTGGACACCCCTGAGGTCGCTCTGGTCACGACCGATGGCTTCCTGTTCCCGAACGCCGAACTCGAGCGTCGGAACTTGTTGCACCGCAAAGGCTTTCCCGAGTCATACGACCGCCGGACACTGCTTCGCTTCGTTGCGGCCATCAAGTCCGGCATGACCGAGGTCGCGGCACCGGTCTATTCACACCTCACCTACGACATCCTCCCCGGCGAGCGCGTGGTCGTCCGACGCCCTGACGTTCTCATCGTCGAGGGCCTCAATGTCCTGCAGGCACCGACCCGCAACACCGACGGCAGCAGCGGGATGGCGCTCAGCGACTTCTTCGACTTCTCTGTCTACGTCGATGCGCACGCCCAGGACGTCGAGCGCTGGTATGTCGAGCGGTTCCTCCGCCTGCGCAAGACCGCGTTCGCCGACCCCGACTCGTACTTCCACCGGTATGCCGTGCTCACCGACGACGAAGCCCGCGCCACGGCGGCGCGGATCTGGCGCGAGATCAACGGCCCCAACCTGGTCGAGAACATCCTGCCGACCCGGTCGCGGGCCACCCTCGTGCTCCGCAAGGGCGCCGACCACGGGGTCCGACAGGTCCGGCTCCGCAAGCTGTGACTGGGACGCACCTGAACAGCCCGGTCGGCGCACTCACCCCTCGTCGCGTCCGGTGACGCCCTCGTCGGGGTCTACCTCCCCGGCCACGGGATCAGGCCCTCGCGGGACGCCTTCGGTCCGCCGGTGGACGCAGCGAGCGCCAGACGGTCGGACAGGCGGTCGGGCGGTCGGGCGGTCGGGCAGACAGGCGGTCGGGCGGGCGGTCGGACAGGCGGTCGGCCACAATCCGCTGTCCATCCTCGTGCCGTGCCACCGGGTCGTCGGCAAGAACCGGTCGCTCACGGGCTCAGTGAGAGGGCTGGCGCGCGAGCGGTTGCTGCTCGAGCCGGAGGGCGCTGCCGTCGTCGACGACACGTGTGCGGAGCCTCGCGTCAGTACCAGCCGGTCGCCTGCGAGTGCGCCCACGCGACACAGGGTGAGCCATACCTCGACGCGATGTAACCCAGTCCCCACGTGATCTGGGTCGCCGGGTTCGTGCGGTAGTCCGCACCGGCGCTGGCCATCTTGGAGGCCGGCAGCGACTGCGGAATGCCGTAGGCGCCCGACGACGGGTTCGTCGCGGTGTAGAGCCAGTTGCTCTCGCGCGTCCACAGCGAGCTGAGGCAGCCGAACTGCGAGTCGGCGAAACCGAAGTCGGCGAGCATCGAGCGCGCCAGCGCCTGAGGGTCGGAGGTGGAGTTCGCGGCGAGCGCCTGACGTTGGGCGTCACGCGAGGCCTGGTCCGACTGCGCCTGACGCTGCCCCAGGGCCGCCGCCGCTTGGGCGGCTTGGGCGGCTTGGGCGCCTTGGGCGCCTTGGGCGGCTTGGGCGCCTTGGGCCGCTTGGGCCGCTTGGGCCGCTTGGGCCGCTTGGGCCGCTTGGGCCGCTTGGGCGGCCGTGCGGGCCGCCGCGAGGTTGGCGGTTCGCCCGGCTTCGGCGCGCCAACTCTGCAGGTCAGCAGCGGCGGCGGCGGCGTTGACGGCGTCGGCGGCGTCGGCGGTCGAGGCGCGCGCCTCGGCGTGAGCATCGACGGGGTTCACGAGCGCCAGCGTCGGGCCCGAGACGTCGGAGGTCGCGCCGTCAAAACCCCGCGCCGCCGCATACCCCACTCCCGAGACACCAAGGGCGACCACGACCCCAGCCGTGAGGAGCAGGGGACGCCGTCGAGCCCAGGACCCGCGTCGATCGGTGGTTGCCGGGTCAGAGAGGTCTGGTCGAACGCCCAGAACGTGCCGACCTTCGTAGCGCGTCATGCGGCGATGGCCTCCGTTATCGAGCTGAGATGTCGGCTCCGAGGCTGTCAGATATGGGTGGGGCAGCCAAATCGCCCGTGTCAGACCGTGGACCTCATCGCCGCCGGCCTGAGTCCCTGCGGCACCGAACTCACGGGCTTCGCGGTTTCTGGGCCACCGGGGTACCCAAAACCGGCAAGGGTGTGAGTCCGGACGGAAAAGATGTGAGTCCGGACGGAGAAACGCCGGTGCTCACGGTCAGGGCAGGTCAGGGCAGGTCAAGGCAGGTCGCGGTCCAGGTACCGGATGACCGCGAGCACCCGCCGGTGGTCGTCCGCAGAGGGCGGCAGCCCGAACTCGTCGAAGATGGCGGAGATGTTGCGGGCGACGGCGTGTTCGGTCACGACCAACCGCTCGGCGATGCGGGCGTTGCTGAGCCCTTCGGCCATCAGGGCCAGGGTCTCCCGCCGACGCGGGCTGAGCCGGTCCACCGGGTTGTCCTCGCGGCGGCGCCGGATCATGCTCTCGACGACGGAGGGGTCGATCACCGTGCCGCCGGCCAGCACCTGCCGGACCCCGTCGAGAAACGGGTCGATCACCATGATCCGCTGCTTGAGCAGGTAGCCCACCCCTCGAGCACCCCTCGACAGCAGCTCGGTCGCGCCGACGCTGTCGACATACTGGGACAGCACGAGCACCGCCAGCGACGGCAGCTCGCCACGCAGCTTGAGCGCGGCCTCGATCCCTTCTCGGGTATGCGTGGGCGGCATCCGGATGTCGGTGATGACCATGTCGGGCTCGAGCCGGCGGGTGAGCTCGATCAGCTCGGAGGCCGAGGAGGCAGTCGCGACCACGTCGTAGCCCTCGTCGACGAGCAGTCGCGACAGTCCTTCGCGCAGGAGCCCTTCGTCCTCCGCGACGATCAGGCGCAAGGGATCTCGGCTCTGACGGAGCACCCCAGACCGCGGGGCGACTCGACTCGCACGCTTCCCCCCAACGAGGCGATGCGGTCGGCCAGGCCTCGCAGCCCAGAGCCGTTCGACACCTCGGCCCCGCCGCGCCCGTCGTCCGAGACCGTGACGACCAGGCGCGACGCCGACGACGTAACGATCATCTCGACGGTGACCTCGGCCGACGAGGCGCCGGCGTGCTTGATGACGTTGGTGAGCGCCTCCGACACCATGAAATAGAGCGTGGACTCGGCTTCGGCGGGCAGCCTCTCGAGTGCCACCTTGACGGTGACCCGGGTCGGGATCGGCATCCGTGCGGCGAGGACGTCGATCGCCGGCACGAACCCTCGTTCGAGCAGCGGGGCGGGCATGATGCCGGCGATGAGGGCGCGGAACTCGGCCAGCAGATCCACCAGCCCGTCGGCCAGCTCGTCGGCGCGGCGGGCGGCGTCGGGGTCGGTTGTGCTGCGGCTGAGCCGGCGACTGGTCAACCCGAGCGCGACGAGGTGCTGTTGCGCGCCGTCATGCAGGTCGCGGGCGATGCGCCGCCGCTCGTCGTCCTCTGCCCGCAGCAGCCGCCGACGGGACAACGTGAGGTCGAGCTCGCGGGCGCGAAGGTCGGCGACCAGCGCGCGTTGCTCGGCGAGCAGTCGTTGCTGGTCGATCGCCATCGCCACGATGCCGCCCAGCACGGCGAGGACACCAGGATCGGCGACCAGAGACGAGCGGTGCAGGATCCCGCCGACCAACCGCTCGTCGTGCCTCACCGGAAACACTGCGACCGTATGCGCGTTGCCCGCGGTCGGGCCGCGCACCTCTCGGCCCGCAGCATCGACAAAACCCGTGCCGTCGCTGCGGGCATAGACCACGCGGGCCTCCGGGTCCCCCAACGCGAGGCTCACCGCTCGCGACAGCTCCGCGTCGGTCGGGGTCGAGGTGCCGACCCGGATCATCATCTCGCTGACCTCACCGGTCCGGCCGAACGAGCCGAACAACAAGCCCACCAGGAACACGATCGGAAGACCAACGACCGCCAGCACCTGGACGTCGGCGCTGGCCGCCAGCGCCGTGGGGCCAATGGTCAGCCGCGTGCAGACGGCGGTGAGGGCGATGACCAGGGAGCAGACGACCCGATAGACCACCATCGGCTCGAGCAGGCGTCGCTCCGCAGCGGGGTACTGCAGGCCCCGCCGGGCGACGACAACCGCCGCCCCGAGCATGCATGACGCTCCGACCACCGTCTGGGCCCACGCCGTCACCGCCGCGAAGCTGCGCGCCGAGTCAGACGTCCAGACGGCCACCGAAGAGTCACCGATGAGGTAGTTGGGGACCTCCAGCACGGTGCTGATGGCGTAGCCGGCGAGCACGATGGCCTTGGCCAGGCGGCCCCGGACGCGACCGGTGGGGTAGGCGAGCAGGAGATGCAGCGTCACGGCGAGCGGGAGGGACGCCCCAGCCAGGCCAACGGCCTGCAGCGCTGGTAGCGGGGCCAGGGTGAGGCCGGCCACCCACGACGCCGCGCCCGCGAGGATCATGAGCAGGCCCACCCGGTTGTGGGGTCGCCGTCTCCACGCGACGATCCCGGCAGCGAAGAACACCGCCGAGATCCCCGTGGGCAGCAGGGCCAGCCACGGGCCACCCGAGGCACTTTCCGAGCCGCCGGCCGTGTCGCCCTGGCCCGCAGAGCTGTCGAGGGCGAATGCCGCGCTGACGGCCAGCAGAGCCGAGCAGAGGACGCCGATGACGATCGTGGCCGGGTCGCTCCGCAACCGCGGGCCTTCGGCGAGCGGGGCGGTTCCCACCTCGCCCTGCGTGCCCGACCCGGTGACGACCAGCGGCGGGCTCGCTGCCCGCGCGGCGAAGCCGTCGACGACCGGCGAGAGCTGAGCTCGCCGCTCGGTGACCAACAGTGGTGCGCGGTCAGCACGCATACGCCCATCATCGGGCCCTCGAGGCCCGGTGGGAATGGCCACGGCCGAGAACGCCGCTGGCTGGTCCATGCAAGCGCCCCCGTGCCCCCGGTCCGACCGCGGACCCCGCGGGCCGCATTCAAGCCAACCTCGCCCGCCCGAGCCGTCCAGGCAATGGACCCAGGTGCACATTGAACTGGGCAGGTGGCTCCACAGACGCAGCCCCACACCATCCCTAGCGTGAGCATGCGCCAACTCGATCGGGGGCGGGCGTCGGAGAGTCGGGGGACACGCCGGAGATGAGCCTTTTCGCGATACGGCATGGCGGGCGCGCTCGATGGGGCGTGCTCGCTGCCGTCGTCGCCGTACTCGGCTCGGCGCCGGGGTGCTCGACCGGAGGGGGCGCGGCGACCGGTGGGGCAGCGGTCGCCGCGCCGAGCCCTACCTCCTCAGCAGCCTCAGCCGCCTCAGCGACCTCGGCCACCTCTGTCACCTCTGTCACCTCTGCCGCCTCTGTCACTTCGACGAGCGGCTGCGTCCGCGACGTCGCCCGGGTCATCTCCACCGCGCCGAGCGCCGCGAGGTCGTCACCACTGCCCACCGACCTCGCGAACCGGCTCGACGCCGCAGCACATACGGCCTTCGGTCAGGCGTCTGCGCCGGGAGCCGTCGTCGGGGTGAGGTCGCCGGCGGGGACCTGGACCAAGGCCTACGGCCTGGCGGATCCGGTGGCGGGCACCGCCATGACGGTCGGCGTGCACACGCGCATCGGCTCCATCACCAAGACCTTCACCGGCACCGCGATCATGCAGCTCGCCGAGCAGGGCAGGCTGTCGCTCGACGACCCCATCGCCTCCTACGTGCCGCACGTCCCGAACGGTGCACACATCACGCTGCGCCAGCTCGCCTCCATGACGAGCGGCATCCCCAGCTACACCCAGAACACCGCCTTCACCGACGTCTTCCTCAGCAAACCCGAGACGGTGTTCACGCCCCAACAGCTGCTCGACGTCGCGTTCAAGCAGCCGGCTCTCTTCGCCCCCGGGACCGCGTTCGACTACTCCAACACCAACACCATCCTGTTGGGGCTGGTCATCGAGAAGATGACCGGCCAGCCCGCGAGCCAGGCCATCACCCAGCAGGTGCTCGAGCCGCTGAAGCTCTCCCACACGACCTGGCCGGGTGAGTCCACCGCCCTGCCGGAGCCGTATGCGCAGGGCTTCACCCTGCTCGGCAAGGCCGCGACGCCCGACGCGCCGAGCAACGCGACGCACTGGAACCCGGCCTGGGCCTGGACCGCCGGCGAGCTGGTCTCGACCATCGACGACCTGCTGGTCTACGGGCGAGCGCTCGGCACCGGTCAGGGGCTGCTCGACGCAACGAGCCAGACCGAACGGCTGACCTCGTTCCCTGGCACTGCCGGTTATGGCATCGGTATGGGCTGCAGCGGCGGGTGGGTCGGGCATACCGGCGAGCTCCCGGGCTACAACACCGCCCTCTTCTACGACACCAGGTCGGACACGACGGTGGCCGTCCAGGTGAACAGCGACATCGCCTCGGGCGGTTGCACCGAGTCACCCGTGCTGACCGACGACGCACGCGACCTGCCCTGTTCCTCCCCCGCGACCCGCATCTTCGTGGCGCTGTCGGCCCAGCTCGGCAACCCGTTCACACCGCAGCCCAAGACCTGACCTCCACACAACGAAAGAGAGTCACCCATGTCCCGCCTCCTCAGGTCCGTCGCCGTCGCCGGTGTCGCCGCGGTCGCCACCGCCGCTCTGGCGGGGTGCACGAGCGACCCAGCGACCGGCTCGACCGTCACCGCAGCGACCGCCGGGAACGGCGGGTCGTCCAGCGGGGTGAGCGGGTCCATTGAGGTCGACGCCAACGCACCCAACCCCGGTGCGGCCGCAGTCGCTCTGCCTCCCGGCGGCATGCAGGCCGCGTTGGCGCAGCTTCCCGAGCTGGTCAAGACCGTCATGGGCAAGAGCCACGTCCCGGGCTTCGCGGTAGCCGTGGTCCACGGCGGAAAGACCGTCTATACCGGCGGGTTCGGCGTCAAGAAGGTCGGCACCACCGGCGCGATCGACCCCGAGACCGTCTTCCAGGTCGCGTCCGTCTCCAAACCGATCGCCGCGACCGTGGTCGCCAGTGAGGTCTCCAAGGGGGTTGTCCACTGGGACACCCCGGTCGTCTCCTCGCTGCCGGAGTTCGCGCTCGCCGACGCGTGGACAACCTCGCACGTGACGATCGGCGACGCGTTCGCGCACAGGACCGGCCTGCCCAAGGCAGCGGGGGACCTGCTCGAGGACCTCGGCTACGACCGCGACTACGTCATCAGCCATCTGCGCTATGAGCCGCTCAACCCGTTCCGCAGCAGCTATGGCTACGCCAACTTCGGTCTCACCTCAGGAGCGCAGTCCGTCGCCAAGGCTGCCGGCACGGACTGGGAGACCTTGTCTCAGCAGCAGCTCTATGGGCCGTTGGGGATGACGTCGACGAGCTCCCGCTACAGCGACTACCTGGCCAGATCCGACCGGGCCACCATCCACGCCTATGTGGACGGGAAGTTCCAGCCGCTCTACCAGCGCGACGCCGACCCCCAGTCGCCGGCGGGCGGCGTCTCGTCCAACGTCGTCGACATGGCGAAATGGATGGCGCTCGTGCTCGGCAACGGCACCTCGAACGGTATCGAGATCGCCAAGCCGGAGGACCTGCTCCCCGCGATCAGTCCCCAGATCGTCAACTCCCCGCCCAGCAGCGCGGATGTGCGAGCAGGCTCCTATGGCTTCGGCTTCAACGTCGGGACACAGCCGGGCGGCCGCACCTCACTCGGCCACTCCGGCGGATTCGCGTCGGGGACCGGGACGGCCGTGTCGATGATCCCGAGCGCCGACGTCGGCATCGTCGTGCTGACCAACGGCGCATCGGTCGGCGCGGCCGAGACGGTGACCAGCACCTTCATGGACCTCGTCCAGTTCGGCCACGCCACCCGGGACTGGTGGCCGCTGATCAACAAGGCCCTCTCGTCGACGCTGGCCCCGGCCGGGGACCTGGCGGGCGCGACCGCACCGCCGGCACCCGCCGCCCCGGCCGTGCTTTCCACATACCAAGGCACCTTCCACAACGCCTACTACGGCGACGCGGTCGTCCGGGAGGAGAACGGCGGCCTGGTCGTTGCCCTAGGGCCGTCAGGGAAGTACCTCATGAAGCTGGCGCCGTGGGACGGCAACACGTTTGCCTTCGTGCCCACCGGCGAGAACGCTCCCGCCGGCTCCAAGTCCTCGGCGACCTTCACCGTGGCCGGCAGCTCGGCCTCGAGCCTCAAGCTCGAGTTCTTCGACGGCACCGGGCTCGGGACGTGGAAACGTTAGGAATGGGCCGCAGAGCCGGGTACCCCAGACCCCTCCTCAGACCTCCAGCCCCTCCAACAGGTCGGTGACCAGGGCGGCGATCGGGCTGCGCTCGCTGCGCGTCAAGGTGACGTGGGCAAAGAGCGGGTGCCCCTTCATCGCCTCGATCACCGCCGCGACCCCGTCGTGTCGTCCGACTCGCAGGTTGTCGCGCTGGGCGACGTCGTGGGTCATGACCACCTTGGAGTTCTGACCGATGCGGGACAGCACGGTGAGCAGCACGTTGCGCTCCAGCGACTGAGCCTCGTCGACAATGACAAACGCGTCGTGCAGCGAGCGCCCGCGGATGTGGGTGAGGGGCAGCACCTCGAGCATGCCGCGGTCCATGATCTCCTCGACGACCTCGGTCGAGACGAGCGCGCCGAGCGTGTCGAAGACCGCCTGACCCCAGGGGCCCATCTTCTCCTGCTCGCTGCCCGGCAGGTAGCCCAGGTCCTGGCCGCCGACGGCATACAGCGGTCGGAACACCACGACCTTGCGGTGCTGACGTCGTTCCATCACCGCCTCCAACCCGGCGCACAGCGCGAGCGCGGACTTGCCGGTGCCCGCCCGCCCCCCGAGGCTGACGATGCCCACGTCGGGGTCGAGCAGCAGGTCGAGGGCGATGCGCTGCTCGGCGCTGCGCCCGTGCAGCCCGAACGCGTCCCGGTCACCGCGCACGAGGCGGACCTGCTTGTCCGCCCCGACCCGTCCGAGCCCACTTCCGCGGGGCGACAGCAGCACCAGTCCGGTGTGGCAGGGCAGCTCCGCGGCGGCCGGATGGTCCAGCCGCCCGTGCTCGAAGAGCGAGTCCATCTCCGACGCCGTGACGTCCAGCTCGCTCATCCCGGTCCAGCCGGAGTCGACGGCCAGCTCGGCGCGGTACTCCTGCGCGTCCAGGCCGACGGCCGACGCCTTGACCCGCATCGGCAGGTCCTTGCTGACGACCGTCACGTCGAAGCCCTCAGCCGACAGGTTTGCAGCGACCGCCAGGATCCGAGTGTCGTTGTCTCCCAGTCGGAAGCCGGCCGGCAGTGCGGTGGGGTCGGTGTGGTTCAGCTCGACGCGCAAGGTGCCGCCCTGGTCCCCGACTGCGACGGGCCGGTCGAGTCGGCCCTCGCTGATCCTCAGGTCGTCGAGCAGGCGCAGGGCTTGGCGGGCGAAGTACCCCAGCTCGGGGTGATGACGTTTGCCCTCGAGCTCGGTGACCACGACCACCGGCAGGACGACCTCGTGCTCCTTGAACCGCATCATGGCGCGCGGGTCGGACAGCAGCACCGACGTGTCGAGCACAAAGGTCTTGTGCGCCGGCCGCCGCCCTGCTGCGCCTCCTTCGCCTCGTGCGTCGTGGCTGTCGTCAGGGGCGTGCGTGCTGCCGGGGAGGAGGTGGGTGCTGCTCGAGGAACGACGGCTGGATGCCAATTCGGACTCCTTGGGGCACGCGCTGCTCGCCGTGCCTACTCGCGGACGAGGTGCCGGGACCAGGCCCCCGGGACGCAGAGGCCGGGTCCGGCCCTCCGTCCGGAGCAAACCAGTCGCTCCATGGATCGGGCCTCCCGGACGTCGGACGGGTGCCCGGCGTCAGGACGACGGTACGTCTCCGTCGTGGGTGCGCGGGTCAGGCACCGCGCGTGTCGCGGCTCGCGGCCGCAGAGATCACCTGCTCGAAACGCAGGGTATGCACGGGTCTGCACGGGTCTGCTCGTCTGCTCGCATCTGCTCCGGGTGCTGCACGGCGACGACAACCGGCTCAGCGACCGAAGCGGCGCTCCCGGTTTGCGTAGGCGCGCAGCGCCCGCAGGAAGTCGACGTGCCGGAAGTCCGGCCAGTACGCCTCACAGAAGTAGAACTCGGACTTGGCACTCTGCCACAGCAAAAAGCCCCCGAGTCGCTGCTCCCCCGAGGTTCGGATCACCAGGTCGGGGTCGGGCTGCCCTTTGGTGTACAGATGCGCCTCGATCTCCTCGACGGTGACCGAGTCGGCGATCCGGTCTACCGGCGTACCCGCGGCCGCATGCTCGTGGATCAAGGACCGCACGGCGTCCGCGATCTCGCGACGGCCGCCATAACCCACCGCCACGTTGACGTGCAGACCCTGGATGTTGCGGGTGGCCTCGGCCGAGGCCTTGAGGCTCTGCGCCGTCTCAGAAGGCAGCAGGTCGAGCGCGCCGATCGGGTGCAGCCGCCAGCGGCCCTCGATGGCGAGGTCGGCGACAGCGGTCTCGATGATCTTCAGCAGCGGGACGATCTCCGTGGGGCTGCGGCTGAGGTTGTCGGTCGAGAGCAGCCACAAGGTGACGACCTCGACCCCGGCCTGCTCGCACCAGGACAGCAGGTCCTTGATCTTGTCGGCGCCCGCCTGGTGCCCGTCCGTGGTCTCGAACCCGTTGGCCCGGGCCCAGCGGCGGTTCCCGTCGAGCATGACTCCGACGTGGCGGGGCACGTCCTCGGGGGCGATCTGCCTCGCCAACCGACGCTCGTATGCGCCATAGAGCACGTCGGTCAGGGGCACCGGCCCACCGTACTCCCGCCGTTGCGCCCGGGCGGGTCTTCGGCCGGTCGGGGGCGGTCGTCTTGCCGCACTCGTGGCCGACCTCACAAACCTACGATGCCGTAAGTTACGGTTGCGTAAGTTACGCTGGAGCCATGGCCAGCTTCTCCCCCGTCCCGTCTGCTGACAACGCGACACCCGACACCGTGACCGACCAGAACGGTGCCGTCGGCGAGCTGGTCGCTGCCGTCAAGCCGCGACTGCGTGGCTGGCTGCACGCCGGCACGTTCCCACTGGTCCTGGCCGCCGGCCTCGTGCTCAGCATCCTGGCTCCGGACGGACGACCCAAGGTGGGCGCGATCGTCTTCACGGTCACCGCCGCACTGCTGTTCGGGACCTCGGCGGTCTACCATCGCGGGAACTGGTCGGCTCGGGCCAACGGCGTCCTCAAGCGCCTCGACCACTCCAACATCTTCCTCATCATCGCGGGGTCGTACACCCCGTTCGCGCTGACCCTGCTGCCATGGGACCAGGCGCGCACGCTCCTCATCATCGTCTGGAGCGGAGCCGTCGGGGGCGTGCTCTTCCGCACGTTGTGGGTCGGGGCGCCCCGCTGGCTCTACACGCCGATCTACGTCGCCCTCGGGTGGGTGGCCGTCTTCTACTTCGGCCCGATGCTGCACGGCGGTGGACCCGCGATCGTCACCCTCATCGCGGTCGGTGGCCTGCTCTACACCCTCGGCGCCGTCGTCTACGGCACGAAGCGCCCGAACCCGTCACCGCGGTGGTTCGGCTTCCACGAGATCTTCCACGCGTTCACCGTGCTCGCGTTCGTGGCGCACTACGTTGCCGCGTCGCTGGCGGTCTACGGGGTCGGCGTGCTGGCGTCCGGCGCGTCCTGACCTGCTAGCGGCGTGCGTTCGTCGACCGCCTGTCCTGGTCGGCTGCCGGTCGAGGCAGACGGCCCGCGCAGCTCGGGCTCGACCTGGGACGGACCCTGCGGGGCGCGCGTGCGCTTGCCTTTGCGCTTGCCCGTGGACGTGACCGAGGACGTGACCGAGGACGTGACCGGGGACTTCACCGCGGCATCGATCGAGGACTTGACCGAGGAATTGATCGAGGACTGGACCGAGGAACTGGCCGGGGCATCGGACGGCGTCCGGCTCGCCTCGATGTCGGCGACGCGCTTCTGCTCGCGGTAGGCCATCCGGCGCATCCGCCCGTTCATGTTGCGCATGAGCAGCCAGAGGATGACGGCTACCCCGAAGAAGGCGACGAACGCGCCCAGACCCGGTCCGATGGAGGTGGAGGGGGTGTCCATCAGCCCGCCGCCCGCTCCGCCTCGGCCTCGTCGATGGACTCGTCCTGCGACGCCCTGGCTGCCGGCGACACGGCTGCCGGCGACACGGCTGCGGGCGACACCGGCGACACGGTGGGCGGCGACACGGTGGGCGGCGACACTGTGGCCGGGACGTGGGTATGCGTCGGCACCGGGACGGCGACCGTCTCACCGGGCACCACGGTGTCGCGCTCCGGCTCGAGGCCGGGACCGGTGGCGAGCGCGTCGGCCTCGGCGAGCGTGCCGAGACCTGCGAACAGGTCGTCCTCACCCTCGGCGAACGGCACGTAGGACAGCGCGAGCTCGTATTCCTCGGTCGGCCATGCCTCCACCTGGAGGTCGAGGGGGGTCTTGAACCAGTTGCCGTCCGGGTCGACCTGCGTCGCGTGCGCCAGCAGTGCGCGGTCGCGCACCTCGAAGAACTCCGAGCACTGGATCCTCGTGGTGATCTCCCGGTCGGGCCGGGTCCACTTCTCGAGCCACTCGCCGTAACCGCTCTCCAGGCCGCGCTCGAGCAGCATCCGGTGCAGCTTCTCGAGGCGCGCCCTGCTCATCGAGGCGTTGTAGTAGACCTTCAGCGGTCGCCAGGGCAGACCGGCGTGCGGGTATGCATCGGGGTCCCCGGCCGCGGCCACCGCGGACATCGAGACGACGTGGGTGTTGATGTGGTCGGGGTGGGGGTAGCCACCGTTCTCGTCGTAGGTCGTGACGACGTGCGGCTTGAAGTCGCGGATCACCCGGACCAGCGCCTCGGTGGTCACGTCGAGGGGTTCGAGCGCGAAACACCCCGCGGGAAGCGGCGGCAGCGGGTCGCCCTCGGGCAGACCGGAATCGACGAAACCCAGCCAGGTGTGCTCGAACCCGATGATCTCGCGCGCCGCCGCCATCTCGTCGCGCCGGACCTGCGGCATGTCCCGCAGGATGTGCGGGTCGTTCGTGAGGTGGGGGTTGAGGATGTCACCACGCTCGCCACCCGTGCACGAGACGACCATCACCCGCTCGCCCTCGCTGACGTACTTCGCCATGGTCGCCGCACCCTTGCTCGACTCGTCGTCGGGGTGGGCGTGCACGGCCATCAGTCGTAGCCCTCGGGGCTGCACCGGCATACCTGTCCTGCCATCGTGGGGAATCGATCTACCGTTGACCATCATGTCACCGACGTCCGACGGCCCGACCACCCCGGTACCCACCCCGGCACCCCGCTCCGGTCCCCTCCCCGGTCCCCTCCCCGGTCCCCTCCCCGGCCAACTGTCCGGCCCCCTGCCCGGCCAACTGCCCGGCCCACCGTCTGGCCCGCTGTCCGCTCCGGCAGCCACCCCGGACCACCGCGGTCGATGGACGATCGCCGGTGCGGTGGTCGGGGTCGTCGGGGCCGTCCTGATCGGCTGGTGGACGCTGCGCAACGAGTCGGCCCGGATCACCGCGACGACGGTCAGCTACCACGTCCTCGACGACGCGAGCGTGGCGGTGACCTTCGACGTCACCCGCCCGCCCGGGCAACCGGTGACCTGCACCGTGCAGGCCATCGACGGGCACTTCACCGTGGTGGGCACGGCCAGCATCGTCATCCCGCCTCAGGGCGAGCAGACGGTCCACCAACAGCTGACCGTGCGCACGACCAACCGAGCGGTCACCGGCGTCGTCCAGGACTGCGTCCGAACCTGAACCGGCGACGCCCCGCCGACCCCGATGTTTGGTACTCTGGAACCTTCACGCCGCGAGCGCACCCTGGGTCTGGACCGTCACGGGTCCAGACCCTTTGCTTAGGCGTCACCGCAATCCAAGGAGTACGACGTGACCGACCAGGCTGTCGCCCCGACCGCGAGCTTCCTCACCCAGGAGGCCTTCGACCGCCTCACGGCCGAGCTGGCTCATCTGTCCGGCGAGGGCCGCAGCGAGATCGCCAAGCGGATCGAGGCGGCTCGCGAGGAGGGTGACCTCAAGGAGAACGGCGGCTACCACGCGGCCAAGGAGGAGCAGGGCAAGATGGAGGCCCGCATCCGCCAGCTCACCCAGCTCCTGGAGAACTCCAAGGTCGGCGAGACGCCCAAGGACGACGGCATCGTCGAGCCCGGGATGCTCGTGACCGTCGAGATGTTCGGCGACGAGGAGACCTTCCTGCTCGGGCACCGCGAGATCAAGGACAGCTCCGGCCTCGAGGTCTTCTCCGAGCAGTCCCCCCTCGGCAAGGCGATCAACGGTCACAAGGCCGGGGACACCGTCTCTTACCAGACGCCGGCGGGCAAAACCGTCAAGGCCACCGTGCTCAAGGCGCTCCCCTACACCGGCTGAGCCGGCGACCGGGTCAGTCCGTACGGGTCACGTGCAGGTCGCGTGCAGGTCACGTGCAAAGGTCACTTGAACACGACCTGGTATCCGTCGGACCGCAACGCGCGCAGGACGTCCTCACGGTGGTCCGGACCCTTGGTCTCGACCTCGACCGCGATCTCCACCTCCTCCATCGACAGGGTCGCCTCGCTACGAGCGTGCCGGACCTCGACGACGTTGGCATCGGAGGCAGCGAGGTCGGCAATCAAGCGGGCTAGGGTCCCTGGACGGTCGGCCACCCGCACCGAGAAGCTGAGGTAGCGGCCTGCGGCCTTCATCCCGTGCCGGATGATCCGCATGAGCAGGAGCGGGTCGATGTTTCCGCCCGAGAGCACGGCGACCACCGGTCCCTCGAGTGGCCGCGACTGCGGCTCGAGCAGATGTGCCACGGCGGCAGCGCCGGCCGGCTCGACCACCATCTTGGCTCGCTCGAGCAGGAACAGCAGCGCGCGGGACAGGGCCGCCTCGCTGACCGTCTCGACCGAGTCGACCAGCTGCGAGACCAGGGCGAACGGGACGTCTCCGGGTCGACCGACGGCGATGCCGTCGGCCATTGTCGCCATCCGCGTCAAGGCCACGGGGTGCCCGGCCTTGAGGGAGTCGGGATAGGCGGCGGCGTCCTCGGCCTGCACGCCGACCACCGTCACGTCCGGGCGAACTCCCTTGACAGCCGTGGCAATCCCGGCGAGCAGGCCGCCCCCCCCGGTGCTGACGAGCACGGTTCGGACATCCGGGCACTGATCGAGGATCTCCAGCCCGCAGGTCCCCTGGCCGGCGACGATGTCCGGGTGGTCGAACGGGTGGATGAGTACCGCTCCGGTGGTCTCGGACCAGGCCTTCGCCGCGACCAGGCAGTCGTCCACGGTCGAGCCGACGAAGTCGATCTCCGCGCCATACGCCTTGGTCGCGCTGATCTTGGGCATCGGGGCGCCATGCGGCATGTACACCTTCGAGCGGATGCCGAGCAGCTGGGCCGCGAGAGCCACGCCCTGCGCGTGGTTGCCCGCGCTGGCAGCCACCACTCCACGCGCCCTCTCCTGCTCGGAGAGTCGCGCCATCCGGGTGTAGGCCCCCCGGATCTTGAACGACCCCGCCCGTTGGAGGTTCTCGCACTTGAGGAAGACCTCGCTGCCGACCTGCTCGGACAGTGCCCGGCTGTACTCCAACGGCGTCGGTCGCACGATGCCGTCGAGCAGCTTCTCGGCTGCGCGGATGTCGTCGACCGTCACCCGCATCGGGGCCGTCAGGGGGGCCATGCTCGAAGGCTACCCAGCACGCACGGCCGCGACGTCAGCGAGGCGCCGAGCCAGCCGAGAAGCCAGCTCCGGCATCTCGTGCGCCAACAGCCCCACGACGAACAGCAGGTATGCCTCGTCCACGCCGGACCGCGGCGCGCGCGGCAGCGGCCACCCGCCGCCGTGGTCGGAGGTGACGGCCTCGATCACGTCGCTCGCCCGCCGCGGGTCGGCGTGTCGCAGGACCCCACCGGAGCCCAGCACCAGTCCCACCCTGCTGAGGTCCCGCGGGGGCCGGCCCGGCCCTGGCGAGCGCCCGTGCCGCCGCACTGCCGTCGTGGCCGCGAGCCGGGCGATCTCGAGATCGAGGTCTCGCTCGCCGGAGTCCGCAGGCAGGTGGTCCGGGCGGGAGGTGAGCGACGCGGCATACGAGGCACATCCGGGGCTCGTGGTCAGCCCCTGCCTGCGGGCCGCCGCGACCACGCCCTCGGCGTTCCACCGCATGCCCAGGTCGGCCTCGACCGTCCGCGAGGCGAGCAGCGAGCTGACCACCTCGGTGCGGGAGCGCTCGGCGCCGGGTTCGGCGGCAACGAACGAGTAGACATCGGTGGTCGCGCCGCCGACGTCCACGACGAGAACGTCCTCACCAGTCACCGCCGCGAGCGCCTCGACCCCGCCGAGGACGGCGTCGGGTGTCGGCGCGCGAACGAGGTCCGCGAACGCCGGTCCTCGGGACAGCCCCTTGCCACCGATGACATGACGCAGGAAGGCCGCACGGATCGCGGCGCGGGCGCCCTCGGGTGCCACCTCCCCGATCGCTGGCAGCACGTTGTCCGTCAGCACATACCGCCGTCTCGTGGACTGCAGGACGTCGGCGACCGCACGACCGGCCTCCCGGTTGCCGGCGACGACGACGGGCACCGCCACTCGAGCCCTGGCCAACCGCCCTGCGTTGTGCAGCAGCACCTCCGAGTTCCCACCGTCGGTGCCTCCCACCAGCAGGACGATGTCGGGACGAGCGGCGCGCAAGACGGCCACGCCGTCGGGGGCGAGCGCGCCGGAGGCGACGTGGACCACCTTGCCCCCCGCACTGAGGGCGACCCGACGGCCGGCCTCCGCCGTGACCTGCCGTTCGTACCCGACGACCGCGATCCGCAGGCCGCCACCGGCGCTGGAGCACGCCAGCGTCCGAGTCCGCGGACCCGCACCGAGCTGTCGGGCCAGGAGGTGCACCCCGTCCAGTACGTCGGTCGTCAGGGTCGTCGGCGTCGCGCCAGTCCGCACCGCTCCACCGGGGTCGACGAGGGCGGCCTTGGTGAACGTCGAGCCGACGTCGACGCACAGCACCGACCCTGGCGTCGGCCCGGACGACACGGTCACGCCCGTCCGGTCGTCAACCGTGGGCTGACGGTGCTGAGAGTGCCGCGTCGAGGTCGTCCACGAGGTCGCGGACGTCCTCGATGCCCACCGAGAGCCGGACGAGGTTGCGCGGCACCTCCAAGGGGGTGCCCGCGACCGACGCGTGGGTCATCCGCGCCGGGTGCTCGATCAGCGACTCGACACCGCCCAGCGACTCGCCCAGGGTCCAGACCTTCGTTGCGCCGCAGACGTCCACCGCGGCGCGTTCACCGCCCCGGACCAGGATCGACACCATGCCGCCGAACCGGCGCATCTGCCTCGCGGCCACGTCGTGCCCGGGGTGTTCAGGCAGGCCGGGATAGAAGACCCTCTCGACCGCGGGATGGCCCACCAGATGCTCCACGACGGTCTCGGCGTTAGAGCAGTGCTGCTCCATCCGCACCGCCAGGGTCTTCAACCCGCGCAGCACCAGCCACGCGTCGAACGGACCGGCAACCCCGCCGATCGCGTTCTGGTGAAACGTGATCCGCTCCTCGGCGTCTTCCATTCCTGCGACCGAGATCGAGCGGGCGGTGACCACCGCGCCACCCACGACATCGCTGTGCCCACCGGCATACTTGGTGGTCGAGTGGGTGACGATGTCGGCCCCGAGGGCCAGCGGCTGCTGCAGGTAGCTGGTGGCAAAGGTGTTGTCGACGACGAGCAGGGCGCCGGCCGTGTGCGCCACCTCGGCCAGCGCTCTGATGTCCGCGATGCCGAGCATCGGGTTGGTCGGGGTCTCGACCCACACGACCTTCGTCACACCGGGCCGGATCGCGGCCCGGACCGCGTCGACGTCGGACAGCGCCGCGATCGTGTGCTCGATGCCCTGGACCTTGGCGACCTGGTTGAAGTACCGGTAGGTCCCCCCGTATGCGTCGGACGGCACCACCGCGTGGTCGCCCGGCCGCAGCAACGCACGGACGACCGTGTCCTGCCCGGCCAGCCCGCTGGCGAAGGCAAAGCCACGGCCCCCGCCCTCCAGCGCGGCCAGGCACTCCTCGAGCGCCGAGCGGGTGGGGTTCGCCGAGCGCGAGTACTCGTACCCACCGCGCAGGCCGCCGATGCCGTCCTGCTTGTAGGTCGAGACCTGGTAGATCGGCGGGACGACGGCGCCAGTGGCCGGGTCCGGTTCCTGGCCGGCGTGGATGGCCCGGGTGGCAAAGCCGTGGCGGGCGGGGTCGGAGCTCACACCGTGCAGATTACCGGGGCCCTCGACCCGACCGCGCCACCCGCAGGCGCCGAGCGAGATGGGCCGACCGGGGTGGCCGGTGCCGGTTCGACCCCTCTCACCCGTGGGCAGTTCGGACATGGCCCAGCCGAACGGTCCGCCCGTAAGCCGGTCGTCACCGCCCAGGAGACCAGCCGCATTCCTGCGGTGAGACAATGGAACAGTGATTTTCGGACTCGGCAGGAAGACAACCATGGTGTCCCGCGAGGATGCCCTCTCTGGTCGCAAGGTGGGCCACCAGGTGGACCCGACGCACGTCGTGCTGGGCACCCCGATCGACGGTCCCTTCCCCGAGGGCACCGAGACCATCTACGTCGCCATGGGCTGCTTCTGGGGCGTGGAGCGGATCTTCTGGAAGCAGCCGGGGGTCTACACCACCGCG